>NZ_JBYMTL010000004.1:0-335592 GCF_057773085.1 Dietzia sp. IBK-p2-16D | reverse complement strand
GGCATGGCGAATCGACCTGCCCCGGCATTGATGTTGCGTCCCGGCGATCACGAAAAGCTTGAGAGGATGACGCGTTCGCAGTCGATGTCGGCGGGGATGGTGCAGCGGGCGCGGATCGTGCTGCTGGCCTCGGAGGGCCGGCGCAATGCCGAGATCGCGGAGCTGGCTGGTGCGTCGCGTCCGAAGGTGAATTTGTGGCGGTCCAGGTATGAGGACAAGGGCATCGCGGGACTGGTCGATGAGAAGCGTTCTGGCCGGCCGCGCACGATCGATCACGCGGCGATCGTGACGGCGACGTTGATGCCGCCGCCGAAGAGTTTGGGCGTGACCCACTGGTCGTCGCGGTTGCTGGCGGCGCGGTTGAAGGTCTCGGCCTCGACGGTGGTCACCGCGTGGCGTGCCTATGGGATCAAGCCGTGGCGGGCCGAGTCGTTTCGGTTCTCCACCGATCCCGAGCTGGTCGGCAAGGTCACCGACATTTGCGGGCTGTACCTGGCGCCCCCGGAGAACGCGATCGTGCTGTGCGTGGATGAGAAGTCCCAGATTCAGGCGCTGGATCGCACCCAACCGATCTTGCCCATGCAGCCCGGCCTGATCGAGCGGCGCAGCCACGACTACGTCCGGCACGGCACATCGACGCTGTTCGCGGCGCTGGACATCGCCACAGGGCAGGTCACCGCCGCCCTCAAGCCCCGGCACCGAAACCAGGAGTTCCTGGCGTTCCTCAAGCAGGTCGAGCGGGCCTACCGGAACGTGGTCGATGCCGACGGCCAGCCAGTCAAGCTGCACCTGGTAATGGACAACTACGCCGCCCACAAGCACGCCAACGTCAAGGCATGGATGGCTGACAACCCACGGTTCACGGTCCACTTCACGCCCACTCACGCCTCGTGGATGAACCTGGTGGAGGTCTGGTTCGGTATCGTCGAACGCCAGGCCATCCGCCGCGGAGTCTTCACCTCTGTCAAGGACCTCAACGCCAAGATCCGCGCCTTCATAGACGGCTGGAACAACCGTTCCCACCCCTTCATCTGGACGAAAACCGCCGACGAAGTCCTCACGAAAGCCAACCGTGAGAAGACTGCAAATGCGGACCGCTAGTCATATTGGGGCTCGTGTGTAACTGGATCCGTTGGATAAACGTACATATCGAATCCATTGCGCACATCCAGATCCGGTCTCTCGTCTTGCAATCTGTTCATCAGCGCAACCCCTTGGGATCGCCAATTGGCGCTATCGAACCCCTCTCTCCAGTGAGGGGCTATCATCCCTTTGTCATTTAGCATGCGATCGTGGAAGTTTCCTTTCCAGGCCAACTGCCAAGCTTCAAAGTCCCTGACTAGATTGCTCGAAAGTCCAACACGCTCGGTATCAACGAAGCCGGCACGACCCCCTTGCGAAAGCGGAGGCCCGCCCCATAGAAATAAGGGAATACCAGGATGTGGGCTAATAATAAGCCGTTGCTTCATGAATACCTGGTGGCCTATCTGCGCAGATGCGCGTGTTGTTCCGCCAGTTCAGCCTTGACGGAGCGGGAGCGTCACCCAACCAACTTCTCATGCACTACGCATGGCGCACACCGAGGCTGGCCGATGCCCGCCAACGTCGACTGCGAACGCGTCGTTCGCTCAAGCTTCTCGCGATCGCCGAGACGCAGAACCAAAGCCGGGGCAGCACGATTCGCCATGCCTCATGATTTCACAACACCAACCGTGAAATGACTTCCCACGCGCGACACTAGTCGCTCCCATGGCGAGTACCGAAATCGTACGTCAATCCGACTGCACCGTGCCTGACATTACTCGCACTTGAGTTCCTCGCACGCGGCTTCTCTGAAGCAGGCTGACCTGCAACTTCTATCGGCAGCGCTGATTTGAGAGGCAGATAAGGACGGGTGAGGACGCGGCCGGCGAGGTGCACGATCGAATGCCTGTCTTTCTGACCCCGGCCGCGTGGGACACCTGGCTCGCCCCGGGGAAGATCAACAAGGACCAGGCCGGCGATCTGCTCGACCTCCTCGATGTCGAGTCCCGATCGGTCGCGGCAACTTTGCGAACCAGGCCAGTGTCGCGGGCAGTCAACAACGTCCGCACTCTCGATCGGTATGACAGTCGGCTAATCGACCCAGTCAGATAGGGCAGACCGTCAGCGTCCGGTCGGGGTAGGCCGTCGGGTCTGTCGACTACGGTCGCGGTCTATGAGTGCTGTTGAGGATCGGCCCGGCTATTGCCCCAACGGGCACGCTTTCGGCCCGGACAGTCTGCTGGTGGGCTGGCGTCCGCCCCCGGTCGGGCAGGTGGGGCCGGGTTCTCGGACGTACGAGTGCCTGGCGTGCGGGGCGATCATGGACTGGACGCCCACGCTGTCTCCGATATAGACCGGCCCGTAGCGGGGATCTCCGACTTCGCCGGTCAGTCAAGGTCGCGGGCGGCGATGAGGCCGGCGATGAAATCGGCGACTCGGACGGCTTCGGCGTCGGTGAGGTCGTAGGCGATGCCCGCGACGAGCGTGCGCGAGGGCCCGAGGGGTTGCAGGCCGAGGCTCACTCGAGTGGCGGCCGATAGGGCTGCACGGTCGGCGATGTGCGCGGCGGTGCATCCCAGAGCGCCTGCGATGGCGGCGAGCTGCTGCCGGTTCATGGTCGGCGGGTGGGCCGGCCGGCCTCGGGCGGCGGGGACCTGGCCCCTCTCCCAGATGCTTATCTGGCTCCCGCTGACGCCGGCGGCGAGCCCAAGCTTGAGCTGGGTAAGTCCGGTTTCGTGACGTACGGTGCGGATGGCTCGCCCCAGCGATCGTGCTTCGTCTGGGGTCATCGTGTCCCCTCCCCCGCCGCGTCGTCCCAGACCTCGGCTACGACCGACCAGTGCCCGTCCTCGTGGGCGGTCGACACCACGGACACCGCGGCCCCGCCATCGTGGCGGAGGTCGCGCAGGCGGCGGTCGAGGTCGATGTGAGCGTGCAACTCACTGGGGCCGGTGCCGACGATGTACACAGTCAACGGCGCTCCCTGCCACAACAGGAAGCGCCGTCGCGAGCGGGTGCCAGAGGGCCTGTCAGAGCCAGCCCGCGGCCTGCTGCTCGGCGATGAAGCCTGGAATCCACCAAGCGTCTCCCATGCCATTGGCCTGGAGGACGGCGAGGTTGTTGCGGTTCAAGGTCTGCATCGAGCCCTGAAAGCCTGGGATCGAGTTGAGGAACTGGGTAAGGGCGTCCATGACCTGCCCTTTTCAGTGAACAACGACGGGGGGAGGTTAACAGTCCGGCCATGCAAACGGGGGATCTAACTCCCGGGTCATCCCTCGACGTAACTGACGACGGTTTCGATGAGCCGAGCCACTGTGCCGCGGTCGATGTGGTCGCGTGGCCCACCTCGCGTTCGATGCTCGCGAGGTAGACGTCTACACAGTCCGAAATCTGCTCCCGGTCGATGACCGCGTCCGTGCGGTCGATCACGACGCTGCGGACCTCGACCTCGGTTTGGGCCTGCGTCAACGTGGTCATGCCTTCTTCTTCGGGCCGGCGGTAAGGGAGTCGCGGCGCTTGGTCTCTCGACGCAAGGCGCGGCCCTGCTCGAGGAGGATCTCGAACAGCTCGTCGGTGGGGGCTTCGGCGCTGTCGCGGGTAAGCGGGCAACTCTGGAAAAAGTTAAGGCACTCCGAAAAGTTAAACTTCCAGTCTCGTGCGCCAGGCCAATCCCATGTCCGCCGAGGACAGGATCCCAATTTTCGTCTTGCTCGGCAACTTGATTTCTCACGAATGCCCCAGACCCCTTCGTGATCCATCCCGAGTCCCAATCCTGTGTGACTTCTATCTAGACCGCCCAAGTCTGATCGCTACAGACTGATTGCTAGTGCCGCTCGTGACTACCTTCGTTCGACGGAGGCCAATCACGCCCTGCAGGAATCAGACACACGGTTCGCCGCTTCGTTTTCTGGAATTTCTGTCCAAAACAGGCCACTACAAATCAAGCGTGGCCCAAACGACGTTCATCTTGTGTAACCATTGGCCATGCCCAACCCCAAGAGACCATCAACGCCCCATGTTATGCTGGTTTCTTTGTCATTCTACCTGATCCCGTTCCAATACCGGACGGGTCGACATGGACCGCATTAACGAACGAACGCGAGCCCAACTTGGACGGACTAGAGCTCGCACCGCTAGAGGGCCAGCCGACTTTCATAAACAAAGAAGGCCAGAACTTTGTTTCGATGCGCTTCTTGCAGGTTGCGGATCGGTCGAAGTCATCGATGGACGTGGAAAGTTCAATCCTCATGCGAGCAAGCGCCCGCATTCTCTCTTTAACAGAGAAGAATCCAGTGGATTTGCCACAAGAGGACAATCGCTACAGAACGGTGGTTGAGATGATCACTTTCGTGGGCAGCGAAGACGGCTGATATGCGACAGAATCAAAACCTGACCCGCTAACCCGATGTCTAGAAGAACTCTTTAAATTTCACCGGCCTTACCGGATTCTCACCCACCTACCCTGCGAGGAACTCACTTACAAACGGATGCACCCGTTTGCCATCATGACTAGGCGCAAAATTGCAGATAGCGAGCCAGTTCCGTACGGCGTGATGCTACTCGCCATGGAGCCCAACCGAACAGGTTCGGTTGCGGATGAGATTGGAAGCCTCGACTTCGACAGTGTGGCGATTGCTCGCGCCCGCTTGCAAGCAGGGGATCCGTCAACCGCATTCCTCGAAAGAATAGTGGATGCCAACTATGCGTCTACGCAACTCGGCAAAAATACCGAATCAGTACTCCATGTCGCTATTGGGTGCGAGACCCTAATCGACGGATGTCTTGGAATGTGCCTATGGGAGGGAAAAACGTCCGAGCAAGGTGCTGCGGAGGTATTCTCGACCGATCTCACGCCTCGCGTCAAAACTAAACTCCCCGAAATTCTTGGCGGAAATTGGTCTCTAACGATCGGGCCAGTGGGCGGCTGGTACGAGAAGGTGGCGGGTCTTCGTAACCGTGTCGTTCACGCCGGGTATCAACCCGACGATAAAGAGGTCAGTGAATGCCTCCACGCTGCAGAAGGCTTAGGCGGCCACATCCTTGATTGCCTCTACAAGAAGTTCCATTTGTACCCGGCCACCGCCTGGACTTTCCTAGGGACTGCTGGATTCGAGAACCGCGGCGGTGTTACGCGCCGCGCAACTGAATGGCGAGAGCAGAACGATGTCATCGCATCGATCCGCCTGTACTCTAGGTGGCGGACTGGCGTGAGTGAAAAGGTTCAGAGAAGGAAGAAGTCGATCTAGAAGGGCCGTCACGCGCGTTAAGCATGCCTATCGCGGACTTTTTCACTGCGCCGAGGTACGCGAGAAAGAGAACTAACGGAATCTATTTCCCACCAGCCATCTTTGAAGACCGCCGTTGCTTCTGCAGTATTTCCCACAGCCGTTCAGACTTTGCCGGGTCATCGATCATCTCAAGCGCCAGAGTAATGAGGGCTTGAGCATACGCCGTCTCACTCACAATTGGAGTACCGCCCTTGAGCCTCGATGGGTCCTCCAGATGCCACTCAAGTCGACTGCGGGCCAGGCGGCCTACGAACTCCTGCGGCCACTGAAAGTTTTTCCGTACTAACTCCCTCGACACGAACTGTCTCTCCTCTCCGCAGCTCGCTGCCGAGCGGCTGACCTAATAGTGATACCAGCGCGGCAGGCAATTACGCGCATGGGGGTTAGTCGACCGCTGGTGCCCCTTATCCAGGGCCGTACGTCTGCCAGTGCCGCCGAAGCCGCCATGGCAATCACGTCCGGGATGCGAATCCCAAAGTGCGATCGGAAATTCCGTAGCGTGGACGCAGACGGCCCCGCATTTGGAGGCGGCGACCGCCGTCATCCTCGATGACGTCGCCGCACGAGTCAGTTCTCTCGGAAAACTTGAACCCACCCCAACCGAGAGCAAGTATGCGGATTGGGCCCGGGTGCGTGCCGAGGTGACCTGGATGCACCGCACATGCTCGACCTAAGTAATCAGGACACGCTGCCACCGGTCCGACCACTATTGCCGTCGCCTACTAGGTTGACTATCACTACAAATCGCAACTCGACACCGAGTTTGCCACCATAAGGCAGGTCGACATCCCGGCATCCGCGCTGTTCACCGTGTTGAAGTGTCGTCTCAGCGCAGTACGTGTCCGAGCGATCAGCGCGCCGGTCGAGACGAGGGCACGAGCGACGAGCGGGGTCGTGGGGTTGGTGTTCATCGGGGTTCTCCTTCTTCGGTGACCGGGGCGGTGTCTCCGCCCCGGAATCGGTGTGGCCGCGGGGTCCGCTCACGGGAGGACCCCCGGCAGCATCCCGTCGGCGAGTCCCACCACGACGGGGAGCACTCCCAGGCAGACGAACGCCGGAAGGAAGCACAGGCCGAGCGGGCCGGCGACCATGACCGCGGCCCGCTCGGCGCGGGCGGTGGCCGCGGCGTCGGCCTCGGATCGCATTCGATCGGCGGCGTGCTCGAGGGCGGCCCGTACCGACCCGCCGCCGTCCGTCGCCCGGGTCAGTACCGAGGAGATCGGGGCGAGCCGTGCGGCGCCCGGGACCTCACGCCAGGCCTCGGCCGGGGTGGCGCCGAGCCGCATCCGTGCCGCCGCCGCCCGCAGCGGGAGCGCCGAGCCGGGATCGGTGCGGTCGACCGCGTCGGCGACCGCGGCCAGGGCGTCGGGTGCGGGCAGACCTGCCAGGAGCGCGACCGCGAGCAGGTCCAGCAGCTGGGCGAGGGATCCGGTGTCGGCGGGGACGGCACGTCGGCGGGTGATCCGTGCCATCGAGGCCATCGGCAGCGGGAGGAATGGCACTCCGGGCCGATCGCGGCCTCGGACCCGGGGCCTCGAGACGTGGGAGAGGTGGCGGAGGGCGTCCAACCTGCCGGCGGCGCGGGGACGCCACGGCGCCACGCACACGGCGACGGCGAGCAGCAGGACGGTCGCGGTCATCGGGCGGCACCGCCGGCGATGCGGTCGGTCCACAGGAGCCCCGCGGCCAACAGGACCGCCCCGGCCAGGCACAACACGCCCCCGAGTGCGCCGTTGCGGAGGACCCCGAGAGGGTCGGCTCCGAAGCCGGATCCCAGGAGGACGCCCAGCCCGGGGAGCGCGGTGAGGATGACGGCGGTGGCGCGGGGTCCGGCGAGGGTGGCGTCGACGCGGAGGGCCCGCTGGCGCCGCGAGGCGACGTCTGTCCGCAGTCCGTCGACGACGTCGGCCAACACCACCCCGTGTCGCGTGGCGAGGAGCCAGGCACCGGCGAGTTCGCCGGCGACCCGGTCCACTGCCGGCGAGTCACCTCCGACGGGACGGAGGGCTACGGCGACGTCACCGCCCAGGCGGGCGTGGGACCCGGCCGCGGTGAGGATCCCGGCCACCTCCGGGTCGTGTGCCCCCGCGGCGTCGGCAGCCTGCCCGAGGGCGTGACCCGGCCCGGCTCCGGCCCGCAGGGCGGAGGAGATGTCGTCGAGCGCGCGTTCCCACGCCCCCAGCCGCACGAGACGCTGTCGGCGCTCGGCCGCGCGCCCGTGCAGGTCGGCGGCGGTACCGCCCAGCACCGCGGCCGCGCATGCATGGAACGGACCCGCCCCCACCAGCGCGACGGTGCCCGCGGCCAGGGGCCACAGCACCCCGGCCGGCACCCGGGCGAGGGCCGCGCGAAGTCCGGCGGCCCGGGCCCGAACGCCCGGATCCCCGGGCCCGCCGGCGTGGCGGCCCGCCCCCGTACCGTCACGGGCCGGACCGCCCTCGTCCACCAGAGCGCTCAACCGGCGCGCCGCCATCCCGCCCGGCCACGCCAGCAGCGCGGCCGCCAGGAACAGCGCGGCCGTCACGGGACCCGCTCCCCGAGCAGGGCATCCAACCCCGCGCGACCGGGGACCTCTCCGCCGTCGGCGCGCCAGGCCGGGTCCACGACGATCCCGTGCGCCTCGCGTCGCACCACCCCGATCGAGTCGACGACCCGCTGCCCGTCGGGTTGGCGGCGCATGCCCACCACCACACGCAACGACGCCGCCACCTGCGCCGACAGCGCCGCCCGGTCGAGCCCGCCCAGCGCGCCGAGCGCCTCGAGTCGGGCGGGCAGCTCCGTGGGCGAATTGGCGTGGACGGTGCCGGCACTGCCGTCGTGTCCGGTGTTCAGGGCGGCCAGCAGGTCGGCGACCTCGCCGCCGCGCACCTCCCCCACCGCGATCCGGTCCGGACGCATCCGCAGCGCCTGCCGGACCAGGTCGGCCATGGTCACCTCGCCGGCGCCCTCCACGTTGCCGTGCCGCACCACGAGACGCACGACGTGCGGGTGCGCGGGCCGGAGCTCAGGGGAATCCTCCACGCACAGCAGCCTCTCGGCCGCCGGGACCAGCCCCAACAGGGCCGCGAGCATGGTGGTCTTGCCGGAGCCGGTCCCGCCCACCACGAGGTACCCCACCCTGGCGTCGACGAGTCCGCGCAGCAGCGCCTCCGCCGAGGGTGGAACCGTTCCCGCCTCAACCAGCCGGTCGAAGGTCACCTGAGCCGGCCGCGACACCCGTAGCGACAGGCAGGTACCGTCCACGGCAACCGGCGGCAGTACCGCGTGCAACCGCCACGCCATCCCGTCACGGGAGCGCACCACCCCGTCGGCCCAGGGGCGGGCGTCATCGAGCCGCTGACCGGCCCGCCCCGCCAACCGCACCGCCAGGGATCGCAGCTCGGCCTCGGTCGGGACCGAGACCTCCGTCTCCTCCAGTCCACGCCCGCGGTCCACCAGCGCCGGCCCCGGCCCGTCGACCACCACGTCGGTGACCCCGGGACTCGCCAGGAGCGCCTCGAGCGGCCCGGCCCCGGCCAGGTGTTCACGGACCAGCCGGGCGGTCCGCAGCAGGTCGAGGTGCCCGTGGAGGACCCCCGACTCGGCCCGCACCGCGCGGACCACCTCGTCGGGCTCGGGTTCGACCCCCAGCCCGGCCAGTCGCGCACGCACCCTGTCCACCAGGTCGACCGACGGCGTGGCCGGGCCCGGATCGTCACCGTCCATCGAGACCCACCTGCTCCAGCAACTCGTCGGCGACCGCGGCCAGTCGTCGCACCCGGCCCGCCCGCCCGCGGTGGAGCGCGGTCCCCAGGTCACCGGCGCCCGCGGCGCGGCGCACCGCTGCGATCTCGGGCAGGACGAACCAGCGCCTCGCCCCGGCCGCGTCGGCGACGTCTGCGGCGTGCAGGGGATCGGCGCGTCCGGTCCTGATCACCAGGACCGCCCCGGGCGCCTCGTGCACCGCGTGTCCGGCGGCAACCGCGCCCGACAGGTCGGCCCTGGTGACGACGACGACGAGGTCGGCTCCGGCCGGCGCGGGCCCGCCGTCGGCGAGGCCACCACGATCGCTGACCACGAGTCCCCCGGTTTCCCGGTGGGCCTGCACCGCACCCGGGGCGCCATCACGGACGGGGGCCGGGTCGGCCGCGGCGGGTCGGCGCCTGGACCGCGCCAGGACGCCGAGCCCGGGCAGGGCCTCGGGAACCGCACCCCACAGGGCCTCCGGGTCCGGTCCCCCCAGATCGGCACGCACGTCCTCGACCCGCAGCCCGGGCCGGTCCTCGGCGCCCAGTAGGAGGTCGACGCCGGTGCCCTGCGGGTCCGCCTCGACCAGCAGGGTCCGGATGGACGGGGCGGCCCGCACCGCGAGGGCTGCCGCCAGGGTGCTGGCCCCGCAACCGCCCACGGCGCCGGCCACCTCCACCAGCGGCCCCGACCTCGTCGGTGCCGGCGCGAGCAGCATCCCCACGAGATCGCCCGTACCGGACGGCAGACGGACCACCTCGTCGTCGTCGTCGCCCGGGTCGCGGTCAGATCCGATCCGCACGACGCGTGACCCACCGACCCCCGCCATCGGGTCGGCGCGATCGGTGACCACCACCTCGCCGTGCGCCCCGCCCGCGGGGTCCGTGTCCAGGGCCAGGGCGGCCAGCACGGCGCGCACGTCGGCGTCCAGGTCGGGGTCGGTGACGTCCACCGCGACGGATCGCGTTCTCGTAGTCGTGTTCACGGGGCCCAGCCTCACCCACCGACCCGGCCGACACCGCCGCCGAGAGGGCCCGCGGCGGTCGGGCTGTGGAGGGGGACGGGGCTGTGGAGAACCCGGCTGACTCGTCACCGCCGTCGCACGCAGCATGAGTGGCGGCCGCGTGCGAGACACGTTCGGAAATGCAAGAGACCGCGGCAGGGGGGCGCCGCGGTCTCTTAGAAGTGCCAGTTCTAGGGGGGGATGAACTGACACCTAGGGGGATGCCCATCACGGGCACCGCAAGTATCGCCCATCTGCGGTTGCAGCACAAGAACCGTATCCTCGAGGGCGTGTCCGCCCCACGCCCACCGGGCCCCAGGATGTCGCACCGCCCTCGCCGGGTGGCTGCGTTCTTCGACCTCGACAAGACGATCATCGCGACCTCATCGGTGTTCGCGTTCAACAAGTCCTTTCTCGACGAGGGTCTGTTGTCGCGACGATCGGTGCTCGACCTCGCCTACACGCAGCTCGCGTTCAGCCTGTCGGACGCCGACGACGAACAGATGCGGAAGGTCCGCCAGGCCATGGCGACCGCCACCAAGGGGTGGGAGCCCGAGCAGGTCGAGCGGATCGTCACCGCGGGGCTCACGGAGACCGTCTCCCCCACCGTGTACTCCGAGGCGCAGGATCTGCTCGCCGAGCACCGCGCACTGGGGCACGACCTGGTGATCGTATCCGCCTCGGGCGAGGAGCTGGTGGCGCCGATCGCCCGGATGCTCGGCGTGGACCACTACGCCGGCACGCGCATGAACCGGGACGTCGACGGGCGCTACGGCGGTGAGATCGAGTTCTACTGCCAGGGTCCGGGCAAGGCGGAGGCGATCAGCGCGTTCGCCGAGCGCTACGGCTACGACCTCGAGGCGAGCTACGCCTATTCCGATTCCTCCACCGACCTGCCCATGCTCGAGATGGTGGGTCACCCGACGGTGATCAATCCCGACCGCCCGCTGCGGCGCGAAGCACTGGAGCGGGGGTGGCCGATCCTCACCTTCACCAATCCCACGCCGCTACTGCCCACCCTCGAGCGCGCCACCGGGCCGATCGTCGGGGTCGCGGCCATCGTGGTGGCCGTGGGGTCCGCGGTTGTCTCGTTCGCCCGTGCCGCCCGCCGTGCGGGGCGGTAGCAGGGCCACCGGGCGCGCGCCGCAGTAGGGCGGGCACACCGGGTGCGCCGCCAACACCTCAGCATCGGCCCGCCAGACGATCCGGGGCGATAGCCGAACCGCCTCATGAGTCCTCCGATTCCTTGTGGGATTTCGCCATCGCCCGGGGTCCGTGACAGGCGGCATGCTCAGGGCACGGTGTTGAAGACGCCAGGACCGAGACGGAAGAGAAGTCACGGCCCCCCGCCCGATTCACCGTCATCGACATTCGGAAACCCACGCGACGGATGACGCCCGAGAGGCAAACCAGCCGTGGGTCCGCGCCAGCCGTCACCGACGGTTGTCCCGGACCGGCGACACGGCGGACCACAGGACGCTTGGTACCCGGATCTCTCGATGGACCGCAGTGAGTTGGCGGGTCGGCTACGGCCGACCCGCCATTCGCACGTTCGGGCCCCCGAGGGGAGGGAGGCGTCATCGTGCCTCGCGACTCCACCTCTGGTGACACCGCGATTGCCGGCGCCTCGCCGTGGGCATTGATCGCCACACTCGGCTTCGTCGGGACAACCGTGTCGTTCACCCAGACACTGGTGATCCCCATCCAGAATCATCTGCCGGTCCTGGTCGGAGCCTCGCGGGGTGCGACAGCGTGGGTCCTGACCATCGCGTTGCTCGCCGCGGCCGTCACCACCCCGATCTCCGGACGCCTGGGCGACCTCGTCGGCAAACGCCACGTGTCGCTCGGGTTGATCGTGCTGGCCATCGCGGGGTCGTTGATCGCGGCGTTCTCCGAGGGATTGCCCGCATTGCTCGTCGGCCGCGCCCTCCAGGGGGTCAGCATGGGGATCATCGCCGTGGCCATCTCCATCCTGGGCGACGAGCCGGACCGAGAACACCAGGTCGCCGGGATCGCCGTCATCGGCGCGAGCCTAGGATTCGGAGGCGCGGTCGGGCTGCCCCTCAGTGCGCTGATCGTCCAGGTGGGCGACTGGAAACTGCTCTTCTGGTCGTCGGCCGCGCTGGGCCTGGTGAACGCAGCCCTGGTCTGGAGGGTGGTACCCCACAGTCGGGGCAGCCGGGAACACCTCGACCTCGTCGGTGCCACGGGGCTGGCTGTGGGGCTCACCGGAATCCTGGTCGCGCTGTCCCGGGGAGCGTCGTGGGGGTGGGGGTCGGCGCAGACGCTCGGGATGTTTCTCGGTGGGGTCACGGTCCTCGTCGTCTGGAGTGCCTACGAACTCCGGATCGAGGACCCGATACTGGACCTACGACTGATGTCGCAACCGTCGCTTCTGCTGATCAATCTGGGGACGACGGCGCTCGGCTGCTCGTTCTTCGTCTCGGAGGTCGCGTTTCTTCCCCTGCTCGAGCTACCGGCCGAGTCCGAGGCAGGACTCGGGCTGACGATGTTCGTCGCGAGCATCGCACTCGTCCCCGGCGCGCTGGTCATGATGGCGGTCGCGCCTCTGGCCGCTCGCCTGGTTGTCCGGTTCGGCGGGCATACGGCGACGTGCGCCGGGGCGCTCTCCGTCGCGGCAGCCTACGCCCTGACGCTCCTGTGGCACGACCGCGTGTGGCACATCGTCGTGTTCAATTCCCTGCTCCTGGCCGGCGTAGCCGTCGGCGTCGCCGCCATCCCCACCCTGGTGTTGGCCGCGGTCCCGCAGGACGCGTCAGGCGCGGCCGCCGGCGTGAACGCTCTCATGCGCAGCATCGGGACCAGCGCCGGTGCCACCATCACCGGGATGTTGCTCGCGGCGTACAGCGCGCCGGTCGCCGGTAACGAGATTCCTCAGCAAGCCGGTTTCACCTCGGCATTCGTGCTGGGCTTGGCGACCGCCGTCGCCTGCGCTGCCCTCGTGGGTGTGTCCGGCGGCCTCGCCGGCGAGCGCGCGTCTCCGAGCGCGAGCCGTCACCGAGTCCACTGGAAGCGATCTCGGGCCCCGCCCGGAACCCGATGAATTCGTCGTCACCCCGCGTTTGTCGGCCCCGCGGTGCTCACCAGGTCACGGCGAGTCGGCAGGGATGGGTTCACGCCCCGGCGGCGTCGGCGATCGAGGTGGCCTCGCGCGCGCCGGCCTCGAGGGCTCTACAGCAATGAAGGATCCAATCGGCCACACCCTCGCCGGTCCCCGCCATGTATCCCTTCAGCGCGGCACGGTGCGCCTCCGGGTCCCGGTAGAAGGTCACCTCCGGCACGCCCAGGCAATGGGGGTCGAGGCCTGTGGACACCGCGACCAGTCGGAACGCGGCCCGCGCGACGAGCCCGTCCGCGGACCCGAACGGGCGCAGACCCGAGATTTCCCCGAGGACGACCGCTGCGAGGACGGGCGCCGGCGCGCGGGTGCCGCCGGTGATCAGTTCCGCCAGTCCCTGGAGACGCTCGGCGACGCCCGGCTCGGGGCGCGGGCGCCCCAGGCTCCCGGGATCCACACCCGGCCCGGAGGCAGCGAGGAGATGGAGATGCGCGAGCTCCTGCAGAGGGGATCGGGTCCACACCGCCACGGCGCGGTCGAGAGACTCCCCGGTCAGCTCGCCGGCCACCCGCAACGCAGCGGAGAGCACCTCATCGGTCTCGCCGTCGGCGTCCAGGCGCACGGACGCACCCTCCACGCCGGCGGAGGCACGCGCCCCGCGCAGCACCGATTCGGCGGCGGTGGTGGGCCATCCGCGACGGTTGGCCGGGTGCCGGTGCACCGCCGCGAGCGCGGCCCTGGCCGCGTCCGCCGCCTCAGCCACCCCGGGCAGCACCAGGAGCGGGGCGAGCGGGTCGGGAGCTGTGGAGTTCACGGGTCGAGGGTACCCACCCGGCAGGATCGCCCCGCCCCGCCACCGCACCGACCCACGCCAATCGTCCGACACAGGCAAAATTCAGCTGCCTCAACCGCTGTCGAGCTGGTGTAATCAGCCAATCCGCCGGGTTCGGCGCCCGGCTCGCCCCATCCCCTCTAACCTCGGAGACCCCGTGAACCTCAAGGACCAGCTCGACGCTCTGCTCGACGCGACCGCCTTCGACTCGACGGGGGCCAAGATCGGCGCCGTACGCCAGATCTACGTAGACGACGCCAGCGGCAAGGCCACCTTCGCCACCGTCGCCACCGGGATCTTCTCCGCCGACGCGATCGTCCCCCTCCACGGCGCCCGACTCCTCGACGACGAACTGCACGTCGACCACACCCGCGCCGTCATCCGCGACTCCCCCCGGCCCGACGACACCGACGACGCCCTCACCCCCGAGCAGGAGATCAAGCTGCTCGAGTACTACGGCATCGAGATTCCCCGCCGGGGCGGGGTCGGCGGGACGGAACCTGGGGCCGACCGCCGCACGGCATCGTCTGCTTCTCCGTCTGCTGGGAAGAAGTCGGCCGGACCCGACTCCGGGCCCGCCGCGACCACGCCCGGCCCTCAGCCGGGTTCGCCGGGTTCGAAGCCGCAGCCGAAGGCGGAGGCGAAGGCGGAGGCGAAGGCGGAGGCGAAGGCGGAGGCGAAGGCGGCGAGCACGACCGACCCGCAGCGGACCGCGCCGAGCACACAGGCACCGAAGAGGGAGGTGACGAGCTCGCAGGGTTCGAAGGCAGCGGCCTCGGCGAAGCCCGCCCCCGGCGGCACCGCCGAGAAGCCCGGGACCCCGCCATCGTCGCGCCCCTCGACGGACGACCGGGGGGCCGCCGAGTCAAAGAAGCCGACCCCGCAGACCACGACCCCGCCGGCCACCGGCCAGTCGACGCCCACCGCGGTGCCGCAGAAGAAGAGCGACACGTCCGGGCTCAAGGACGACACCGACGACCGCTCGTGATCGATCGGCTGTGACGCCCCCGGCTCTCCCGTCTGCACACGCGTCACATCGGCCGTATCCCCCGTTCCCGGCGTACCTACCCCCGACGGGTGCGATCCCGAACACGACGCAGGTCATGTGACTACGCTCACACACATCGGTCCGGTCGCTTCCGCCGTGACGATCCCGGCCGTTCGAGAAACCTGATCCCGAGAGAGAGCCGCTCATGACCGCTCCCGAGAACGCCCCGTCCTTCGCTCCCGATCCCGACTTCGCCGCCCGGGCCAATGCGCAGCCCGACCTGTACGACACCGCGTCGAGCGACCGTCTCGCCTTCTGGGAGGAGCAGGCCCGCCGACTCGACTGGGACACCGAGTGGTCCGAGGTCCTGGACTGGTCCGACGCCCCGGTCGCCAAGTGGTTCGTCGGCGGCAAACTCAACGTGGCCCACAACTGCGTCGACCGCCACGTCGACGCCGGCAACGGCGACCGGGTGGCCATCCACTGGATCGGCGAGCCCACCGATGACGCCCGCGACATCACCTACGCCGAACTCAAGGACGAGGTGAGTCGCGCCGCGAATTACCTCAGCTCGCTCGGGCTCGTCGCCGGCGACCGGGTGGCGATCTACATGCCGCTGCTGCCCGAGGTCTACATCGCGATGCTTGCGTGTGCCCGCCTCGGCCTGACCCACTCCGTGGTCTTCGCCGGCTTCTCCCCCAACGCGCTGCGGTCCCGCGTTGATGACGCGGAGGCCAAGCTCGTCATCACCGCCGACGGCCAGTTCCGGCGTGGGAAGCCCGCGCCGCTGAAGGCCGGGGTCGACGACGCGCTCTCCGGGAACGGTGTCGACGCCGAGGGGACCGCCGAATCCGTCCAGAACGTACTCGTGGTCCGCCGCACCGGCATGGACGTCGACTGGATCGAGGGTCGCGACGTCTGGTGGGACGAGGTCATGGCCGAGCAGTCCACCGAGCACCAGCCCGAGGCCTTCGACTCGGAGCACCCGCTGTTCCTGCTCTACACCTCCGGGACCACGGGCAAGCCCAAGGGCATCGTCCACACCACAGGCGGGTACCTCACCCAGGCCGCGTACACCCACCACAACGTGTTCGACCACAAGCCCGGTGAGGACGTCTACTGGTGCACCGCGGACGTCGGCTGGGTCACGGGCCACACCTACGGGGTGTACGCCCCGCTGGCGAACGGCGCCGAGTGCATCGTCTACGAGGGCACCCCCAACTCGCCGGACGAGCACCGCCACTTCCAGATCATCGAGAAGTACGGCGTCACCATCTACTACTCTGCACCGACGCTGATCCGCACCTTCATGAAGTGGGGCAAGGAAATCCCCGCCGCCCATGACCTGTCCTCGATCCGCCTGCTCGGTTCGGTGGGCGAGCCGATCAACCCGGAGGCGTGGCGCTGGTACCGCGAGAACATCGGTGGCGGGAAGGTCCCGATCGTGGACACCTGGTGGCAGACCGAGACCGGCGCGATCATGATCTCCCCGCTCCCCGGCGTGACCGACACCAAGCCCGGTTCCGCCATGCAGCCGCTGCCCGGAATCGATGTCGCCATCGTTGACGGTGACGCCAAGGAGGTCGCGGCCGAGGAGCAGGGTTTCCTCGTCATCACCGAGCCGTGGCCCGCCATGCTCCGCGGGATCTGGGGCGACATGGAGCGCTACCGCGACACCTACTGGTCGCGGTTCGCCGAGGAGGGGTACTACTTCGCCGGTGACGGCGCCAAGTGGGACGCGGACGGCGCGCTGTGGGTCCTCGGCCGCGTCGACGACGTCATGAACATCTCCGGTCACCGCATCTCCACCTCGGAGGTCGAGTCGGCGCTCGTCGGGCACCGGGCGGTCGCAGAGGCGGCCGTCGTCGGCGCCGATGACGAGACCACCGGCCAGGCGATCGTCGCCTACGTGATCCTGCGCGGGAACGTGGACGCGGAGGAGGATCGCCAGAAGCTCATCGACGAACTGCGGGCCGAGGTGTCGCGGGAGATCTCCCCGATCGCCAAGCCCCGCGACATCACGATCGTGCCCGAACTGCCCAAGACCCGCTCCGGCAAGATCATGCGGCGTCTGCTCAAGAACCTGGCCGAGGGCAAGGACGGCGGCGACACCTCGACGCTGTCGGACCCGACGATCATGGACCAGATCCGCGAGAAGGGCACGCGCGGCTGACCGGGTAGCGGGTGAACACCGCCACGTGTCGTGGCACGATGGACGACGGTGCATCCGTCGCCGGACTATGGAGGAACAACCGTGAGCCACGCCCAGGGAACGCACAAGCCGTCCGAGGCCTCGATCCCCCTGCATGACGCTGACTCGATCGGCCGTGGCGACGCCAGTATCGGCACTCTGGTCAAGAACGCCACCACGCAGGTGTCCACGCTGGTCCGCGCCGAGATCGAGCTGGCGAAGACCGAGGTCACCGAGCAGGTGAAGAAGGCCGCTACCGGGTCCGGCTTCTTCGTGGTGGCGCTCGTCCTGCTGCTGATGTCGTTCTTCCCGTTCGTGTTCATGTGGGCCAAGCTCATCTCGATGTGGTTCGGCACCAAGACCTGGGACTGGATGGGTTTCCTCATCGTGTTCGTGGTCCTGGTCCTGCTGGCCGCGGTGTTCGGGTTGCTCGGCTACCGCAAGGTCAAGAAGATCCGGAAGCCGCAGCGCACCATCGACTCGGTGTCGGACCTGAAGCTCGCCATGCCCAAGGGCAACGAGCCCCGGCCCGGCACGGTGCGTGTCACCGAGACGCCCTTGCCCGCCGCGAAGTCCTGAGAACTCCCGCTCACAGGCCGCCCGACCCGTCGATCGTCAGGATCGACGGGTCGTGGCGGCATCGTGACGTTTCGGCCAACGGCATCCGGCTGCACGTCGCCGAGGCGTTGCCTGCAGACACCCCGCCGGGTCGGCTCCCCCCGCTGGTCCTCCTGGTCCACGGGCTCAGTGGCATCTGGTGGACGATGCGCGCGCCCATGGTCGCGCTGGCCGAGGCCGGGTTCCACGCCGTGGCCGTCGACCTCCGGGGACACGGCGACTCCGACAAGCCACCTCGGGGTTACGACGCGTGGACCCTGGCCGCGGACATCACCAACCTGATCAGGTCGCTCGGTCATTCGTCCGCGGTGATCGTCGGCCAGGGCGAGGGCGGATTCGTCGCGTGGACCGCCGCCTACCGCCGGCCCCGAGCGGTGCGGGGCCTCGTCGTCGTCGGCTCCCCCCACCCGGTCGCCACGCGCCGCGCTGCCCTGCTCGACCGCACCCAGCGCCGCGCGCTCGTACCCCGCCTGCTCTCGGACCAGGCACCGCGACTGCCCGAGCGGCGCCTCACCCGCGACGGCGCGGCAGCGGTCGAGGAGATGCTCCGCAGTCGCTCCGGGCCCGCGTGGCCCGGGACCGAGGATTTCCGCGAGTCCGCCGCCCTGCTCAGGCGGGCCATGCTCATCCCGAAGGTCGCCCACCTCTCATTGGAGAGCCGCCGCTGGATGGTGCGCAGTCAGTTCCGGCCGGATGGTCGCGACTTCCGCCGCGCGGTCTCGGGTGTCCTGTCCCAGCCGGTGCTGGGGATCAGCGGCGCCGAGGACAGGTTCATCCTGCCGGCGACCCTCCGCTCGTCCTCGGCGTGGGCACGCGACTTCACCACCGAACTGGTCCCGGGCGCCGGCCACTATCCGGCGATGGAGGCCCCGGACGTCACGTCCCGGCTCATCGTGGACTTCGCTAGGCGCGTCACCCCGCTCTGAGCTCCCGGCCGGCTCTCTGCCGCTCCCGGCCACCGTTCGTCCGGCGCACTGCCTCCGCGGGTCACGGCCGGAGACCCGGTTTTGCTTGCCTCGACTCTCGCTTCGCCCCTGCCCGTGACGCCCCGCAGCGAACAGGGCCGCAGCGCATCCGCCTCGGCTTGCGCTGGCCCGTCGGCTTACGCGTCCTCTTTGCACGCTCTCACTAGACTAGCGCGCGCGGAATGGACCATTTCCGCAGCGTAAGCCGACGAGGCAGCGTATCCGGCGTCAGGTGCGCTGCTGGTGTGCCCAGCCCGACCCAACCCGACCCAGCCGGACCGCACCCGGGCGAACACCTGCCCACCGAGGGCTGGCCGGACTCCGGGTAGGCCCCCCGCCGGTCCGTAGCGGGCGGACGTGCGGTCCGGTCAGCCGACCCCGACGCAGCGTCCCGTCGGGACCGGCTCCTGCGCGTCGACGGCGAGCTGGAGCTGCGGCAGGACCTGCTCCACGGTCAAGGCGTACCCGGTGTCGGCCGCGTCCATCGCGGCGCCGAACACCACGCCGACGATCTGCCCCTGAGGCGTGAGCAGCGGCCCGCCGGAGTTGCCCTCGCGGACCGAGCCGCGCAGGATGTACACCTCGCGCTCGACGGTCTGCTCGCGGTAGATGTCCGGGCCGCGCAGGGTCACGCGCTCGCGGATCCGGGCCGCGTCCGGCCGGTAGGGCCCGTTACCCGGATACCCCACGACGATCGCGTCGTCACCGGTGCGCGCACGGTTCTCGGCGAACGGCAGGACCGGCGCGTCGAGACCGTCCACCCGCAACACGGCGATGTCCACGCGGGGGTCGTAGACCACCACCTCGGCGTCCAATTCCTCGTCACCGGACTCGACGGTCACCGATCCGGTGCCCGCCACGACGTGGGCGTTGGTCATCACGAGCCCCGGCGCGGCGACGAATCCCGACCCCTCCAGCGCGCGACTGCAGGACTCGGCCCGGCCGCGGATCTTCAGCACGGACGGTTGCACGCGGGCCACCACCTCGGCACCGGACAGGACCGGATCGGGCGGCGGCACCTCCTGCATCGGGGTCGTGCCGAAGGGCCCGAGGATGTCCGGGAATCCGGTGGTGCCGAGCACCGAGGTGAACGTGGCGGGGATCCGTTGCAGCTGCTCGGGAGCCACGTCGTCGATCTTGGCCAGTACGGACGACCCCCGCACCGCCTTGCCGAGCCCGGGGCCCTCCTGCGCCGCGATCGGGACGGCGACCAGCCACGCCACCAGCAGCATCGCGGCGGACTGGAAGACGGCCCCCACGGTGCTGTCGAGGAGTCGGGCGCCGGAACCAGAGATGTAGCGCCGGGCGGCGCGGCCGATGGTCACGCCGGCCACCTGCCCGATGACCACCATCACGGCGATGATCGCCAATCCCGCCGACAACCGGCCCAGTGGTGAGTCGATCTCCCGCACGAGGTGCGGGGCGACCAGCAGCCCTGAGGTCGCGCCGATGCCCACGCCGAGAAGCGCGAAACCCGAGGCTGCGGCGCCGTTGATCCAGCCGGAGATCGCCGCGGCGGCGGCGAGCGCGAACAATGCCAGGTCGAGCCACTGCGAGCCCGTCACCGGTACCCCCTCCGTGGATCGTCCGCGGGCAGGTCGAGCGAATCCTCGCCACCGGTGGCCTGTTCCGCGGAACGGACGGCAGGCTGCCCTGCGCCGACCGTGTCACCGGCGGCGCCGGTGCTCACCCCGGGCACACCAGCGGTGCCGGCGCTCACCCCGGGCACACCGGCGACCGTGCGATCGGCCAGCGGGTCCGCGGTCTCGCGGCGGGCCTCTTCGGCCGACATGCGGTGCTGTTCCCCGTTCGCGGACGCGGCCAGGGTCTTCTCGAGGTCCCGGATGTCCGTGGTGTCCCAGTCCAGGTCCCAGCCGGCGGAATGGAACATCGCGGCGAGGATGCCGGCGGTGAAGCCCCACACCACGAGGTCGTCGTGCTGGAACGCCGGTCCGGTCCAGCCGGTGGTGTGGCGGAGCAGGAAGCGGTTGGCGGGGTCGAGCAGCTCGTCGACGGGCACGGTCATGACCCGCGCGGTCTCGCCCGGATCCACCACGTCCACCTCCATGGGCTCCCGCCAGTAGCCGAGAACCGGCGCGACCGAGTAGTTGGACACCGGGATGTACAGCTCGGGCAACACCGCGAGCACATCCACGCCGTCGCGGTCGAGGCCCGTCTCCTCCCACGCCTCCCGAAGCGCGGCCTCCACCGGCCCGCTGTCGGTGTCGTCGACCCCGCCGCCGGGGAACGAGACCTGGCCGGAGTGGTTGCGCAGGGTGGGGGCCCGGTGGGTGAGCAGGACGCGGGCGTCGGCGGGCGGCTGTGGGCCCGGCGCGTCCGGCGATCCGGAGAACAGCACCAGCACGGCGGCGTCGCGGTGCGGACGTCCGACCTCGTTGGGGCCGCGGTCCTCCGGCGGGCGCCGCCTGGGCAGCAGCCCGTCGAAGCTGCCGTCGGTGCACGCCGCCATGAGCGGGTCCATCCAGCCGGGGTGCGGGACGCCGGTGACGTCGCCGGGGCGGGGCACGGGCCGGTCGGCGGATTCGTTCGTCGCGCCCGTTCCGGCGGGGCCGTCAGTCGCGGCGCTCACGCGGTCAACCCCAGGTGCTCGGCGACGGCGTCGAGCACGTCCTGCTCACTGTCCATGGGCTGGACCAGCACGTGCGCGACCGTCCCGTCGGCGCGGACGAACAGCGTCAGGGGCAGGACGGGCGGCGCGCCGAGCACGGTCGGCAGCTCCTCGTCCTGGTCCGAGACCGAGATCAGGTCCTCGATGCCCAGCGCGGCGAGGGTGTCGAACCCCTTGGTCTCGGACGGGTCGGTGTGCGAGAGCACCACCTTCACCTTGTCCCCGAGGGTGGCCTGCGCGTCGCGGATGGCGGGAAGTTCGCGGCGGCACGGTTCGCACCAGTAGGCCCACATGTTGACCACCATCGGCGTGCCGGCCTGGATCTTGCCGAGCGTGGTGGTGGAGCCGTCGTCCATGCAGCGCACCATGAGTCCGGCGACGGGCCCGGAGGTGGTGGCGGGCACGGCACTGTCGCGGCAGGCGGGGAGCCCGGCCCCGGCGCGGACCGCGGGGTCCACGACGGTGCGCGGCTCGTCCGCGGGCGGGGCGCCCACGGCAGGTGCGGTCGGAGCGGCGGTCGGGGCGGCGGTCGGGGCGGCGGTCGGGTCGCCGGACCCGGCGCCGGTGTCACCGAAGGTGGAGAGAAGGGCGACGACGACGCCGATCAGCGCCACGAGGGCGACCAGCGACCACCGGGTGGAGGAGCTCACGCGTGTTCCCCCAGTCCGACCAGTTCCAGCAGGTGATCACGCTCGGGTCCCGCCACGAGGCGGGCGGCGGCGACCGGGTCGAGCGGGCCGGCCTCCCCCGCGGACGGGCAGTCGTCGGCCAGCACACACGCCCCGCAGGCCGCGGTCCGCGCGTGGCACACCCGGCGACCGTGGAAGATGATCCGGTGGCTCGCATCGGTCCAGGAGGCCCGCGGCAGCATGCGCGACACCTCGCGCTCGATGCGGACGGCGTCCGTGGCCTCGGTCCACTTCCAGCGGTTCACCAACCGGATGAAGTGGGTGTCGACCGGCAGCCCCGGGATCCCGAACGCGTTGCCCAGGACCACGTTGGCCGTCTTCCTCCCGAATCCCGGGAGGGTGACCAGGTCCTCGAGCCGCTGCGGCACCTCGCCGTCGTACCTCTCCACGAGCGCCGCGCCCAGGCCCTGGATGCTCCGCGCCTTGTTGCGGTAGAAACCCGTCGGCCGGATGAACTCCTCCAGCTCCTCGCGATCCGCCCCGGCGTAGTCGGCGGCCGTCCGGTAACGCGCGAACAGCGCCGGGGTGACCTCGTTGACCCGCTTGTCCGTGCACTGCGCGGACAGGATGGTGGCGACGCTCAGCTCGAGCGGATCGGTGAAGTCGAGCTCGCAGTAGACGTGCGGGAACGCCTCCTCGAGGGTGCGGAGCATGCGTCTCGCGCGTCGGGTGCGCCCGAGGTCGGTCTCCACCCCCCTCGCGGCCACCCCTCGTCTGCGGCGCTTCACGGCGGGAGCGGGGTCGGGCATGAGTCCACATTACGGCCCGACGCCGCCGGGGCGCCGACACGCCGCCCCGGGCGCGTGTGCATCCTCCGGAACGGGGGTGGATAATCAGACGCATGCAGGGAATCCTCGTCGTCCTGGTGCCGGTCCTCCTCGCCGGATTCGCACTACTCATGGACCGGTTCGAGAACGCGATCCTCGACGAGCCCGAACGGATCGACACCTGAACCACGCCGCCCGATCGCGCGTCGGCACCACCTGCGACGCGGTAACGACTACAGTGGTTTTCGCCACACGCACGCCATGGCGCGGACATGCATGTCCGCGCCCGAACGGAGGGTCACAGACTGTGACGATTGATCGCCGCACGGACCAGTCTGCCGACGACGTCCTCACCCGAGCCGGAATCTTCCAGGGTGTGGAGCCGGCCGCCGTCTCCGCTCTGCGTGCAGATCTCACCAGCGAGGAGTACTCGAAGGGTGACGTGATCATCCGCGAGGGCGAGCAGGGCGACAGCCTGTACATCGTCACCTCCGGCAAGGTGAAGCTCTCCCGCAAGGCCCCCGACGGCCGCGAGAACCTACTGTCGATCCTCGGCCCGTCCGACATGTTCGGCGAGCTCTCCATCTTCGACCCGGGCCCGCGTACGTCCTCGGCCGTGTGTGTCACCGACGTCTCCGTGCAGGCCATGGACCGCTCCGCCCTCAAGCGCTGGATCGCCGAGCGCCCGGAGATCTCCGACCAGCTGCTGCGCGTGCTGGCCCGCCGCCTGCGCCGCACCAACAACAACCTCGCCGACCTCATCTTCACCGACGTCCCCGGCCGCGTCGCCAAGGCCCTGCTGCAGCTGGCGCAGCGCTTCGGTACGCAGGAGGGCGGCAACATCCGCGTGACGCACGACCTCACGCAGGAGGAGATCGCCCAGCTCGTCGGCGCCTCCCGCGAGACCGTGAACAAGGCACTGGCCGAGTTCGCGCACCGCGGCTGGCTGCGGCTCGAGGGCAAGAGCGTCATCATCTCCGACACCGAGCGCCTGGCCCGCCGCGCCCGCTGACACCCTGGCCCCGGCCCCGGCCCCGGCCGCAGCCCCGGCCCCGGCCCCGAAATCCGCTGCTCCGATTCGGGATCTGCTAGTCCAATGCGACCAGCCGATCCCGAATCGGAGTAGCGGATTTGTGGTCTCTCACGCCGCGCGGCCGAGCCCGAGTCGCTCCTGCCGACGCATCTCGGCCTTCACCCGCCGAACGATCACGTCCGGACGCCGCAGGTCATCCCATACCCAGCGGATCACCACGTAACCGGCATCCTCCAGATCGCGCTGTCTGTGGCGTTCGCGGCTCAGTGCCTCCCGTATCCCCTGCGGGCTGCTCCCGTACTTGCCGAAGCCGTCCGCCTCGCCGACGAGCCGCCACTCCCGCCAGTAGAAGTCCACGCGGAACCGCTTACCGCTCCGGCCCGCCAGCCACACCTGCATCTCGGGCTGCGGGAGACCCGCGAACACCAGGATCAGCCGAATCAGTGATTCCAGAACCGATTCCGCCAGCCCGCATGTCAGTTCCGGCAGCGCCCGCGCGCTCCCGACACCCGTGCGCCCTTTCGCCAGACCCGCCTCGACCCGGAGCTCGGAGCGTGACAGCATGCCCCGGCGGATGGCCTGATCGGCAGCAGCCACGCCGCTCTCCAGGCTCACCGTTCGTGCGACGTCGATGATCGTCCTGGCGGGAGAGGTCATCTGAATGCCGTCGACGAGTCTGGTCGCCCCCTCCACGGGCAGAGTGAAACACACGAGCGCCGAACTGCGCCGCGTCCCGCCGCCCACACGCGGCCGGGTGGCGGTGGGTTTGTCCAAGGGGATCCCGTGAAGTGGCAACCCGTAGAGCGCGAGGGCGGAACCATGCGACATCACCGTCCCGGGTTCCACCGCGAGCGCGGCCGCCCGAGTTCGTTCGAGGAACTCCCGCTCCCTGCGGAGGTATTCGGGCCCGCTCCCGGCGGGCGCATCCTCCGGCTCGTGGGCGTAGACGCCGGCCCGCACCCGCCGTAGCGTTCCGGCGCCGATCCGTCTGTTGATCTCATCGTGGTCCAGGCCGCTGCGGGCGAGCTGCGCGAACGTCGCGAGAGAGGGACTGTCGTGGTCGTCTGCTGTGGATGCACCCATGTCGGCAGTCTCGCCCAAGCCGATACGCGCACTCCCGCCGTAACCTGCGATATGCAGGCAGCCTGTGGAGTAATCCTCCCCTGTGGACAACCTCCCTGCTGTCCCCGCGTCCCCACCTGAATCCGCTAGCCGGAATCCGGATCTGCGACTCCGATCCGACTAGCGGATCCCCATTCCGACTAGCCGATTTCGGAGAGGGGGCGGGTCAGGCGTCGAGGCGGTCGAGGTAACGCAGCGCGACCTTGGTGGACTGCTCGGCCACCTTGAGCAGGAACGGCGTCACGTCGCGGTAGATGTGCTGCGTGATCGCCTCGGCCGAGGCGTCGCGGCCCAGCTCGGCGCGGGCGGCCATGATCTGCTCGAGCCGATCTCGCCGGTGCTGACCGAGCACCTGGGCGGCGCGGCCGGTGTTCTCCACGTCGGGCCCGTGCCCGGGGATGCCGGTCACGCCGCCGGCCCGCGCGGCCAGCAGGTCCATGCTGCCCAGGTAGTCGCCGAGATCGCCGTCGGTCGAGTCCAGCACCGTCGAATCCCGGCCGAGGATCGTGTCCCCGAGGACCACGCAGTCCGGCGGAGCAGTGAACCCGGTGCCCGCGGCCCGCACCTCGAGACTGATCGAGTCGGCCGTGTGCCCCGGGGTGCCCAGCACGATGATGTCGAGGCCGGCGGCGTGGATCACCTCGTCGTCGTCCCCGCCCGTCACCAACGGTGCGGCGTCGCGGCAGAACCGATCCTGCACGGCCCGCACCGGTGCGTCGGTGAATTCACGCAGGTGGTCGATCCCGTCGGTGTGGTCGCCGTGACGATGGGTGACGACGACGAGCTCGATCTCCCCCACGATCGCCGCGATCCGCTCGGCGTGCGCGCGGTCGTCGGGCCCGGGGTCCACCACCACGCAGGTAGGCGACCCCGGGGCCCGCAGGATGACGGTGTTGGTCCCCTCGAAGGTCATCTCGGAGGGGTTGTCACAGAGGATGACCCCGGACAGCTCCGTGACCGGCCGGAGGGTTTCGTACGCCGGGAAGCTGATCGGGGCCAGACCTGCGGACATCGCGTCTATCCCTCGACCTCGACCACGAGCTCGACCTCGACGGGCGAGTTCAGCGGCAGCTCGGACACGCCGACCGCCGATCGGGCGTGGACGCCGGCGTCGCCGAAGATCTCCCCGAGGACATCCGAGGCGCCGTTGAGCACGCCCGGCTGTCCGCTGAAGCCGGGTGCCGAGGACACGAACCCGACGACCTTGACGATCTTCACCACCGAGTCGATGCCGACGAGACCGTCGACGGCGGCCAACGCGTTGAGCGCGCAGGTCCGAGCCAGGTCGGCCGCCTGCTCGGCGGTGACCTCGGCCCCCACCTTGCCGGTCGCGGCCAGCGCGCCGTCGACCATGGGCAGCTGCCCGGAGGTGTAGACGAACGCGCCGGTACGCACGGCCGGGACGTAGTTGGCGACCGGCGGAACGACCGTCGGCAGTTCCAGACCCAGCTGGTCGAGCTTGCGGGTCCAGTAACCGGTGGGTTCGGCGTCGGGCATCAGAGCTGGCGCTTCAGGTAGGCGACGTGCTGCTCACCCGTCGGACCGGGCAGTACGGAGACCAGCTCCCAGCCGTCACTGCCCCACTGGTCGAGGATCTGCTTGGTGGCGTGGGTCAGCAGCGGGACCGTCACGTACTCGAACCGGGCTGCTCCAGTGGATTCACTCATGTGCCCCACTCTAGGTAAGTCACGAGCGTCCCGCGCGCGGTGGTGTGAGCGCTTAGTGTGGACCGCATGCCGTCCACGATGAGTCCAGGTACGCGGTCGACACGGGCCACCATCGCCGACCAGCTGTCCACCGGGTGGTCCGACCGGTCCGAGCGTGCTGAGTTGCACTACGTCTCGGGGAAGGGCGGGACCGGCAAGACGACCGTCGCCACGTCCCTGGCGCTCGCGCTGGCCTCGACCGGCAAGCGGGTCCTGCTGGTGGAGGTGGAGGAACGTCAGGGCATCGCCCGGATCTTCGACCGCGCCCCGTTGCCCTACCGCGAGGAGCTCGTGGCCCGCGTCGACGGCGGTGGCAAGGTCTTCGCGCTCGCGATCGACATCGAGGCCGCCATGCTCGACTACCTCGACACCTTCTACCGCCTGGGCGTGGTGGGCAAGGTGATGAAGTCGGTCGGTGCGATCGAGTTCGCGACCACCATCGCGCCCGGGCTCAAGGACGTCCTGCTCACCGGCAAGATCTACGAGGTCGTCGCGCGCGAGCACGCCAAGCGTGAGGTCGTCTACGACGCCGTGGTGGTCGACGCCCCGCCCACGGGCCGGATCGGCAAGTTCCTCGACGTCACCACCGCGATGGCCGACCTCGCCGGCGGGGGCGGCCCCATCCGTCGCCAGGCGGAGGCCGTGTCCGAGCTCGTCCACTCCACCCGCACGGTCGTGCACCTGGTGACGCTGCTGGAGTCGCTTCCGGTGCAGGAGACCATCGAGGCGATCGACGAACTCAAGAGCCACGGGCTCCGGATGGGCCAGGTCATCATCAACCGTGCCGAGACCCGTCACCTCGACGACGAGGCGCTGCGGCGCATCGCCGAGGAGGACATCGACGCGGAGGCGGTCGTGGACGGCCTCGACGCGACCGGCGTGGAGGTCGACGACGAGGGGCTGCAGGGGCTTCTCGTGCAGGCCATCGAGCACGCCCGCGTTGCCCGGGGTCAGCTCCGCGCCGGCGAGACGCTCACCTCCGCCGCCTGCCCCACCCTCGTGTTGCCGGCCCTGCCCAACGGAGTGGAGGTCGCGGACCTCTACGACCTCGCCTCCGCCCTCGTCGACCAGGGAGTCCACTGACATGACACGTCGCCTCGACATCACCGCCATGCTCACCGACCCCGCGACCCGGGTCGTGGTGTGCACGGGCGCCGGCGGCGTCGGCAAGACGACCACCGCCGCGGCGGTCGGTCTGCGGGCCGCCGAACTCGGCCGGGACACGGTCGTGCTGACCATCGACCCGGCCCGGCGACTCGCCCAGGCCCTCGGCATCGACGAGCTGTCCAACGAACCCTCCCCCGTCGACCTCGGCGAGGAGTCGTCCGCCGGGGGCGGGTCACTGCACGCGATGATGCTGGACATGCGCCGCACGTTCGACGAACTCGTGGTGGCCAACACGACGGAGGCCAAGGCCCGGGACATCCTGGACAACCGCTTCTACAAGACGATGGTCACCTCCTTCGCGGGCACGCAGGAGTACATGGCCATGGAGAAGTTGGGGCAGCTCCTCGACGATTCGGCATGGGACCTCGTCGTCGTCGACACCCCTCCGTCCCGCAACGCCCTGGACTTCCTCGACGCACCGCGCCGCCTCGGCGCGTTCCTCGACAGCCGGCTCATGAGACTGCTCTCGACACCCGGCCGGGGCGTCGGACGCCTCGTCACCGGCGCGATGAGCACCGCGATGCGGGGCGTGTCCACGGTCGTGGGGTCCTCCATGCTCAAGGACGCCTCCGAGATGGTGGTGGCGCTGGACTCCACGTTCGGCGGGTTCACCACCCGCGCGGCCCGGACCCAGGCGATCCTGCGCCGCAAGGGCACGGAGTTCCTCGTGGTCTCCTCCGCCGAGCGGCCCGCCCTGCGTGAGGCCGCGTTCTTCGCCGAGCGGCTGGCCGAGGAGAGGATGCCGCTGGCGGGGCTCGTGGTCAACCGCACGCACCCACGTCTCACGGACCTGAGCGCCGAGCAAGCCTGCGCGGCCGCCGATCGTCTGGCCGGCGAGAACTCCGAGGCCGAGGCGGTGCTGCGCATCCACGCCGACCGGGCGGGAACCGCCAAGCAGGAGGTGCGGCTGCTCGAGTCGTTCACCGACACCCATCCGGACGTGCGGATCGTCGGCGTGCCGTCATTGCCGTTCGAGATCTCCAACCTGGAGGCGTTGCGCTCGGTGGGGGACCAACTCTGCGGCTGATCGGAGAGCAGGGGCAGGGCGACGCCGCGGGACAGCGCTCGTCGCGGGCAGGCCGACGCCGCGGGACAGGGCTCTACGCGGTCTCGTCCCGGGCAGAAGGCCAGCGCATCCGCGCTCGGTTGCGCTGCCTCTCTGACCCGCGCTGGCGGAATGTACGCAGATACCGGGGTTGTGCTGCCGGAATTGACCACACAGGCAGCGCAAGCCGAAGGGGCAGCGCATCCGAGCGGGGTTGTGATGCCGGTGTGCTCGCCCCGCAGGAGCCTCGCGGCTCGGTGCCCTCGAGCCCGCGCTACCGCCCGAATGACGAACGCGGCCCACGGCGTCTGCCGCGGGCCGCGCTCGCGATAACCGGACTCCGACGTGTCCTGACCCGGTGGACCTCCGGACTCAGTGGACCTGCGGATTCAGTAGACGGCGGTGTGCCGCTCGATTTGCTGCGCGAAGAAGTCGGCCCAGGAGCGGACCTCGGGGTGCTGCTTGAGCAGTGCGCGCCGCTGACGCTCGGTCATCCCGCCCCAGACACCGAATTCAACGCGGTTGTCCAGTGCATCGGCGCGGCACTGCAGGAGGACCGGGCAGTGGCGGCAGATGGACGCGGCCTTACGCTGCGCGGCCCCGCGGACGAACAACTCGTCCGGGTCGATGTCCTTGCACCGGGCCTGGGCCACCCATTCCTGGCGACCCTCCCCGATGATGATCTCCTCGGAGCCGAGGGGGTTGCCGGCACCAGGGCGGACCCCGTTGTCGGAGGAGCGGGTGGTCCCGGGGAGGGTGGCCGTCATCGAAATACCCCTAGCGTGAGTGGAGTCGTGGACGAGTTCACCGCGCACGTCTCCGGCCTTCTGAGCCCGCCCGGCGCGGCGGGTCCACTGCGTCCGCGGGCGGTCGTACCTGGGATCGGTGTACCGCGATCCCATTCCGGTCCGATTCGTCCCGCGTTCCCCCATATTGTTACCGCAGTCACACAACAGAAGTAAAGAGTCGACACATGATCGCCGCGCGAAGGGTGGCCCACCAGGGGTGGTCACGTACCCTGTGCCTGTGTCGGCTATGAGTTCGCTGGGAAAGCTGGTCGCGACCTGTGTCGCCGCCGGGGTGGTCACGGCGGGGTCGTTGTTCCCGATAGCCGGAGCCGTGGGGCTCGCGTCCAACAAGATGGCCGACTCGTTGGCCGGGACGTCCGCGGACCTCATCAAGGGCGACCTCCCGTCGATCTCGACGGTGACCGACGCCGCGGGCACACCCATCGCATGGCTGTACGACCAGCAGCGCGTTCCGGTCCCCAGCGAGCAGATCTCGCCGCAGATGAAGCTGGCGATCATCGCGATCGAGGACCGCCGGTTCGCCGACCACGCCGGCGTGGACTGGCGCGGCACCGTCCGGGCGGCCCTGACCAACGCCACCTCGGGAGAGGTCGAGCAGGGCGCGTCGACCATCGACCAGCAGCTGGTCAAGAACTATCAGTTCCTCGTCTCCGCCGAGAACGACGCGGAGCGGCGGGCCGCCGTCGAGACCACTCCCGCCCGGAAGATCAAAGAGATCCGGATGGCCCTGACCCTCGACGGGGAACTGAGCAAGGACGAGATCCTCACCAAGTACCTCAACCTGGTCTCGTTCGGCAACGGCACGTTCGGCGTCCAGACCGCCGCGCAGACCTACTTCGGCGTCGACGCCCGGGATCTGAGCGTCCCGCAGGCGGCGATGCTCGCCGGCATGGTGCAGTCCACGAGCCGGTTCAACCCGTACACGAACCCCGGGGACACCCAGCAGCGCCGCGACACCGTCATCGACACGATGGTGCAGACCGGAGCCATCACCCCGGCCGAGGGGCAGGCGTACGCGGCCGAACCCCTCGGGGTGCTCGAGCGCCCCAACCCGCTGCCCCGCGGCTGCATCACGGCCGGTGACAGTGGATTCTTCTGCGACTACGTCCTGCAGTACCTCGAGGAGAACGGCCTGAGCCGCGACATGGTCGAGCAGGGCGGCTACACGATCCGCACCACGCTCGACGAGACCGTCCAGGCCAACGTCCAGCGTGCCGTCGACACCTACGGCAACCCGACCGCCCAGGGCGTGGCCGAGGTGATGAGCGTCGTCCGGCCCGGCAAGGACGCCCACAAGGTCGTCGCGATGGCCTCCAGCCGTCAATACGGGCTCGAACTCGGCGACAGCCAGACCGTGCAGCCGCAGCCGTTCTCCCTGGTCGGCGACGGCGGGGGGTCGGTGTTCAAGATCTTCACCGTGGCCGCGGCCATGGAGAAGGGCATGGGCACCAACACCAGCCTCCCGGTGCCGCGTCGTGTCCAGGTCTCCGGCCTCGGCGCGGGTGGCGCCGCCGGGTGTCCGCCCGCCCAGTACTGCGTGGAGAACGCCGGATCGTATGCGAGCTCACTGTCCGTGACGGATGCCCTGGCCCAGTCCCCCAACACGACCTTCGTGAACCTCATCAAAGACGTCGGCGTGGCCCCCACCGTCGACATGGCGGTCCGGCTCGGGATGCGTTCGTACGACCGCAAGGGCACCGCCGCCGGTGGCGACTCGATCAGCGGATTCGTCAAGAAGAACAACCTCGGGTCGTTCACCCTCGGGCCCACCGCCGTCAACGCGCTGGAGTTGTCCAACGTCGGCGCCACCATCGCGTCCGGAGGCGTGTGGTGTCCGCCCAGTCCGATCGAGTCGATCACCGACCGTACGGGAGCGCCCGTCGAGTTGAACGAGCCGAAGTGCGAGCAGGTGGTCGAGGAGGGGCTGGCGAACACCCTCTCCGTCGCCATGTCCAAGGACGCCGTGAGCGGGGGCACGGCGGCCGGCGCCGCCGCCGGGGCCGGGTGGGGTCAGCCGATGTCCGGCAAGACGGGTACCTCCGAGGCCAACCGGTCCTCCGCGTTCCTGGGCTTCACCAACAACTACTCGGCGGCCGTCTATGCGTTCAACGACGGCACCACCACCACCGAACTGTGCACCAGCCCGCTGCGCCAGTGTTCGTACGGCAACCTCTTCGGCGGTCTCGAGCCGGCCCAGACCTGGTTCTCGGCCTTCTCCCCGATCTCCGACGTCTACGGCCCGCTCCGCCTGCCCGCCCCGGACCCCGCCTACCAGGCCGGGACCAGCGGGACCGCCGCCCCTGACGTCGAGGGCATGAGCCAGTCTGCCGCGACCTCCCTGCTGACCAACGCCGGGTTCGTCGTCAACACCCAGTTCGTCTCCGGTACCGGCCGCCCGTACGGCACGGTCGTCGGCGTCGACGGCGGCACCGGCATCCCCGGATCCCAGCTCACCCTCCGCGTGTCCGACGGTTCGGGCGGCGGCGGGGGCGGCGCCGGGGCGCAGGGCCAGGGCACCTCCGGACCGGGGGCGGCGGTGGGCGACGAGCCCGTCGTGCTCAACGTGCCGGGGCTGGCCCCCATCACGATCTCGCCGCCGCGATGACCCCGCGTGGCGTCGGTAGTCTGGACTGATGCCACGCCCACCACGCAAGACCCAGGGTTCGATGACCTCCCCCGCCCGCGCGGCGGCCGTCCTCGCCGGGGCGGTCGTGGCGGGGACCGTCTACGCCACCGGCTGGGAGCGGAACGCCTTCACGCTGCGCCGCCACACCCTGCCCCTGCTCGCGCCCGGGTCGCAACCCCTGACGATCCTCCACATCTCCGACCTGCACATGATGCCGGGACAGAAGCGCAAGCAGCAGTTCGTCGCCTCGCTGGCGGAGCTGACTCCCGACCTGGTGGTCAACACCGGCGACAACCTCTCCGACGTCCGGGCGGTGCCCTCCGTCGTCCAGGCCCTCGGCCCGCTCCTCGACCGCCCGGGCGCGTTCGTCTTCGGCTCCAACGACTACTACGCGCCCGTGCCCAAGAGCCCGCTCCCGTACATCGGGATCGGTCGTCAGAAGCACTCGGCGGTCCCGCTGCCGTGGCGCGACCTCAAGGCCGCCTTCACCGAGCGGGGCTGGGTCGACGCCACCCACCAGCGTTCGGAGATCGCGGTGGACGGCCGGAGCGTGCTGGTCGCCGGGGTCGACGACCCCCACATCGGACGGGACCGCTACAACGAGATCGCCGGCCCCGCCGGGGCGGCCTTCGACCTGCGGATCGGCCTGGTGCACTCGCCGGAGCCCCGCGTGTTGGACCGGTTCGACGCCGACGGGTACGACCTCGCGCTCGCGGGGCACACCCACGGGGGTCAGCTCTGCCTGCCGACCGGGGCGATCATCACCAACTGCGGGATCGACCGCTCGCGGGTGCAGGGCCTGTCCGCGTGGGGCCGGAACCTGGTGCTGCACGTCTCCGCGGGTCTGGGCACCTCCCCGTACGTACCGGTACGCACGTTCTGTCGCCCCGAGGCCACGCTGCTGGAACTGGTCGCCGTTCCCGGTGGCGGCGGGGAGGGTTCGGAGGTCCCGGTGACCCCGCATCGTGTGAAGGTGCCCCTGCCGGTCTGACCCGGTTTCGCGATTCCGTGGGCGGGGCGCTAGAGTATCCCTCGTTGTCACCGGGGTGTGGCGCAGCTTGGTAGCGTGCTTCGTTCGGGACGAAGAGGTCGTGGGTTCGAATCCCGCCACCCCGACAATGCGAGGGCCCGGATCACATCAGTGATCCGGGCCCTCGGTCATGTGCGGGGTGCGGTGCACCCGCGCCGCGCGTGGCGCCTCTCACGTGGGCCCGCTCTACCGGTGCACAGCGGCGCGGTCTCTCCGTAGAGTCGTCGGCATGACCTCCGAGACCGACGTCCAGAACGCCGCCGCCGCAGGGGACAGTGCACCCGGTGCCGGCCCCGCCGTGCACCCGAACTACGGCCGCATCACCACCACCGGGGCGGGGGACGCGGACCTCGCGGCGTCGCTGCAGAAGGTCCTCGACGGGACCTGGGCCGACGCCCGCGAGTTGACGCGTGAATCCATGACCCCGGACATGCTCAACCCGATCGGGTTGACCATGGAGGAGCACCGCGACCACGTACTCACGCAACTCCAGCGCCTCGCCGACTCCGGAACCCCCAAGCTGGGTTTCCGGGAGGAGGACGGCGGGACCGGTGACACCGGTGGCGCTCTGACGTCCTTCGAGATGCTCGGCCACCTCGACCTGTCCCTGATGGTCAAGGCCGGCGTCCAGTGGGGCCTGTTCGGCGGCGCGATCGCCAACCTGGGTAACGCCGAGACCCGTAAGAAGTACCTTCCGGACGTCATGTCGCTCAACCTGCTCGGTTGCTTCGCGATGACCGAGGTCGGCGGGGGTTCGGACGTGCAGAACCTCGAGACCACGGCGACGTTCGACCGGGAGACCGGCGAGTTCGTCGTCAACACCCCGACGCCCAGCGCGGAGAAGGCCTACATCGGCAACGCCGCCCGCGACGGCCGGATGGCGGCCGTGTTCGCCCAGCTGATCACCACGGCCGACGACGGTTCGGAGCTCCGCCACGGTGTCCACTGCCTGCTGGTGCCGATCCGGGACGAGGCCGGAAACGACCTGCCGGGCGTCCGCACCACCGACCACGGCCCCAAGGGTGGGCTGGCGGGCGTGGACAACGGCCGCATCTGGTTCGACGACGTGCGGGTTCCGCGTGAGGCACTGCTCGACCGCTTCGGCGCCGTCGACGCCGACGGGGAGTACTCCTCCCCCATCGATTCGGTCGGCGCCCGATTCTTCACCATGCTCGGCACGCTCATCCGCGGACGCGTGTCGGTGGGAGCGGCGGCCGGCGCGTCCGCGCGCACCGCGCTGGCGCTGGCCGTGCGGTACTCGCTGGTCCGCCGGCAGTTCGACCACCCGGAAACCGGCAAGGGCATCCCGCTGCTGGAGTACCGCGAGCACCAGCGTCGGCTCATGCCGCGGGTCGCCCGTGCGTACGCCTACGCGTGTGCGCAGAACGCGATCATCCTCGAACTGGACGAGTTCGAGAAGAACCCGGACGCCTTCGACGAGGTCCGTCGCCGCGAGATGGAGACCCACGCCGCGGGCATCAAGGCCTCGGTCACCGCGTTCGCCAACGACGCGATCGTCGAGGCGCGTCTCGCCTGCGGTGGCGCCGGGTACATGGCCGAGAACCTGATCACGGAGATGCGCAAGGACTGCGACGTCTTCTCGACGTTCGAGGGCGACAACATCGTCCTCACGCAGCTGGTGGGCAAGGAGCTGCTCACCTCCTATGCGGCGGAGTTCGGTGACATGGACCAGCGCGAGACCGTCGCGTTCGCCCTGAGCACCGCCGTGGACGTGGTGCAGGAGAAGGCCCGGGCCTCCACGCTGTGGCAGAAGCTCGTCGACGCCGTGACCGACCGCGAGCACACCGACCTGCTCGACCGCGGCAACCAGCTCCAGCTCCTCGTCGACCGCGAGGAGCACCTGTTGGAGACGGTCGCGCGGCGCCTGCGCAAGGCGCAGGGTCAGGACGGTTCGGCGGCGTTCAAGGTGTTCAACTCCGCCCAGGACCACTTGCTGCAGGCGGGCCGCGCCCACATGGATAGCTGGGTGTTCGCCCGGTTCGCGGAGGCCGTGGACGCCTGCGAGGACCCGGAGGCCAAGGAGGTCCTCGGGATGCTGTGCGACCTCTACGTCCTCGACATCGTGGACGCCGACAAGGGCTGGTTCCTCGAGCACAACCGCCTGACCACCGAGCGCACCAAGGCGGCCACCGCGGCCCGTAACCGCCTGTGCACCAAGCTGGCGGGCCGGGCGCGCACCCTGGTCGACGCCTTCGCGATTCCCGAGTTCGTCTTCACCGTGCCCATGCTCACCGACGGTGGCGTGGACACGATCACCGATGAGCCCGCCGAGGAGCACGAGGTCGTGGGCCTGGCCGACTGAGCCGCCGGAGCTCCGCGGATTCCGCGTCGCCGACCCCGCGCCGCCCCTCAGGGCGCGCGGGGTCGGCCGCGGCCGTCGTCCCTAGGGTCGGAGCCGGGGCCGTCCGGCGATGCGGACCGCCAGCAGCGAGAACACCGCGACCGCGGCGAGGACCGCCGCGCCGGTCCACGCGACGGAGGCGGGCCCGGCGAGCAGGACCGCGTCGAGCGCCGCGGTGGCCTGCCCGGTCGTCGTAGCGGAGGTGACGGTGACGACGGCGGACGGCGCACCACCGGCCACCCACACCCACCACGCCACGCCGGCCGACGCAGCGGCGAAGACCGCCGCCGTGATCCGCCCGGGCCAGGGGCCGAGCACCGCGACGAGTGCGCGCCACAGGGCGGAAGAGGCGACGACGACGAGGGCGACGATCGCCACGGCCGCAGCCGCCCCGCCCGCGGAAGGACCGTCCACGGTGGCCAGCGCCCACGCGGACAGGCCGGCGGTGAGCAGGGCGAGCGCGAGTACCGACTCGGCGAACGACGAGCCGGGCCGGCGGACGAGCTGGACGAGCAGCGCCCCGAGGACGGCGGCCGCGGCCACGCCGAGGATCCCGGCGGAGGTGCGCCGCTCGGAGTCGTCGGCGGCCGCGGCGGCCTCCAGACCCGCGTCGCCCTGTTCGGCGGCCAGGGCGCGCCCGGTCTTACCGATGGACTCCTGCGTACGGCCGGCGGAGTCGGCGACGCCGGCCGCCCCGTCGCGGAGGGCCTCGGCTCCGGTCGCGAGCTCTCCCGCGCCGCCGGCGAGTTCGCGGGCACCGCGGGTCGCGGAGTAGATGCCGTCACGCAGTTCGGCGCCCGGGGCGGAGAGCTGGCGGGCGAGTTCGGCCGCGCCGGAATCGAGCTGGTCGAGGTTGCTCAGTGTGTTCTGGTCGAGCCCCTGGGTGGCGAGCTGGTCGCGCAGCCCGGTGAGGGCGTTGCGTGCCTGCACGACCTCAGGGGCGTCGCCTTGGAGGCGCGACAGGGCGTCCTCGATCGCGGTGGAGACCTGCCCCTGGATCACGGCGACCCCGCGGACCGCGCCCACGACCTGACGCACGCCGCCCGCGACCTCCCCGGCGCCGGATCCGGCCTGCCCCATCCCCGCCTGCAGCTGCTCCATCCCGGCGGCCAGTTCGGCGGAGCCGTCGCGCAGCTGCCCGGACCCGTCGGCGAGTTCGGCGGTCCCGGAGCGAAGTTGCTCCGTCCCGGCGACGGTGAACGACGAGTTGGCCGACGCCTCGGCGAGCGCCGATCGCAACGGTCCGCCGGCGCCGGCGGCGGCCTCCTCCCGCTCCGGGGCGGGGCCGACCACCGCCCACAGGGCGGCGAGGACGAGCGGCAGGACGATCAGCACCAGCCCCAGTAGCCGCCGGGCGGGCCCGGTCCCGGATCCGAGACCGGGCCCGCCGGACGGGGGCGCGGAGTCGTCGTCCGCCCGGAGCGCGGCGTCCGGACCGGGTTCCGTCACCGGCAGGGCGTCCGTGGCAGGGCTGTTCTCCGAGGTCTCCGAGGGGGTCGCAGAGGGGCTCATATCGGGAGCGTAACCGCTGATCTGCCCCATTCCCGCAGGTCACCCGGCATGCCCCCGATTCCGTGTCCGAGGCGATTGATAGACTGCTTCCCGAAACCTACGCACCCTCGCCACCACGTCCCGCGCAGGAAGGAGCCATGAGCCCCGTCCTCGCGATCGCTGCTGCAGGTCTGGCCGCACTGCTCGCGTGGCCGCTCACCAGGTGGCTCGGGCGAGGTGCCGGTTGGCCGCTCGCGGTGCTCTATCTGTCGGGTGCGTTCGCGCTGCTGTCGCCCCTCTCGCTGGCCCTGTCCGGGATGCCCACCGCCGTCGTCCGCATTCCCTGGGTGCCCGCCCGCGACTGGACGCTGGATCTGTTCGCGGACCCCACGGGTCTGCTCTTCGCGATGCTCGCGCTGGTGATCGGCGCGATCGTGTTGATCTACTCGTCGTCGTACCTCTCCGGCGGCGACCACGGGCACGGGCGCGCGCACAGTCACGCCCGGCGCCCCCAGCACTACGGCTTCTACCAGCTCATGACCCTGTTCACGGTCTCCATGCTGGGCCTCGTGCTCACGGACTCGATGGTGCTGCTGTACGTGTGCTGGGAGCTCACGTCGCTGGCCTCGTTCGCGCTCATCGCCAATTCGGGCCGCCCCGCCTACGCCGCCGCGCTGCGCACCCTCACGGTGACCGTCGTCGGCGGCCTGGTGCTCCTGGGCGCGCTCGTGGCCATGTGGCTGCGCACCGGCACCACGTCCATCTCGGGGGCCCTCGCCCACGACGTGTGGTTCACCGACCCCGGTTTCACCGCGGCGGTGGCGGTCGCCGTGGCGGTGGCCGCGTTCACCAAGTCCGCCCAGTTCCCGTTCCACTTCTGGCTGCCCGACGCGATGGCGGCGGCGACCCCGGTGAGCGCGTATCTCCACGCCGCGGCCGTGGTCAAGGCCGGGATCTTCCTGTTCATGCGATTCTCCCCGGCCTTCCACGACGTGCCGGTGTGGAACGCGCTGCTGGTCTCCGTGGGCATGGGCACCGCCGTGATGGCGGCCGTGTTCGCGCTGCAGAAGACCGACCTCAAACAGCTCATGGCGTACTCCACCGTGAGCCAGCTGGGCTGGATCACCGCGGCGATCGGCGTCGGGACGCAGGAGGCGCTCGCCGCCGCCGCGTTGCACACCGTCGCCCACGCCCTGTTCAAGTCCGGACTGTTCATGCTGGTCGGCGTGGTCGATCACGAGGCGGGGGCCCGCGATATCCGCGACCTCGGCCCGCTCTGGCGTCGCATGCCGTGGACGTTCGGGGCCACCGTGCTCGGCGCGGGCGCCATGGCGGCCGTCCCGCCCACCCTGGGCTTCGTGTCCAAGGAGTCCATGCTCATCGCGTTCGGCGGCGTCGCCGGCGGCGACACGCTGGCCGTGGCGGCCCTGTTGACCGCCGCCGTGGTGGGGGCGATCCTCACCTTCCTCTACTGCGCCCGCATCGTGCTCGGCGGGTTCCTCGGTGTCTACCGCGACCCGTCCCGGCCGGCGACCGACCCCGGCGGGGTCCACGAGGCCCCGGTGCGGCTCTGGCTGCCCGCGGCCCTGCCCGCCGCGATCGGGTTGCCGCTGGCGCTGGTGGTGTGGGTCTTCGACGTGCCGATGTCGGCGGTCGCCGAGGCCGCGGCCGGGCCGTTCGGCTGGCCCCCGGCCGAGCGCGGGTTCGCCGAGTACCGGAGCCTTCCCGCCGGCGCCGACGAGGCTGACCTCGATTTCGAGGCCCACTTCGTCCTGTGGCACGGGTTGACCCTCGAGGTCGGGCTCACCGCCCTGATCCTGTTCGTCGGCGTGCTGTTGGTCTGGAAGCGCACCCTGCTCGACCGCGCACTGAGCCGCGAACTGCTGCCGTTCACCGGTGCCTCCGTCCTCGAGGGTCTGATGTCGGCGGTCACCCGCGCCGGCCGTGCACTGGTCCGCCCCACCGCGTCGGACTCGCCCGCCCGTCACGCCGGCGCGCTGCTCGCGGTGCTGACCGTCTACGCGGTCGGGATCGGCGGCTGGGCGCTGGCGACCGGCGCCTCGATCCCCCCGCGCGTCGGCGGGCTCGACCGGTCGATCGACGTGCTGCTGCTGATCGTCGTCGTGGTCGGCGTGGTCGGGTTGTGTACCGCACGGTCCCGACTGTCCGCGGCCGTCCTCCTGGGCGCGGTCGGGATCGCCGTGACCATCCAGATCTTCGGCCTCGGGGCGCCCGACGTCGGCCTGACCCAGTTGCTGGTCGAGGCGCTCACGATCATCATGTTCATGCTGGTCCTGCGGCGCCTGCCCCGCGACTTCATCCCCGCCTCACGTCCCAGGAACACCGCGGCCATCGTCCTGGCCCTGCTCACCGGCGTCACGGCGACCATCGGCGCCCTGGTCTTCACGGGTCGTCGGGACCGTTCCCCCATCGGCATGTACCTGCTGGAGAACGGGCCCGAGATCACCGGCGGGAGCAACGTCGTCAACACCATCCTCGTGGAGTTCCGTGCGCTCGACACCTTCGGCGAGGTCGCCGTTCTGGGCGTGGCCGGTATCGCGATCCTCGGCGTCCTGGGTTCGGTTCGGGCCACCGCCCGTGCCGTCGACGCCGAGCCCTACCGCGATCCGCTGCCCGGCAGCGTGCAGAGCACCGGGACCGCCGCGGAGGCGTTGGAGGACGCCGCCCGCAACACCTTGCCGCTCAGGCTGCTCGCGAAGGGGGTCACCCCGATCCTGGCGGTGGTCTCGGTGATGTTGCTCTGGCGTGGACACAACGAGCCCGGTGGCGGGTTCATCGCCGCGCTGGTGGCCGCGTGCGCGTTCGCGCTCGTCTACCTGGCCCGCGAGTCGGACCGTCCCGTGAGCCGGCCCTCCACCCCGGTCGCGCTCATCGGTGGCGGGCTGGTCCTCGCGGGGCTCACCGGGATAGGTGGCTACGCGCTCGGGCAGTTCCTCGAGCCCGCCCACTGGTACGTCGCGGGCCAGCACCTCTCCAGCGCCCTCATCTTCGACCTCGGCGTCTACGCCGGCGTCCTGGGTCTGGTCATGACCGCGTTCAACACGCTCGGCGCGGGCCGCGCCCCCGCCGAGGTCGTCCCCGGCCCGGACGCGCCGGACACCGGACGCCGCCGGGGTCGCAGGACCGACAGTGGCCCCGCGGGCGGTCGCCGAGCCGGCGAGGAGGTCGCCCGGTGACCATCGCGATCATGATCGGCGTCCTCACCGCGGGCGGTGTCTACCTGATGATGCAGCGGGGGATGGTCCGCGTCGTGTTCGGGCTCGCGCTCATCAGTCACGCGGTCAACCTGATGCTGCTCAGCTCCGGGGTCTCGGCCTGGCGGGCCGAACCGCTCGCCGGGGTCAACGGGATCGACGTGTCCGCGGACCCGCTCCCCCAGGCGTTCGTCCTCACCGCCATCGTCATCACGCTCGCGGTCACCGTGTTCATGCTCTCCCTCGCCGTGGTGAGCAGCGACGACGACACCCACAACGTGCCGCCCACCGGCGAGGAGGACGCGCCGTGACCGCCCTGCTGCTGCCCCTGTTGGCAGCGATCCCGGTGATGGCCGCCGCCGTCACGGCCATCCTGCCGTCACGCACCGCCGGCAGGCTCGTGGCGATGGCGGTCCCGGTGGCGACCGCGGTCGCGGGGATACTGCTCCTCGCGCTGCACCGCTCCGAACCCGTGATCGCCGTCGCGGTGGGCGGGTTCGTCCCGGGCGTGGCGATCCCCTTCGTCTCCGATTCCTTCACCGCGATCATGCTGGTGACCACCGGCGTGGTGGCCCTGATGTCCCTGGTGTTCTGCGATCAGACCGGCGAGTTCGGCCGGAGCCGCTACTTCGCCCCGCTGGCCCTGCTGCTGCTCGCCGGGGCGAACGGCGCGCTGCTCACCGGCGACCTGTTCAACCTCTTCGTCTTCGTCGAGGTCATGCTGCTGCCCTCGTACGCGCTCATCGCCATGACGGGCACATGGCGCCGCCTCGGCGTGGGGCGACTGTTCGTCGTGATCAACCTGCTGACCTCCACGCTCCTGCTCGCGGGTGTCGGCTTCGTGTACGCCTCCGCCGGGAGCGTCAACCTCGCCGTCCTCGCGGGTGCGGCGCGCGAGGACGGCCGGGTGGCCGCCGCGCTGGGTGTGGTGCTGATGGCCCTGTGCATCAAGGCCGGTGCCGTACCGGTCCACGGATGGCTGCCCCGCGCCTACCCCGGCACCTCCGCCGGGGTCATGGCACTGTTCTCCGCGCTGCACACCAAGGTCGCCCTGTACGCGGTGATCCGCATCTGGGCCACCGCGTTCGACCTCGACCCGGCCTGGGGCCGCGTCCTGCTGGTGGTGGCCCTGGTGACCGCCCTGTGGGGTGCCGTCGCCTCGGCCTCGCCCGTCGGCACCCGGGAGATCCTCGCGTGGCAGATGGTCTCCGGGGTCGGCGTCATCCTGGCCGCCCTCGCCGTCGCACAGGCCCCCGGCGGTGCCATCGTCTACATGATCCACCACATGGTCACCATCGGTGCGCTGGTGATGCTGTTCGGCGCCGCCGAGCATGTCTACCGCAGCGGGCAGTTCGGCGGCCTGACCGGGCTCTGGTACCGCGAACGCCCACTGGGGGTGCTGCTGGTGCTCGCGATCGCGGCCCTGGTCGGACTGCCCCCCACCTCGGGTCTGATCGGCAAGCTCGAGGTCGTGACCGCGGCCCTCGGCGCGGGCGGCGCGTGGGGGATCGTCACCGTCGTCGTCGTCCTCGTCTCCTCCCTCATCGGGTTGGTCGCCATGCTCCGGTTGTGGCGCGGCACCATGTGGGGCGGTCCTGCGCGCGGCGCCGCCGACGCGGGCGGCGACAGCGCCGGCGGCGACAGCGACGAGAGACAGCGCCGCGACGACGAGAACGACGACGACGAGGCGCGCCCGTCCCCGCGCGTGCCGGCGCGCCTGCTCGTGCCCGGTGGCGCACTCGCGGCCGTGTCGGTGGCGATGTTCCTGGGATACGGGGCGATCGCCCCCGAGGTGGACCGGGCGGTCGCCGGGCTCGTCGACACCGACGCGTACGTCTCGGCCGTGCTCGACGGCCCGGATGCGATGACCGACTCGACGATCGGGGGTCGCCCGTGATCCGTCGCGTGCTCCGGGCCCCGCTCGTCCTGGGTTGGCTCCTGTGGAACGTCGTATTGTCCTCGTGGGCCCTGGCGATAGAGGCCGTCACCCCCGGGCCGATCGGCACGCCGGTTCTGGTGCGCTACCCCATGCGTTCCCGCACCGACCTCGAGGTCACCGCGCTGGCCTGGGCGATCACAGTCACGCCCGGAACGCTGGTGACCGTCATCGGCGACGACGAGATGTGGGTCCACGTGGTGCTCGGCGGACCCCGGGAGGAGATGATCGAGTTGCTCGGTCAGACGGAGAACCGGGTGTTGTCCGTTCTGCGAGGTGATGACGAATGAGCCCGCTGCTCACAGTGCTGCTGGCCGTGTCGACCCTGATCATCCTCGTGAGCATGGTGGTGGCGGCGGTCCGCGCGGTGCGCGGGCCCGGCGACGCCAACCGCGCCGTCATGGCCGATCTGAGCTTCTTCTGTGCGGTGGCACTGTTCGTGCTGTTCGTCATCCGTCAGGGGTCGGCGGTGGCGCTGGACGTGGTGATGCTCGGGTCGCTCATCGGGGTGCTCTCGACCGTCGCCCTGGCGCGGTTACTCTCGCGGGGACAACGGTGACGGCGATGGACGGTTCGATGATCGTGGACCTGCTGGTCGGGGTACCCGCCCTGCTCGGGTCGCTGTGCTTCCTGGTGGCCGCGGTGACCATGTCCCGTGCCGGTGACGCCCTGACCCGGATCAACATCCTGTCCGTGGCGACCGGTCTGGGGATGATGCTGTTCATCCTCGCGGCGTACGTGCACGAGGTGAAGGCCGGGTTCGGGTGGGTGCCGCTGATCATGGCGTTGGTGGCCCTCGGTGCGACGGTGGTGGTGACGACCGTGGCCTCGATGACGCTGGCCCGCGCCGCCTACCGCGCCGATGGCAGGCTCGACCCGCTGACCGCCTACGACGACATCGCCGAGGAATACTGACATGATCGGGCCCGGGGACGCACTCGACACCCACGACCAGAGCCTGCGCGATCCGGCCGATGCCGCCCGCCGTATCGACACCCTGATCGACAGCGGGGATCTGCGGACCGCCTCCGACATGGTCGAGGGGATGCCGCCCTGGCTCATCGTCGACGTCCTCGAACGCAGCGGCGCCAAGGACCGGGCCGTCCTGTTCCGGTTGTTGTCCAAGGGCACCGCGCTCGTGGTCTTCGAGGCGCTCGACCCGCCACTGCAGTCCGAGCTGATCCGGGCCCTTCACACGGACCGCGTCAGCCAGATCTTCACCGACCTCGACCCCGACGACCGCGCCGGGCTGATCGACGAGCTCCCGGCACACGTGGCCACCCGGCTCATGCGGGAACTGGACGACGACGAACAGGCCCTCACCTCCGCGGTCCTCGACTACCCGAGCGGTTCGGTCGGGCGGCGGATGAGCCCGGAGTTCGTCTCCACCCACCCCGACGTCACCGCCGGTGAGACCCTCCAGCGGGTCCGGAAGCGGATCGACGAGGCGGAGACGATCTACGCCATCCCCGTCACCGACGAGCAGCGGCGGCTGGTGGGGATCGTGGGCTTGCGGTCGATCATGCGTGCCGACCCGGCCACGCCCGTCCGCGAGCTGATGAACGACGCAATCACCGCGCGCGCACGCGAGTCCGCCGAGACCGCTGCGCGTCGGTCCGCGGACGAGCGCCTCATCGCGATGCCGGTCGTCGACGACGAGGGCCGGCTGGTCGGGATCCTCACCTTCGACGACGCCCTGCGGGTCCTCGAGGACGCCGAGACCGAGGACACCGCCCGGGCCGGCGGTTCGGAGCCGCTGCGCGCGCCCTACCTCGCGACGCCGGTGCGATCACTGGTGCGCTCACGTGTGGTGTGGCTGCTGGTCCTCGCCCTGGGTGCCGCGCTCACAGTGCAGGTGCTGGAGGTGTTCGAGGGGACCATCGAGCAGGTGGTGGCACTGTCGCTGTTCGTGCCCCTCATCATCGGCACCGGCGGCAACACCGGTAACCAGGCGGCCACCACCGTGACCCGCGCGCTCGCACTGGGTGACGTCCGTCCCCGCGACGGACTGCGCGTCCTGGCCCAGGAGGTGCGGACCGGGTTCACGCTGGGGTTGGTGCTGGGCGGGGTCGGGGCGCTGGCCGCGGGGGTGATCTACGGGACGGATCTGGGCGTCGTGATCGGTCTGACCCTGCTCGTGCTGTGCACCGTGGCGGCGACCGTGGGCGGGCTCATGCCCCTCCTCGCGCAGGCCCTGCGCGCCGACCCGGCCGTGTTCTCCAATCCGTTCATCACGACGTTCGTCGACGCGACCGGTCTGATCGTCTACTTCCTCATCGCCCGGGCGGTCCTGGGCCTGTAGGCCGGAAGCGCTCCGAAACCACGGTCGACGGCGACCCGCGGACGTTAGAGTGACACGTGTCACATCTGGCCCCGCCGCAGTCCCGCCCTCGCCGAAGGTGTCCATGGCCCACGACTTTGCCCCTGCTCCGACGCTTGCCGCCCCTCCGCCCATGTCCGAGCTCGCCTGCTACGGATTGGCCGGACACAGTGCGTCACCGGCCGATCTCATCGCCGAGGCCGCACGCGCCGAGGAACTCGGACTGGGATCGATCCTGCTGTCCGAGCGGTTCGCCCTCAAGGACGCCGCGGTGATGGCGGGCGCGGCGGTGGCGGCGACGCGCCGCATCGGCGTGGGCACCGCCGCGACCAATCACAACACCCGGCACCCGCTGGTCACCGCGACGATGGCCACGACTCTGCACCGGATGTCCGGCGGACGCTACGCGTTCGGCCTGGGGCGCGGCATCCCCCTGCTCTTCGACATCATGGGCCTGCCGCACGTGACGTCGGCGCAGCTCGAGGACGCGATCGGCCTCTTCCGGACGCTGTGGAGCGGCGACGCCGTGATCGGCCACGACGGCCCGGCGGGCACGTACCCGTACCTGATGCAGGATGCGTCGTTCGACGAGGACATCCCCGTGCTGCTCATGGCGATGGGCGACAACCAGCTGCGACTGGCCGGGCGGATCGCCGACGGGGTGGTCCTCCACACCTTCATGTCGGACGCCGCGGTGCAACGCTGCGTGCGCCTGGTACGTGAGTCCGCCGAGCAGGCCGGCCGCGACCCGGCGGAGGTGCGGATCTGGTCGGTGATGGCGACCATCGAGGACTCGCTCGACGAGACCTCGCGGCTGCGAAAGCTGGCCGGGCGGTTGGCGACCTACCTCACCGGCTACGGAGACGTCCTGGTCCGGGTCAACGGGTGGGACCCTGCGGGACTCGAGGCGTTCCGCGCCGACGAGCGGCTGTCCTCGCATGCGGGCGCGCTCGACGCCACCGACGACCTCGACCTGCTGCGGCACGCCCGGGAGGTCCTGCCCGACGAGTGGCTCGCCACGGCTGCGGTCGGCAGCGCCGCCCACTGCGCCGATCGCATCGAAGGCCAGCTCGCCCTCGGCGTCGACTCGGTGGTGCTGCACGGCGCCACTCCCGACGAGCTCGCGCCGGTGCTCGCCGAGTGGCGGGGCCGCCGGGATCCGGGCCGCTTCGCCCACCTCGACCCCAATCCCGGCCGGATCCGCCCGCGCTCCGCGCCCGCACATCCCGCCTCCGCACACCCCGACACCGGTGACCGCCCCGACACCGACACTGACACACGACCCCACGCCAGCGCACGTCTCCGGAAGGACACCCCGTCATGACCAGTCTCGCGTCGAATCCGCAGGTGGTCTGCGCGCCGGAGGAGGTCACCGCCCGGTGGCTGTCCGAGGTGCTCGGGACCGAGGTCCGGTCGGTGCGCACGGAACCCGTCGGCACCGGCCAGATCGGGTGCTGCGTGCTCGCGCACGTCGACGCCGAGGGGCTCCCGCCGACGCTCTTCGTCAAGTTGCCGAACCCCGACGAGGGCATGCGGCCGCTGCTGCACGGCGTGTACCGCACCGAGGTGCTCTTCTATCGCGACCTCGCGCCGACGGTCGCCGTGCGTGTCCCGCGGGCCCGGTTCGCGGCGCTCGGCGAGCGGGAGGGCGAGTTCACGCTCGTCCTCGACGACGTCACCCCGCTCGTGCAGGGCGACCAGCTCGCCGGGCTGACGATCGACCAGGCCCGCGACTGCGCCGTCAACCTCGCCGGGCTCCACGGCCCGCGCTGGTGCGACCCCTCCCTGCTGCAGATCGAGGGCCTGTCGGTGCCGACCGTCGAGGACAACGTCACCCTGCAGGAGCTCGGCGGGCCGGCCCTGGAGGCGTTCCTCTCCGAGCTCGGCGAGAGACTCGACGACGACGAGCGCCGCATCATGGCGGGGATCGCCCCGCTGATCGCCCAGTGGTCCAACGGGCGGGCCGAGCGGTTCGCACTCCTGCACGCCGACTACCGGGCCGACAACATGCTGGTGGACCCGGCTGGGGACCGTCCCTCACTGGCCTGCGATTGGCAGACGCTGGCGGTCGGGTTGCCCGGGCGCGATCTGGGCGGCTTCCTCGCCTCGAGCCTCACCGTGGACGACCGGCGGGCCGCCGAGCGCGACATCGTGGCGGACTACCACCGTGCCCTGCTGGGCCACGGCGTCACCGACTACTCCCCCGAGACCTGCTGGGACGACTACGTCTACGGCCTGCTCCAGACACCTGTTCTGGGGATCTTCGGCTGGATGTACGGCACGCGCACGGACCGCGGCGACGAGATGTTCGCCCAGCTCATGCGGCGGTCCTGCCGGGCCATCGCCGATCACGACGCCCTGGCTGTGGCCCGGGCCGGCTGACCGACCACGAAACACCGAAATCCGCTACCCCGCCCCCGGATTCGCTAGTCCAATCGGAGTAGCGGATCCGTAGGGGGAGTAGCGGATTTCAGTCGGCTACCGGCGGATCACTCCTGCAGCGTGTGGTTGCCGCGGGGGCTCGCCTCGACGCCGGCCTTGACGGCCTCGCAGAGGCCCTGGTCGACAGCGGCCCAGTAGGCGTAGACGCGGTCGAGCAGCTCGGTCTCCGACGGGTCGATGGCCGAGACGTGGCCGGCGATGTTGGCCGCCAGTCGCTCGCGGGCGGCGTCGTCGAGGACCTCGCGGTACAGGATGGAGGCCTGGACCGAGTCGGTGTCCTCGGCGTGCGGGGTCACGTCGCCGCGGTGGATGTCCGAGCCCTTGGTGTCCCAGGCGCCGATGTCGAACGCCTTGGACGCGTCGGCGGTCGGACCACCCAGGGTGTTGGGGTGGTACTCGGCCTGCGCGGGGTGCGGGAACTCGTACTGCATGGCGCCCTCCTTGGAGTAGGAGTTCACCGGCGAGAGCGGACGGTTGACCGGCACCTGCTGGTAGTTGGGTCCGATGCGGTAGCGCTGGATGTCCGGGTAGGCGAAGACGCGGCCGAGCAGCATCTTGTCGGGCGAGAAGCCGATGCCCTTGACGATGTTGGTCGGCGCGAACGCGGCCTGCTCGATCTGCGCGTGGTGGTTCTGCGGGTTGCGGTTCAGCGTCATGGTGCCGACCTTGCGCAGCGGGTAGTCCTTCTGAGACCACGTCTTGGTGAGGTCGAACGGGTTGTACTTGTAGCCGTCCGCCTCGTCGACCGGCATCACCTGGACGTGCAGATCCCAGGACGGGAAGTCGCCGTTCTTGATGGACTCGAACAGGTCCTGCCGGTGGTAGTCGGCGTTCTCGCCGGCCAGCTTGTCGGCCTCGGCCTGCGTGAGGAAGTCGATGCCCTGGTTGGTCTTGAAGTGGAACTTCACCCAGTGGCGGACGCCGGCTGCGTTGATGAACTGGTAGGTGTGCGAGCCGAAGCCGTCCATGTGACGCCAGGTCTTGGGGATGCCGCGATCGCCCATGAGCCAGGTGACCTGGTGGGTCGACTCGGGGCTCAGGGTCCAGAAGTCCCACTGCATGGCGTGATTGCGCAGGCCGGAGGCGTTCTTGCGGCGCTGCGAGTGGATGAAGTCCGGGAACTTGATCGCGTCGCGGATGAAGAAGATGGGCGTGTTGTTGCCGACGAGGTCGTAGTTGCCCTCCTCGGTGTAGAACTTCAGGGCGAAGCCGCGCGGGTCACGCCAGGTGTCGGGTGAGCCCTTCTCACCGGCGACGGTGGAGAAGCGGGCGAGCATCGGGGTCTTGACGCCCTTCTGGAACAGGCCGGCGCAGGTGATGTCCGAGATGTCCTCCGTGGTCTCGAACTCGCCGAAGGCGCCGGAGCCCTTGGCGTGGGGCAGCCGCTCGGGAATGTTCTCCCGGTTGAAGTGGGCGAGCTTCTCGATGAGGTAGAAGTCGTGGATTGGCTGCGGGCCCTGGGGGCCGACCTGCGCGCTGAACTCGTCATGCGGGACGGGCTGGCCACTGTCGGTGGTGGTGTGCGAGTTGGGCTGGAAGTCGCGCACGCCGCGGTCTGCGGGATGAATGGTCACGTCAGGTGCTCCTCGAGATGGGGTGTGGAGTAGAAGGTGCGGAATGGTGGTGTGGTCCAGGTCTCAGTATCAGACAAGCGAGGCCTGCTCTGCCCGGCATTCGGGGCAAGTGCCCCAGTAGTTGACCTCTGCTTCATCGATCTCGAAGCCGTGGTCGCGGTCGGCGGTGAGGCAGGGCGCGTGTCCGACCGTGCATTCGACGTCCTCGATGCGCCCGCACGTCCGGCACACGAGGTGGTGGTGGTTGTCCCCCGTGCGCCGCTCGTACCGTGCCGGCGAGCCGGCGGGTTCGATGCGGCGCATGAGGCCGACGTCGGTGCACACGCGCAGGGCGTCGTAGACGGTCTGTGTGGACACCGCGCCCAGCCGTTCCCGGACGAGGGTCGCGACGTCCTCCGCCGCGATGTGGGGACGACCGGCGACGACGGCGAGGACCGCCAGCCGCGGCGAGGTGACCCTCAGCCCGGCGTCGCGGAGTACGGCTCCCGGATCCTCGATTGCTGTCGTCATGGGCCCCACAGTAGCCCACTTTCTGGAATGAGTCCAGAATAGTATGCATTCCGTTACGAGAAAGGTTCCTGCATCGATGCGATCGGCTTCCGGGCCGGTTCTGCTGCTGCCGACTAGGCTGACCGGCGACCCGAACCCTGGGAATCGCGGAACCGGACGCCCTCGGACCTCGCGACCCCGAACCAGCTGGAGGAACCAATGTCGGAGATCGTCATCGGACCTGTCGTGTGTGGTTATGACGGGTCGCCTGACTCCCGCCGGGCCGTGGAGTGGGCGGCCGCCTGGGCCCGCGACCACGCGGCGTCGCTCGAGGTGATCTCCGCCGATCGGGCCGTCGGGCGCGTGGTGGCCTTCGATGAGACCGCCCGCGCGAATGTCGAGGGCGCGATGCGCGACCAGCTCGCCGAGCTCACCCACGACGTCCCGACCACCTATCGGGTGGTCGCGGACAGCCCCGTCGGCGCACTCGTCGAGGCCGGCGGCGCCGCGTCGGCGATCGTCGTGGGCAGCCGCGGCCTCACCGCGCGCGAGGACTTCGCCATGGGATCGACCTCCGCCGGCGTCGTCGAGCACGCGCCCTGCCCGGTTCTCGTCATCACTCCGCGTACGCCTCTGAGCCCCGCCGCGGGCCCTGTCGTGCTGGCGGCCGACGGCTCGGCGGCGAACGACCCCGCCGTGGCGTTCGCGTTCATCGAGGCCGAGCGCCGGGGCGTCCCCCTGCGCGCCGTGCACTCGGTCGAGGTTCCCCGACTGCCGGGCGCCTCGCTGTTCGATCTCGACCAGCTGGCCGAGAGCGTGCTCGCCGAGGACGAGAAGGAGGTCCTCGACGCTCTCGCCCCGCACGAGGCCCGTCACCCGGACGTCACCGTCGAGCTTATCCTCGTCGTCGGCGAGCCCGCTCTCACGGTCGCCGACGAGGCCGCCGGGGCATCCCTGCTGGTCACCGGGTCGCGCGGCCACGGTGGGTTCGCCGGAATGCTGCTGGGGTCGGTCAGCCGGCGGTTGCTGCAGACGGCCCCGTGCGCGGTCGCGGTCATCCGCCCCACCGACTGACCCACCCGGCTACTCAGGCGGGGCCGATCCGGAGCATGCGGGTGAGGGTCGGCTGCCACATGACCCCCGGGCCGTCTCCCCGGGATGCGATCGTGCCGGTGAGCTCCATCGGTTCGTCCAGCGGGGCGTGACCGATGAAGGTGCGGGAGAGCTCGCGGCCCGTCTCCACGTCCGTCGAGGTCAGGTCGACGGGTCCGATCTTCTGCGCGAGCCCCTGATCGAGCGCCGGACCGGGCGTCGGACCGGCCGCCGAGCCGGGGGCGGGCAGCGAGCGCGGCGGCCCGTAGGCCAGCGTGTGGATCTGCCCGTCGCCGGTGGTGAGCTTGGGCAGCGACGCCGTCCGTGCGAGTGACGTCCATGCGCGGGAGCACGCATCGTCTCCGGCGCCGACGCCGTCCGGCCCCTGGGCCCCGTCGGCCCGCACGTCGATGCGGGTCATCCCGCCCGTGTACGGCGCTCCCGCCGGGACCGCGGGACCGTCCACGGCGAAGGGCGGGTATTCAAAGCCATAGGTGTTGACCAGCACCAGCGCATCCCCGGACGCGATGATCGAGTTCTCGGTGGCCGCGGGGCCGTCGATGAGGACGCCGTCCGGGGCCGCGGAGTCGGGCCGCAGGGTCGTGGCGAACGCGGGCATCCGGCACACCTGCGCCCCGTCCTCACGGCGCAGGACGATCAGCTCGGGGTGGTCGGCGTCGTCGGTGATCGCCACGAGCGAGTCACCGGGCCCGAAGTAGGTGGGCGTCGTGCCGGAACCGTGCGCGAGCAGGCCCGGTTTCCGTCCCGGTCCCACGTCGTAACCGTGTCTCCAGCGCACGCTCGGGGTCCCGTCCACCGAGCTGTCGATCTCGTAGAGGGCCCGGGTGGTGATCACCGACGCGCCGCCGGGCCGGATCGTCAGCCCGTTGGTGATCCTCTCCCCTGCCGGCAGGGTGAGGGAGCGGAGCTCGTCGTCGTCGATCCCGGCCCCGTCGTCGCCCCCGGGCCGCACGGTCCCCACCACCCCGCCGGAGGTGGCGAACCACACCCGCCCGTCGAAGGCGGGCATGAGGCCGGTGATCGCGTCGCCGTCGGGCACGGCCGGGGACAGGTCGGCCAGGACGTCGACCGTCATGCGCCACGGGCCCGCGGCGGTGCGTTCGTGGCCGACGGCCAGCAACCTGCGGTTGCCGTCCGCGACCACGACCCGGTCCTGCTCGTCGAGGTAGCCGTAGACCCCGCCGAGCAGCGCACCCTTGGCCAACTGCACCTCGGCGAGCACCGCGGCGGTGTCGGGGTGGAAGAGCTTGACGGTCGGCGCGAGCGGGGTCGGCGGAGTGAGCCCGACGTACGAGGTGCACAGCGCGACGGGCATGCCGTCGGTCCCGATGAACACCGTCGAGCACGTGGCGCCGGTGAGCGCGCCGACGACGGCGGGGGTCGCCCCCGGCCCGCGGCCGGGCAGCGTGTCGGTCGAGGCCACGTCGCCGTGGACCGTAGCGGTGCCGGCGGGCCCGAGGCCGGGCGGGGACGCCGATCGAGCTGCCGCGGGGGCGGACGCCAGAACCGTGCTCGCGGCGAGGAGCACCGCCGCCGAGGCCATGACCGCCGTGGTGGGTCGGTTTGTCGAGCGCATGGGGCTGATTCCATCACCGCCGACCCCGCCGTGTCCCCGGATCCACGAGCCCGGCGAGCCGGCCGGGCGGTGCTGCGGGCCGGGATCGTCGTGAGACGATTCACCCCGTGACGCCGTCGCACGGGCAGGGATCGGGGTGGTCGGGCAGATGAACCGACCCACGGCCCCGCCGCGCACCCCGTCCCGCCGAGCGCCGAGCGTCGGCCAGGTCGCCGGTGAACTGCTGCTCACCCTCGGCGCGATCCTGCTGCTGTACGTGTTCTACGAGGCGTTCTGGACCAATCTGGCCTCGGACCGGCTGCAGGCGGACGCCACCGCCGGACTCGAAGAACTCTGGAATGGCGCCCCCTCCCCCGGCCCGGCCGACGCGGCGATACCACCGCCCGTGCCGACGCTCGGCCAACCCTTCGCCCGCATCCACCTGCCGACGCTCGGTGAGGACGCGGTCTACGCCGTGGTGGAGGGCGTCCGGGCCGAGGACCTGCGCACCGGCCCCGGCCACTACCCCGGAACCCAGATGCCCGGCCAACCGGGGAACACCGCGCTCGCGGGTCACCGCAACGGCTCGGGCGCCGTCTTCGAGCACCTCGACCGGCTGGACTCGTGCGATGCGATCGTCATCGAGACCGGGACCCAGTGGCAGACCTACCGACTCCTGCCGGTGGAGCCGGGCGGCCCGGAGCGGCTCGCGGCGGCTCGCGAGTGCCTCACCCCGCGGCAGGTCGAGCGCGCCACCGGCGGCGACTACGCCCACGTGGCGGGGCTGCACATCACGACGCCGGACGCGGTCGAGGTGATCGCCCCGGTGCCCGGGGCTGCGGACACCGGCGCGGCGAACACCGGCGAGGCCGGGGCCGCGACCGGCGGCGCGGGCGCAGGCGAGGCCCCCGAGCGGTTGCTCACCCTGACCACTTGCCACCCGATGTACTCCAACGCCGAGCGGCTCATCGTGCACGCCGCGCTCGTGGAGACCACCGCCAAGACCGCCGGCCGCCCGGCCGCACTGGAGGATTGACCAGATGTACGCCTACCTGTGGCGGTCGCTGCCCGGCCCCCGGCCGGTGAAGATCGTGCTCGTCCTCATCCTGCTGGCGGCGGTGTTCCTGCTGCTCATGGAGGTCGTGTTCCCGTGGGTGGCCGAGCAGCTGCCGAACACCGACGTCACCGTGTAGGCGGCGTCACCCCGGACCGCGCGGACCGCTGGCCCCGCCGGACGGATGCGACCGCCTAGATGTGGACGGTCACGTCCGCGCCGGAACGCAGCTTCTGCGACAGTTCCTCCATCGCACCGGCCTCCTTCTCGGCCCGTACCTGCTCGGCGACCTGGTCACGGACCTGCTCCAACGGCGGCACCCCGCCACCACCGGCCGCGCCGCCCCCGGACATGGCCTGCTGCTGGGCGACCTGCTCGTAGGCGGCCTCGACCTCGGCGTCGGACGCCTCGAACTCCCCGTACTCCTCAGCGATGAGCTTCTGTACGCGCAACTGCTTGTCGATCTGGTCCAGCACGGCCTCGCGGTCCAGGCCCTGTCCGCCCATCGACTCGATGAACTCGTCGGTGCTGACCTGGTTGCGCTCGGCGAACCCGGCGAGCTCGGCCTGGATCTCGTCGTCCGAGACCTCGATCCCGCGCTTGGTGGCCTCCTGCGTGAGCAGTTCGGTCCCGATCAGCCCGTCGGTGGTCAGCTTTCTCAGCTGTGCCTCGTCGACGGGCTGGCCCGTCATCTGGGCCTGCATGCTCATCTGTTGGTACTGGTTCTCGAACACCGACAGGAATTCGTCGCGCGAGATCTCGGTACCGTTCACCTCGGCCACCGGGTCGGGGATGTCGGACGTGTCGGGCCCGTCCGCGGACTGTTCACCGTCCGGTCCGGGCTCAGCCGACTGGCCTGACTGTTCGGCCGCCGCCTGCGTCTCCGCGGCGCCGCCCTCGTCGTCGTCGCCCCCGGCACCGCACCCCGCGAGCACCAGCACCGCTCCCGCGGCGGCGACCGCCGACCGCCATGCCGTCGGCCTCCTCGTCGCCGATCTCCCTGTCCCTGTGCGCACTCGATCTCCTCACGTTGTTCGTGTGCGTGAAGACGCCGACGGTACACACGTGAGTTAGGCGTGAGCTGTGCACGACGCGCGCGGGGGCGCGGGTGCGGCGCCGACGCGCGTCGCACCCGCCCGCTCCCGGCAGGTCAGAACCGCAGGATCGCGCCCTCCGCGACGTCCTTCGGCAGCGATTCCGCCACGATCACCGAGCCGGATGTGGCCAGCACGTGTCCGACCGCGGCGTCGAGATCGTCGGGCCCGTGATCGGCCGTGCAGCGGCGGCGGGAGACCAGCAGGGTGGCGACGCGTCCCTCTCGCGCGGCGCGCAGGATGTCCGACCCGCCGCCGGCCAGCCCGCGACCGGCACCGATCGCGTCACCGAAGCGCTCCGCGACCGCGGCGGCCCGCCGCTGCATCGCCGGCCGGACCACCGCCCACGCCCGCTCGTGCACTTCTGCGGGGGACAGCGCGTCCGGGTTGCCGGCGGCGACCTCGTCCACCAGGTGCTCGTAGTTCAGGTAGCCGCGGAACTGTGGGAGGTGCTCGCCCACCGCCGCGAGGACGAGGGGGCGCCGGTCGTTCGGCCGGAGCGCCTCCTGCAACCCCTGGGCGACCTGCCGCAGGAACTTCTCCAGCTGCACGTCTCCGACCTCGGCACCCGTGCCGTGACCGTGCACCACGCCCCCGCCACCACCGGTGCCCGGGCCCGCACTGAACCGCTGCTGCTGGTGCGGCGGCGGCTGCGTGTCGCCGGCCATGTCCTCGATCGAGGACGGGATCGACCCGAGGTCGAGTTCGCGGATGGTGGCGGCGGTGCCCTCGAAGAGGCGGACCTTGTTCTGACTGCCGGCGAGCACCACGAACTCGCCGTCGCCGACCGCGGCCGGGACGAGCGGCCGGACGGCGAACCGGTCGCTCACGTGGACGGCCTCGGGGAAGGCCGTGGCCACCCGGTACGCGCGCCAGAACCCGGCCGAGGCGAACAGCGCGAGACCGTCCGAGAGACGCTGCCAGTACGCGTCGTCCTCGAGCAGCGCGACCAGCGGGCCGAGGATCTCGTCGGACTCCCCCTGCCCCACGCCGTGTGCCCTGAGCTGGGCCTCGGCCTCCTTGATGAGGGACTTGACGCGGATGGGGTTCTCGCGGACCTCTGCGCCGGCGCGGGCGGTGGGCAGGAAGATCGACACGGCCCGGCCGGTGGCGGTTCCCAGCTCGGCGAGGTCGGTCATGGGGATCGGATCGACTTCTGCGGTTCGTGTGACATCAGCCATAGCCTGACGCTACTGATCGGGGCCGTCCCCGTATAGGCCGTGACGGGGTTGTTGCCGGGCCGTGACCTCGGCGCGGCTGCGGCGGACCGTGGATACCATCGCGGAAGTGACCGACGAGCCCCTGACCCCCGCGACGCCCCGGCCGGTGAGCACCGCCCGGGTCCTCACCACCCTGATGGTCCCGATGTTCATGGCGCTGCTCGCGCTGTCGGTGATCAACGTGGCGCTGCCGGTGATCGGCACCGCCCTGGACTCGGACTCGCGCGGGCTGCAGTGGGTGGTGTCCGGGTACGCGCTGGCGTTCGGGCTGCTACTCGTGCCGTCGGGGCGGCTGGGCGACGCGACCGGACGCAAGCGCCTGTTCCTGGCGGGCGTGGCGGTGTTCGTGGGCGGTGCGGTGGTCGCCGGCTTCGCCCAGTCGATCGAGATGCTCAACCTGGCGCGCCTCATCCAGGGCGTGGGGTCGGGGATGCTCAACCCGCAGACGTTCGGCCTCATCCAGAAGTACTTCCGCGGCGCGGCCCGGGCGCGGGCGTTCGCCACCCTGGCCACCACGGTCTCCATCGCCACCGCGTCCGGGCCCCTGGTGGGCGGGGTACTCATCGAGGTCCTCGGCGACGACCTCGGCTGGCGCGCGATGTTCCTGGTCAACGTGCCGCTCGGTGTGCTCGCGATGGTGCTGGGGCAGCGGTGGTTGCCCGACGACCGCCGCCTGCCGCCCGGTGAGGCCGGACCCGACGTGGGCGGGTCCGCCGCCCGTGCCGGCGACATGGCGCGCCTGGCCGCCGAGCGGGATGGTGGACAGTACGACGGTGGTGAGTACGACGGTGGTGAGTACGACGACGACGAGGCCTCCCGCGCCTCGCGGATCACTGCTGCGGTGAACGCAGCCCTGCCGAAGCCGCATCCGCGGCCCCGGCGGGCACGGTTGGACCTCGACCCGGTCGGCATCGTCCTGCTCGGCGTGGCCGTGCTGTCCCTGATGCTCCCCTTCCTCACCCGCGGCGGGAACCCCGCCTACTGGGCGCTGGTGCCGGTCGGGCTGGGTGTCCTGGCCGCGTTCGCGTGGTGGGAGCGGCGGTACGAGCGCATCGGGCGACCGCCGCTGGTCAACCCGGACATCTTCCGCGACCCGGCGTTCCGCAACGGCATGATCATCGTGTCGATCTACTTCGTCGGCGGCACCAGCCTGTGGATCGTCATGCCGATGTACCTGCAGTTCCACCTGGGCTACGCGCCCATCGACTCGGCGTTCGTCAGCCTGCCCGCCTCGATCTGCGCGGCCATCTCGGCGCAGGTCGCCGGGCGGTTCGTCCTCCAGCTCGGGCGGCGGATGGTCATCGGCGGGTTCTGCCTCACCATCACCGCCCTGCTGACGTTCATCCTGCTCGCGGGCGTCGTGGAGTCCGGGGCGGTGAGCTACCTGATCTTCATGGTCCCCGCCACGCTGATGGGCACCGCGCAGGGCATGACCATCTCCCCCAACCAGACGCTCACCCTGCGCGCGGTGGACCCGGCCTACGGCGGGGTCGCCGGCAGCATCATCTCGCTGGGCCAGCGCATGGGCACCGCGGTGGGTACGGCGATGGTGCCGGGCGTGCTGTTCTGGATCGTCGAGACGCAGGACGACTGGCTGCTGGCGTTCCGGGTGGCGCTCGGACTCATCGCGACCCTCGCCGCGGGAGCGTTGGCGTTCAGCATCGTCGACCGCCGCCGCGAGGTGCGCTGTGGCTGACCCCGCCCCCGCGGGCCGCGCGGCCGGGATCGCCGCACCCTAGAGCGCTGCCGCGAGCTCCACGCCCTGCTTGATCGCCCGCTTGGCGTCCAGCTCGGCGGCCACATCCGCGCCACCGATCACGTGGACCCGGCCGCCCACACCGGCCCCCGGCCGATCGGCCCGGCCGACCAGATCGCGCACCGACTCCTGGCCCGCGCACACCACCACCGAGTCCACCCGCACCACCTGCGGACGGCCGTCCGAGTCGAGGATGTGCAGCCCGTCGTCGTCGATCTCCTGGTAGGTCACCCCGGTGTACTGCCGGACGCCGCCGGCCTCGAGCTCGGCGCGATGCACCCAGCCGGTGGTCTTGCCCAGTCCCCGCCCGATGCGGGAGGTCTTGCGCTGGAGCAGGTGCACCTCGTGGGCGGGCTCGGCGTGCACGGCCGTCCCGAGACCCGCCCGCTCGAACGCCGGGTCCGCGACGCCCCAGTGGCGCCGCCACGCCTCGACATCGGTGGAGTGACCGCTCGGTTCGCGGCCGTCGACGGCGATCCCGGGCCCGCCGGCCAGCAGGAACTGGGAGACGTCCACACCGATCCCGCCGGCGCCGATCACCGCGACCCGGCGACCGGGGGTACGTGCGCCGGTGAGCAGCTCGGGGTAGGTCATCACCATGGGGTGATCGGCGCCGGGGATCGCGATCTCGCGCGGCCGGACCCCGGTGGCGATCACCACGTGGTCGAACCCGGTGAGATCGTCCGGGCGGGCGCGGCGACCGGTGTGGACGGGCACGCCGAGGACGTCCAGGCGACGGCTGAAGTAGGCGATCGACGCCGCGAACTCCTCCTTGCCCGGGACGCGCATCGCGTAGCGGAACTGCCCGCCGATCTCGTCGGAGGCCTCGAACACCTCCACCGCGAGCCCGCGGGACGCGGCGGCCTCCGCGCACGCCAGCCCCGCGGGTCCCGCGCCGACCACCGCCACCCGGTGCCGCGTGGGCGCCACGGTGAGCAGCAGCTCCGTCTCGCGGCCCGCGCGCGGGTTGACCAGGCAGGAGGCGCGCTTGTTCGCGAAGGAGTGGTCGAGGCAGGCCTGGTTGCAGGCGATGCAGAGGTTGACCTCGTCGGACCGCCCCTCGGCGACCTTGGCCGCGAACGCCGGGTCGGCCAGTAGCGGCCGCGCCATGGACACCAGGTCCGCCTGCCCGCCGGCGAGTATCTGCTCGGCGGTGTCCGGGGTGTTGATGCGGTTGGAGGCGATCACCGGGACACCGACGGTCTGCTTGAGCCGGGCGGTGAGGTCGACGAACCCGGCCCGCGGCACGGAGGTGACGATGGTCGGGATGCGTGACTCGTGCCAGCCGATGCCGGTGTTGAACACGTCGACTCCGGCGGACTCCAGGCGCTGCGCGAGCTCGGCGGTCTCCTCCCACGACTGGCCGCCGTCGACCAGGTCGAGCAGGCTGATCCGGTACTGCAGCAGGAAGTCGGGGCCCACCTCGGCGCGGATGCGGCGCACGATCTCCTCGGGGAACCGCATCCGCCTGCTCGCGGTGCCGCCCCAGGCGTCGGTGCGGTCGTTGGTCCGGGCGGCGAGGAACTGGTTGATGAGGTATCCCTCGGAGCCCATGACCTCGATACCGTCGTACCCCGCGCGCGCCGCCAGGCGGGCGGCGCGGACCCAGTCGTCGATGGTCCGCTCGATGCCCCGGGAGCTCAGGGCGCGCGCCCTGAACATGCTGATCGGTGACGTGGTCGACGCGGCCGAGCGGACGAACGGGTGGTACCCGTAGCGGCCGGCGTGGAGGACCTGCAGGAGGATGTGCGCGCCCTCGGCGTGGACGGCGTCGGTGAGCCCGCGGTGCTTGTCGGCCATCCGGCGGGAGGCCATCAGCGAGCCCGCCGGCAGCAGCCATCCCTCCACATTGGGCGCGTACCCGCCCGTGACCATGAGGGCGGCGCCGCCGCGCGCCCGCTCGGTGAAGTAGGCGGTGAGCTCGGGCAGGTGCCTGGACCGGTCTTCCATCCCGGTGTGCATGGACCCCATGACGATGCGGTTGCGCAGGGTGAGGTTTCCGACGGTGATCGGGCTGAGGAGGTGAGCATGACTGTGGCCCATGGGGCTGATTCTGCCTGGTGGGAATGTGCGGGCTCGCCGGTAGAGGAATTTTCGCTCACCGGTCGACCTCGGACGATCAGGGCGTGCGGGCCGATCAGGGGCACGACCATCCGCCGACCGGGCGGCATCGTGACGCTTAATGGACGGTTGTCTCTGTGACGAGTCAGCAAAGAAGTCGTGTGACCTGCTGATTTCGGGACCGGCGACGCCCGGCGACCGGGGTTGATAATGCGGCGATCTCGAAGAACCGACCTTATCCTCAAGTTCGTGGCTTCCCTCGGCCACATGTTCTCCCGACGTCCCCCGACCCCTCAGGAATCCCCTCAATGCGAACCATCGTCAGGCGGCGCATCGGCGCCGTCGCCGCCGCTGCGGCCACCTTCCTCGCCCTGACCGCCCCCGTCACCGCCGCCCAGTCCCTCAGCTTCACCGTGGGCGCGCCCGCCCCCTGCGAGCAGGCGACCCCGGCCGAGGTCGACCAGGTGATCTCGGACATCCACGAGCACACCAACCGCGAGCGCGCCGCCGCCAAGGTGGCTCCCGTCGCGCGACTCGACAGCCTGGACCGGATCGCCCAGAACTGGAGCGAGCGGATGGCGGCCGAGGACCGGATGTACCACAACCCGGACATCAAGGCCCAGGTCACCGCGACCTACACAGGCCAGTGGCGCAGCTACGGCGAGAACGTGCTGCAGAACTGGTGCGGCGCCTCCGGCGAGGCGCTCGTCCAGCAGTGGATGAACTCCCTGCCGCATCGCCTCAACCTGCTCAACCCGGCACACACCCACCTCGGCGTGGGCCTGGAGGTCGCGGACAGCCGGAAGCTGTACTCCACCCAGAACTTCGTCCGACTGAGCTGACCCGCCCCGGCCTCCTCGGTCGCCGCACCCATCTCGACTCCCCCGTCCCCGGTTCACACCGGCGGCGGGGGCGTCGTCGTCGTCAGGCGTACCCCGCCGCACGAATCGCACCGATGTAACGCGTGTGACTAGAGTGACGACAGAGGTAGGAGTGAACCCGCTTGGACGCTGTCCCGGCGGACCCTGCTCCACACGCAGGCCCCGGCGCGAGCCGCGGCCCGAGGAAAGGACCATCGCGTGCGTCATCCCCTTCGTTCCGCCGTCGCCACCGGGGCGGCCGCCCTCCTACTCGCCTCCGGTACGGGTACGGCGTCGGCGCAGGGTTCCCTGGAGCTCGCCCTGCCGTTCTTCGCCGCGACCCCCGGTCTATCCTCGCTCGCCGCGGGGACCCCGGGAGCAGCACCCGCCCCGGTGACCGACCCGGCGGCTGCCGGCGCCTCCGAGCTGCTGCCGGAGGAGGTCAGGCTGATGGCGTTCGAGGGCAGCGTGGTGGCGGCGGTCAACGAGGCCCGCCTCGTGGTGGGCGCCGACCGGCTCGTCACCGACCACGAGCTCGAGGCCTCGGCCCGCGAGCGCGCGGCGGAGCTCGCCGCCGGCGACCCCACGACCGGGGAGGTGACCGTCCCCGCGGACGCCCGGGTGGGTGCCGACCCCGACGCCCCCGACGCGGACGCGGACGCGGACGCCGACCGTGCCGACCGTGCGGGCGACCGGACCGTGTTGGCACTGCCCGCCGGCGCCAGCCCGCAGCAGGCACTCGCGGCACTCCTCGGCGACACCGGCATGCGTGAGCGGATGCTGGACGGCGAGTTCGTCCGAGTCGGCGTGGGGGTGGCCACCGCCGAGGACGGCACCGTGCACGTGGTGCAGGATTTCGCTCGCGACTGACTCGCGGACGCTCGTCCAGCGGGGGTGGCCGACGCCGACTCCGTGGCTGGTCACCAGGGTCACGGGGTGGTTACGGCTGGCTTAACGCGGTGATCGGTTCCTACCGTTGCGCCCGGCGACCCGAACGTCGGGTCGCGGCATGCGAAAGGTAACGACTCTCGTGACCCGAGCCCTCCATCACCTGCGGCGCGGCCTGCTCCTGGTCGCTGCGGCCTCCACCACCCTCGCGCTGGGCGCGGCCCCGCAGGCGTCGGCACAGGCGCCGCAGATCCAGCTTCCCCAGATCCACCTGCCGGGCCTGACGATCGGCTTCGCCGACCCCGCCCCCGCCGGTGCGGTGCCCGCGATCGATCCCGCCTCCGCCGAGTACCGCGCGCAGCTCGAGGGCGCGACCAACGCGGCCCGCGCCGCGCACGGCCTCGCCCCGCTCGCCGTCGACGGCGGTCTCACCCAGGTGGCCACCAACTGGAGCGGCACCCAGGCCGCGCAGAACCGGATGTTCCACAACCCGGACGTCGGCGCGCAGATCCCCGGCGGATGGGGCCACTACGGCGAGAACGTCCTGCAGAACTACGCCCACGCCACCCCGCAGCAGCTGGTGGACCAGTGGATGGCATCGCCCGGCCACCGGGTGAACCTGCTCAACCCGGGCCACACGTCGATGGGCGTCGGTGCCGCGGTGGCCGCGGACGGCAAGCTCTACGCCACCCAGGTCTTCGCCCGGTACTGACACCGCCGCCCCCACCCCGGGGCGGACAGCGCCATCGACAAGAGCGTTCGGCACACGTCTACTCGCCAGACGTGGGCCGGACGCTCTTCTCGATGGGAGTCGTCAGGCCTGGCCGCCGGCGAGCAGCGCGTCGAGCCCCTCCCGGAAGCGCGGGTCGAACTCGACCGCCGGAGTGGCGGGGTCGGCGACCGTGAGGTTGTGGTGGGTCTGTTCCTCGAGGCTCAGGCCCACCACGTACCCGGTCAGGGCCGTGGTCAACCCCGGCGCCCGGCCCTGAAGCCCGTGGCGGGCGCACGTCGCCTTCACCACCTCAGCAACCGGGTTCACCGCACCCGCGGCCAGACCCAGTGCCACGATCTCGGCGCCGTCCGGCACACCCGTGACGGCCGCACGCAGGGCCTTGCCGACCGCGCGGAGCTCGTCGGCGGCCGACCTCCCGGCACCGACCGGACCCATGGTCGCGAGGATGCGCTCGGCGACAACCGTGAGCAGGGCCTGCTTGGACGGGACGTGCCAGTACAACGCACTCGGCTGGACCCCCAGTCGGGTCGCCAGCGTGCGCATCGACATACCGGGAAGCCCCGACTCGCGGAGCAGTTCCAGGGCGGTGTCGACGACCGCCGTCTTAGTCAGGGCCACGAGCGCTGATCCTACCTTTGCCACCACATCCTCCTGAACGCTGTACAAGTCCGGCGCGCTGGGCTAGCTTGAACGGCGTTCAGTGAACGGCGTTCAGGAGGAACCATGGCCATCACGACCCCCCGCTGGCACGAGCTCGCGGATCACGTACTCGACGGCGGAGTCGTCACCGCGGCGGACGCCCTCGCCGTACTCGACTCGCCGGACGCCGAGCTCATGGAGGTGGTCGCGGCCGCGTCCCGGCTGCGGTTCGAGCACTTCGGCAACAAGGTCAAGGTCAACTACCTGGTCAACCTCAAGAGCGGCCTGTGCCCGGAGGACTGCTTCTACTGCTCGCAGCGGCTCAATTCCACCGCCGGCATCCTGCGCTACACCTGGCTGAACACCGACGAGGCCGTCACCGCGGCCAAAGCGGGCATCGCGGCCGGCGCCTCGCGCGTGTGCCTGGTCGCCAGCGGCACCGGCCCCAGCAACCGCGAGGTCGGCAAGGTCTCCGACATCATCGAGGCCATCAAGTCCGACACCCCGGGCGTCGAGGTGTGCGCCTGCCTGGGCGCACTGAAGGACGGCCAGGCCGAGAAGCTGTGCGCGAGCGGCGCCGACGCCTACAACCACAACCTCAACACGGCCGAGAGTCACTACGAGGACATCTGCACCACCCACACCTACGCCGACCGTGAGCACACGGTCGCCCAGGCGCACGGCGCCGGGCTCTCGGCGTGCTCGGGCTTCATCGCCGGCATGGGCGAGACGCACGACCAGCTCGTCGAGCTCGCCTTCGATCTGCGGGCCAAGGGCGTCGACTCGATCCCGGTCAACTTCCTGCTGCCGTTCGACGGCACCCCGCTCGAGGGCGTGGACACCCTCAACCCGCGCGACTGCCTGCGCATCCTCGCGATGGTCCGCTTCGTCGCCCCCGACACGGAGATCCGCGTGGCCGCCGGCCGGGAGCGCCACCTCGGCCACCTGCAGGGGATCGCCCTGTACGTCGCCAACTCGCTGTTCCTGGGCGACTACCTCACCAGCGAGGGCCAGCCCGGCGGCGAGGACCTGCAGATGATCGCCGACGCCGGGCTCGAGGTCCTCCAGATGGACCATCCGGCCGGGGTCGACGGGGACGAGGCCGCCGAGGCCTCCCCCGCCGCCGGCCCGGCCGCGCCTGCCACCGTCGCCGGGCGGGAGAAGAAGGTGGCCATCCGCACCCGCGGGGCCGGCACCAGCGAGCCCGCGAACGCCTGACATGTCCGCCTCGGTTCACTCTCCCGGTGTCGAGGACCTCGTCGCCGCCACCCCCGTCGGCCTCACCGCCACCCCGACCCCGCCTGACGCCGCCGCGATGCTCGCCGCCGACGCCGGGCAGGCCGCCACCGCCGCACTGTTGGCCGCCGACGCCGAGCACGTCTGGCACCCCTACGGCGGGTTCCCGGCGAGCACGCCGCCGCTGCCGGTCGTCGCCGCCGAGGGCGTCCGGCTGCGGCTGGCGGACGGGCGCGAGCTCATCGACGGCATGAGCTCGTGGTGGGCGGCGATCCACGGCTACCGGCACCCGCACCTCGACGCCGCCGCGCACCGTCAGGTCGACACGATGAGCCACGTGATGTTCGGCGGGCTCACGCACGCCCCGGCCGTCGAGCTGGCGAGCCGGCTCGCGCGGATGGCGCCGGGCGAGCTGAACAAGGTGTTCATCGCCGACTCGGGCTCTGTGTCCGTAGAGGTGGCTGCGAAGATGGCCATCCAGTACCAGCGCTCGCTCGGTCGTCCCGAGCGCACGCGGTTGGCCACGTGGCGCGGCGGCTACCACGGTGACACGCTTTCCCCGATGAGTGTGTGCGACCCCGACGGCGGCATGCACTCGATGTGGCGCGGCGTGGTGGCCGAGCAGGTGTTCGCGCCGCAGCCGCCCGCCGACTACTGCGCTGACTACGTCGCCGAGCTCGAGCGGGTGATCCGCGGGCACTCGGGCGAGCTGGCAGGGATCATCGTGGAGCCGGTGGTCCAGGGCGCGGGCGGGATGCGCTTCCACCATCCCGACTACCTGCGTGACCTGCGCCGGCTGGCCGACGAGACGGGCACGCTGCTCATCTTTGACGAGATCGCCACCGGCTTCGGCCGCACGGGCGAGCTGTGGGCGGCCGACCACGCGGGCGTCGCCCCGGACGTGATGTGCGTGGGCAAGGCCCTGACCGGCGGGTATCTCACACTCGCCGCGACCCTCACCACCGACCGGGTGGCCGAGGTCATCAGCGCCGGCGAGGCGGGGGGCCTGGCGCACGGGCCGACCTTCATGGGCAATCCGTTGGCGTGCGCGGTGGCGTGCGCGTCGTTGGATCTGGTGGCCGGCGGCGGGTGGCGGCGCGATGTGCCGCGCATCGAGGCGCGCCTGCGCCACGGGCTGGCGTCCGCGCTCGACGTACCCGGCGTGGTGGACGTGCGGGTACTGGGGGCGATCGGGGTGATCCAGGTGGCCGAGCCGGTGGAGATGACGACGACGACAACAGCGATCACCTCCCACGGCGTGTGGCTACGCCCCTTCCGGGATCTCATCTACACGATGCCGCCCTATGCCTCTACAGATGACGAGATCGACCGGATCTGTGCGGCGGCGGTGTCCGGAGCGAGAGCAGCAGCCGGGGCTGCGGCGGCGGGGGCGGGGGCGGGCCGATGACCGGGCGCAACTCCCCCGCGTTGGACTGGCTCGACGACGCCGCCGCCGACCGGACCGCCCGCCACGTCCGGCGGGTGCTGTCCCCGCGCGCGGCTGATGACGGCGTGATCGACCTCGCGTCCAACGACTACCTGGGCCTGGGCCGGCACCCCGAGGTCGTGGACGCGGCCGTGTCCGCGACGCGCCGCTGGGGTGCGGGCGCGACGGGATCGAGGCTGGTCACGGGCACTACCCAGGATCATCAGGCGTTGGAGGCCGAGCTCGCCGAGTTCTGCCACACGCCCGCTGCGCTCGTGTTCTCGTCCGGGTACACCGCCAACCTCGGGGCCGTGGTGGCGCTGTCCGGGCGGGGATCGCTCATCGTCTCCGACGGCGGCTCCCACGCCTCACTCGTGGACGCGTGCCGCCTGTCGAGGGCCCGAGTCGTCGTCGTCGACCGGGGTGACGTCGCCGCCGTGGCCCGGGCTTTGGCCGGGCGCACCGAGGAGCGCGCGCTGGTCGTCACCGACTCGGTGTACAGCGCCGACGGCGAGTTGGCTCCCCTGCTCGCGCTGCACGGGGCGAGCCGCGCGCACGGCGCCGTCCTGCTGGTCGACGAGGCCCACGGCCTCGGCGTGCGCGGCTACGGCGGCCGGGGACTCGTGCAGGAGCTGGGGCTCAGCGGGCACGAGGACGTGGTGGTCACGGCGACCCTGTCCAAGGCACTCGGGTCGCAGGGCGGGGTGGTGCTGACCTCGGAGCGGGTGCGCGAGCACCTCATCAGCAGTGCCCGCACCTTCATCTTTGACACCGGACTCGCCCCTTCCGCGGTGGGCGCGGCCCGCGCTGCGCTCGGCGTCCTGCGGCGCGACCCCGAGCTCGCCTCGCGCGTCGTGGAGGTCGCCGAGCACCTCGCCGCGGTGACCGGCGCCGAGCAGCCGCGGTCGGCGGTGGTGTCGGTGGTTCTGGGCGATCCCGCCCGCGCGGTCTCCGCGGCCTCGCGGTGCCTCGAGCTGGGCGTCCGCGTGGGGTGCTTCCGGCCGCCGTCGGTTCCCGAGGGCACCGCGCGGTTGCGCCTCACCGCCCGGGCGGACCTCTCCGACGCCGACCTGGCCCGCGCCTGCGACGTGCTCGCGCAGGTGTTGGCCGAGCACGGGCACCCGGTTGGCGCGGCCGCGCGGCTCGAGGGGGCCCGCGCATGACCACCTCGTCCGGCTCCGCGTCCCCGCCCGCCTCGCCCGACGCCGCGATCCCGCCCGCCCCGGCGCCGGTCATCATCACCGGTACCGGCACCGACGTGGGCAAGACCGTCGCCACCGCCGCGCTGGCCGCCCTCGGCCGGTCGGAGGACCTGGACGTGGGGATCTGCAAGCCGATCCAGACGGGGCTGGGCCCGGGCGAACCGGGCGACGCCCACGAGGCCGCGCGCCTGTCCGGGGTGCGGCGGGTGATGGAGGTCCGTCGGCTGCCCGATCCGCTGGCGCCCGAGACCGCCGCCCGCGTCGCCGGCCTGCCGCAGTCCACTCTTCCCGAGTTGATCGATCCGATCCGCGCGTGGCTCCGCGCCAGTGGTGGGTCGGCGCCCGACTCCGCGCCCGACTCCGCGGGGACCTCCGGACCTGCACGGGGGCGCCTGGATCTGGTCGAGGGCGCCGGCGGGGTGCTCGTCCGGCTCGGTACCGGCCTCACCGTCCTCGACCTCGCCCGGTCACTCGACGCCCCGGTCATCGTGGTCGCGAGGGCCGGACTGGGCACGCTGTCGGACACCGAGCTCACGGTCCGCGCGATCGAGGCGGCGGGTCTGCGGTGCGCGGGGATCGTCATCGGGTCCTGGCCGGCCGACCCGGACCTCGCCGAGCGGTGCAACCTCGAGGATCTACCCCGCCTGACCGGGGTTCCGGTGCTCGGCCGGGTGCCCGCGGGTGCCGGGGCGCTGTCGCCGGACGAGTTCGGGCGGCGCGCACCGGGGTGGTTCGAGTCGGGGCCGGTGACCGCCCTCCGGCGGGACGCCCCCAGCGCGGAGGTCACTCCTGCGGCCGGTACCTGACGGAGGCGGTGGTACTGGCGGAGGCGGGGCTGGCGGAGGCGTCGGGGATCGGGGTGACGAGGACGGCGGCAGCAACGACGCCGTCGACCATCAACCACAGCTCGAGCAGGTCCCCCGCGCGTCGGCGGCGGACGGTCATCGTCGCCCCCGGTGTCACGGGGCGGAGGTACTCGATGACGACCCGGTGACGGCGCTGCAGCAGGTCAGCGTGCTGCTGGAGCTCGTCTTCGACCACCGCCAGATACGCGGCGTTGTTGACATGCTGCAGCGGGTCGAAGTCGGTGCTGCGCAGGAGGTGCGGCCTGTCCTGCGGCTCGCCGGGCCGCTCAGGTGGGCAGTCCTGCGTCAGGCCGGCCCACCGGAGGCGGTGGATGTCGGTGGTGCCGGCCAGGCTGGCCATGCCGGAGTCGCTGATCCGGGCGGGCAACCCGGCCGCGGTGACGTTGATCCAGAACGCCTCGGTCTCCACCAGCCCGCCTCGGGGAGTCGGGGGGCCGGGTGCCGCGGTGCCGGGTGCTGGCATGCCGTCGGGGTCCCCAGGGTCCTCGGAGTCCTCGACGGTCAGCCGCACGCGCATGTTCGCCCACCGGCTGGACAGGCCGGAGCACCACCGCTGGAGTCCGACGGTGGCCGGCCACGAGATCGGTTCGATCACGTCGATCACGGTTCGGCGCACGATCCAGAACGGGTCGGTCCGGGCATGACCGGTGGCGTCGAGGTTGTCCACGGCGATGTCCTGGAGGTAGCGGGCGACGCTGTCCAGCCGGAGCCTGCGCTGGGGATCGACATCGCCCGTTCGTACCCGACGGCGAGTGGAGAATCCCGCCTCCGGCGAGGGCGGCGGTTCAAGGGCGCGCATCGACGCACCGCGACCGAGATCGTCCATTAGAGGGACCCCTTCCACACCGTCGAAAACCACAGCTCGCCGGCCACCGGGCACACAGGGCGGCGGACCGCTGTGCGGGTGAGCTCGGGCGGTGGTGGGAGCACAGTACCGATCAACGGGCCGTGGCGGGAGCGATCGCTCGCGCCGATCCGGGCTCGTCCGATCCGAGTGTTCTCAGTGAACCTCCCTAGGCTGGTCGGCGTGACGTCTGACAACACCGGCCCAGAAGTCGAGCCGGTGGCCGACCGGGGGACCGACCGGGACAAGAACCTCGTCGGCCGGAGCCTGGCGCGCAGATCGCTGTCGGCTCTCGCGGTGGCCGGGATCGCCTTCTTCGTCCCACTCCTGTTCTTCGTCCTGCTCGCGGAGGATGTGGCCGAGCAGGAGATCTTCCCCTTCGACCGACCGGTGATGCTGTGGCTCCACTCGGTGTCGACCCCCCGGCTCACGGCGGTAATGGAGGCGGTGACGCAGCTCGGGGGGATCGTCGTTGTCCCGGTGGCGGCGACCGGAGCGGCGGTGGCGCTATGGTTCCGCGGCTCCCGGCGGAACGCCACGCTGCTGGCGGCGGCGGTCGTCGGATCGACACTTCTCAACACCGCGCTTAAATCGGTCTTCCAGCGGTCCCGCCCCGATTTCTGGGAACACCTCGTCACGGAGAACTCCCACTCGTTCCCGAGCGGCCATGCGATGGCCAGCATGGCGCTCGCGGCGGTGCTGGTGGTCCTGGTCTGGCAAACGCGGTGGAGGTGGAGGGCCGTGGTCGCGGGGGCGGTGTACGTGCTCGCCGTCGGGGTCTCGCGGATGTACCTGGGAGTCCACTACCCGAGCGACGTGATCGCTGGCTGGTGCGTATCGGTGCTGTGGGTCGCGGTGGTCATCGTGGTCCTGGATCGCATCGAGGCGTGGCACCACCGGCGGGGCGGCACCGACCGGCTCGCCCGAACACGCCGTCGGGAGCGCTGAGTCCCGGCCCCCCATCACCGGGGCGGTCTCGCCGCACAGTTCGAGTCACAGATGCCCCTCTAGTGCCACTGAGCAGGTAGAATCGACTGCACGTCGACGCAAGGAGGACTGTTTGTCCACCCGTATCCGCCCGACCACCGACCAGGCACTAGCAGGAGCCGTCGCCGGCCACCGCATGGCAGGCATGGAGCCGTCGGCCGAGGCCGTCGAGATCACCCGCCGGTTCGCCGACGGACTTCTCACCCGCGATCAGGCTCTCTCCGAGATCCGCGCCGCGGTGCGTGAGCGCACCGCTCCCTGACCCTGCCCGCCTCGCATGAACCCCCGAGATCCGTACAAGGAGCCCTCGGGGGTTCTGCGTAACCGGCTGGGCATCACCGACCCCGCCGAGCTCACGGAGTACGAGCGTGACCTCGCCTTCTTCCGGGTCGTGGAACTGGAGCTCAGCCCGCTGGAGGGGCGATTCGACTTCGAGTACCTCCGCGCGATCCACCGCTACATCCTGCAGGACATCTTCGACTGGGCCGGCGAACTGCGCACCGTCGACACCCGGGCCCTCGGCATCCCGCACGCCCGACCGCAGTTCCTGCAGGATGAACTCGACCGGGTCTTCCACCAGATCGCCACCCGGCCACCCAGCACCACCGATCCCGACGCGGCCACCGACACCATCGCCTCGCACTGGTCCGAGCTCACGCTCGTGCATCCGTTCCGCGACGGGAACAGTCGCACGCAACGCGTCTTCTTCGATCAGATGTACCGTCACGCCGGGTGGGCCGTCGACTGGGCCGCGATCGACGCCTCAGCGGCCCACGCCGCGCGGCACATGTCGATCTACGGCCGGCCGGATTATCTCGCCGACCAGCTCAGGCACGCCGTCCACCCGGCCGCGGAACTCGCCGATGGTGGCCTGGCCACCACTCTGGGCAACCGCTCGCTACTCGAGTCGTCCGAACACTTCCGCGCCATGCGTGATCACCACAAGTCGGGAGCCACCACCCCCTACGGGCGGCCCGCACCGAAGCCCGGACGTCCTCTCGCGTAGTGCCGCTCCCGCCCCGGTTCAGCCGACGTGCCAGTGACGGCGGATGAGCTCCACCCGGTCTGCGTCGCCGTTTCCGGAGTCGCCCACCTCGTCGTCGTCGTCATCGTCGTCGCCGTCATCACCGCGTAGCCCCGCGAGCACCGAGTCGAGGAGCGCGGCGGGGAACACACCATCGGCCTCGAACATCTCCCGCTCGGCCTCCAGCACGTCGGCCGCTTCCGCGCACGAGGTGGGCAGGGACTCGAAGTCCTCGCCGTCAGCGGCGTCGAGGCGCTCGGCCTGCTCCAGGCTGCCCGGGTCGTCGAGCCCGCGCCTGGCCGCCACGGCCATCCCCGCCAGGAGCAGGTGCACGTCGGCTGAACCGTCGCCGAGCCGGAACTCGACGGTCTGGGGGTGCGTGCCGGGCTCGGGGATCGGCTCGGTGCTACCGGGGTTGGCGTGGGCGACCATGTCGGCCAGCACGTTGCCGCCCCAGACCAACGGGACCCGGACCAGGCCGGTCCGGTCCTGCATCCCCCAGCAGATGACCTCGGGCGACTCGTCGCCCTCGGCGAACCGCAGGTAGGAGGTGGGGACGGTGTTGCCGAACGCGGACAGTGCCCGGGCGGCCGAGAGGTAGCCGGCGATCAGCCTGCGCGCGGTGTCGGTGATGCCGGCGTCATCGACGATGACGTTGGCGCCGTCGCGCACCAGGCGGCTGTGGATGTGCAGGCCGTTGCCCGCGCCGTCGCCGCTCACCAGCGGGGCGAAGGTCGCCTCGAGGCCGTGGGCGTAGGCGACCTGACGCACCACCCACTTGGTCAGGACGATGGCGTCCGCGGCCTGCTCCAGGGGGACGGGCTGGAGTTCGATCTCGTGCTGGACCAGCTGTCGGTCGTCTTCCAGAATGTTGCCGACCTCGCCGTGGACGTACTTCATCGCGACCCCCATCTCGCGCAGGTGCCCCAGCACCTGCTCGCGGACCCGCTCGTGCTTGGAGAAGGGCGCCGACTCCTGGTAGCCGCGTTCGGACTCGACGGGGTAGATCGGCTCGGGCTCGGCGGCGAGGTAGTACTCCAGCTCACCGAACGCCTCGAGGGTCATGCCGGTCTCCCGCGTCAGCATCTCGGCGGCGCGGCGCACGACCTGCTCGCGCGCGTAGGGCAGCGGCGTGCCGTCGGGTGCGTAGAACGAGCAGAGCACGTCGAGTGAGGTGCGTTTCCCGAAGGGGTTGAGGAAGGCGGTGCGGTGGCGCGGGACGATGTAGACGTCACTGGCCTCGGTGTCGGTGCCGGGGAAGACGCTCGAGCCGTCCACCCGCTCGCCGCGGGTGAGCACCTCGTGCAGGTGCTCGCGCGAGTTGATGGGGAAGGCGAGGGTCTTGAGCCGGCCGTCGCCGCCGACGTAGCGCAAGTTGACCTGGCTCAGCTCCAGCTGTTCGGCGGCCCGGACGAGGTCGGCGGCGGTGAAGTCGGCCGAGGGCGTGCCGAGCAGGCGGACGAGCGGGTGCGGTTCGAGCGAGTCGATGGCCATGCCCCGTTCTACCAGCGGCGGGGCCGGCCCGCTTCCGGTCGACCGGGGGTCCGCGGTGTCAGTCCAGGTCCTCCGACGAGCCGCGGATACTCCAGCGATGCCGACGACGTCCACGTGGACGGCGCTCGGTCTCCTGGTAGTAGTCGAACACCGGTAGACCGAGCTTGAAGCGGATCGCCGCCACTCGAAGACCGAACCCCACGACCAGGGTGATCGCCGCGCCCCAGTTCTCCGGGACGCCCGCAGCCATGAGGCCCACGAAGACGAGCGCGGCCAGGATCGCGACACTGGCGTACAGCTCCTGCCGGAACACGAGTGGTACCCGGTCGCACAGCAGGTCACGCATGACTCCCCCGAATACGCCCGTGATGACCGCGGCGGCGACGGCGATGATGACGCCGTGCCCCATCTCGAGGGCGATCCGGGCACCGAAGATCGCGAAGACGGTCAGGCCGAGTGCGTCGAGCCCCAGGAAGAGCACCCTGAAGTGCCGCATGATCGGGGCGACGACCACGGTGACGACCGCGGCCAGCGCGACCAGTGCGAGGTAGGACGGGTGCTCCACCCAGATGAGCGGATAGTGGCCCAGCAGGACGTCCCGGATCGAGCCACCGCCGATGGCGGTGACGCACGCGACGATCACCACCCCGAACAGGTCCATGCGCTCGCGACCGGCGGCCAGCGCGCCGGTCATCGCCTCGGCGGTGATACCGATGAGGAACAGTATGGTGAGGAATTCCATGGGTTCGACGCGCGACTAGAACCAGAGGTCTGCCAGCAACTCGATCGATCGGTTCCGCACGGCCGGGTCGTAGGCGTAGGTGACGGTGATGAGCTCGTCGGCGTCGGTGCGCTCGACGAACTCCTCGAGCTGCGCCTTGACCGTCGCGGGCGAGCCCACGGCGCTGATCTCGAGCATCGCGGGGGTGCTGCCTGCGAACTCGGACGGGTCGACGGGCGGCTGGATCTTGCGGCTGCGCCCGGCCCGCAGGTCGAGGAACATCTGCTGCAGGGTGGTGAACTGCCGCTGCGCCTCCTCGTCCGTGTCGGCCACGACCACGTTGATGCCGGCCATCACCTGGGGCTTGTCGATCCGCGCGGTGGGCGCTTCGGTGCTGAACGAGTCGCGGTAGACGCGGATGGCGTCGTCGATCTGGTCGGGCGCGAAATGGGAGGCCAGCGAGAACGGCAGTCCCAGCTGCCCGGCGATCGACGCACCGTTGACGGTGGAGCCGAGCACCCAGATCGGCACCTCCGTGTTCTGCGAGACCGACGACAGGATCGGGGTGCTGCGCGCCGTGCCCTCCTCTCCGAACCAGCCCTGCAGGTCGTAGATGTGCCGGGCGAAGGCCTGCGGCTCCGCGGACGAGCGGCTCAACGCCTGGGCGGTCATGCCGTCGGTGCCGGGCGCGCGGCCGAGGCCCAGGTCGATGCGGTCGCCGTGGATGTTGGCCAGCGTGCCGTACTGCTCGGCCACCATGAGCGGCGCGTGGTTGGGCAGCATGACGCCGCCGGAGCCGACGCGGATCCGCTCGGTCACCGACGCGGCCTGGGAGATGAGCAGCGCCGTGGCGCTGGAGGCGAGGTTGGGGGTGTTGTGGTGCTCGGCGAACCACAGGCGCGAGTAGCCCAGCCGGTCGGCGAGCTGCGCGGACTCCATCGAGGCGGCGATGCCCTCACGCGCGGTGGAGCCCTCCGAGATGGAGACCAGGTCGAGGATGCTCAAGGGGACCGACACAACACACCTCTTTCTACGTTCACCGTTGCATTAAGGGCCATGGTGGCCACGCCCAGAGGCTACCGATCCGAGTATGTCGGTGACGGATCACCGATCCTCCCCACCCCCTGTCGGTCCAGGGAACTACCGCGACGCACTGCGACGAAGTACGGCGACAAAGTACGACGACGACGAGGTCCACCGCCCCAGAACGCGTGGGCGACTGCGGGGATGCGCGTTTCGGATCCCCTGGATTGTGCATCACACTGGGCTGGGTGCGGGTCCCGCCCGCGCATCAGGTCCGTACGAAGGGTCCGAACCACATGACGACGATCGCATGACCACCGCACGCTCCGACGAACCACTCCACCAACGGGTGACCTCGGGCGAGGCCGACCTGGACGAGTTCCGCGAGCGCCTCGCCGCCTGGCTCGCGGCCCGCGACGAGGTCGACGCCTCCGCAGGTGTCGAGGTCTCGGCGGTGAGCAGGCCGGAGAGTTCGGGGATGTCCAACATCTCGGTTCTCTTCGATGCCACCTGGACCCCGGCCGGCCCGGCCTCGACAGGGGGCGCGGCCGAGCCGCAGTCGGCGCAGCTGGTCGCCCGGATGTGCCCGGAGGACGACGCGTTCCCGGTGTTTCCCGTCTACGACCTGGCCAAGCAGTTCGACGTGATGCGGGTGGTCGGCGAGAACACCGAGCTGCCGGTCCCCGGGGTCCGCTGGCTCGAGCAGGATCCGGCCATCCTCGGCACGCCCTTCCTGGTGATGGACTGCGCCACGGGCCGCGCGCCGGTCGACAATCCCCCGTACGTCTTCGACGGCTGGTTGCTGGAGATGGCCCCCGAGCGACGGCGGGAGTTCCAGCGCGAGTCCGTCGCGGTGCTGGCGGCGATCCACCAGATCCCGCAGCCGGCCGAGTTGGTGTCGTCGCTCGCGCCCGCGCCGGGCATGAGTTCCCTGCGCGCGCACGTGGACGAGCAGCGCGCGTACTACGAGTGGACGACCCGCGAGGACGGGCTGCGGATCCCGGTGATCGAGCGGGCCTTCGACTGGGTCGAGGCGCACTGGCCCGACGAGACCGGGCCGGACGTACTGAGCTGGGGCGATGCCCGGATCGGCAACATCCTCTACGAGGGCACCACCCCGACGGCCGTGCTGGACTGGGAGATGGCGGCCATCGCTCCGGCTGAGGTCGACCTCGGGTGGTTCCTGTACTTCCACGACCTGTTCCAGGAGCTCGCGGTCGCCTTCGACTTCCCCGGCATTCCGGAGCTGTTTGACCACGGCGAGGTCGTCGAGCAGTACGAGCAACTCACCGGCTCCACCGTCCGAGATCTCCCGTTCTATCACGTGTACGCCGGGCTGCGGCAGGCCATCATCCTGTCGCGGATCACTCGTCGTCGTATCCACTTCGGGGAGCAGGAGGCGCCCGTCCACCCGGACGGTTACGTCCTGCACCACGCCATGCTCGCTCGGCTCATCGCCGACTGACTAGGGACCCCGATCTGATGAAGCCCGTTCCCCTCGACGAGTTCCCCGTCCACCAGATGCCGCAATCCATGGCGCGGGTGGGTACGAGTGACCGCAACTTCTACGACCGCTACTACTTCAACGCGCATGACCGCACCGGGGATGTCTTCCTCGTGTCCGGGTTCGGGGTGTATCCCAACCTCGGCGTGCTGGAAGCGTTCGTCACGGTCCGCCACGGGGACACGAAGCGCTCGGTGCGGCTCTCCGACGCACTGGGAGACAGATCCCTGGAGCCGGCCGTCGGGGACTACCGGATCGAGGTGATCGACCCGCAGCGGCGGCTCCGAAGGGGCTGCGAGCACCCGGAGCTGTCGATGGACATGAGCTGGGAGGGCACGTTCGACGCGGTGCTCGAGGAGCGGCACGTCCTCCTGGAAGGCACGCGGGCGATGCTCGACGCCAGCCAGTTCGCTCAGGTGGGGAGCTGGTCGGGGATGCTGTCGGTCGACGGCCGTGACTTCGCCGTCGACCCCGCGATATGGCTCGACACCCGCGACCGGTCGGGGGGATCCGCCCGAGTGGCGAGTCGGATCCGCCGGGGCGGTGGGCCGCGGAGCCGCGAGAGGGGTTCTGGTGGACGTACATCCCGCTGCGCTTCGACGACTACGCGATGGTCATCATCCTGCAAGAGAGCCCCGACGGGCACCGCACGCTGAACCACGCTGAGCATGGGCTCGGGTTACGTGGCTCACGGACTGGGGTGATATGGCGGGGTGAGGTACAGCTTCACCCCGTTCCCTCTCCTCTCCAGCTGCAGACAGCTTAGTGGAATCATGAAATGGACAAGTTTTCGCCCTTGACACTGGCGCAGGATTGCCGCCTACAGTTGTGCAACCGAGCGGAGGGCGCCACCGCCCCGGATACGCCGAGATATTGGCCGCTCGTGAGCGATTGAGAAGCGGATCAGCACCTGCCATGAGCGAACTCAGCCAGCCAACATGCAGCGCCCCGTCAACCGCGACGAGTTCACGAATGAGACGCCAAAAAACCTCTGGGACCCAATGCGAGCTACAAGTAAGGCGAGCCTTACACGCTCGCGGATCACGGTTCAGGGTCGACTTCCGGCCGCTTCCGGCAGCAACGACCCGGGTGGATATCGGCTGGAGGGGCGTGAAGCTCGCCGTATTCATCGATGGCTGTTTCTGGCACCGATGCCCCGAACACTTCGTAATGCCAAAAACCAATGCAGCGTGGTGGCATAATAAACTCCAGAAAAATACTGAACGAGATCGAAGGATCGATGGGCAACTGAGACAAGCCGGATGGACAGTACTGCGCTTCTGGGAGCACGAGCCCCCAAACGAAGTCGCCGCCACGATTCTAGAAGCGCGCCAATCTCTCGGCGCTCGTGGCATGTCCTAGCTGGCAACCAACGCCCACGCCGGAAATGGGGAGCGAACACCTGAGGCAAGATCACCCTTACCCAAATTGGGTAGAGAACCGACGAAGGCAGCGACTAGCCGTTAAGGGAGCTGGATAGTGGCACAGTGGGACATCGCCGAGCCCCGCGCAGCGGCCCTTATTGAATCACTCAGAGCATTCGGGTACACTCCCGAAACCGCAGTAGCGGACCTCGTGGACAACAGCGTGTCAGCGGGCGCTGCCACTATCGACATCAAGTTCCACTGGAACGGCCGGCAGTCGTTTGTCGCCATCGTCGACGACGGGCGAGGCATGACCGAAACCGAACTGGTTAACGCGATGCGCCCAGGAAGTGTAAGCCCCCTCGACGAGCGCTCCCAGAAAGACCTCGGACGGTTTGGTCTAGGCCTCAAAACCGCATCGTTTTCGCAGGCCCGGGAGCTCACAGTCCAAACAAGATCGGCCGAAAATACAGCGATGTATGTACGTCGATGGGACCTCGACACCGTGGAGCAGGTTAATCAGTGGAGGCTCTTGCGCGAGGCGCCGCCCAGCCGAGTAGTGCCAACTGTCGAGGCTCCTACCGGTACCGCTATAACCTGGACCAAGTGCGACCGGCTCGTCGGCGACGTCGATCCAGATGACAGACGTGCCCAGGATCGCTTCAATGCGACCATCGACAGGATCGCCAACCACCTTTCGGTAGTTTTTCACCGATTTCTAACCGGCTCTGCCAAAATCGTCATGCGCGTAAACGGCAAGCCCCTGCGGCCTTGGGACCCGTTCCTCGAGACCCACTCGGCAACCCAATGCTTGGGCACCGAGACACTTGGCTTCCAGGGACAACGGGTACTCGTAACCCCTTACGTTCTGCCGCACCGAGATAAACTCACAGATGAGGAGCGGGTGATCGGGGCCGGCGCCACCGGATGGAACCAACTACAAGGTTTCTATCTATACCGCGGTAACCGCCTGCTGGTCGAGGGAAGTTGGCTAAACCTCGGGTTTGCCAAAGACGAACATACGAAGTTGGCCCGCATTCGTATCGACATCCCCACGACCATGGACCATCTGTGGCAAGTCGACGTCAAAAAGGCATCCGCAAGAGCACCCGGCCCCTTACAGCCCGACTTGAAACGCATAGCAAAAAGTACTCGAAGGAAAGCCGAAGAAGTCTACCGTTTCCGCGGTAAAGCCACGTCCAGAAAACGCTCAGCAGCCCACGTTCATTCATGGCAGCAAATTAACGTACGCGACGGTGTGAAGTACCGCATCAATCGCCAGCATCCAATAATCGGATCACTGCTTGAAAAGCCAAAGAAGGACCGCGAAGAGATCGAAAAGGCACTCCGATTAATTGAAGAGACAATACCCATACCACTGATAGGTTTAGCGCTTGCCAAATCTATTGACGAACCACAACAGCCTTTCGCTCACGATGCAAGTGAAGTCGAATCGATGTTTCGGGTAATGATTGAACAGGCTATACAGCGTGGAACCGCCCCGCACGAAGCGATCGACCGATTTGCGACAGCCGAGCCGTTCGTCGATCACCCGCATATAGTTCAAGCCGTAACGGAGGAGTTCACATGACCAAAGGAGTAGAAGGGTCGCCCGACGTTGCCCGAACACTAAGAAAAATCCGGACGATGACAACTGTCAATCTCGAAGGCCGCTCCCCGGTCACCAAAGAAACAATCGCGGAAGAAGTGCATCTTTTCGCCACGGCCCTTAAGCTCGATGTAATCGAGCACTCTGCCGAACTCGAGCAACTGGTTAGAGAGCTAGAGGCAGAGTTCAACGTTTACATAGGTAACTCTTCCTCGCTTTCAGACGACAGCGACCACGTTCCTTGGCTCGAAAGCGAACGGGACTCAATCGCATGGGACTTCTGGGACAGATACAAGCTGTATCTCCAGTATGAGTCCGGACTGCCGGAAAAAGCGATTCAGAGTATCGACGAAACAACCACGGATATCCTATCTCGTCTAGAACACAGCAAGCGACCGGGGAAGTGGGACCGCCGAGGTCTCGTCGTCGGGCAAGTCCAATCTGGGAAGACCGCAAATTACACCGGCCTGGTTGCCAAAGCCTTGGATTCCGGATACAAGCTAGTTGTCATACTGGCGGGTATCCACAATAGCCTTCGTAGCCAGACTCAGATTCGAATAGACCAAGGAATCCTAGGGTTCGACACCAGGGACACCCTCCGATCAGACGTGGTCCAGAACAGCGGACCAATCGGCGCAGGGAAGTTAGGCAAAAGGTTTCTTCCGGTCAACTCCTTCACTTCATCGAAAGAGAAGGGGGATTTCAGCCGCAATGTCGCCGATAACATCGGGGTAATCGTAGGGGGAAACGACCCAACCGTTCTTGTCATTAAGAAAAACGCTCACATTTTGAACAATCTGTACAGCTGGGCCACCGAACTTCGTAAAGAAGAAGACCCTGAAACCGGCCGACGCACAGTTCGAAACGTACCCGTCCTGGTGATTGACGATGAGGCCGACCACGCGAGTGTGGACACCAGCGCCCCAAAACGTGGGCAAAATGAGGACGACATCGACCCGACAACCATCAACGGTCTCATAAGGAAATTTCTCGACACCTTTGAGAAGTCGGCGTACGTTGCCTATACCGCCACCCCTTTTGCCAACATATTTATTTCACCCGATAAAACTCATTCGGACTCTGGCATAGATCTTTTCCCACGAAGCTTCATCGTTAATCTCCCTGCGCCCTCCACCTACATCGGGCCCACCCGAGTCTTCGGAATGTCGGCTTCAGTCGGCACGGTCGCCGAAGCCGTCGACCCACTCCCCATAACTAGGCCTGTAGCTGACTACGACCTCTGGGTACCCGACGGCCACAAGGTTGACCACCACATCTCCGAGCCTCTGCCAGCAAGCCTGAACGAAGCCATGCTCTCGTTCCTAATTGGCGGAGCCCTCCGCTCGCTGCGCGGACAAGGGACGAAGCACCACTCGATGCTCGTTCACGTCACGAGGTTCATCAAAGTCCAAGCGCAAGTAGCGTCGCAAATAAGCGAACAGCTCGAGAGCATTAAGAACCGCCTACTCTACGGGGAGGGTGACAACCCCGAACTTAGACAGCAGATTATTCGGCTTTACGAAACTGACTTCAAGTCAACGCATTCGAAGCTTATCAACACAACCGACGTCTCTGCGTTGGTGGGCGAAATGTTCACCATTACGGAGCTCCTTAGTGCCATAGGTGACGTAGCAGCCAAGACCAAAGTATACGAAATGCATGGGGATTCAGACGACGCATTAAACTACGACCGGGCCAAGGACGGTCTGTCCGTAATCGCAGTAGGCGGAAATAAGCTCTCGCGGGGCCTGACACTCGAAGGTCTGTCCGTAAGTTATTACCTCAGGGCAAGCAAGATGTACGACACCCTCATGCAGATGGGACGGTGGTTCGGGTACCGGCATGGGTATCTTGATGTCTGCAGGCTCTATACCACCAGAGAGCTTATTAGCTGGTACGGCGCGATCACGTACGCGACCGAAGAGTTACAAGCCGAGTTCGATGCGATGGCCGCAATGGGACGTACGCCTATAGATTTCGGCCTGAAAGTTCGACATCACCCTGACGGGTTGCTGGTAACAAGTCCGACAAAGCTCCGTCATGCGCGAAAGGTGGACATAAGCTTTTCAGGAACGATAACCGAAACCACCTCCATCCTAGAAAGCTCGCGTGAAACAAACTGGCCCCAACTCGAATCACTCATCGACGGGATGGGGAATCCCGTTCGAGATGCATCCGGCCTAAAAGTTTGGCGAAACGCGCCGGCCGACAAGATCTTGTCATTTCTATCGGGTTATAGCAGCGACCCCGCAGCTATCCACAGCCAGCCGTCGATACTCACCGATTACATTAAGTCAAGGAACGCCGACAATGAACTGCTGCGTTGGACAGTCGCGGTCGCAGACGTCAAAGCAAATTCGGACCGAGCGTTCACGGCAGGACAGTTTAGCTTTGGACCAACTTATCGGACACCCCTCGCCAAGGCCCCTTACCAAGGGACGACACGGTACACCTTCCGACGCATCGGATCCCCTTCGCACGAAATCGTCGACTTGAGAAGAGACGATGACCCGACGACGTGGGAGCGTCTCCTGGATGAGACCACGAAGGACTGGCAGACTAGTTCGCGTAAGAATAAAGCCGACAAAGCTCCCACCCGCCCCTCAGGCTTACGCGAGCGGGCCGCTCGCGATCCCAAGAAGGGGCTCATCATCGTATACCCCATCCAACTAAAGCCCCGCGAGGACGAAGAAGGAGAATCGCAATCCCTCAAACCCGACGAGAACCCTGTCCCCCTACTAGGTTACGCGATCTCATTTCCGTCTTCGGCGAACGCCAAACCGGTTGCATTCCAAGTTAATACCATATTCCGCATGCTCGAGTTCGGCGAAGATTTCTACGACGGAGACGCCCAGTGACAGACCTATCAAGCATATGGGCCGATTTGCGAAGGGAACCTCATGCGAATGGGTCCGTATACCGCAGGGTGCTCCCCCTCCATCCCCACGACATCTACTTTCACAGAGAGAAACCGTCGGAGCGCCGTCGAGTACACATATCCGTATCGGGTGCGGCCATCGGTAATCCTGTGGTCAATCACCTTTCGTCCGCCGGTATTGAGCTAACTGTTCAATACAAAACTCCCGAATCCGCTTCGCTTACCTTGTTGGAACTGACCCCTGATGACTCGCCCCAGTTCGACGACTTGATTTCGGACTTGTTGGAGACCCTCAGCACCGACCCTGGCGATGGCGCAATCGGACGAATGATTAGTCGGACGCAGGCTTGGTTCCGATTCTTTGAGCTGACTCGTGGCGCACTAGGGCCCAGCCTTGCCGCCGGCTTATTCGCAGAGCTGCTAGTTGTGCGCACCCTGTTGACTAGGGGCGTTCCGCCGAGCGAAGCAGTCGCGAGCTGGGTGGGTCCCGACCGCGCTTCCCAAGATTTCCATTTTTGTGGAGGAGCGCTTGAGATCAAATCAGATCGCACTACAGGACCGGGCAAGCTTGTCATCAGTTCTGAGCTGCAGTTAGACCTGACTTCGGTTGAGCGCTTGTTCGTAGCGCTTTTCCAACTCGACCAACGAACCATCGGTTCCGGCATGGGTCTGTCCGAACTCGCCAAAGAATGCCTGCATCTTATCGGGAGCGATACGTCAACGGTTCTCGAATTCCAATCCAAGTTGCTGGCTTCCGGATTGGATGTCGGCTCCCCCGAGGCTCCTCACCGCTTCACCGTCCGAGAAGCTCGGTTTTACGAGGTTACCTCGGAGTTTCCGCGGCTGACGCCCGGAGGAATTCCGCAAGCCGTCTCCGACGTTAGTTACACAATCGACTGTGCCGCAATCGCCGAGTACGAGGTCAGCGAAGATGCGGCCTTTTCACTATTAGGAGTCTAAAATGGCGGTAGATGTTTCCTCGTACTACGAAGATCTCCGCCGATCGGTCGCGCTCGTCGCCGAGGAAGAAGAAAACGAAACGACCCTAAGCGAAGCGTTTGCTCAAGTCGTTTTCGAAATTCTAATCGAGGCTGGGGAACTTGATACTCCACAATACGCTGTATACCAGGCGCGCGGCATGCGCGCTTCCGGATACGAGATGAACGATGATGGGTCCAGGTTGACACTGGTCTACATCCATTACAGTGCGACAGAAGCTATTGAACGCTTCGGAAAGACGGATCTCCAGAACGCCGTCAAGTGGATGCGCCGGTTTATCGAGGCTTCCGTGGCCGGGCTGTACAAGAGCCTCGAGGAATCATCCGAGAGCTGGGATATGGCGCAGCGCATTTTTGAATCGTGGAGCGACGTATCAAATGTCAATCTCGTCATCGCAACCAACTGTGAACTTCGAACTGACAATCCAGATTTGGACCCCCTCGACGACCGAAGCCTGCGACTGTCCGTCTGGGATTTGACTCGGCTCCACCGGCTCAGTTCGAGTGGACAACCTCAGGAACCTATCGTAGTTGATATCAATAGGTTTACCGCGGCCCCTTTGCCCTGCCTCGGTCCACATGGCGACGCTGAGAGCTACAATTCCTATCTATTAGCGCTGCCCGGTGATTTTCTGGCTCGTGTTTACGAAGAGTTTGGTCCTCGACTCCTCGAGCTTAATGTCCGCTCTTTCCTACAGGCTCGCGGCAAGGTGAACCGCGGGATTCAGAACACTCTTCGGGATGAGCCGGGCCGCTTCTTCGCGTACAACAACGGAATTTCCGTGACTGCTTCGTCGGTTGAAGTGGGTGAACTCCCAGGCGGTAATGGTATAGGGATTAGTCGAATCGTGGGAATGCAAATCGTGAACGGAGGACAAACGACGGCCTCCCTTCACTATGCAATGACGAAGCACAAAGTCGGTTTGTCTAACGTTATGGTGCAGGCAAAACTGTCAGTTGTCGACCCGGGCGAGATCGATACTCTAGTACCCAAGATTAGCGAGTACGCGAACAGTCAGAATCGAGTGAATTCCGCCGACTTCACTTCCAACGACCCCTTCCACGTCCAGGTTGAGAACCTGTCAAGGACTATCTGGGCGCCGAACCCAGACGGCACTCACCAGCTCACACGTTGGTTTTATGAACGTGCCCGAGGACAGTACGCCGATGCATACGGGCGCGAGCGCACTCCCGCAAGGCAGCGCGAGTTCAAGAAGCTTCATCCGACTGCCCAAAAATTTACAAAGACTGACCTTGCAAAGTTTGAGAACACCTGGGATCTTCGCCCTTGGGTCGTTTCGTTCGGCGCCGAGAAGAACTTTCGTGACTTCATGCTCCGCCTAGACGGGCGAGGTAGATTCGAACCAGATCAGTCGTACTTTGAGAGCCTTATCGCAAAGGCGATCATTTTCAGAAGCGCCGAGAAACTGGTGACGTCCCTGGGCCTCGGTGGCTACCGGTCGCAAACAGTCACCTACACATTGAGTCGCGTCTTCAAGGGAACTGCGCAAATGATCGACCTTCAAGACATATGGCGCAAGCAGCGCATTTCGAGCGCATTAGAGAACGCTATTCTAGAACTCGCCCCGCGGATCCACTCGGAGCTGATTTCGAGTGCAGGCAACCGCAACGTGGGCGAGTGGGCCAAGAAGGAGGAGTGCTGGAAGCGACTTCAGGCAATCGAGTGGGATCCAAACACTTCCCTTAAGAATCTACTGCTGAAGACCGGAAAGTCCCGTGCCGGGAGTGCGCCGAACAGCGTCGATGATGTCCTCAGCGACGCCGATCGGGCTGCGATTGCATTTATCAGCCCCTTGTCCGAAGCGGACTGGTTTGAGTTGAGCTCGTGGGCGAAGCAGACGGGAAACCTGCAAAGTTGGCAGCGTAGTCTCGCGTTTAGCCTGAGCCGTAACGTAGCGAATTCTCGGGAGCATTCACGCAAGCAAGCCCTTCACGGCGAAAAAATACTTCGCGAGGCCATGAGACTCGGCTTCGCTCCTCCAAGTGGCGTTGCTATATCGGTTTAGCATGCATCGGCGTAGGCCCCCCGCCCCCTTCGTCGGCGCACTGGTTTTGGGGGTCGATCGGAGCGGTATAGCATGGTCAACGTGAGCGCCACCGGAGGACCCCAAAAGGTGGTTTCGCCCTACGGGGTGAAGCTCATCCGCGGACCGTTCCTCGACCTTCCGCCAAATCAGCACCACGTGTCCGAGGTCGGTGAGTTCGAGAGACTTGCTCGCGCCCTTCGTCGTCAGGGTGCACATCTGGCCGCTGATCTATTCTCGGGCGCCGGCGGGATCAGCCTCGGTCTAGAAGAGGCCGGCTACAACGTGGTGATCGGGGCCGATCACTACGACGCCGCAGTAGCCACACACGCGCACCACTTCGCAGGCCTATCTCTCGACTGGGATCTAGCGGACCCGGATGTTGTAGAGCGAGTCGCACGTCTTGTCAGAGAGGCCCAGATAGAAATACTTGCCGGCGGGCCTCCTTGTCAGCCCTTCTCGAAGGCCGGCCGGTCAATGATCCGGCACCGGGTCGAACTTGGGGAAAGAGACCCCCACGATGAGCGGCGCGATCTTTGGCGGTCATTTCTCGAAATCGCGACCAGTGCACGCCCCCGGGCAATCCTCATGGAGAACGTCCCCGACTTGGCGCTCGACCGCGAGATGTTCATTTTTCGCTCGATAGTAGAGGAGCTGGAGCAAGACGGGTACTCGGTCCATACTCGGATCGTGGAATCGTGGCGCTACGGCGTGCCCCAAATGCGGCAGCGACTCCTCGTTGTCGCGCTTCGGGACGGGGTGGCTTTCGAGTGGCCGTCCGATGCCCCGGACAAGACAACATTGTGGAATGCGATCGGTGACCTCCCTGAGGTCGAGGGCGGTTGGCGACCCCAGGGCGGTGCGCACGGATGGGCGGACTATGAGGGCCCCGTGACCGGTTATCAGCACAGGATGCGTGAGGGGGTTGCACCGGGCGACGAGAGCAAGATCTTTGATCACATCACCCGTCCGGTCCGAGATGACGACCGGGCCGCTTTCGAGTCGATGACCCACAAGACGAAGTACTCGGACCTGGCTCCCGAGCATCAGCGCTACCGAAATGACATCTTCGACGACAAGTACAAGCGTCTTGATGAGAACGATCTGTCAAGAACGATTACCGCACACATCGCTAAGGATGGCTACTGGTACATTCACCCTCGCCAGCCTAGGACACTGACCGTCCGCGAAGCGGCTCGCATCCAGTCCTTCCCCGATCATTTCCGCTTCTCGGGCCCCCCGTCTGCGGCGTTCAAGCAAATCGGTAACGCGGTACCCCCGATGGTCGCCGCCGCGGTGGGCAAGTCGATTAGATCGGCGCTCGCGGCCGGTTACACGGTTCCGTTTACCACCCGAGAGATTGGGACCCTGCTTGCCGATTGGTTCCAGGCGCGACGTGACGGTGAACTGGCGTTACCTTGGCTTCGATCCGACTCGCGCTGGGTCTTCGTCGCCAGCGAAGTACTGGGCACCAGAGCCTCCCCGACGACCGCCATCTCTTTCTACTCTGTCCTGAAGGACTTCGACATCGAAGAGGGATCTCTGCCCAGTGCCCCCCTGATTGATCGTCTCGGCTACATGGCAGACGGAGTGGGCAGGTCAGCCCGAGTGCAACAGCTCCGGGAACTAACAGCTCAAATGGCAGACCATCCGCTCGCGCTGTGGGCCCCGACCATTGATCGCACGAAGCTTCCCGCGATTCCGGTCGCTGTGGCAGATCTTGCCGAGCTCGCGCTACCGACCGTCGACGCCGAAGGTCAAGGTGAAGGTTCCGAGGAACCCGTCCTCACCGGCAGGGGCGTGCTCCGAGTTGCGAGCCGATTCTTAGGAAACGACGTCGACAAGCGGAATAAACTGACAGATGGCCGATTGGCGGTGGCTAGGTTGATCGGTCTCGGCGAGGCTTCACGTCATGCCCAGCTAGGGCTCGTCGAGCTAGCTGCTTCGGTCTGTCTGGCCGACAACCCGGTCTGCGAGTTCTGCCCACTGCGCGACCACTGCCTCTACGCCAACGGCGTGAACGAGACGCCTACTTCCCTATTCTGAACTTTTCAGAACCCGAGCGCCCGAGCTAGGTCCGGTGACTCCTTCTTAAGTAGTTGCGCGATCGCTGTCAGCGCCTCATAGTTGTCAGTCCGTATGAGGGCCGTCTTAATCGCTAACCCGATCTCGGCCCCTTTAGGCACCTCGGGCGACGCCCCCGCAGGCCCGTTGTTACGGCGCTTCGGCGCGTCCACTCGGTAGGCATTGTTAGCCAAAATGCACAGTTCCGCAACCGGGCGACTCAACATCTGCTTCAGCTGTGGGGGAAGGGCGACGCGCATCTTGGCGACATTGATGTTGAACGCCGCATCAAGATCGGTGTCGAAATCGATCGACGCTCGCGCCAGTTTCGTGTGCTCGTCTACTGCGCGGGTGCCCGCCCAGCCGCCCCACTGAACGAGCCGGTTGGCTCGGTAGATGTACAAACCCTGCTGTCGGTTCCACTTGGCCGGACCGGAGGCCGCGTCGAATGCCTCCTGCGACGAGAACGCATTCCGTGACGGCAGAATGAAGCGGCGCAATTTGACCTTGCCCACCTGCTCACCCACCACCACCTCAAATGACTGGGCGCCGAGTTCCTGGGTCTCTGGCTCCTGTCGTTGGAAGGGATCCCACGCAGTCAACTCCTCATCGTCAACCCAGATCTCCAGCTTCCGGACGTCTCCCTCGCCGGTGAGGAACCGGTGAAAGACCATCGACAGGTGGGTCTTGAGCTTCTCACGCAAGCCGTCGAATCGCCGCTTCGCCCAACCACCGGTTGCCTGCTTCGCGGGCAAGATACGGTCCAGCTTCTCCCACACGACCACCGTGCCCGGATCGCCCGCGAGCAGTTCCCTTGCCCGCACCACGGACGCATCCGGCGACGGCACCACTACTATCCAGTCGTCATACTCTGCGATGAGGTCTAAGTCCAGCCGCTGGACTTGGAGCTTCACGCCCGGGGCACGGCTCACCACCGTGACTGAACGGCCCTGTGAGAGCGAGGCGGTCTTCAAACCCAAGCCGTATCTGCCAAGGTCACCAAGTTCGTATTCTCGTCGGCTACCGAAGCGGAGGGCTTCCTTCACTCTTTTGACGCCCATCCCCGCCCCGTCATCGGCGATGAAAACCCGAGAATCCTCGCCATCAAACTCCATGTACACACGAATTTTCTCGGCATCCGCGCTGATTGAGTTATCGATCAGGTCCGCAACCGCGGAACTAAAGTCGTAACCGATGTCCCTCAGCGACTCGGTCAGCCTTGCAGCTGACGGGGTGACTGAGGTGACGGCAATACCGGGATTCACTTGGGGAGTTCTCTCTTTTCCGTCAGGACTGCAGATCGAGTGGGTCCACCCAAACCATAGTTGCCGAGGGGTACGACACTCCGAGCTGGCCCGCGACACAAATCAGTCAGGCACGGGGGACCAGACGACACGACCTGCTTCTGTGCCCGATGTTGATCGGCTGCTACTGAGCTGGAAGGTTTTCGAGCCCTCCGTCCATTCGATTTGCCGGCGACGTGCCCCTAACACCATTGCGTGACCTCGACCAGCTCCCACTGCCTCACGGGGCCGGGGGCGTGGGCGCGGCACATCGTGAAGATCGGCTCCGAGTAGGTCTCGCGCAGCCACACCTCGACCGGGCCGCGCGGGCCCTCCAGCGTCACCTCGACGTGCTCGTCCCGTTCGACCACGCGGACCGGGGCGAAGGCGTCGATGCGGTCGTCGGGCACCACGGCGCGGGCGTGGTGCTGGGCGCTCTGCACGGCCGCCGAATGACTGCTGCGTCCGCGCAGGTACCGCTCGTCGACCCGGCCCTCGGTGTAGCGGGTGACGATGTCGGCCGGGTCCTCCGCCTGGTCGACGCGGCCGTAGAACAGGCCGTGCGGCAGGACGAGCATCGTCGCGGCAAAGCGGTCGCCGCCCGGCTACTGAGCCGGATGCGTGGTCCTCGGCCGGTGCTCACGGACCGGGAGTCCGAGGTACTGCGCGCCGTGGCCGAGGGGGCTCGAGCAACCGGCAGCCCGCCGAGTCGCTGCACCTGTCCGAAGGCACGGTCAAGACCCATCTCGTGCATGTCTTGAGAGAGGGTGCTGTGAGACCGGTGCCGTCATCGTCCGGCGCAAGAACTCGGCCGTGATCCTGCCGGCGTGGCGGCTGTGCGGGGTCAGGCCGGCGAGCACCGGGAACGCGTGGACTGCCGAGTACCACCGATGGGTCTCGACGGGCCGCCCGGCCGCGTGGAGGTGTTCGGTCAGCTGGAGCGCGGCCGGTTCCACGAGTTCGCCCGCGGCCAGGGTGATCAGCGTCGGCGGGAACACCTCCGGATCGCAGGTGAGCATCGAGCGGCTGCTCTCCAGCCCGTCGGCGTGGTGCTGCCACAGCCTCTGGAACCGTTGCACCGTGACGGCCGGTTGGTAGGAGTCGCGCGTGGCCCACGGCCCCTCACGCACCTCGCCATCGACGTCGAGCAGCGGCGAGTACCCCACCATCGCGGCGGGCCGGCGGACGCCGTCGCGGGCGGCCAACTCGCAGATCGCTGCGGCCAGGTACCCGCCCGCCGAGTCCCCGGCCACCACGATCCGGTGATCCGCGGGCAGCCGCTCGGACAAAGCGCGATACCCGGCGTAGGCGTCCGCGACCACGGTCGCCAGGTCAACCTCCGGCAGCATCCGGTAGTCCAGCGAGTGCACGGTCACGCCGAGGTCCATCGCCAGCCGGCCGCAGAGCCCGCGGTGGGTGCCGGGGCCGCAGAAGAGGAACGCGCCGCCGTGGAGGTAGAGCACGGTCACGCCGGCGAGCGCGTCCGGGCCGACGGAATCGGGGGTCGAGGTCTCGGCCGCGGTGCCGCCGAGCACGGTCCGTTCCACTCGCACTCCGGCGGGACCCGTCAGTCGCGAGAACCCGCGCTCGACCGCGGCCAGCCCCCGGATCCCGGCGCCGGTCATGGGCCAGAAGCGGTACACCTGACGGAGCGTCGCCCGCCCGGCCCAGTAGAGCAACCGGGACTGCAGGTCGACCTCACGGTGAGTGGTCACGAAGGGGTGGGTCTGTGTGGTCACGAGCGGGACGATCCTTGCGTTCGTAGGAGAGCGCGCTGCTTCCGGCGACCCTTGGCGGCCATCAGCGGCAGGAGCGCGGACGCCAGGCGGGGGAACGCCGCGCCCACCCGGGCCAGCGCCCCGCGCCGAGCCGGGACGGCCGTGACCGGGCGCGGCGACTCCAGCACCCTGCCCACCGCGCGCACCACGTCCGCCGGCTGCAGGAGGACCCCCGAGAACGACAGCGCCGCCTGCGGGTCCTCGAGTTTGTCGAAGAGCATCGGGGTCCAGATGCCGTCCGGGCAGATGCACGAGATGTCGATGTCGTCCACCCCGGCCAGCCGCAGGTCGGCGGCCGTGCTGGAACTGAAGCCCATCACCGCGTGTTTGGACGCCGCGTAGACGGCCTCGCCCGGGACCGCGGAGATCCCCGCCAGCGAGACGATGTTGACGATGTGCCCGCCGCTGCCGGTCGCGCCGGTGCCCGGGATACCAGTACTGCGGCCGCGCATGGCCTCGATCGCGGCGACCGTGCCGTTGATCGTCCCCAGCGCGTTGACGTCCAGCATGAGCCGCCGCTGGTCGTCGGTCTGCTCCCACGCCGGGCCTGTGAGCAGGACGCCGGCGTTGTTGACCCACACGTCCACGCCCCCGGTCTCCGCGACCAGCCGGTCCCGGGCCTCGTCGACCTGCCCGCGATCGCGGACGTCGACAGCGGCCCAGAGCGCGCCCCGCCCGATCTCCGCGGCCGCCGTCCGGGACGACTGTTCGTCCAGATCGGTGATCATGACGCGATATCCGCGGTCGGCCAGCAGGCCCGCGATATCTCGGCCCAGGCCGCGACCGGCCCCGGTCACGAGCGCGCTGCGGGTCCTCGTCGTCGTCACTTCCCGTCCCTCAGTCCGGCACGGATCTCGCCGTAGGAGATTCCACCGTGGCAGTACGTCGGCACGACCGGCCAGAAACGCTTCCACGGCGCCAGTTCGGTGGAGGGCAGGATCTGGAGCCAGCGCGGGTCGGCCGGGCACGGGTCGGCGAGGGTCTTCTCCTTGATCATGGAGTCGTACTGGTCCAGCGCGTCCTCGAGGGTGTTGGCGTTGGGGCAGATCTCGCGGCCGTACTCGCGGTGGTAGCGGCGCACGCCGGGGATCTTCGACAGCTCCGGCTGCCAGTTGTCCAGGGAAATGCCGTTCTCGGAGGACACCCACACGCCGTCCGGGGTGTTGATGACCAGCGAGTGGTTGCCGTCCGTGTGGCCGGGCGTCCACAGCAGGGCGATGCCGGGGCCGAGCTCGATGTCGCCGTCGAACACGGCGAACCTGTCCCGGGGGACGCCGTCGAGGCCGTCCTCGACGTACCAGGCCCACTGCATGGGGTGCAGGTCCTCCAGGGTGGCCAGTTCGCGGCGATGCACGAGCAACTGCGCGTCGCCGAACAGGGCGGTGCGCGGCGCCGACTCGTCCGCGATCACCTCACTCGAGCCGAGAATCATCCGGGGATCCTGCACGTGCAGGTGGTCGAACGTGAGGAAGTCCACGTCCCGCGGCCGCAGTCCCACCTTGGCCAGCGCCTCGCCGGGCTCGTTGAAGTACTTGAGGATCGCCTTGCTGGCCAGGCGGCCGCCGGGGACGGCGTCGACCAGCCTCTCCAGATTGGCGTAGAACGGCGCCTTGGCGGAACCGGCGGGGACGGTCGGCTCGAACACCAGGGTGCGGGGCCGACCGTTCCAGTCGTCGTACTGGACCACCACCATGCGGTTGATCATGGTGACCAGCGGCAGGCTGGGCACCGACACCGCGTTGTCGAAGGCGTACTTGACCGGGTACGGCGCCCCGGCCACGTCGACTGACCGCACCGCCCGCACCTGCCCCTGCTGCACGAACCGCTTCTTGTACTCGGCGGCCGCCGAGCGCACCGCCGTCAGCCGCTCGCCCCGCGGCCACACGTCGTGGACGCCGTCGAATTCGGGGATCGGCCGCGCGCCGATCTGCTCGAGCATGGGTCCGGACACCTGGTCCGAACGCGGTGGATCTTCGCGCAGCATCGTTCGCTCCTCCTCGCCGATGGGGTGGCCGCCCGGGGGGCGCCGGTCGTTCCCGCGGTCGACACCAGCATCCGGTGTCCGGCGGCGGGAAACTTGTGTCAGGGCGACAGGTTGGTGGTCCGCCTCAGCTCCCCGGGGGACATACCGAACCACCGGCGCGCCGCGTGGCTGAGCGTGGCCTGCTCGGCGAAACCGACCAGGTCGGCGATCTGGGTGAAGGACAGGTCGCTGGTCGTGATGAACCGGTGCGCGCGATCCCGACGCAGGTCGTCGACGACCCGGCCGTAGGTGGTGTCGACGGCGGCGAGGCGACGTTGCAGCGTCCGCGGGTGGAGCAGGAGCGCCCCGGCCACCTCGACGAGGGTGGGGACGCGGCCGGGAAGGCGCTCCCCCACGAGGCGGCGCACCTGGTGAGCCACCGAGTCCGACGGGTCGGAGTACGAGCCCGTCAGGTGATCGAGGGCCGCGCGACGGAGATCCTCATCCGCGGAGGCGAACGTGGCATCCAACATCCGACGGTCGACGCACAGCGCGGCCGCGGGCCGGTCGAACTTCACGTCGACGCCGAAGAAGCCCAGATACCGGCCGACCGGCGAGAGTGGTCCGTGCGGCACCTCCACCGACCGCAACCCGGTGGACTGCCCGACCAGATGCACGGCCACCCGGTAGAACACCCCCAGCCCCAACTCGGCGGCCTGCGGCGAGTACGGCGACTCGGTCAGTTCCTTGCGGTACGTCAGGGCGATCACGCCGCGCCGGCCCCACGGGTCGTCGGCGACCTCGATCCTCAGCGCGGGGCTGTGCACGAACATGAACCGAGCCGCGCACTCCAGTGCCTCCGCGGGGGTCTGCGACGATCCGATCGCGCGCGCGATGGGGCCGAGAATCGTCACGTCCTGCCGTTCGGCCAGCCGCAGACCGAGGTCCGGGCAGCGCAGGTGGGCTGCCGCCACATCGAGCATCCGGTCGTGGTCGGTGATCGACAGCAGCCCGTCCTCGTCCGCCAACGTCTCTGGCTCGATGCCGAACCGCGCGAGCAGCCGATCCGGATCCCCGCCGAGTTCGGTGACGAGCTCAGCGAATCCGCGCAGGCTCGCGGCGCGGATCAACGGCTGCATCGACGTCGCCTGTCCTTTCGCGTGCGGAGTCCCCGAGGAGCCGCGGTCGAGTACGTCTCCGCGGAGCCACACGTGGTTCGACCATCCTCGCTCCACCTCGCCCCGCCGTCCGGCCCTACTCGCCGCCCCTGACCTCGACCAGCTCCCACTGCCGGACCGGGCCGGGGGCGTGGGCCCGGCACATCGTGAAGATCGGCTCGGAGTAGGTCTCCCGCAGCCACACCTCGACCGGACCGCGCGGGCCGGCGAGCGTCACCTCGACGTGCTCGTCCCTTTCGACCACGCGCACCGGGGCGAAGGCGTCGATGCGGTCGTCGGGCATCACCGCACGGGCATGATGCTGCGCGCTCTGCACGGCCGCCGAATGACTACTGCGCCCGCGCAGGTACCGCTCGTCGACGCGGCCCTCGGTGTAGCGGGTGACGATGTCGGCCGGGTCCTCCGCCTGGTCGACGCGGCCGTAGAAGAGGCCGTGCGGCAGGACGAGCATCGTCGCGGCAAAGCGGTCGCCGCCCAAGTGCGAGCACTCCCAGGTCGCCTCCGGGTACCGCTCGGCGATCCGCGCCGCGGCACTGCGCCCCCGCACCGCGCAGCACTGATCGTGCTTCCCGTGCGCGCACACGGCGACCAGCGGGTCCGCTGACGGGGTGCCGGCGGAACCGTCGAGGGGGATCTCTGCGTACCCGACCGGGCCGTCGACCTCGCCCCACCGCAGCGACTCATGCCCGGGCCGGGCGTCGGCGAGCGCCCACCGCCAGCGTTGATCCTCTGTATGACGACGACGACCCGGCCTGCGGATCGCGGCAACCCGGACATCAGCCTCCTGGGCACGCCCGGCGATCTCGCGGCCCAGCTCCGGCGGAAGGAGACCCGGCGAGTCGAGTAACGCCGAATAGCCCCACGGGCCGGACAACTCGACCATCAGCCATCGCAACCCCCGCGAGCCCGACCCGTCCAGGGGATCGCCGCGGCGCAACGACGAGTCGCTGCACGGCTCCCAGTCCGCAGGCCTGCTCACAGCGCCATCACCCTCACTGCGCCACCACCACGCCCTCCCGCAGCAGCCGGCGCAGGACCACCAGGCCGTCGTCGGCATCGAGGCCGGGCAGCGAACCAGCGCTCACGGGTGCGCCCTCGAGGACAGCGCGCAGGGCGGGCGCGCATACCGCCGGGAAGGTCACCGACTTGGTGGGCAGCCTCAGCACCACCGTGCCGGGATTGGCGGCGGCGGAGTCGGCGTCGGAGTCGGAGTCGGAGTCGGTGCAGTCCACCCGTGCGTGGAGTCCCTCGCGCAGCCGCAGCCGGGTGTCGGGCTCGAGGGACGCGACGGCATCGAGTGTGGCCAACGGGCGAATCGCGGCGGGTCGCGTGAGGTCGAGGTACTTTTCGGCGAGCGCGTCGCCGGCGAGAGCGCTGAGCTGCTCCTGCTTCTCGGCGATCAGCCTGGCCAGCACGTCGAGGACCTCGCGGGTGTGGGGCTCGGCGCGCGCGGCATCGGCTGGGGCGAGCCCGAACGGCAACGACGCCCGCAGCTCCTCCTCCGAGGCCAGTGCCTCGATCATCGCCGTGGCGACGTCATGCCCGGTCAAGGGGGCCACGCCCACCGTGAGGTGTATGGACGTATCGCCCTGTGCCTCGGCCGAGTGGACCCAGCCGCGCGGCAGATAGAGACAGTCCCCCGGCTCGAGCACGGTGTCGATTACCGGCTCGTTCTTCGCCCGTTCGGTGATCGTTTCGCGGTGCTCGGTCCACGGCTGGTCGGGCAGCGGGTGGTGGTGGACGGGCTCGTGCACCCGCCACCGCTTGGTGCCGGACACCTGGAGCACAAAGACGTCGTGGACGTCGTAGTGCGGATCGAATCCGCGATTCGCGGGCGGGGTGATGTACGCGTTGGTCTGCACCGGATGGCCGATGTCCGAGGTCATGCCGCGGACGAAGTCGATGATCGGCGGCCAGAACCGGTGCAGACCCTGCAGGACCAGCGTCGCCCCGGCGGCATACTGCGTGAGCACGCCGTCGGGGTCGAGCTGATCGGCGATCTGCGCTCCGAAACCCGCGGAGCGGGTGAAGCACGTCCGGTCGACGAGCGTGCCCTCCCGCGCCATCCGGACGAACGGCGTGCGCACCCCGCGCTCGGCGACGATCTCGTCGACCATCCCGGGTGTGAGCAGGTCGGAGTAGTCGCGTGGCAGCTCGGCCGCCCGGGTCAGCAGGGGCCGCTGCCCCCACACCTGAGCCGCGAACTCATCCGAGCTGCACGCGACGCACCGATGAAGCGCCCGCAATTACTGCGTGCCGTCAGCGCCGCCGTCGGCACCATCCGGGTTGGAACCGCCGTCGGCCACCCCTTCGCCGGTGTTCGCGGAGCCATCTGCGGAACCGTCCGCGCCGCCGTCGTGGCCGTCCGGGTTCGAACCGCCGTCGGCCAGGCCCTCGCCTTCGCCCTTCATGTGGTGGGCGGATCCGTCGGCGCCGCCGTCGTGGCCGCCCGGGTTGGAACCGCCGTCGGCGATGCCCTCGCCCTGAGCGCCGGACGTGGTGATGTCGTCGTCGTTGATAGCCATCTGCGTTCCTCTCGTCGGTGCAGGTGCGAACCTGCAGGGAGTCGTGCGATCTGGCCACGTGTTCCAGCAGCAGGCCGGGACACGAGGGGCGTGCAGTTCCACTATGGCACTGGACCGGCCTCGATACGACCGAAGCCGCCGCCGGTTCGGCGTGACCGGGCGGCCGCATCGTTTCCGGGCGGCGGCGGTCCTCGTCATCGTCGTCGTCGTCGAGCTATCCCCGCGCTACCCCGAGCTCGCGGTCAACCCGGGACGGGTGGGCATCAGAGGCTCACGCCGCCGGGGCCCCGGCCCAGCGCCTCGGTGACGGAGGCGAACATCGTGGACTTGATGGCGCCGAGAGTGGTGCGGTCCTTGCCGAGGATCGGCTGGAGGCGCCCGAGCGCCGCGGCGACGATCTCGGCCTCCGCAGCGGTCGCGTCGACGAGGCCCGCCTCCTTCGCCTCGGCCCCGGGGTAGCGGTGGCCCGTGCTCATCGCGGTCATGGCGGTCTGCGGGGTCGTCTTGGCCTGGATCAGCGCCGCCATGCCGGGAGTGAACGGGATGTTGATGTCCACCTCGGGGAAACAGAAGTAGCCGCGATCGTCGCGCATCACCCGGTAGTCGTGGGCCATCGCGAGCATCGCGCCGCCGCCGAACGCGTGCCCGTTGACCGCGGCGGCCGTCGGCAGGGGGAACGTCAGGACGCGCGAGAACAGCTCCTGGATCCGGCCGACATACCAGTCGAGGCGGTCGGAGTTGGCCATGAGCCAGTCGAGGTCGAGACCGTTGGAATAGAACTTGCCCGACCCCACGGTGACGAGCCCCTTCGCGGACTGCTCGACCTCATCGAGGTGGGCGTTGATCGCGTCGAGCCGGTCCGGGGAGAAGCGGTTCTCGTCGCTGCCGAGCGTGAGGACGGCGATGTCCTCGTGGTGGGTCAAGGTCGGGGTCATGGGTGGTCCTCTCGGGTGGTGGGGTTGTGGGGTGCGGGTGGGTCGGTCGGCGGCGGGGCGGTCGGTGGTGGGCTGGCTGGCGGCGTGTCGGTCGGCGGCGGGCCGAGGGCGAGTACGGCGCGGACGGAGGCCGCGATGCGCTCGCGGACGGCAGGGGTCGGGGTTCGGCGCCCGCGGAGCAGCAGGGCGTTCGGCAACTCGACCACGCAGTCCCGGATGACGTCGACGGCCGCACGGTCAGCGCGGCTCCACAGGGCCCGCGACAGCTTGACGAACAGGTCCGTGAGGCCGTGGTCGAGGTCGTGCAGTTCCGCTGCCACGTCCGCGGGGAGATCTGCGGAACCGAGGAGCTCGGATCGTCGCACCGTGAGCAGGAACCGCCCCGACGACGGGTGGTCCAGGACGAACTGCGCGGGCGCGTCCGCGGCGGCGACGACGGCGTCGGCGACTGACTCCGATCCGTGACCGCCGGCGAGGGCGGCCTCGACCATGTCCCGCTGCAGGTCGAGGAAGCGGCGGGCGGCGCGGAGCCAGGCCCGGCCGACCAGCCCCGCGCGGGAGCCGAACGCGTGGTAGATCGCGCCGTTGGAGACGGCCGCCAGCTCGGACAGAGCGCGCACGGTGACCGCGGCGGCGCCGGACTCCACCGCCAACCTCTCTGCTGCGTCGAGCAGCAGATCGAGGTCGTGGACCCGCGGGCGAGGCATGCGTCCGACAGTAACAGAGCAACCGCTCTTGTATCCCGACTGGCGGCCCGGTCGCAGTTCCTGCCGCATTGAGGTGCAACCGTTACGGACCCCTCCCGCATCAGGCGTGACGCAGGTCACAGTCTCGGACGCATGGTATTTCCGCCGCCCAGTCGCCTGTCGGGGTCGATTCTCCGGTCGCCGCCGCCCGTGAAGGCTCTTAGCGTGACTAAACAGCACGATCCGACGACGTAAGGAGTCTGAAATGATCGGCAAGGAGTCACTCCAGAATCTCAGCGGCGCGACCGCATACGACAGCGCCGGGGACAAGATCGGCAAGATCGGGACGCTCTACCTCGACGACGACAGCGACGAGCCCAAGTTCGCGACCGTCTCGACCGGCCTGTTCGGGATGTCCGAGAGCTTCGTCCCGTTGCAGGGCGCACGCATGGAAGGTGACGACCTCCACGTCGCGTACACCAAGACCCAGGTCAAGGACGCACCCCGCGTGGACGCCGGCGGCCACCTCTCCCCGGACGAGGAGAACCGCCTGTACGAGCACTACGAACTCGACGACGGAGGTCGGCGCGGCAGGACGGACACCCACGCCGACCGAGGCGATGATCGCGCGGCGGGTGCCGGAGGTGCCGCCGGCGCAGCGGGTGCGGCAGGTGCCGCCGGCGCAGCGGGTGCGGCAGGTGCCGCCGGCGCAGCGGGGGCCGACGACACGCGCGACCGGGACCGCGGCCACGAGGGCACCGAGACCGTCACCGCCCACGAAGAACGCCTCAACGTGGGTACCCGCGAAGAGGAGGCCGGCCGAGCCCGGCTCCGCAAGCACACGACCACCGAGAAGGAGACAGTCGAAGTCCCGGTCTCCAAGGAGAAGCTCGTGGTCGAGCGCGAGGACGTCGACGGCAAGGCCCGGAAGGGCGGCCTCGACGACACCGCCGACGGCGACCGTGATGAGGAGATCGTCCTCCGCGAGGAGCGGCCCGTGGTGGAGAAGGAGACCGTCGAGCGCGAGCGCGTCAACGTGGGCAAGGAGAAGGTCACCGACACCGAGACCGTGTCCGACGAACTCCGCACCGAACACATCGACGTCGAAGGCGATGCGGCGGAGGACCGCCGGGGCCGCGACGGCGGGACGAACAAGCCGGGCGGCCGCTGACCCGGCGGGTCCGTCCGGAGAGACAGAAAGCCGCCGCCCGGCCTGCATGACCGGGCGGCGGCTCTCGCCGGTGTGCGACTGCGGGGCCTCGTCGTCGTCGGGTGTTCTACGACCCAGCCCGCGTGAGAAACTCCCGTGCCTGGCGCTCGAACGCGTCCTTCTGCTCGATCATCACCCAGTGGCCGCAGTTCGGCAGGATGTGCACCTCCACGTCCGGCATGAGTCGCATCGGCATGATCGCCATATCCACCGGGGAGACACGATCGTCGCGGCCCCAGAACAGCAGAGTCGGGGCGGCCACGTCGGCCAGGTCGAAGGAGACCTCGCCGCGCGAGACCTTTGCGATCGCGGCAGGGTTGTAGAGGTCCTTCATCGACTCGATCACGCCCGGCTCGGTGACCTGGGCCCACCGCTCCTCGAGCAGCTGATCGGTCACAAGAGCCTGGTCGTAGACCATCGACCGCAGCCAACGACGCAGTGCCGGCCGATCCGGCTCGGCCAGGAAATCCATGAGCAACCCGATGCCCTCTGCAGGCCCCGGACTGAACAATGTGGTCCCCACCCCACCGATGCCGATGAGCCGATCCACTCTCTCCGGCTGCTTGGCCGCCAGACCCGCACCCACGATCGCGCCCATCGAATTGCCGATGATGCTCGCGCTCGCCATCCCCAGGTGATCGAGGATCTCCACGCAACTGTCGCGTGCGTCCACCACAGGGTGGCCACCGCGCGCATCGCTGATCCCGAAACCGGGGAACTCCAGCACGATGCAACGGAACTCGCCGGCGAACGCATCCACGCTCCCCGAGTAGTTCCGCCACCCCGTTACGCCAGGCCCGGACCCGTGCAGGAAGAGCAGGGGCCGACCGTCGGGATCGCCGAGGTCCCGGTAGCCGAGCCGGCCACCGGGAGTGTCGACGAACAGGAGGTCGTTGCTGGTCATAAGGTCTCCACGCTTCCGAGGGGAACGACGGATTATTGAGGGGCGTCATCGCATCCTCGATCCCGGCTCCGTGGAGCGCCCCGGGGTTTCCGCTCATCGGAAACCCCGGCGCCCGAACCTCCCACTGAGCGGGATATGGTGACCTTCGTCACATCGTGGCCGGCCCCTCGGCCGCATCACGTGAATGGAGACCCCTCGATGACCGCCACCGCCATGCCCAACCCCGACTCCCTGTCCGGGATCCTCGACCGCGTGGACTCCATCCTCGACGCCATCGCCGCCGAGGGCGCCATGAACCTCACCCAGATCGCCAGAGCGACCTCCCTGCCCCGCACCACTGTCCACCGGCTGCTCGAACAGATGGTGGCCAAGCGGTGGGTGCTGCGCATACGCAACGAGTACGAGATCGGAGTCCGGCCCTTCCATCTGGGCACCATGGCCCGCCAGGGTCACTGGTACTTCCGACTCGCCCGACCGCATCTGGAGTCCCTGCGCGAGCGCACCCGCCTGGTGGTGCACATGGGCTATCTCGACGGCACCGACGTGGTGTGGTGGGACAAGGTCGGCGACGCCCGGTTGAGCGTGGTGCCCACCTACGTCGGCGGACGCCACCCGGCATTCCGGACCGCCGCGGGAAAGGCGCTGCTCGCCTCCGAGGGACCGGATTACATCGGCGCGCACTTTCCGCAGGAGCTCGAGCACGCCACCCGCGAGAGCCTCCAGACGCGGGACGCGCTCCTCGAGGAGGTCGAAAAGGTCTCCGGCGAGGGCCTGGCCTACTCCCGCGGCGAGCTGCTACCCCACCTGGCCTGCGTGTCCACACCGGTCACAGTGCGGCCGGTGAGCACGAGTGACGGCCACCAGACCGCCACCGCGGTGTCGGTGTGCGGGCCGGTCGAACGGGTCGTGGACGACAAGTCCCTCGCTCAGGCGCTGCGGTCGTGCGCGATGGGCATTCTCGCGGACATCTCCCATTCACCGTGGTCGCCGAAAGACTGAATGAGCCCTTTCCGGCCACCGGAAACCCCGCCCCGCCGATCCGGCGGACCTCCCTACGGTGTGGCCACGGTCACATCACGAAGGGAGCCCCTGATGACCCTGACCCCCACTTCCCCCTCGTCCGCCACCGACGCCGCCGCACCGATCCGCGAGATCGAGAGCGCCGGCAACCCGACCCGCTTCGCACGCGGATGGCACTGCCTCGGTCTCATCGACCAGTTCCGCGACGGCAAGCCCCACCAGGTGAAGGTGTTCGGAACCAGCCTCGTCGTCTTCGACACCTCCGACGGCCTGAAGATCCTTGACGCCTACTGCCGGCACATGGGTGGCAACCTCGCCAAGGGCACCATCAAGGACGACTCGATCGCCTGCCCGTTCCACGACTGGCGCTGGGGAGGAAACGGCAAGTGCACGGCCATCCCCTACGCCAAGCGCGTGCCCGTCGCCGCCAAGACCCGGGCGTGGCCGGCCATGGAGCGAAACGGCCAGCTTTTCGTCTGGCACGATCCGCAGAAGTCCCAGCCCACCGAGGACGTCACGATCCCGGAGATCGAGGGCTGGGAAGACGGCGAGTGGAGTGACTGGTCGTGGCAGACGTACCTCGTCGAGGGAGCTCACTGTCGCGAGATGATCGACAACGTCGTCGACATGGCGCACTTCTTCTACGTGCACCTGGTCTCGCCCAAGTACTTCCGGAACGTCTTCGAGGGCCATATCGCCACCCAGTACATGCACAGCCAGACACGGCCGGACATCGACCCGGACCATTCGTACGGCGACTCGGACACGTATCTGAAGTCCGAGGCCAGCTACTTCGGGCCGTCCTACATGATCAACCCGCAGCAGCTCACCCTGGGAGGCAAGGACGTCGAGGCGGTGCTCATCAACAGCCATTACCCCATCGACAACAACTCGTTCCTCATCAACTTCGGGATCGCCACCAAACACCGACCGGGCGTCGACCCCGCGGAGGCGAAGGCTGCCGCCGAGGCCATGACCAACGGATTGGCCTACGGGTTCGGCCAGGATGTGGAGATCTGGCGCGACAAGGCGCGCATCGACAACCCGCTGCTCACCGAGCAGGACGGGCCCGTCTACCAACTGCGTCGATGGTACGAGCAGTTCTACGTGGACGTAGAGGACATCGAGCCCGACATGGTGCACCGCGTCGAGGTCGAGATCGACACCGACCACGCCGTGGCGCACTGGGACTCCGAGATCGCCGAGAACCTGGCCGCGATGGGTCGGGGCTGATGACCACATCGGTGTCGGCGGCCACGCCGTTCACCTGCCCACGGTGCGACACGTGCGTGGAGGTGACGAAGTTCTCGAGGGAACACACCCTCACCCGGTGGGTCGACGGGCACGCAGCGTGCCCCGAACTCGATGACGAGCCGGTGCGCTTCGGCACCGGTCGGTGCGAGACCTTGACCGCGGCGGTCCGGGCGGCGTTCGATGTCGGCCTGATCAACGCCGGCGAGCGCGCACCGGGGACCTGAGCACGGGCCCCGGGAAAGACCACCGATGCCCCCGCCCCTTCCGGGCGGGGGCATCGGCTGTCGCGGGGCGCCCTACTGCGGGGTGCCCTACTGCAGACGTGCCCGCACCTGCTCCCAGATCTCCTCCTGCGCTCGCCGCGCCACGCCCAGGGCGGCGATGGTGGCGAACCCGTGGAAGGTGCTCGCGTAGTCGCGGTACCAGCAGTCCACGCCGGCCTCGCCGAGCCGACGGGCATACATCTCGCCGTCGTCGTGGAGCGGATCGCACTCGGCGGTGATCACCACTGCGGACGGCAACCCCGCGAGGTCGCCGGAGACCGGGGAGACACAGGGGTCGGTCGCCCGACCCGCCGCGCCGGCGTGGTCCACTCCCCCGGCCAGGTACTGCTCCCAGTACCAGTCCGTGGCGGCGGCGGTGTTGGCGTAGCCCTCGGCGAACCGGTGGTGGGAGTCCCCGCGGTGGCCGGGCAGGATCATCGGATAGATCAGCAATTGCACGCGCACGGCCGGGCCGCCGGTCTCGCGCGCGAGTACCGCGGCGCAGGCGGCGAGATTGCCGCCCGCGCTGTCACCGGCGAGGACCAGCCGAGAGGCGTCCGCGCCCCACTCGTCGGCGTGGTCGGCCACCCATCGCGCCACCGTGTGGACGTCCTCGAGCGCGGCCGGGTACGGGTGCTCGGGCGCCAGCCGGTAGTCCACCGCGACCACCACTGCGTCCAGACCTCGTGACATGCGTCGACAGAAGTCGTCGTGGCTGTCGAGGGTGCCGAAGACGAAGCCGCCGCCATGCGCGAACACCACGACCGGCACGGGGCCACCGTCCACCGGATCGAGCGGTCGATACACGCGGACGGGGATCGCATGGGAGCCCGCGCAGTAGTCGGCCGCCGGCACGACGCGATCGTCGACTCGGCCCACCTCGACCGGCTCCGCGGGCCTCTTCTCGCGGGCCCGGAACGCGGCGCGCACGTCGGCGGCGGGCATCGTCTCGACCTGCGGGTAGCCCTGCGCGACCAACTCCAACAGGGCGGCCACCTCGGGATCGGTGATCATGTTCGGTCCTTTCCGTGGACGATTGCGGCCTCGACTACGCGACGTAGCGCTCAGGCCGTGGTCAGGCCGGCATCCACCGCGAGTTGCTGCCCGGTGATGTAGCGGGATTCGGGACAGGCGAGGAACAGCACCGTGTCGCTCACGTCCCGGGGCTCGACCCACGGCACGGGCATGAGGTTCCTCGCCGCGAGCGCCTCGGCTGCGTCCTCGCGCGTCGGGTTCTCGAGGTCCGGCCGCAGCCGCCGGTAGATGCGGTCGTTGAGGATCATCGGCGTGGCCACCGAGCCGGGGTGCACGGTGTTGACGCGGATCGACCGGGGTGCCAGTTCCATCGCCAGCGTCCGCGCCAGGCCGACCAGCCCGTGCTTGGCCGCGACGTACTGCCCGGCGCCGCGGACGCCCTTGAGTCCGGCGGTCGAACTGACCATCACCACGGAGGCGCCCTCAGCCAGATGGCCCTCGGTGGCGCGGACCGTGTTCCAGGCCCCGGTGAGGTTGATGTCCAACGAGCGGTGCCACACCTCGTCGTCGACCTCCCACACCGGCCCGGGGGCGTCGTACACGCCGGCGTTGACCACCACCGCGTCGACACGGGGCGGTGCGTGCGGGTCGTCGCGCAGGTCGGCGAGGCCGTCCGTGACGGCCGTCCGCAGCGCCGCTACGTCCCTGATGTCGGCGGTCCGCCACACCGCGCGACCCCCCTCGGCGTTGATGGCCCCGATGGTCTCGGCGAGCCGCGCCGTGGTGTCGGGCGCATCGAGGTCCAGAGCCAGGACGCGGGCACCCTCCGCGGCGAGTCGCCGGCAGTGGGAGTCGCCCATGCCCCCTGCGGCGCCGGTGACGACGACGACGAGGTCCTCCATCCGTCCACGTCCGCTCATCGCAGCGAGAACCCTTCGTAGCCGGCCTCGGTGAGCTCACTCGTGACCTTGCGGTAGGTGCCGAACCCGCCGGGATACAGCATGAACACGCGCGGTTTGCCGGGGATGTTGGCCCCGACGTACCACGAGTCGGCCTTCGGGAAGAGAGTCGCGTCGGCCAGGCGGGCGCACTCGTCCATCCACTCGTCCTGAGCCTTCTCCTCCGGCTCGATCGCCCCGTGGCCGCCGCCGTCGAGGTGGGCGATGGTGTCGGCGATCCAGTCCACGTGATGCTCGGACGTGAGCACCATGTTGGCCAGCACGCCCGGGCTGCCGGGGCCGTTGACCATGAACAGGTTGGGGAAGCCCGCGACCATGAGGCCCAGATAGCTGCGTACCCCGCCGGCCCAAGCGTCGGCGAGCGTCCGGCCGCCGCGCCCGCGGATGTCCATCGCACCCATCGCGCCGGTGACCGCGTCGAAGCCCGTCGCGAAGATCAGCACGTCCAGTTCACGCAGCTCGGGCCCGTCGGGGCCGACGATCTCCACGCCACCCGTCGTGATCCGCTCGATCGGGGTGCGGCGCAGGTTGACTAGGTCCACGTGCTCGGAGTTGAACGTCCGGAAGTACCCGGAGTCGGTGACGATGCGCTTGGTCCCGATCGGATGGTCGGTGGGGATGAGCTGGTCCGCGACCGCCCGGTCCTCGACCTCCGCGCGGATCTTGCGTTCGGCGAAGGCCCGGGCCAACCGGTTGGCGTCCTCATTGCGCATCTGGTCCGGGAACGCCTTGGAGAACAGGACGCCGCCCAGATTCCAGTAGTGCTCGTACACGCGCTCGCGCTCGGCCTCGTCCACCTCGAGGGTGTTCTTCTCATGCGGGACGAACGGGGAGCCGCCGCCGGAGAGCCGCGACTTGCGGCGGCGGTCGTCGTACGTGGCCTTCTGCTCGCGGCGCTCGGCGTCGTCGATCGGTCGGTTGGCGGCGGGAATCGAGTAGTTGGGCGTGCGCTGGAAGACCGTCACCGACGCGGCGTCGCGCGCGACCTCCGGCACCAGTTGGATGCCGGAGGACCCGGTGCCGATCACACCGACCCGCAGACCCGCGAGGTCGACCGGCTCGTGCGGCCACTGCGCCGTGTGCAGGACCCGGCCGCCGAACTCGTCCCGGCCGGGGATGTCGGGGAAGTTGGGCACCGACAGGGCACCGGTCGCGAACACGCAGTAGCGGCACGTGAGGGTGCGGATGCCGGCCGCTGACTCGGCGGTGAGGGTCCACAGGCCGGACTGCTCGTCGAGGTGCGCGGCGGTGACCCGGGTGTCGAACGCGAAGCTGCGCCGCAGGTCGAAGCGGTCCGCGACGTGGCCCAGGTAGGCGAGGATCTCGGGTTGGGTGGCGTAGCGCTCGGACCAGTCCCACTCCTGCTGGAGCTCGTCGGAGAACGAGTACGAGTAGTCCACGCTCTCCACGTCGCACCGCGCTCCCGGGTAGCGGTTGTGGAACCAGGTGCCGCCCACGTCGGACGCGGCTTCGACGCCCTGCACCGAGAGGCCGTCCGCGCGGAGGCGGTGGACCGCGTACAGTCCGGCGATCCCGGCTCCGATCACCACTACGTCGACCGCCTCCGCGGCCATCGACTCCACGCCCCCCGCCATCAGAACCACGTCCCCGGGCCGGTGGCGGTCAGCAGGCTCGACAGGTCCGCCGAGACGGGCACCACCGACTCGTTCACCAGGGACGCGTACCTACCACCGTGGAACAGCAGGGGCCGCCGGTCGCTACCGGCCGGGCCCGCCTCGAGAACGCGGCCGATGAGCAGGTCGTGGTCACCCGCCTCGACCCATGCCTCGAGTTCGCACGCGAACCACGCCGGCGCCCCCTTGACGACCTGCTGTCCGTGGCTCGTCGTCGTCAATGGGATCTGCTCGAACTTGTCCGCGGCCTTGCTCCCCGCCATCGCCGACACCGCCTCGTCCCCCTCGCCCAGCACGCTCACAGCGAAGCCGGCGTCCGACTTGAGGTGCGGCAGGGTTCGCGAGGTCTTCATCACCGAGACGAGTACCAGCGGCGGGTCGAGCGAGACGCCCATGAACGACTGGCAGGTCATCCCCACCGTCCCCCCGGCCGCATCCCGGCCCGTCACCACGCACACGCCGGTGCCGAATCGGCCCAGTACATCCCGTAATGCGCGGGTGTCCGTCAGATCAATCGTCGCGTTCATGACCCCAGAGGTACCGGGGCAGGTGGCCTACGCCGAGCGGCGATTTCCGATCACCGGAAATGCGGAGTGATGTACGCCACATGTCGCGTGCACAGTGAGTCCACCAACTCCCGGCGGCCGCTGACCGCCCAGTTCGAAAGGCCCCTCACGATGACCGGAACGCTGATCTCTCCCGACTCGGTATTGCCCGCGGTCACCGCCGACCGCGATGCCCTGTTCGCTGAGGGCCTCGAGGCGGACACCCTCGGAAAGCTCCCCGACAGCACCGTCACCCGCATGAAGGACGCCGGCGTGATCCGCCTGCTCCAGCCCGTCGACTACGGCGGGATGGAGGCCACCCCCCGGCAGTTCGCCGAGACCGTCATGGGCATCGCCCGGATCAACCCCAGCGCCGGTTGGGTCGCCGGCATCGTCGGCGTGCACCCGTGGCAGCTCGCCATGGCCGACAAGAGCGTCCAGGACGACGTCTGGGGCACCGACCCCGACACCTGGATGGCGTCCCCGTACATGCCCAACGGGGTCGCGGTCCGGGTCGACGGCGGCTACCGCATGTCCGGACGATGGAGCTTCTCCTCCGGCACCGACCACTGCACATGGGCGTTCCTCGGCGCCATGGCCCACGACGCCGACGGAAACATGGAACTGCCCCCGCGAATGCTGCACGTGGTCATCCCGCGTACCGACTACGAGATCATCGAGGACTCCTGGGACGTGGTGGGCCTGAAGGGCACCGGGTCCAAGGACCTCGTGGTGGAGAACGCGTTCATCCCCGACGAGCGCGTCATGGAGTACGACCATCTCATCGATGGCTCCCAGGTCGCGCGAGCCGGTCTCGAGCAAACGGTCTACCGCATGCCGTGGTCCTGCGTGTTCCCCCTCGGCATCACCGCTGCCACCGTCGGCATCGGCGAAGGCCTTCTCGACACCGCGCGCGAGTACCTCGAGGACCGCATCGGTGCCCAGGGAACCGCTATCAAGGACGACCCCTACGTCCTCTACCAGCTCGGCGAGTCCGAGGCGAAGATCTACCAGGCCCGCCAGGCCCTCATCGCCAACGCCGAGGAGATCCACGACATCGTCGACCGCGGTGACGAGGTGTCGTTCGCCCGCCGCGCCCAGGGCCGACGCACCCAGGCAGAAGCCGCCTGGACCGCCGTCCGCGCCGTCGACAACATCTACGCCCGCTGTGGTGGCACGGCCCTGCGGATGGACAAGCCGATGCAGCGCTTCTGGCGCGACGCCCACGCGGGACTCCACCACGCCATCCACGTACCGAGCACCGTGTTCCACGCCTCCGCACTGTCGAGCCTCGGCGTGGATCCCGAGGGCCCGCTGCGGGCCATGATCTGACCTCCGACAGCCACCTGACACCACCTTTGCGAAAGGACCCCCCCATGGGCGACATCCGAGCCCTCGGTTACCTCACCATCGACACCACCGACCTCGACCGCTGGCGCACTCTCGCGTTTGACGTCCTCGACCTGGGCGAAGGCGCCGACTCCGACGACGACACTCTGTACCTGCGGCTCGACGAGCGGGCCCACCGCCTGGTCATCCGCCGCGGCGAGACCGACAAGCTCACCGCGATGGGCTGGGAGGTCCGTGACGAGCTCGCCCTCGACCGGGTCCGCGTCTCGCTCCGCGAGCACGGGGTCGACTACCGCGACCTGTCCATCGACGAGGCCCGCGCCCGCAAGGTCGACGGTCTGATCGCCCTCGACGATCCCACCGGCCAGCCGCTGGAGATCTTCCACGGCGCCGGCCTCGACCACTCCGCGGTCTCCACCAAGTTCCGCACCGAGTTCATCAGCGACGAACTGGGCCTCGGCCACATCGTCGTCCCGTCCACGGACCACGAGGCCACCATCGCCTTCTACCGCGACGTACTGGGCTTCCACACCCGCGGCGCGTTCCCGTTCCCGCCGATGCCCGGCATGCCGCCCCTGCGCATCCAGTTCATGGGAGTCAACCCCCGCCACCACAGCTTCGCCGTGATGCCCGCCCCGCAGATGGGCCCCGGAATCGTCCACATCATGCTCGAGGTCGCCGAAATGGATCAGGTCGCCCAGGCCATGGAGCGCACTCTCGAGCACGGCTTCAAGATCTCCTCCACCCTCGGCAGGCACACCAACGACAAGATGGTGTCCTACTACCTGCGCGCGCCGGGCGGCTGGGACATCGAGTACGGCTACGACGGACTCACCGTCGAGGAGGGCCAGTACCTGCCCCAGCTCATCGCCTCGGACAGCTACTGGGGCCACGACTGGTCCGGCAGCGAGCCGCTCGCCTGCACGATCCCGCTCGACGAACCTGCCGCAGAGGCCGTAGCCGACGACTTGTCCGAGCCGGTCGTCGATCAGAACGCAGCAACCGCAGTCTGATCCGGCGGCCTCGGCATCCCCTCGCATCACGAGACCAGAGCCGCCGCCCGGTCTGCATGACCGGGCGGCGGCTCTCATCTTTGTGCGACTGCGGGGCCTCGTCGTCGTCGTCGTACTCCCGACCGGCTCAGCCCGCGACTGGCCACTCGACCAGCAGTTGCGCTACTTGACCAGCAGCTCCGCGATCTGGATGGTGTTGAGCGCCGCACCCTTGCGCAGGTTGTCGCCCGCCACCATGAGGTTGAGGCCCTTGTTGCCCTCGATCGACTGGTCCTGGCGGATCCGGCCCACCAGCGACTCGTCGATGCCCGCCGCATCAAGCGGGGTCGGCACGTCCACGACCTTGACGCCCGGCGCCTTCGACAGCAGCTCGCGCGCCTGTTCCGGCGTGATGTCGCGCTCGAACTCGGCGTTGATGCTCAGCGTGTGACCGGTGAACACCGGAACGCGCACGCAGGTACCGGCGACCCGCAGCTCCGGCAGGTCGAGGATCTTGCGCGACTCGTTGCGCAGCTTCTGCTCCTCGTCCGTCTCCTCGGACCCGTCGTCGACGAGCCCACCAGCGAGCGGCAGCACGTTGAACGCGATCGGCGCGACGTACGGGCCGTGGTCGTCGACCTTCAGCGCCGACCCGTCGTGCACCAGCTCGTGGCCCGCGCCGACGTTGCCGGTGATCTGATCGTTCAGCGTGTCCACGCCGGCGAGCCCGGAACCGGAGACCGCCTGGTACGTCGACACGACCAGACGCTTGAGACCGGCCGCGTCGTGCAGCGCCTTGAGCACCGGCATCGCGGCCATCGTGGTGCAGTTGGGGTTGGCGATGATGCCCTTGGGCGGGTTCTTCGCCGCATCCGGGTTCACCTCGGAGACGACGAGGGGGACGTCGGGGTCCTTGCGCCACGCGCTGGAGTTGTCGACGACGACGGCGCCGGCCGCGGCGAACCTGGGGGCCTGCTCCTTCGACATCGTGCCTCCGGCCGAGAACAGGGCGATGTCGATGCCCTCCAGCTCCTCGTCGGGCGTGTTGGCGGTGTCCTCGACGACGATGTCCTCACCGCGGAACGGCAGCGTGGTGCCGGCGGACCGGGCGGACGCGAAGAAACGGACCTTGTCGGCCGGGAAGTCCCGCTCCTCCAGCAGGGCACGCATGACACGCCCCACCTGGCCCGTGGCTCCGACTACGGCGACAGTGGTCATCTCTGAGGTCAACTCCTGAAAGTCTTGTCCCGGCCCGCCGCGGACGGGTTCTCCGCCCTGCGCTCGACCGACCGGTGTGGGGACCCACTCTACCGAGGCCGACGGCGATGGACAGCGGCCCGCGTCACAGTGCGGGGAGCGGCCGGTCCCACTCTCGCCGACCAACGAGAAGTCTGTTCGGCTCACATCGGCCGAAAGGGAGGTGTGCGAAACACTCTTCTCGATGGGCCGGCGGGCCCGATGTTCCACAGGGCCGTCCGTCTCCACAGGCGACGTCGCGATGGCGGGATCGACGGCCGAGGTGGCCCTCGTCGTCGTCGACGCTTGGACCATGCGCCCCGACCAGACCCCGCGCCGCACGCGCGACCTCGTCCCGGAACGCGGGCGGCGTCTGCACTCCAGCGGCCTCGTCCGGCACCACCGCGGACTGTGGTTGCCCCGGACCGCCGATCGCAGCCACCCGCTCACCCGGATCACCGCGATCTCCGCGCTGTACCCGGACGCCGTCGCGACCGGCTGGCTGGCGGCAGACGCCCACGGCCACCCCTTCCCGCCGCGCGACTACCCCGACGAGTTCGCCGCCGGATCGACCCGGGTGCGGCGGACCGGGATGATCGGCCGCCAGTACCGGGTCCCGCCGGAACACGTGTGGCACCTGACCGGGACCGCGGGCGCCGGCCTGGCCGCGAGCCCCGCGTGGGCGTTGTTCGACATCGCGCGGCGAAGCACCCTGACAGACGCCGTCTGCGCACTGGATGCGGGTCCGTCGATCGGCGTCGACCCGGAGCGCGATGTCCGGCCACTCGCGATGGACCCCCGACGGATCCCCGGCAAACGGCAGGTCCTGGCCGCGCTCGACCTCTGCGACACCGGAGCCGCGTCGCCGTGGGAGACCCGGACCCGACTGTTTATGCTGGACCACGGTCTGACGGGATTCGAGACGCAGGTGCCCGCACCCGGGCTGCCGTACGTCCTCGACCTGGCGCGCCGTGAGCTGAAGATCGGTGTCGAGTACGACGGCGAGCACCACCGCGACCCGGCGCAGCACGCCAAGGACCTCACCCGCTGGAACCGACTCCGTCGCGCGGGATGGCTGGTCTACCCCCTCACCACGACCATGGTCACCAGCGACGCGCACGCGACCGCCGCGGACATCCGGGCCGGGGTCCGAGAGCGTGGAGGGTGAGCGCCCGGGGCAGAAGGGGCAGGCGGGGCGGGCGGTGCGCCGGGGCGGGCAGGACGCCGACGAAAAGACAGTTCCGCACCCACCGCTCTCGGGCGATGGGTGCGGAACTGTCTGATCGATGTGGGCGCCGGGGCGGGGCGCCCGAGGGGTCAGGTCAGCGGCCGGAGCCGGCGTAGACCTGCGCCTCCTCGTCGCCACCCAGCTCGAACGCCTTGTGGAGCGCGCGGACGCTGTCGGGCAGCTCCTCCTCGCGGACCAGCGCCGAGATGCGGATCTCGGAGGTGGAGATCAGCTCGATGTTGATGCCGGCCTCGGACAGCGACTCGCAGAACGTCGCGGTGACGCCCGGGTGGGACTTCATGCCGGCGCCGACGAGGGAGACCTTGCCGACGTTGTCGTCGTAGAGGACCTGGTCGATGCCCAGCTCGGCCTTCGCCTTGGACAGCACCTCGACCGCCTTCGCACCCACCTCACGGGGGCAGGTGAAGGTGATGTCGGTCTTGCCCTCGGCCTTGGAGACGTTCTGCAGGACCATGTCGATGTTGATCTCGGCGTCGGCCACCACGCGGAAGATCTTGGCCGCGTATCCGGGCTGGTCGGGGATGCCGACGACCGTGATCTTGGCCTCCGAGGCGTCGTGAGCGACTCCGGTCAGGACTGCGTCTTCCACGGGGATGTCCTCCACTTTTCCGGCCACGAGCGTGCCCGGGTTGGTCGAATACGAAGAGCGGACGCGCAGCGGCACGTGGTAGCGGCGTGCGAACTCCACACTGCGCAGGTTGAGGATCTTGGAGCCGACGGCCGCCATCTCCAGCATCTCCTCGTACGAGATGGTGTCGAGCTTGCGGGCGTCGGGCACGATCCGCGGATCGGCGGTGTAGATGCCGTCGACGTCCGAGTAGATCTCGCACACGTCCGCACCGAGCGCGGACGCCATCGCGACAGCCGTGGTGTCGGACCCACCGCGGCCGAGAGTCGTCACGTCGCGGGTCTCACGGGACACGCCCTGGAAGCCCGCGACGAGCGCGATCTTGCCCTGGTCCAGCGCCTCGCGGACGCGGCCCGGGGTGATGTCGATGATCCGGCTGTTGCCGTGCCGGGTCGTGGTGATGATGCCGGCCTGGGATCCGGTGAAGGAGTAGGCCTCCATCCCGAAGGAACTGATGGCCATCGCGAGCAGCGCGTTGGAGATGCGCTCACCCGAGGTGAGGAGCATGTCCATCTCACGCTGCGGAGGCGAGGGACAGACCTGATCGGCCAGATCGAGGAGCTCGTCGGTCGTGTCGCCCATGGCGGAGGCCACGACCACGACGTCGTTTCCCGCCTTCTTGGTCTCCACGATCCGTTCGGCCACCCGACGGATACGTTCTGCGGACTCCACGGAGGAGCCGCCGTACTTCTGCACTACGAGTGCCACGCGGTCACACCCTTCCGGTGTTGATCGGCTTAACGCAGACCTACTTTACGGGAGGTGTTTACTCATCAGTGATGAGTGAAACCTGGGCGGCAGTGATCCTCGCCCTCGCATCCGCCCTCAGCCAGGCTTTCGGAACCGTCATGCGGCACCGCTCGCCCCAGCGCGCGAAGGGTCGACACGAGGGCAACTTCAACGTGCTCGCCAGCCGGTACTGGTGGACCGGCATGCTCATCAGCCTCGCCGGATTCGCGTTCCAGGGATTCGCCCTCGCGTTCGGATCACTCATCCTCGTCCAGACGATCACCGTTCTCTCACTGACCTTCGCCCTCCCCCTCGGCGCCTGGGTCACCGGGCGTCGCGTCACCAAGACCGAACTCTTCTGGGGATACGTCCTCGCGGGATGCGTGATCGTGCTCGTCATCTACGGACGGCCCACCGGAGGAGACGCCCATCCGCCCTGGTGGCAATGGGCCCTGGCGTGCGCGGGAGGACTCCTCGTCGTCGTCGTCCTCCTCGGTCTCTCCCGTAACCGCAGCTCCAACGGCAACCGTGCCCTCCTGTTGGGCGTGGCCGGCGGCACCGCGTTCGCCTACGTCGCGCTCCTCACCAAGGGCGTCGCCGAGCGGTTCCACGACGGCGGGCTGCTCACCGTGGCCACGACCGGCGAGGTGTACGGCCTGGGCGTCGCCGCGGTCGCCGCACTGACCCTGCAACAGATGTCGTTCTCCGCCGGCGCCGTCCACCAGGCGGTGCCCGCGTCGACGGTCACCACCCCGGTCGTCTCGCTCGCGCTGGGCGTGGTGGTGCTGGGCGAGTGGTTCTCCGTCGACGGCGCCGAACAGACGATCCTGGGCGTGGCCCTGACCGTGATGGTGCTCGCCACGGTGCGGCTCGCGCACAAGGACTTCGACCCGGCGTCGTCGCCCCCGACCCCGACGGCCCGGGAGTAGCCCGCCGGGCGTCACGCGCCCGGGAGTAGCCCGCCGGGCGTCACGCGCCCGGGAGTGGCCCACGCGGCGTAACGCGCCCGGGCCCCGCCGCGACGTCCTCGGCATGAGGACCCATGCCGAGCGGCCCGAGAACTCGACCCCATCCCCTACGCTGAGCCCCATGCGTCTCACGCGCCACAACGGCACCAGCGGCCCCGCCTCTCCGGCCGGACCCTCCCGCCGACCGCGCCGCGGGCGTCCCGGCCGGCTCGCCGCAGCGCTCGGCGCGGCCGTGGGGACGGTCGCGGCCTCGCTCGCGGTCGCGGCCCCCACAGCGGGCGCGGTCGTGAACGGTGCCCCCTCCGGCCCCGCCCCGTGGGCCGTGCAGATCACCACCTTCGGCGGAGTGCTCGGCGCACCGTGCTCGGGCGTCGTCGTCCACCCGCGCTGGGTGGCCACCGCCGCCCACTGCGGCCCGACCAACCCCAACTCCTACACCCTCGGATTCGGGAACTGGGCCACCGTCCCCGGGGGGTTCACCGCGACCGCCTCCCTGGCGAGCCCGCCCGTCGTCGGCGCGTTCGGCTCACTCGACACCGGCAGCTTCGGCCGCCACACACCCGAGGCGGTGTACAAGGCCCCCGCCGGGGACTTCATGCTCCTCAAGCTCCGCCACCCCGCACCCTCGCCGTCCGTGCTGCGCGCCGGCGTCGACCCCGCCCCGGGAACCGTCCTGCGCTTCCACGGATTCGGCGAGACCACCCCCCGTGGCCTGCGCTCCCCGGAGTTGCGCACCGGCCTGACCCGCCTCGAGCGGATGGAGCCCCGCGCCGGCTCGCGCATCGGCCGCTCCCACACCACCCAGGGCGGATACGGACTCGGCGACTCCGGCGGACCCGTCTTCCAGGGCGACCGTCTGGTGGGCATCCACTCCGGCTCCGACCACGACCGCCGGCGACCCGACGGGACCAACCCGGCGCGGTACGAATCGATCCCCGCGCAGAACGGCTGGATCGACTGGATGATCGCCAACCGATGACCCGGGGCACGTGGCAGTGCCGAACCCCCGGGGTTTTTGCCACACTGGACAGATGACCCCGCCGGAGCTCGTCATCCGCCGCGCTTCGCGCGCAGATGTGAAGCTCGTGCTGTCCGCGGGAGACCTGCTCGCCAACCCGCCCACCGCGGAGTGGACCCAGGACTTCCTCGACCGCGGCTCCAACCTGCTCGTGCTGGCGCTGGACGGTGAGGTCCCGGTGGGGATGCTCGTGGCGGTCGAGACCGGACACCTCGGCGCCAGCCCCGACCTCTTCGTCTACGGCATCCGGGTCCGCGAGGACCTGCGCGGCATGGGCATCGCCCACCGGCTGGTGAGCAAGGCCGTGGAAGTGGCCGAGGAAGCCGGCTGCAGCAGGGTGTGGGGATCCATGCAGCTGCCCGAGGACCTCGAGCACGACCCACCGGTCGCGCCGCCCGAGGGCACCCCGGCCGAACCCTCCACCTTCGTCATTCCGATTCCGTGACGGCCCGCGGCGATGTGTATGATGGCCCGCATGCAGCGCGTGCTCCTTCTTGGGTGCCGCGGCGGGGCCCGCTGAGGCGGACCGGCTCCCCGTCGCGGGATCTCGTCGCGCCGGTCCGATCCCAGCCGATCGCCCCCCTAGGAAGTTGAGCCCCCCGCAATGAATCCCGCTGATGCCTTCGTCTCGTCGTCGTCGACCCTGACTCCCCCCTCCAAGCCCGGCCGTGCGGACCAGCCGTCGTGGAACAAACAGCGCGGCTCCTCGATGCCCGCGCACCGGTACCGGCCCTTCGCCGAGGAGGTCGAGGACGTCTCCCTGCCCGACCGCACCTGGCCGGACAAGACCATCACCCACGCCCCCCAGTGGTGCGCCGTGGACCTGCGCGACGGCAACCAGGCGCTGATCGACCCCATGAGCCCCGCGCGCAAGCGCCGCATGTTCGACCTGCTCGTCCGCATGGGCTACAAGGAGATCGAGGTTGGCTTCCCGTCCGCCTCACAGACGGACTACGACTTCGTCCGCGAGATCATCGAGGACGACGCGATCCCGGAAGACGTCACCATCCAGGTGCTGGTCCAGTGCCGCGAGGACCTCATCCGTCGCACGTTCGAGGCGTGCGAGGGCGCGTCCGACGTGATCGTGCACTTCTACAACTCCACGTCGATCCTGCAGCGCAAGGTGGTCTTCCGTAAGGACCGCGACGCCATCAAGAAGATCGCCACCGACGCCGCGGAGCTGGTCACCACCATCGCCAAGGACTACCCCGACACCAACTGGCGCTGGGAGTACTCGCCCGAGTCGTTCACCGGCACCGAGCTGGCGTTCTCCAAGGAGGTCTGCGACGCGGTCACCGACGTCGTGGGCGCCACCCCGGAGAACCCGATCATCCTCAACCTGCCGGCGACCGTCGAGATGGCCACGCCCAACGTGTACGCCGACCAGATCGAGTGGATGCACCGCAACCTGGCGCGGCGCGACTCGATCATCCTGTCGCTGCACCCGCACAACGACCGCGGCACCGGCGTGGCCGCCGCCGAGCTGGGTTACCAGGCCGGCGCCGACCGCATCGAGGGCTGCCTGTTCGGCAACGGCGAGCGCACCGGCAACGTCTGCCTGGTGACGCTGGGCATGAACATGCTCACCCGCGGCATCGACCCGCAGATCAACTTCTCGGACATGGACGAGATCCGCCGCACCGTCGAGTACGCCAACCAGCTGCGCGTCCCCGAGCGGCACCCCTACGGCGGCGACCTGGTCTTCACCGCGTTCTCCGGGTCGCACCAGGACGCCATCAACAAGGGCTTCGACGCCCTGCAGGCCGAGGCCGACGCCCGCGGCGAGGACATCACCGACATCACGTGGGAGGTCCCCTACCTGCCCGTCGACCCCAAGGACGAGGGCCGCACCTACGAGGCCGTCATCCGCGTGAACTCGCAGTCCGGCAAGGGCGGCGTCGCCTACATCATGAAGAGCGACTACGGCCTGCAGCTGCCCCGGCGCCTGCAGATGGAGTTCTCCGCCCTGGTCCAGTCGGTCACCGACTCCGAGGGCGGCGAGGTCACCCCCAAGGCGATGTGGGACATCTTCTCGACGGAGTACCTGGACCGCGTCTCGCCCATGGAGCGCATGTCGCAGCACCTCGTGCCCGCTGAGACCGACGACGGCGAGGACGCCATCGAGGCCGTCATCAAGTGGAAGGGCGAGACCCGCGAACTGTCGGGGTCCGGGAACGGACCCCTCGCCGCGTTCGTCACCGCCCTGAACGAGATGTTCGACGACGAGGTACGCATCCTCGACTACTCGGAGCACGCGATGACTTCCGGGGATGACGCGACCGCAGCCGCGTACGTCGAGGTGCAGTTCGGCAACCGGGTGTTCTGGGGTGTCGGCCGGGCCGGTTCCATCACCACCGCCTCCCTGCGGGCCGTGGTGTCCGCCGTGAACCGCGCGTACGCCGACGAGGCCGAGGGCGCCGAGGCCATCGGCTCGGTGGAGGGCGCCCGCACCTGGGCCCCCTGACGGCCGAGCCGGCCGGCTGACCGCCGAGTCGGCTGACCGCCGAGTCGGCTGGCTGACGGCCGAGTCGGCTGGCTGACGGCCATCGGTGGGCGCCCGGGTGGGCGACCACGACAGACGACGACAAGAGCGTTCCGCACACATCGCCCGAGAGGCGGGTGCGCGGAACGCTCTTCTCGTCGTGCCCGGGCCCGAATCGTGGCGCGGGACAGGGGCTCTGGGACGATCCGGCCCCCGAATCCCACCTCATCTGTCACATGTTCCCCAGGTATCACTCCGGTAACGATGGTCTCGATTCGGTTACGTCAAGCGCGTAATGTGGCGGCGGGCCGCGCCGATAGGTATGGCGTCTGCCTTTTCGCAACCTCAGTCTGGAGCCCATATGTCCGTGACCCGCCGTGGATTTCTCACTGCCGCCTCGGTCGGCGTGGGCGCCGCCGTCGCCTCCACCGTCCGGGGCCCCGTCGCCGGGGCCAACCCGTTCGCGACCGGCTCGCTCGGTGTAGCCCAGGACCTCATGCAGTCGATCTCCACCGGCAGCGGCATGATCCAGCCCAACGGCCCGCTCGGCTACGTGGGCGTGACGTTCCCCAGCGCCGAGGAGATCGCGGGCCGTATCCGGTTCGCGTTCCCCGACGGCTCGGTCGGCGACTGGCTCCCACTCGAGCGCCTGGACTCCGCCCCTGATGCCGGCAGCACGCCCGCGTCCGAGCTCGTGGCCGCGCCCGAGGGCGCCGTCGGATACGAGGTCGATGCCCCCGCGGGTGCGGAGTCGACCGTGTTCGACGACGGCCGCGGCACCCCGCGCAACTACAGCCTCGGCAGCGTGGGCAACTTCGGCCTGCCCATCATCCCGCGCGCGGCATGGGGTGCCGGTGACGTCGCGGGCTTCCGCTGGGCGCCCACCTACTTCCCGGCGCAGTCCATCACGATCCACCACACGGCCTCGGCGGTCGGCCCGGACCGTGCGGCCAGCGTCCGGGCGATCTACAACTACCACGCCAACACCCTGGGCTGGGGCGATGTCGGCTACCACCTGCTCATCGACCCCGAGGGCCGGATCTACCAGGGTCGCGGCGGCACGCCCGTCGGCAACCCGGTCTTCCAGGTCCCGCCGGTCGCCGGGATCGCTCCCCCGGTCGTCACCGGTGGCCACGTGGGCGGATTCAACAACGGCAACATCGGTATCAGCCTTCTCGGCGACTTCACCGGCGCCCCGCCGACCGCCCGCGCCGTGGGCGCGACCATCGACTGCGTCCGCGCGCTGTGCAATGCCACCGGCATCAACCCGCGTGGTGGCGTCACCTACCGCAACCCGCAGGGTGGGGCCACCCGGCCGATGATGGCCGTCTCCGGCCACCGCGACTGGGGCGGGACCGCCTGCCCGGGCAACTCGTTCTACCCGCAGATGCAGTTCATCCGCGACCAGGCCGCGCGGGGTTGGGCCCCGACCGCCGTCTCCTCGGCGGCCTTCGGCTCCTGACCCGAGCGGCCCGGCCGCCCCTCGGAGGCCTGCGCAGTCGCCGCGCCGCCGTCATCGAAAAGACCGTTCCGCACACCCGCCCTCGGGCGATGTGTGCGGAACGGTCTTTTCGACGTGCGGGGCGGGGCGGCTAGGAGCGGCCCGGGGCGCCGCCGGTCAGTCGCGGGCGCGGGACGGGACGAGCATCCCCAGCACCCAGTTCACCAGGCCGATCACGATCGCGCCGAAGAAGGCCGCCCAGAACCCGCTGACCACGTATTCGGCGCCGAACGGCTGGAACGTGGTGGTGATCCAGCCCGTGAGCATGAGCATCAGCGCGTTGACCACCAGCAGGAACAGGCCGAGGGTGAGGATCGTCAGCGGCAGCGACAGCAGCTGCACGATCGGTTTGATCACCGCGTTGACCAGCGTGAACACCACGGCGACGACGAGCAGCGCCGTGATGGTGGGAACGTTCACCTCGTTCTCGATGGCGCCGGCACCGGGGGCGGCGGCCCCGGAGATCTCGTGCAGGGTGATCCCCGGCACGATCAGCGTCGCCACCCACAGGGCGACGGCGTTGACGACCAGCCTCAGTACCAGCGCCATCGGCAGGTCAGCTCCTCACGTACGAGTCGGCCACGTCGAGCGCGCGGTCGAAGATGTCGAGGCCCTCGTTGGCCTCGTCCGGCGTGATGATGCACGGCGGCACCACGTGGAAACGGTTGTAGTTCATGAACAGCAGCAGACCGTCCTTCTTGGCCGCGGCGAACGTGCGCGCCATGGCCTCTGAGGACCCACCGTAGGGGGCGAGGGGCTCGCGTGTCTCGCGGTCGGCCACCATCTCGACGGCCCAGAACACGCCGAGGCCGCGGACCTCGCCGATCGACGGGTGCTTCTCCGCCAACTCCCGCAGGCGCGGGCCGATGACGTCCTCGCCGATCATGCGCGCGTTCTCGACGATCTTCTCGTCGCGCATGAGATTGATCGTCGCGACGACGGAGGCGCAGGCCAGCGGGTGCCCGGCGTAGGTGAGGCCACCGGTGTAGGGCGTCGTCTCGAAGGACGCGGCGATCCGGTCGTGCAGGATGACGCCGCCGAGCGGGACGTAGCCGGAGTTGGAGCCCTTGGCGAAGGTGATGAGGTCGGGCGCCCAGTCGTCGTCTCCGGAGCGGAAGTGGTCCAGCGCGAGCCACTCGCCGGTGCGGCCGAAGCCGGACATGACCTCGTCGCAGATCATGACGATCCCGTACTTGTCGCAGATCTCGCGCACGCCGCGCAGGTAGTCCGCGGGCGGCACCATGATGCCGACGGTGCCGGGCACCGACTCGATGATCAGGGCCGCGAAGTGGTCCGGGCCCTCGAGCCCGATGAGCGAGTCGAGGTGCTCGAGCGCCCGGTCGCATTCCTGCTTGTCATTCTCGGCGTAGAACTGCGAGCGGTAGAGGAACGGGGCGTGGAAGTGCACGGCGCCGGTGTTGCCCATGTCGTTGGCCCAGCGGCGGGTGTCACCGGTGAGGTTCATCGAGGTGGTGGTGGCGCCGTGGTAGCTGCGGAACGCCGAGAGGGTCTTGTGGCGGCCCGTGTGGCGGCGGGCCATGCGGATGGCGTGCTCCACGGCCTCGGTGCCGGCGTTGGTGAAGAAGACGCGGTTCATCCCGGCGGGCGCGACCTCGGCGACCAGGCGGGCGGCCTCGGCGCGGGCGGCGTTGGCGTGCGCCGGGTTGATGGTGCACAGCTCGGCGGCCTGGTCCTGGATGGCCTTCACGACCACGGGGTGCTGGTGACCGATGTTGGTGTTGACCAGCTGCGAGGTGAAGTCGAGCAGTCGGTTGTCGTCACCGTCGGTGAGGTAGCAGCCCTCGGCCGCGGTGACGACCATCGGGTCGGTCGAACCCCACGCGGACCACGGGGTCAGGACGTGGGCGCGTTCCTTCTCGTAGACCTCACGGGCTGCAGCGTTCTGGGGTGCGGGCACGGGGCGATACTCCTGTGGTCGACGGGCGATGGCCGCGCCCATCATCCCACGCACGCCTCTTCCCTCCGCGCCCACGCGGTGGGATGCTCATCACCTGCGTGAGGCGCCTCACGCGTCCCGGTGAAGGGGGCACGTATGTCCACCTCGTCAGAAGCCACAGGCCCGTCGGGCGTCCCGGCCGTCACCGGCCCGGACCGGACCACCGGTCAGCCGCCGCTGAAGCGGGTGCTGGGTCCCGGACTGCTGCTGTTGTTCATCGTCGGCGACATCCTCGGCACCGGCATCTACGCCCTCACCGGGAAGGTGGCCGGAGAGGTCGGCGGGGCCGTGTGGCTGCCGTTCCTCGTCGCGTTCGCCGTGGCGCTGCTCACCGCGGGCAGCTACCTCGAACTCGTCACCAAGTACCCGCGGGCCGGTGGCGCGGCCGTGTACACCCACCGCGCCTTCAGGGTGCACTTCCTCACCTTCCTCGTCACGTTCACGGTCATGGCCTCGGGTCTGACCTCGGCGTCGTCGGCGGCCATCGCGTTCGCGGGCAATCTCAACGAGGCGTTCGGCCTCGACATGGCGTCCGGGACCTGGCCGTTGATCGGCATCGCCCTGCTGTTCATGACCGCCCTCGCCGTCGTCAACCTCCGCGGCGTCGCCGAATCCGTGCGCCTCAACGTGGTGTTGACCTGTGTGGAGCTGTCCGGACTGCTCATCATCATCGCGATCGGCGCGTGGGCGATCAGCCAGGGTCAGGGCGACTTCTCCCGCGCCGGTCAGCTCACCGTGGGCGAGGGCCAGAGCCCGTTCCGCGCCGTCACCGCCGCCACCGCGTTGGCGTTCTTCGCGCTGGTCGGCTTCGAGGACTCGGTGAACATGGCCGAGGAGACCAGGAACCCGGTGAAGATCTTCCCCAGGGTCATGCTCATCGGGCTCACGCTCACCGGGGTGGTCTACATCCTCGTGGCGATCGCCTCGGTGACCCTGGTCAGCCCGGAGGACCTCGGCGAGGGCGAGACCCCCCTGCTCAAGGTGGTCGCGGCGGGCGCGCCCGCGTTCCCGGTGTGGGTCTTCGCGTTCATCACCATGTTCGCCGTGGCCAACTCCGCGCTGATCAACATGCTCATGGCCTCGCGCCTGCTGTACGGCATGGCCCACGAGCAGGTACTGCCCCCGGTCCTGGGCCGGGTACTGCGCGAACGCCGGACCCCCTGGGTGGCGATCCTGTTCACCACCGTGATCGCGTTCGGCCTCATCGCGTTCGCCGACCTCGCCACCCTGGGCGGGACCACCTCACTGCTGCTGCTCGCGGTGTTCACGGTGACCAACGTGGCGGTGCTGGTCCTGCGCCGCGACACCGCCGGGCACCGCCACTTCCGGGTGCCCACGGTGATCCCGGTCCTGGGGGCGGTGTGCTGCGCGTTCCTGGTCTCACCGCTGTCCGGGCGGGCGAGCGAGGACTACCGGGTCGCGGGCGTCCTGCTGGTGGTGGGCGTGGGGCTGTGGGCCGTGTACTGGGTCGTCCGCCGCGCACTCGACTGAGTCACCGCGCCCGGCGGCCCGCACCTAGAAGAGGGCCTCCTGGGCGCTGTCCACGGCCTGGGCTCCGGCGACGGGCCGACCGGGGGCGACGTCGGCGAGCATCTCCTCGAACCGCGCGTACGGCACCAACTCGAGACCCTTCTTGCGGGCGAACGCGGTCCGGCCGCGCACCGCGCCGGGCGCGTCGCACACCGCCAGGGACGTACGGGACGAGATGCGATCGGCCACGTAGAGGCCGGCGTCGACGACGAGGCCTACGATCTCCTCCGGGTCGCGGTCCACGTCCTGCGTGAAGACCACCTCCATGCCCTGCACCAGACCACCACCGCGCTTCAGACGTCCCGCCGGCCGCCACAGCCTCGGGGCGGCGAGCGCCTCGGCCCACACCGCGGGGACCAGGTAACCGGTCTCGGGATGGGCCACCATCGCGTCGAGTTCGCGCACCCTGGGCCGGACGTCCTTGCCCCGGGCCACCTCGAGCAGCCCGGCGAACACCCCGGCCAGCACCAGCGCGTCGTCGTGGGCGTCGTGCGCGGCCCGCTGCTCCACCCCGAAGTGCGCGGCGAGCGTCGAGAGCTTGAGGTCGGCGGTGGACAGGTGCAGCCGACCGGCGAAGTCCAGGGTGCACAGGAACCGCTCGAGCGGGGCGGCGAGTCCTGCGCGGCGGGCCTCGGCCGCGAGGAACGACGCGTCGAAGGCGGCGTTGTGGGCGACCACTGTCCGCCCGTCGAGCACCCGGTCCAACTCGGCGGCCACGTCCGGGAAGCGTGGTTTGCCCGCCAGCAGCGCCGGGGTGAGACCGTGCACGTGGACCGGCCCCGGGTCCACCCCCGGATTGAGCAGGGTCGCGAGCTCCTCGACCACCTCGCCGTCGTCGTCGATCACCACCGCCGCCACCGACAACACGCGGTCGACCGCCGGCGTCATCCCCGACGTCTCGACGTCCACAACCACCCACCCTGTCATGCCCACCATCGTCCCAGACCCCTCCGACAACCCGGCCGTCACCGTCGCAGGTCACGGTGTTCACACCGCCGATTCCCCCCACCCGGCCCGGAGGGTTAATGTCTACGCCGATCAACCAGTCCCGGCCGCGAGGTCCGGTCCGACCCAGGAGGCGACGTGCGGCGGTACCGGTCCGACACGCCTGCGGCGCGGCTGCGCGACGCCCCGGTCCGCGCGCGGCGCCGCACCCGCCGCCGGATCCGCGTGGCAGTCGGGTCCTACCTGGCGTTGTGCCTCGCCGCGCTGCTCGGGGTGGCCGTGACCGCGCCCGGCGCCACCGTCCGCCCCTCCGCCGCGGACGCGCCGGCACCCCGCGGCGCCACCGTGGCACCCACCACCGCCTCCGCACCGGACGGCCGGGTCGGGGACCCACTGCGGCTCGTCCGGCCCCTCCCGCGGGGGTGGGTCGAGATCGGTCCCCTGCTGGCCACGGCGGTGGACGACGCCGCCGACGCCGGCCTCGAGCTCGGGGTCTGCGTGCGGGCGATCGACTCCCCCGACGAGCGCGAGGTGTGTGCGGGCGACGGCGAGCCGCGTTACGCCGCGTCGGTGATCAAGATCGCCTACGCGGTGGGCGCGCTCGAGGCGTGGGAGGCGGACCCGTCGGCGCAGACCCCCTACGGCGACCTCGACGACCTGCTCGACGCTGCGCTCACCGTCTCGGACAACGACGCGGCCAACCTCCTGTACGACCTGTCGGTGGACGGCCCCGCGGCGCCCGAGGACACCGACCCCATCACCGCGCTCAACGACATCGCCGAGCGCGTGGGCCTGGCCGAGCAGTTCCACACCGGCGGCGCGTTCCGCTACGAGTGGACCGGCGACTGGAGCCGCGTCAGCGCCCGCGGCAGCGTCCGCTACCTGGCCGAACTCGTCCGCGCCGCCGACGGACGGGCACCCGAGGGCGAGGCGCTGACCTCGCCCGCCGTCGCCCGGATCGTGCTGGACACGCTGCTCGAGCAGGAACGACAGTGGAAGCTGCCCGACCGCCTGCCGTCGGGGACGGTCGCCAACAAGACCGGCGAGACCGACACCGAGTCGCACGACATCGCCGTGGTGAACACCGCCAGCGGCCGCTACGCGATCGCCGCGATCGGCACCTCGTCCGGGATGTTCAACGGCCCCGACGAGGTGATGGCCGAGCTCGGCCACGACGTGGTGACCGCCCTCGGCGGTGCGGCGCGGTTCTGAGGAGGCCGCGCTGCCTAGACTCTGCGACATGAGTTCCCGCGCGATCACCGCACTCACCCCCCGCGGCCGGGCCGCCGTGGCCGTCTCCCGCCTGGCGACCTGGGCGTCGCGGGTCTCGGGGCGCGGGTCGGGCGGGATGATCGGCGGTCTGGTGGCGCTGAAGCTCGACCCGGGTCTCATGCGCCAACTCGCGGCGGGCCGCCGGACCGTGCTCGTCACGGGGACCAACGGGAAGTCGACGACGACGAGGATGGTCGCCTCCGCCCTGTCGACCGTGGGCCGGGTCGCCTCGAACACCGGTGGCGACAACATGGACGCCGGGATCGTCTCCGCACTCGGGGCCGACCGGGTGGCCGGGTTGGCCGCCATCGAGGTGGACGAGCTCCACACCCCGGCGGTCGCGGAGAACACGGATCCCGAGGCGATCGTGCTGCTCAACCTCAGCCGCGATCAGCTGGACCGGGTCGGGGAGATCAACTCGATCGAGCGCCGGCTGCGCGCCGGGGTGGCCGCGCAGCCGCAGGCCACGGTGATCGCGAACTGCGACGATGTGATGATCACCTCCGTCGCCTACGACAACCCCCACGTGGTGTGGGTGGCCGCCGGATCGGCGTGGGCGGGCGACTCGGTGAGCTGCCCGCGCACCGGCGAGCCCATCTCCCGGACGGTCGACTCCACCGGGGCCGTGCGGTGGCGGTCGGAGGGCACGCTGCCCGACGGCCGGACGTTCGAACGCCCCGAGCCGGACTGGTGGGTCGACGACGAGGCCATCCACGGACCAGACGGGTTCACCGCCCCCATGCACCTGGCGATCCCCGGGCGGGCCAACCGGGGCAACGCCGCCCAGGCCGTCGCCGCCGCTGTGGCGATGGGCGCCGACCCCGCCGCCACCGTCCGGGCGGTCGAGCAGGTCGACGACGTGGCCGGCCGCTACTCGACCGTCGACGTGGACGGGCGGGCCGCGCATCTACTGCTGGCCAAGAACCCGGCGGGCTGGCAGGAGGCGCTGGGGATGATCGACACCTCCGCCGACGGCCTGGTGATCGCGGTCAACGGGCAGGTCGCCGACGGTGTGGACCTGTCGTGGTTGTGGGACGTCCGCTTCGAGAGCTTCGAGGGGGTGTCCGTGTACGCCGCGGGCGAGCGCGCCGCCGATCTCTCGGTGCGGCTGAGCTACGCCGGGGTCGAGCACCAGCTGGAGCCGGACCCGCTGGCCGCGATCCGGCGCTGCCCACCCGGACGCGTGGAGGTACTGGCCAACTACACCGCGTTCCGTGACCTCGGGCGCGCGATCGCCGCCGCCGGGCACCGTCCTGCGGCGGCCCTGAAGGAGCAGTGACGATGAGCGAGCAGCACGCCGGCGAGGGCAATCCGGATCCCCGCGACGCGGGTGCACGGCGCGAGGGTGCGTCGGCGTCCCCGCTCGACACGGTCGCGCCCGACTCGGCGCGGCCCACCGAGTCGACGGTGCGGATCGGCCTCGTCCTGCCGGACGTCATGGGTACCTACGGCGACGACGGCAACTCGTTGGTCCTGCGGCAGCGCCTGAGGTGGCGCGGATACGACGCCGAGATCGTGCGGATCACCCTCGAGGACGAGGTCCCCGACTCGTGCGACCTCTACACCGTGGGCGGCGGTGAGGACGCGGCCCAGAAGTTGGCGTCCCGGCACCTGTCCGGGTCGCCGGGGCTGCAGCGCGCGGTGGAGCGCGGCGCTCCGGTGCTCGCGATCTGCGCCGGGATGCAGGTGTTCGGCGAGTGGTTCGTCGTCTCCGACGGCTCCCGCGCGCCCGGCCTCGGCCTGCTGGACGTGACCACCACGCCGCAGGCCTCCCGCTCGATCGGCGAATTGGTGGTGTCGCCGCAGGTACCGGGCCTGACGCAGCCGCTGACCGGCTTCGAGAACCACATGGGCGCCACCGTGCTGGGCCCGGACGCCGCTCCCCTGGGCCGCGTGACCTCCGGGGTCGGCAACGGCGTCCCGGCCGGTCAACAGGTTCCGACCGGTGGGCTGGTCGAGGGCGTGGTGCAGGGGTCGATCATCGCCACCTACATGCACGGGCCGGCGCTGGCCCGCAATCCCGAGCTGGCCGACCTCCTGCTGTGCCGTGCGCTCGGTGTGGACTCGCTGCCGCCCGTCGACGTCCCGGCGGTCGAGCAGCTGCGCCGCGATCGGATCGCGGCCGCCCGGCGCTGAGCTGGCCCCACTCCCCTCGCCGCCGCCCGGCGTTGAGCCGACGCGCTCGGCACTGAGCCGGCCCCTCTGCCCTCGCCGACCCACCCTTCAACCCTCGATCCGCCCCTCGGATCGCGATCTGCCCTCGAGCTGCTCACGGACCGCCTCGACCTTCCTCGGTCCGACTCGATCCGCCCTCCGATTATTGATTCGCGCTGCGGGGCCCGAGGGCGGATCGCATACCGAGGGGCCGGTCTGTGGCCGCGAGGGCATTGAGCCCGGGGGTGGACGCGACCGGGGGCGCCCGTATCGTCCGGCTGCTCGACCCCGCTGACATACCCTCGGTCACATGTGTGAACACCACGGCACCGCCACCCTCACCGGGTCCGTGTCCCCTCCCGATCCCGCCATCGAGGCCGCGCAGGTCCGTGCCCTCTGGGAGCCCCTGGGACTACCGGGGATCCTCGACGTCCACACCCACTTCATGCCCTCGCGAGTGCTGGACAAGGTGTGGAACTACTTCGACGCCGCCGGCCCCAAGATCGGGCGCCCCTGGCCCATCACGTACCGGGAGGCCGAGGACGAGCGGGTCGAGCGCCTGCGCTCGTACGGGGTGTTGGCGTTCTCCTCGATGCTGTATCCGCATAAGCCCGAGATGGGCGCCTGGCTCAACGCGTGGGCCGCGGAGTTCGCCTCCCGACACCCGGATTGCCTGCACACGGCGACGTTCTACCCCGAGCCGACGGCGGGCGACTACGTACGCGACGCTGTCGAGGCCGGCGCGCAGGTGTTCAAGTCGCACATCCAGGTGGGCGAGTACGACCCGGGCGATCCCCTGCTCGACCCGGTGTGGGGGGCGCTCACCGAGGCGCAGGTGCCGACGGTGATCCACTGTGGGTCCGGCCCGGTGGCGGGCGAGTTCACCGGGCCCGAGCCGGTGGCCGCGGTGCTCGAGAGGTTCCCGGAGCTGCCGCTGATCGTCGCCCACATGGGCATGGGCGAGTACTCGGAGTTCCTCGACCTGGCCGAGCGATACGAGAACGTCTACCTCGACACGACGATGGCGTTCACCGACTTCGTCGAGGAGACGATGCCGTTCCCTCAGGGTGAGCGCGGGAGGCTGGCAGACCTGGGACACAAGGTCCTGTTGGGGACCGATTTCCCCAACATCCCGTACCCGTACGCCCATCAGCTCGAGGCCCTGGTCGGGCTCGGGATGGGCGACGACTGGCTACGGGCGGTGTGGCACGGAAACGCCGCGAGGCTGTTCGGCCTCTGACTCGGTACCCGGGTAGCCGATCTCCGGGGCCGGGGGCCCCGCATCCCGAGCGGGTGCGGCCAGCTCGGCCGCCTCAGCCGCCACCGTGGGCTCGGCGGTCACCGGGGGCTCAGCTGGCACCGCGGGCTCGGCGGGGTCGATCTGCTCGGGTCGCAGCACGCCGCCCGAGCGCGGGACCTGAGTGGTCCCGCCGGAGAGGATGCGGCGCCCGGACAAGGCACTGCCGAGGGTGAGCTCGTCGGCGAACTCCAGGTCCGCGCCCATGGGCAGACCGGAGGCCAGTCGGCTCACCACGAGGTCGGGGAACGGCCGCAGCAGGCGGGCCAGGTACGTGCTGGTGGCCTCGCCGGTGGTGTTGGGGTCGGTCGCGATGATGATCTCTGCAACCTCCTCGCCCTCGAAGTCGGCGCCCACGCGTCGCATCAGGCCGGCGATGCGCAGCTCGTTGGGCCCGATGCCGTTGATGGGGTCGAGAGCCCCTCCGAGAACGTGGTAGAGCCCGCGGAACTCGCGGGTGCGCTCGATCGCCTCGATGTCCTTGGGTTCCTCGACCACGCAGATGAGCGTGGGATCGCGGCGCGGGTCCGAGCAGATGCGGCAGCGCTCGGCGGCGGCGACGGTGCCGCAGACCTCGCAGTAGGTGACACCGTCGACGACTGCCTGAAGCGCGGAGCGGAGCCGTTCAACCGACTCGGGTTCTGCCTGCAGCAGGTGGAACGCCAGGCGCTGCGCAGACTTCGGACCGATGCCCGGCAGCTTGCCGAACTCGTCGATCAGGTTCTGAACCGGTCCCTCGTACATCGCGCTTTCCTGTGCTCTTGCTGGCCCGACGACGGCTGCGTCGACGGGTGGCGGGTCTCCGAGGTGAGCGGAACCCGGTGGCGGGACCCGGGGCGTGCCGGGTCCCGCGGGCTCACATGCCGAGGCCGCCCATCATGTCGCCGAGGCCGCCACCGGAGGCCAGAGGGCCGAGGCGGGACTCGGCGAGTTCCTGCACCTTGGTGTGGGCGTCGCCGAACGCTCCGACGATGAGGTCCTGCAGCGTCTCGATGTCCTCGGGGTCGACGACCTTCGGGTCGATCGTGACGCCGGTGACCTCACCGGTGCCGCGCATGGAGACGGTGACGAGGCCGCCGCCCGCCTGACCGTCGACGGTGCTCGCGGCGATCTGCTGCTGCGCCTCGGCGAGCTGTGCCTGCATCTGCTGTGCCTGCTGGAGCAGGGCGTTCATGTCGGGTCCGGGCTGCATGGCGGGGTCCTTTCGGCGGTGTGCGGGGCAGTGCTGAGTTCATCCTCGTTGTACGGGGTTCATACTCGTTGAACGGGCCTGAACCTGCCGGGGCGGCCCCGGTCGGTCACATCCCAGCGTAACCGTCCGGTAGGACACCGTGCCCCGGCGCGCGGCGGGCCGGGTGGGTCAGCGCTCGAGCGGACGGGCCCCGAGGTGCTCCTTGAGCAGGGCCAACGCGATGTCCTCACCGGTCCGGTGGTCGAGGTTCTGTGGACCGCTGCGTGCCTCGTCCACCATCTCCTCCTCGCTGACGGGCGGCGGGGGCGGGCTGTTCGGCTCGCCCGGTTCCGGCCCGGGCTCCTCCGGCGGGGGCGGGATGTCGTCGTCCCCACCGCCCGCGCGACCGCCGGCCCTGCCCTGCCCGACATCTGTCCCGCGGAGTCGGCGCTCCCAGCCCCGCGGCTCGCCCTGCTGGGGCGCGCCGGGGGCGTCAGTAGGGCCCGCGGCGGGCCCCCGACCGGGTGCCGGAGGTGCCCCGTCGGCGGGGTCCGGAGCGCCGCCCGCCGCAGCGGGCGCGCTGCCGGAGGTGCAGCGGATGGTCCAGTCACCGCCCACAACTTCGGCGATCGAGTCGGTGATCGCGGTGGCGTTGTGTGGCTGCGAGAGTCGCTTGGCCAGCGGCGCGTAGTCGTGCACCAGGTGGATCACCCGGCCGTCCACTCCCGCGACCGTCGCGCCGGCGAGCATGACCTCCACCGTGCGGGTGCGGGTGCGCACCGCGTCGCGGATGGCCGGCCAGGCACGGCGGATGTCCTCGGCCTCGATGCCGGGCGCTCCCGCCGCGGGGGCGGAGGCCGACCCGGGCTGCGGCGCCGGATCCAGCTCGGACGTCGCCTGCTCCGGAGCCGACGCCACCGGCGTGGGTGAGCGCTCGTCGCGCCAGGGGTCGTCGGTCTCCGCAGGTACCGACGCCGCCGGTGTAGACGGAGCCGGTGTAGAGGGAGCCGGTGTTGACGGAGCCGGTGTGGAGGCCGCCGGCCCCGGCTCGGTGGGAGCGGACGCGGCGGCGGGGCCCGCAGCGGGAGCGGACACAGGAGTGGCCGAATCGCCACTCGCCGGCCGCTGCTCTGACGCCGGCGGCTGACCCGGCCGGACTGGCTGCGGGTCCCGGGGGGCCTGGTCCGTCTGCGGAGACTGTCCTGCCTGCGGTGCCTGTCCCGCCTGCGGAGCCAATTCCTCCTGTGGAGGCTGTGTTGTCTGCCACGAACCCGACTCGGGAGTCCGGTTGGCCGCGATCTGCTCCGCGACGGACTGCGCGGGCACGGCCGGGGCCGCGGGGTCGGCCGCCACGGCGGGGCGGTTCGGTGCGGGCTGATCGGGCTGTGTGGGCTGATCGAGCTGCGCGGGCTGATCGGGCTGTGCGGGCCGCTCGGGCTGATCGGGCTGTGCGGGCCGCTCGGGCTGATCGGACTGTGCGGGCGCGCTCGGTACAGCAGGAGAGGGCTCGGGAGCCTGCGGCGTCGGCTGCTCTGCGGCCGGCGCGGACTGCTGCTGCGACCGGCGCACGAACTTCGGACGCCGGTCGGCCTGTCCCGGGTCCTGCGGTGCCGGTCCGCCGGCGGGGCCGGGGCGGGACTCGTCGTCGTCACCCTGGGGTGTTCCCCCCGGCGCGGCTCCACCATCGCCGACGGCGCCCGTCACGGCGGCCGGACGCACCGCGCCCGACTCGAGCGACTCGACCCGCTGCAGCAGCGCGATCATGGAGTCGTCGGCCGAAGGCAGCAGCAGTTTGGCGCAGAGGATCTCCAGCAGCAGCCGCGGCGAGGTCGCCCCCCGCATCGACCCCATGCCCTCGTGCACCATGTCGGCGCATCGTGCGAGCGTCGCGGGCCCGATGTTCTCGGCCTGGCGGCGCATGGTCTCGGCCTGCTCCACCGGCGCGTCGACGAGCCCACGCTCGATCGCCTGCGGGACGGACTGCACCATGATGAGGTCCCGCAGGCGCTGCAGCAGATCGGCGGCGAACCGGCGCGGATCGTGCCCCGCCTCGACCACCTTGTCGACGGTCCGGAACAGCGTGGCCCCGTCGCCGGCGGCCAGCGCGTCCACCGTGTCGTCGATGAGCGCGACCTCGGTGGCCCCGAGCAGGCTCACCGCGCGCGGATAGGTGATGCCCTCGTCGCCGGCGCCGGCCATGAGCTGGTCCAGCACACTGAGCGTGTCGCGCGGAGATCCCCCACCGGACCGGATGACCAGCGGGAACACGGTCGGCTCGACCTGCACACCCTCCTGCACACAGATCCGCTCGAGCAGCCCCCTCATCGACGTGGGCGTGAGCAGCCGGAACGGGTAGTGGTGCGTGCGCGAGCGGATGGTCGGCAGGACCTTCTCCGGCTCGGTGGTCGCGAAGATGAAGATGAGATGCTCCGGCGGCTCCTCCACGATCTTGAGCAGCGCGTTGAAGCCCGCGTTGGTGACCATGTGGGCCTCGTCGATGATGAGCACCCGATACCGCGACGACGCTGGCGCGAAGAAGGCCCGCTCGCGCAGGTCACGCGTGTCGTCGACGCCGCCGTGGCTGGCCGCGTCGAGCTCGGTGACGTCGAGGGTCCCGTTGCCGCCTGGCGCGAGCGCCACGCACGAGTCGCACTCCCCGCACGGGGTGGCGGTGGGGCCGTGCACGCAGTTGAGCGACCGGGCCAGGATGCGGGCGGACGAGGTCTTGCCGCAGCCGCGCGGGCCGGAGAAGAGGTAGGCGTGGTTGATACGACCGGAGGACAGCGCCACCGAGAGCGGGTCGGTGACGTGCTCCTGGCCCACGACCTCGGCGAAGGAGGCGGGGCGATACTTCCGATAGAGGGCCACGCCTAGAGGGTACCCAGGGGGTACGACGACGAGGACTTCCGCTCGCGTCCCGATCGCGCACGATCCGGGATGTGCCGAAATGACCGGAGGGGCCGCGGCATGCGCAGCCCCTCCCGACGTCCCTCGCACGCGGATCGGGCCCCCTCAGACCCCCGCAGCACGGTTCCCGAACCGATACCAGACACCGGCCCCTCACAGCCCCTCAGCTGTATCCGGTGTCCGCATCCCTCTGGCTCGGACATAAGGAATACAACCAGATGGCCCCGCCCCGGACAAGGCCGTTCTCATGTTGACACGTGCTCAACACACGGACTGAATTACATTTCTGCAGGTGGCAGGCATACCTAAGCTGCGGACGCGGAGAATCACATTATGAGAATGTGGCGGAGATCACGTCGCCACTGACCCGCAGGTCACCCGACGATTCCCGGACCAGCGTAGCCCGGACCGGAGCGCACTCCGTTAAGCGCTCAACTTAACGGGATCGGCGCAGTTGTTACACGTCGTGCGGGCCGGACGGGGCGTCAGCCGGCGAGCGCCGCCCGGCAGGCCGCCAGGAGGGCGCACAGACCCACGACGTCCATGGCGGTCTCGACCTCCGCCAGCGGCGGCAGCGTGGGCGCCAGCCGGATGTGACGGTCGTCGGGATCCTTGCCGTACGGGTACGCGGACCCGGCCGGGGTGAGGGCCACCCCGGCCTCCTTGGCCAGGCGGACGGTCTCGGTGGCGGTGCCGTCGACCACCTCGAGGTCGATGAAGTATCCGCCCTCGGGCCGGGTCCACCCGGCCACGTCGTACTCGCCCAGCCGGCGGGTCAGGGCGACGGCCGCGGCCTCGAACTTCGGCGCGATGACCTTGCGGTGGCGGAGCATGTGCTCGCGCACCCCGTCGGCATCACCGAAGAACCGCGCGTGCGCGAGCTGGTTGACCTTGTTCGGTCCGATGGAGCGCACGGAGGTGTGGCCGAGGTACCAGTCGAGATTGGCCCGCGAGGCCGAGAAGAACGACACGCCCGCCCCGGCGAAGGTGATCTTGGAGGTCGAGCAGACCTGCCAGAAGCGGTTGGGGTGCCCCGCCTCGGCGGCCAGTGTGTCCACGTCCGGGACCTTGGGGAAGTCCTCGGTGAGCGTGTGGACGACGTAGGCGTTGTCCCAGACGATCCGGAAGTCCGGGGCCGCGGTCGCCATGCGCGCGAGCCGGGACACGGTGTGGTCGTCGTACACCGCGCCGGTCGGGTTGGCGAAGATCGGGACGCACCACATGCCCTTGATGGACGGGTCGTTCGACACGAGACGCTCGACCTCGTCCATGTCCGGACCGGTCGGGCCCAACGGGACCGGGATCATCTCGATCCCCAGCGTCTCGGTGATGTTGAAGTGGCGGTCGTAACCGGGCACGGGGCACAGCCAGCGAAGGACGGGCTCGTCCTTCCACGGTCGCTGGGAATCGGGCGTGCCGAACAGCATGGAGAACGTCAGCAGGTCGTACATGATCGACAGGCTCGCGTTGTCCTGGGCGATCACGCGGTCGGCCTCGACGCCCAGCAGGTCGGCGACGATCGACCGCAGCTCGGGCAGGCCGGCGCCACCGCCGTAGTTGCGCACGTCGGTCTTGCCCGCCGTGTAGTCGCCCTCCCCCGGCAGCGACAGCAGTCGCTCGGACAGGTCCAACTGCTCGGGCGAGGGCTTTCCGCGGGTCAGGTCCAGGGCCAGACCCTTGTCGGCCAGCGCGTCGTACTCGGCGGCCAGTTGCGACTCGAGTCGGGCGAGTTCGTCGGCGGGGAGATCGGACAGCGCCACTGTGGCCTCCGGCGGGATCGACAACTTCGGTGTTGGTGCCCTAAGACATGTCCCAAGACATAAGGGGACCCCGCGCACCCGCCAGAGCCCGCTGACCCTTGCTGCCTTCCGGCCCTGGGGGAGTTCACAGGATGGACGCCGCGCGGGGTCCGGTTACGAGTCTAGCCGTGCCACCGCTCACGCCGCACCCCACCCACCGCCCGGACCCCCGACGCGGTCGCCCACGGCCCCGCGGTTTGCCTCCGCTTGCGCGTCCTGGGTATTCTCCTCCACGGAGGATTCGCCTAGTGGCCTATGGCGCTCGCCTGGAACGCGGGTTGGGGTTTATAGCCCCTCAGGGGTTCAAATCCCCTATCCTCCGCCGCAGACGCGGCCCGGAGCTCTCGAGCCCGGGCCGCGTCGCTCATTTCGGGCCAGCCTCGCCCGGAAACGCAGCCCCGCTCGGCGCCCCCGGCTTACGCGCCTCCTGTGTACGCCAGACGCCCACGTACGCGCCCTCTTTGGTCCATTCCGGCAGCGCAAGCCGGGCACCGCCGCGCAACCTCCGATTCTCGCCCATCCCGCCTCCTGCGGCCACCCGCCCTCGGTAGCATCGCGATCGTGACCGAGACCACAGGCCACGACGTCGCCCTGCGGGTGCTCGTCTACAGCCACGACGCCGCCACCCGCAGCCGCGTGGTGTCCGCTCTCGGCACCCGCCCGCACCCGGACCTGCCCCGGCTGACGTACCTCGAGGTCGCCACGGCCCCGGTCGCCCTCGAACACCTCGACGCCGGCGGGGTCGACCTGGCGATCCTCGACGGCGAGGCGACGCCCACCGGCGGACTCGGCATGGCCAAGCAGCTGCGGGACGAGCTCGACCACTGCCCACCGGTGCTGGTGCTCATCGGCCGGGCGGACGACCGCTGGCTCGCCGACTGGTCCCGCGCGGACGCCTCGGTTCCCCATCCGATCGATCCGCTGCGCCTGCGCGACGCCGTCACCGGACTCCTCGCCCCCGCCTGACGCCGACCCGACGCCTCACGAGCTGGACGGACACGCCGACTGCTCGAACCCCCGACATACGTCAACATGGTGTGAGTAGAGTCACACTCGCGGGCCGCACAATGAACGGCCCGCCGGGGAGGCGGTCGACCGGCACCCCACCAACGCCGGTCGCTCGAACCCCCTGCGGTTGCAGCAGAGGCCCGCCCACAGGCGGCTTCTCATCACAAGCGCGAGGAGTGACGCGTCGTGAACGAATACGTGCCGATCCTGGTCCTCGGGGCCCTGGCCGTCGCCTTCGCCGTCTTCTCCTCGGGCGTGTCCTCCTTCGCCGGGCCCAGCCGGTTCAACCGCGCCAAACTCGAGGCCTACGAGTGCGGCATCCAGCCCACGCCGCAGCCGGCGGGGGGCGGCCGTTTCCCGGTGAAGTACTACCTCACCGCGATGCTGTTCATCATCTTCGGCATCGAGATCCTCTTCCTCTATCCGTGGGCCGTCCACTTCGATCAGCTCGGCGTCTTCGGGCTGGCCGCGATGGCCCTGTTCGTGTTCAACGTCTCCGTCGCCTACGCCTACGAGTGGCGCCGCGGCGGACTGAGCTGGGACTGACCCGGAACGCCGGAAAGGAGCGCCGAGATGGGACTCGAGGAGAAGGTGCCGGCCGGTTTCCTGCTGACCACGGTCGAGCAGCTGGCGGGCTACATGCGCAAGGGGTCGCTGTGGCCGGCGACGTTCGGGCTGGCGTGCTGCGCGATCGAGATGATGTCCACCAGCGGCGGCCGCTACGACCTGGCCCGCTTCGGCACGGAGGTCTTCCGCGCCTCCCCCCGGCAGGCCGATCTCATGATCGTGGCGGGCCGGGTGTCGCAGAAGATGGCACCGGTCCTGCGGCAGGTGTACGACCAGATGGCCGAACCCAAGTGGGTGCTGTCGATGGGCGTGTGCGCGTCGTCGGGCGGGATGTTCAACAACTACGCGATCGTGCAGGGCGTCGACCACATCGTGCCCGTCGACATCTACCTGCCCGGATGTCCGCCGCGGCCGGAGATGCTCATGCACGCGATCATCACGCTGCACGACAAGATCCAGAACATGCCGCTGGGCGCCAACCGGGCCGAGGCGATCCGGGCCGCCGAGCAAGCCGCGCTCGACCAGCGTCCGCTCATCCCCGTCGAGGGGATGTTCCGGTGACAGACACGACCCCTGATCGCGACCGCACCCCCGACCCCGGCCGCACACCCGACGCGCCGAACACCCCCGACCGCACGGACAGCCCTGACGCGGACACCATCGGCGTGCGCCACGGCATGTTCGGGGTGCGGGGCTCCGGGGACACCTCCGGGTTCGGCGGCCTGGTGCGCCCGACGGAGATGCCCGGCAGCACCCCACCGCCCTATGAGGACGACGACGACGAGCTCCTCCGCGCGCTCGCCGCGGCCCTGCAGCAGCGGGGCGGACCGAGTTTTCAGGAGGCGGTGGAGAAGGTCGTGGTCCACTGCGGGCAACTCACCCTGCACGTGGGGCGGGAGCACCTACCGGCGGTGGCCCTGACCCTCCGGGATACCCCCGACCTGCGGTTCGAGATGTCGTTGGGCGCGAGCGGGGTGCACTACCCCGACGCCGCGGGCCGGGAGCTGCACGTGGTCTACCCGCTGCAGTCGATCACCCACAACCGACGCGTGATGCTCGAGACGTGGGCCCCGGACGCGGATCCGCACATCCCCACCCTGACCCGCGTGTATCCCACGACGGACTGGCACGAGCGGGAGACCTACGACTTCTTCGGCGTGATCTTCGACGGCCACCCGTCGCTGACGCGGATCGAGATGCCGGACGACTGGGAGGGCCACCCGCAGCGCAAGGACTACCCGCTGGGCGGGATCCCCGTGCAGTACAAGGGCGCCACCATCGCACCCCCGGACCAGCGGAGGGCGTACTCGTGAGCAGCCACCACGCGAACGGGGACCGCACGATCCTCACCGCCTCCGGGCAGGACTGGGACGCGATCAGCGAGGCCGCGCGCAACGCCGATGACGATCGCATCGTGGTCAACATGGGCCCGCAGCACCCGTCCACGCACGGTGTCCTGCGGCTGATCCTCGAGATCGAGGGCGAGACCGTCACGAAGGCCCAGTGCGGGATCGGTTACCTGCACACGGGGATCGAGAAGAACCTGGAATACCGCTACTGGACGCAGGGCGTCACGTTCGTCACCCGCATGGACTACCTGTCTCCGTTCTACAACGAGGTCGCCTTCTGCCTGGGCGTCGAGAAGCTGCTCGGGATCTCGGACCAGGTGCCGCCGAGGGCGTCGGTCATCCGGGTGATGCTCATGGAGCTCAACCGGATCTCCTCGCACATGGTGGCCCTCGCGACCGGCGCCCTGGAGCTGGGCGCGAGCACCCCGATGCTCTTCGGGTTCCGGGAGCGCGAGCTGGTCCTGGACGTGTTCGAGGTCATCACCGGCCTGCGGATGAACCACGCCTACATCCGGCCCGGAGGCGTGGTCCAGGACCTGCCCGACGACGCGGTGCCGAAGGTGCGCGAACTGCTCGAGGTGATGCCCGGGCGGATCCGCGAGATGGAGTTGCTGCTGCGCGAGAACCCCATCTGGAAGATGCGGCTGCAGGATGTGGGCTACCTGGACCTCACCGGGTGCATGGCCCTCGGCGTGACCGGCCCTGTCCTACGGGCGACGGGCCTGCCACACGACGTGCGCCGGTCCGACCCGTACTGCGGGTACGAGGACTACGAGTTCGACGTCATCACCGGCTCGGCGAGCGACTGCTACGACCGGTTCGTCATCCGGGTCGACGAGATGAAGGAGTCGCTGAAGATCGTCGAACAGTGCCTGGACCGGCTCGAACCCGGGCCGGTGATGGTCGACGACCCCAAGATCGCCTGGCCCGCCCAGCTCAAGGTGGGACCAGACGGACTGGGAAACTCCGCCGAGCACATCCGCAGGATCATGGACAGCTCCATGGAGGCGCTGATCCACCACTTCAAGCTCGTCACCGAGGGCTTTCCGGTCCCGCCGGGCCAGGTGTACGTGCCGGTTGAATCCCCGCGCGGCGAGCTGGGGGTGCACATGGTCTCCGACGGCGGGACCCGCCCGTACCGGGTGCACTACCGCGACCCGTCGTTCACCAATCTGCAGGCCGTGGCCGCGATGTGCGAGGGCGGGATGCTCTCCGATGTCATCGCCGCGGTCGCGAGCATCGACCCCGTGATGGGAGGGGTGGACCGATGAGCAGCGAGCCGGTGTTCCTGGAGTTCGGGCAGAAGCCCGACGAGCCGGGGGTGATCGTCCGGCCCGGGGCCCGGCGGCACTATCCCGACGCCGTCCTGGCGAGGCTGCGGGCCGACGCCGAGGTGATCATCGCCCGCTACCCGCAGGCCCGGTCGGCGTTGCTGCCACTCCTCCACCTCGTCCAGGCGGAGGACGGGCACCTCACGCCCGCCGGCATCGAGTTCTGCGCCCTCGCCGTCGGACTCACCTCCGCCGAGGTCATGGCCGTCGCCACGTTCTACTCGATGTACCGGCGCACGCCCACGGGCGACTACCTGGTCGGGGTGTGCACCAACACGCTGTGCGCGGTGATGGGCGGCGACGAGATCTACGCCGACCTGTGCGACCACCTGGGACTCGACGGGCCCGGCACCACCGACGACGGCCGCGTGACGCTGGAGCACATCGAGTGCAACGCGGCCTGCGACTACGCACCGGTGATGATGGTCAACTGGGAGTTCTTCGACGACCAGACCCCCGCCTCCGCCCGTCAGGTGGTGGACGACCTGCGGGCCGGCCGGACGGTGACCCCGACCCGCGGCGCACCGCTGTGCACGTTCCGCGAGACCTCCCGCATCCTCGCCGGTTTCCCCGATACCCGCCCCGGCGCGAACGACGGTGCCCCCGGCGACGCGACGCTGGTCGGGCTGCGGATCGCCCGCGACCACGACATGCACGCCCCCGCGGGGCCGGACGACTCCACCGAACCGGCCACCACTGAACCGGCCACCACTGAGCCGCCCACCACCTCACCGGACGAGGAGGCCTGACATGCCGCTCGCGCCGTACCTCAGCCGCTACTGGGACGCCCCCGGGAGCTGGACCCTCGAGACCTACCTGGAGAACGACGGCTACGTCGGGCTGCGCAACGCCCTGGCCACCGGGCCGGACGAGGTCATCTCCACCGTGCTCGACGCCGGCCTGCGCGGCCGCGGCGGCGCCGGGTTCCCCACCGGCCGCAAGTGGGGCTTCATCCCGCAGGAGACCGGCGCCGAGGGCGAGGCCGCCTCCGGCACCGAGGCCTCCGCGGCCGCCAAACCCCACTACCTGGTGGTCAACGCCGACGAGTCCGAGCCCGGGACCTGCAAGGACATGCCGCTCATGCTGGCCACCCCGCACGTGCTCATCGAGGGCATCATCATCGCCGCCTACGCCATCCGCGCCTCGCACGCGTTCATCTACCTGCGCGGTGAGGTCGTGCCCGTCCTGCGTCGATTGCAGACGGCGGTGGCCGAGGCGTACGAAGCCGGATACCTCGGTCGCGACATCCTCGGCAGCGGGGTCGACCTCGAACTGGTGGTCCACGCGGGCGCCGGCGCGTACATCTGCGGCGAGGAGACGGCCCTGCTCGACTCACTCGAGGGCCGCCGCGGCCAGCCGCGCCTGCGGCCGCCGTTCCCCGCCGTCGCCGGCCTCTACGCCTGTCCGACGGTGGTGAACAACGTCGAATCCATCGCCAGTGTCCCGTCGATCCTCCAGCACGGTCCCGAGTGGTTCCGGTCGATGGGCTCGGAGAAGTCCCCCGGCTTCACGCTCTACTCGTTGTCCGGGCACGTCACCCGGCCCGGCCAGTACGAGGCGCCGCTCGGCATCACCCTGCGCGAACTGCTCGACCTGGCCGGCGGGATCCGGGAGGGCCACACCCTCAAGTTCTGGACCCCCGGTGGTTCCTCGACCCCGCTGCTCACCGACGCCCAACTCGACATGCCGCTCGACTACGAGGGCTGCGCCGCCGAGGGCACCATGCTCGGCACCAAGGCGCTGCAGATCTTCGACGACACCACCTGCGTCGTGCGGGCGGTGCTGCGGTGGACGGAGTTCTACGCGCACGAGTCGTGCGGCAAGTGCACCCCCTGCCGCGAGGGCACGTTCTGGCTCGAACAGATCATGAGGCGGCTCGAGGACGGCACGGCGACCTCCGGCGACCTGGACCGACTGCTCGACATCTCCGACAACATCTTCGGCAAGTCGTTCTGCGCCCTCGGCGACGCCGCGGCGACCCCGATCATCTCGTCGATCCGACTCTTCCGCGACGAGTACCTGGCACACATCCCCGACGGCTGCCCGTTCGACCACAGCCGCTCCACCATCTTCGCGCGCACCGACCGTGCGGGGGCCGGCTCCCGGCGCCCGCCCGTGCGGCCGGCCCGCGGACCCTCATCGCGACCCGAGGAGGTGGCCCGATGACCTCGGCCCAGTCAGGCGTGCCCCGCGACGCCCGCGGCCCCGCCCAGGACCCGGAACACGACCGCGCCGATTCAGACCGCGCCAGTTCAGACCGCGCCGACGACCTCGTCACGCTCACCGTCGACGGCGTCGAGGTCTCCGTGCCGCCGGGCACGCTCATCATCCGCGCAGCCGAACGGATGGGCGTGCAGATCCCCCGCTTCTGCGACCATCCGCTGCTCGAGCCGGCCGGGGCGTGCCGCCAGTGCATCGTCGAGGTCGAGGGCGCCCCCAAACCCGTCACCTCGTGCACCACCCCGGTCACCCAGGACATGCAGGTGCGGACGCAGTTCACCTCCGCGGTCGCGGACAAGGCCCAGCGCGGGGTGATGGAGTTGCTGCTCATCAACCACCCGCTGGACTGCCCGGTGTGCGACAAGGGCGGCGAATGCCCGCTGCAGAACCAGGCCCTGTCCAGTGGCCACGGGCGCTCGCGGTTCACCGAGGTCAAGCGCACGTTCCCCAAACCGATCGCCATCTCATCGCAGGTACTGCTCGACCGCGAACGCTGCGTCATGTGCGCCCGGTGCACCCGCTTCTCCGAGCAGATCGCCGGGGACCCGTTCATCGACCTCTTCGAGCGCGGCGCCCAGCAGCAGGTAGGCGTCTACGGCGACGAGCCCTTCGAGTCCTACTTCTCCGGAAACACGGTCCAGATCTGCCCGGTCGGCGCCCTCACCGGTGCGCAGTACCGCTTCCGGGCCCGTCCCTTCGACCTGGTCTCCAGTCCGGCGGTCTGCGAGCACTGCGCAAGCGGTTGCGGGCAGCGCACCGACCACCGACGCGGGAAGGTCCTGCGCCGCCTCGCCGGCGACGACCCCGAGGTCAACGAGGAGTGGAACTGCGACAAGGGCCGGTGGGCGTTCACCTACGCGACCCAGCGCGACCGCATCACCACCCCGATGGTCCGCGGCGAGGGCGGCGGGCTTGTCCCGGTCGCGTGGTCCACAGCCCTGGCGACTGCTGCCCAGGGGCTGGCCGCGGCGCGCGGACGGGCCGGGGTCCTCACCGGGGGCAGGCTTACCGCCGAGGACGCCTACGCGTACGCCAAGTTCGCCCGCACGGTGCTCGGCACGAACGACGTCGACTTCCGCGCCCGCCGCCATTCGGCCGAGGAGGCGGATTTCCTGGCCGACCGGGTCGCCAGGCGCGGCCCGGGCGGAGGGTCGGAGCAGGGATCCGGCGGCGGGCCGGGTCAGGACAGCGTGCCGGGCCAGGGCGGCGAGGCCGTCACCTACGCCGATCTCGAGACCGCACCCGCGGTGCTTCTCGTGGGCTTCGACCCGGAGGAGGAGTCGCCGATCGTCTTCCTCCGCCTGCGGCGGGCCGCGCGCGACCACGGGCTGAAGGTCTTCTCGATCGCGCCCTTCGCCACCCCGGCCGTCCGCAAGACCCGCGCCGCCCTGCTGCCGACCGTCCCCGGGGCGGAGCCCGAGGTGCTGAACGCCCTCGCCGTCGTCCCTTCCGACCCCGGCGGCCCAGATCCCGGCGGCGCAGATCCCGACGGCGCAGACCCCGGCGGCGACGCGACTGCCAGCGGAACCGGGCCCTGCGCGACCATCGACCCCACCCGCGGCGCCCTGCCCTCGCTGCTGCGCGAGCCCGGCGCGATCATCCTCGTGGGCGAACGGCTCGGCGCGATCCCGGGCGGCCTGTCCGCCCTATGTGCGCTCGCGGACGCGACCGGCGCACGGCTGGCGTGGATTCCCCGGCGCGCGGGAGAGCGCGGGGCGCTCGAGACCGGGTGCCTGCCGGGACTGCTGCCCGGCGGCGCTCCCGTCACGGATGACGACGCCCGGCGGACCCTCGCCGAGCTGTGGCGCTGCGACGATCTGCCCACGACGCCCGGCCGGAGCACCGACGAGCAGCTGGCCGCGGCCGGATCGGGCGAGCTCGCGGCCCTGCTCATCGCCGGGGTCGAGGCCGCCGACCTGCCCGACCCGCGGGCCGCCCTGGCTGCGATCGACGCCGCCGGCTTCGTCGTGAGCCTCGAACTGCGGCGCAGCGAGATCACCGACCGCGCCGACGTCGTCCTGCCGGTCGCTGCAGTCGCCGAGAAGGCGGGCATGTTCGTGAACTGGGAGGGCCGGACCCGCCCCTTCGCCGCGGCCCTGACCGGTACCGACGCGCTGCCCGACCACCGGATCCTCAATGCCCTGGCGGAGGAGACCGGAGCATGGTTCGGCTTGGCGGACGTGGAGTCGGTGCGCCGCGAGATGCAGGCCGTCGGCCACGCACTCCGCCCCGCATCCGCGCACGCCGGCCCGCAGCCGCACGCCGGGATGGCGTCTCGCACCGACCGAAGCGCAGGCGAGACGCCCTCGTCAGGGGCGGCTGCGGATGGGAGGGCCTCGGCGGGGGCGGGCACGGGTGCGGCTGCGGGTCCGGAGCCCGGCGCCGGGCAGGCGGTCCTGGCCACGTGGCGGATGCTGCTCGACGACGGCCGAATGCAGGACGGGGAGCCGCACCTCGCCGGCACCGCCCGCCGCCCCGTGGCCCGCCTGTCGCCGGCGACCGCCCACGAACTCGGAGCCGTCGACGGCGACCCGGTGACCGTCTCCACCGACCGCGGGGCGATCTCCCTGCCGCTGGCCGTCACCGAGATGCCCGACCGCGTGGTGTGGGTGCCGCAGAACTCGCCCGGGTCCGCCGTGAACGCGACTCTCGCCGCCGGCGCGGGCGACGTCGTGTCCCTTGCGGCCGCGGAGGTGGCGTCATGACCGGGGTCGCGGTGACCGGAGTCGCGGCGAACGGACCCGCCGTGCTCGCCGCCGCGGACCTGTCGATTACCGGTGCCGACCTCGCGGCCTTCGGCACGGACCCGTGGTGGCTGGTCTTGGCCAAGGTCCTCGCCGTCTTCGTGTTCCTCGTGGTGACGGTGCTCGCGGCCATCTACCTCGAACGCAAGGTCCTCGCGTGGATGCAGATGCGCATCGGACCCAATCGCGTCGGCCCCGCGGGGATCCTGCAGAGCCTGGCCGACGGCGTGAAGATCGCGCTCAAGGAGGGACTCATCCCGGCGGGGGTCGACAAGCCGATCTTCCTGCTCGCGCCGGTCATCGCGGTGATCCCGGCGTTCATGGCGTTCGCGGTCATCCCCTTCGGCCCCGTGGTCTCCGTCTTCGGCCACTCCACGCCACTGCAGCTCACGGACCTGAACGTCGGCGTGCTCTACATCCTCGCCGTCACCTCGATCGGGGTGTACGGGATAGTGCTGGCCGGCTGGTCCTCCGGCTCGACCTACCCGCTGCTCGGTGGCCTGCGCTCCACCGCCCAGGTGATCAGCTACGAGATCGCCATGGCGCTGTCGTTCGTCGGGGTGTTCCTCTTCGCCGGCACCATGTCGACGTCGGGGATCGTCGCCGCCCAGTCCCGGGTGTGGTTCGTGTTCCTGCTGCTGCCCTCGTTCGTCATCTACGTCATCTCCATGGTCGGCGAGACCAACCGCGCCCCCTTCGACCTGCCCGAGGCCGAGGGCGAACTGGTGGGCGGGTTCCACACCGAGTACTCCTCGCTGCGCTTCGCGATGTTCATGCTGGCCGAGTACGTCAACATGACCACCGTCTCCGCGCTGGCGGCGACGCTGTTCCTCGGCGGCTGGCAGGCTCCGCTGCCGTTCTCGCTGATCGACGGCGCGGACTCCGGGTGGTGGGCGCTGCTGTGGTTCGTCGCCAAGGTGTGGACCTTCATGTTCCTGTTCATGTGGCTACGGGCGACCCTCCCGCGACTGCGCTACGACCAGTTCATGGCCTTCGGCTGGAAGGTGCTCATCCCCGTCTCCCTGGCCTGGGTGATGGCTGTGGCCACCATCCGGGTGATCGTGGGACCCGATTCGACGCTCCTCACGCCCGCCATGGTGATCGCGGGACTGGCCGCGGTGGCGGTCATCGTCGTCGTCCACCGGACCCGATCCCGGCGCGGCGGCCGGGCCACGCCCACCGACGGCGGCCCCCGTCCCGCGTCCGTCACTCGGGGCGCGCCCGTCGGCCCCACGTCCGTCGACCATGCGCCCTCCGACTCCGCTTCCTTCGACGCCGCGCCCTTCGACCCCACGGCCGGCGGGTTCCCCGTCCCGCCGCTCCCCCACCAGCGCGCCGCGCTGAGCCGCTCCACTTCTGCAGACTCGCCCCCGAGTCAGGAGGCCCGCCATGCCTAGGAAGTCACGGTCCCGGGTGCCCGGGTTCCTCGAACCACTCGCCGGGTTCGGCGTGACGTTCTCCACCATGTTCCGCAAGGCCCACACCGAGCAGTATCCGGAGGAGAAGGTCCCCACCGCGCCCCGCTACCACGGGCGACACCAACTCAACCGCTACGCCGACGGGCTGGAGAAGTGCATCGGCTGCGAACTGTGCGCATGGGCGTGCCCGGCGGACGCGATCTACGTCGAGGGCGCCGACAACACCGCCGAGGAGCGCTTCTCCCCCGGCGAACGCTACGGGCGGATCTACCAGATCAACTACCTGCGCTGCATCGGCTGCGGCCTGTGCGTGGAGGCCTGCCCGACCCGCGCGCTCACCATGACGAACGACTACGAGATGGCCGACGACAACCGCGCCGACTTCATCTACGAGAAGCACGATCTGCTGGGTCCGATGCTCGCCGGGATGGTGCCCGCCCCGCACGACATGTACCCGGGCGCCGACCACGCCGACTACTACCGCGGCGAGATCACCGGATCCGCGCCCGAGCAGGGTCGGCCGTACGAGCCCGGGGCGGGGGCCTCGTGAGCACCGGGGAATCCGTTCTGTTCTGGGTGCTGGCCATCATCGCCGTGGCGGGTGCTCTCGGCGTGGTCTCGGCGACCAAGGCCGTCTACTCGGCGCTGTGCCTGGCCGCGACCATGGTCTCGCTCGCCGTGCTGTACATCGCGCAGGGCGCCGTGTTCCTGGGCGTGGGCCAGATCGTCGTCTACACCGGCGCCGTGATGATGCTGTTCCTTTTCGTGGTGATGCTCATCGGCGTCGAGTCCTCGGACTCGCTGGTCGAGCGCATCCGCGGGCACCGGGTGGCGGCGATCGTCGCGGGTCTGGGGTTCGGCATCCTGCTGGCCACCGGGCTGGCCCGGGCGCAGCTGCCGCCGTTCGCCGGGTTCGCGCCGGGCTACTCCGACGTGCCGGCGCTGGCCGAGCTGCTGTTCTCCCGGCACGTGTGGGCGTTCGAGCTCACCGGGGTGCTGCTCATCATCGCCACCCTCGGCGCGATGGTCCTGGCGCACCGCGAGCGGTTCACCGGACGCCTCACCCAGCGGCAGATGTCGCAGCAGCGCTTCCTCGACTGGCAGGCCGACGACGCCGCCCGCGTGACCCCGCTGCCCAGCTCCGGCGTGTACGCGCGCCGCAACTCCGCCGACATGCCCGCCCGACTCCCCGACGGCACCGACGCCCCCGACTCCGTGAGCGAGGTGCTGCGTCGCCACGCCCGCGACACCGCAGCCCGCGACGCCGCAGCCAGGGACGAGCTAGAGGCCGGCGAGGGGCGCGGCGCGGACGGGAGGCGGTCATGAACCCGGAGTACTACCTGTACCTCTCGGCCGTGCTGTTCACCATCGGTGCGGCCGGGTTCCTGCTGCGGCGCAACGCGATCGTCGTGTTCATGTGCATCGAACTCATGCTCAACGCGACCAACCTCGCGCTGGTGGCGTTCGCGAGGATGCACGGCGACGTCACCGGCCAGCTCTTCGCCTTCTTCATCATGGTGGTGGCCGCCGCCGAGGTCGTGATCGGTCTCGCGATCATCATGGCCATCTACCGCTCCCGCCGATCGGCGTCCGTGGACGACGCCAGCCTGCTCAGGTATTAGGGGGACGACGACCGTGATGACGACGACGACAACGACCGCGGCCGCCCTCGCCCCCGCCGTCGCCGGGTCCGCGCTCTGGCTCATCCCCGCTCTGCCGCTGTTCGGCGCGGCGGTCCTGCTGCTGCTCGGTCGCCGCGCGGACGGGTGGGGCCACCTGCTCGGCTGCGCGACCGCGCTGGGCTCGTTCGCCGTGGCGGCATGGCAATTCGTCGCCATGACCGGCCGCGAGGCCGGGGACCGCGCCGCCGCCCAGACCCTGTTCACGTGGGTCTCGGTTGGCGATCTCACCGTGGACTTCGGTCTGCGTCTGGACGAGCTGTCCCTGGTGTTCGTCCTGCTCGTCACGGGCGTCGGCCTGCTCATCCACGTGTACTCGATCGGCTACATGGCGGCCGACCCGGCACGGCGGAAGTTCTTCGCGTACCTCAATCTGTTCCTCGCGGCGATGCTGGTGCTGGTGCTGGCGGACAACTTCCTGGGCCTCTACCTGGGCTGGGAGGGCGTGGGCCTGGTCTCGTACCTGCTCATCGGGTTCTGGCAGCACAAACCGTCCGCCGCCACCGCCGCCAAGAAGGCGTTCCTCGTCAACCGCGTCGGCGACATCGGGCTGGGCGTGGCGCTCATGGTCATGGTCACCCAGCTGGGCACACTGTCCTACGAGGGTGTGTTCTCCGCGATCGGAGGCGGGGCGGCCGGGGCCGGGTCCGGGGCCGACGGCGCGGCCGTGAGCCCCGGGCTCGTCACCGCGCTCGGCCTGCTGTTGCTGCTGGGCGCGTGCGCCAAGTCCGCCCAGGTGCCGCTGCAGTCCTGGCTCGGTGACGCGATGGAGGGCCCCACCCCGGTGTCGGCCCTCATCCACGCGGCCACCATGGTCACCGCGGGCGTGTACCTCATCACCCGTTCCAACCCCGTCTTCGACGCCGCCCCGGTGGCGCGGGCGGCGGTGATCGCGGTCGGCGCGGTGACGCTGCTGTTCGGCGCGGTGATCGGCTGCGCCAAGGACGACATCAAGAAGGTGCTCGCCGCCTCCACCATGAGTCAGGTCGGCTACATGGTCATGGCCGCCGGGTTCGGTCCCGCCGGATACGCGCTGGCGATCATGCACCTGCTCACCCACGGCTTCTTCAAGGCCGGGCTGTTCCTCGGCGCGGGCTCGGTGATGCACGGGATGAACGGCGAGGTCGACATGCGACGCTACGGCGCCCTACGCGCGGTCATGCCGATCACCTTTGCCACCTTCGGCCTCGGCTATCTGGCCATCATCGGCGTCCCGCCCTTCGCGGGTTTCTACTCCAAGGAGGGCATCATCTCCGCCGCCTTCGACGTGGGGAGCACCGCGGGTGCGGGTTCGGTCTCGGGGTCGCCGGTCGGCTACCTCCTGGGGGCGGTGGCCCTGCTCGGCGCGGGCCTGACCGCCTTCTACATGACCCGCGTGATGATCCTGACCTTCTTCGGGCCCGGACGCTGGGCCGACGACGCCCACCCCCACGAGTCGCCGGCGATCATGACGGCGCCGATGATCGCGATCGCCGTGGGATCGGTGTTCTCGGGCCTGCTGCTCGCCCTCGGCGGGCGCCTTCAGGACTGGCTCGCCCCGGTCGTCGGCGACCACCACCCGGACCACGTCCTGCCGGTGTGGCTGGTCACCGCCGCCTCACTCGTCGTGGTGGCCGCCGGCATCGCCCTCGCCGTGCACCGCTACGCCCGTAGCGAGATCCCGACCACCGCCCCCGACGGCTCCGCACTCACCAGGGCCGCCCGGCGCGACCTCTACGCCGACGACCTCAACGAGAGGGTGTTCATGAGGCCCGGCCGGGCCCTGGTGGCCGGCACCGAGGTGCTCGACAGGCGGGTCGTGGCCGGCGCCGCGACGGGCGTCGGCACCACCCTCGGGGAACTGTCCGCCCGGACGAGACTCCTGCAGTCCGGACTCACCCGCTCCTACGCGCTCTACATGCTGATCGGCGCCGTTCTGGTGCTGGCCGCGATGTTGGGTGGTGGCGCGCTGTGACCGGCCCCGGACTGCTCACCGCGCTGTGGCTCGTGCCCCTGGTCGGGGCCCTTCTCGTCGTCGTCCTCCCCACCAGCGCGCGCCGCGCGGCGAGACCCCTCGCACTGGGCACCTCGCTGATCGTCCTGGGGGTGGCGGTCGCACTGGCAGTCGGGTTCGACCCGGGCGGCGACACCCACCAGTTCGTCGAGTCGCGGCAGTGGATCCCCGCGTTCGGCGCGACGTACACGCTCGGGATCGACGGCGTGGCTCTCGTGCTGATGCTGCTCACCGCCGCACTCATGCCGCTGCTGCTGCTCGCCGGATGGCGCGACGCCGACGACTCCAGCGGCGCCACCTCGGACGGCCGGCGCGCACAGGCGTACCCCGCGCTCATGCTCGCGACGCAGGGCCTGGCGCTGGTGGCGTTCACCAGCCTCGACGTGCTGCTGTTCTACGTCGCGTTCGAGGCGATGCTCATCCCGCTGTACTTCCTCATCGGCGCGTTCGGGGACAGCGGCGCGGACCGGGCGCGGTCGGCCGTCCGGTTCCTTCTCTACAACCTGCTCGGCGGGCTGGTCATGCTCGCCGCGGTGCTCGGGCTCTACATGTACACCGACCGGGCCGGACTCGGGCCCGACGGCCGCGGCACGTTCGACTACCGCCTCATCACCGACGCCGTCGCCGACGGGCGACTGCAGATCCCGCCCGGCGCGATGCTGCTGCTGTTCGCCGGGTTCACACTCGCGTTCGCGATAAAGGCCCCCCTGTGGCCGTTCCACACGTGGCTGCCCGGCGCCGCCGTCACCGCGACCCCCGCCTCCGCCGTGCTCATGATGGCCGTGGTCGACAAGGTCGGCACCTTCGCTATGCTGCGCTACAGCCTGCCGCTGTTCCCCGAGGCCGCGGCCACCGCGACACCCGTGATGGTGACGCTGGCGGTGATCAGCATCGTCTACGGCGGCATCATGGCGATCGCGCAGACCGACCTGCTGCGGCTCATCGCGTACGCGTCCATCTCCCACTTCGGGTTCATCGTGCTGGGCGTCTTCGCGGCGACCGAGCAGTCCGCGGCGGGGTCGACGCTGTACATGGTCAACCACGGCATCGCCACAGCCGCGCTGTTCCTCGTGGCCGGTTTCCTCGTCCGACGACACCGGATCCGGGAGATCGGCTACTACGGCGGCGTGCAACAGGTGGCGCCCGTGCTCGCCGGGGTGTTCCTCATCGCCGGGCTCGCGACGCTCTCCCTTCCCGGTCTGGCCCCGTTCATCAGCGAGTTCCTGGTGTTCGTCGGCACCTTCGCGGTGTACCCGGTCGCGGCCGTGCTCTCCACGGCGACGTTCGTCCTGGCCGCCGTCTACATCCTGTGGACGTACCAGCGCGTCATGGGCGGGCCCGTCGCGCCGGGCCTGCGGCCCACGCCCGACCTGTCGACGCGCGAACGCGTGGTGCTGGCCCCGCTGATCCTGGCGCTGATCGTGCTGGGCTTCTACCCGCAGCCGGCGCTCGACGTGATCGACCCGGCGGTCGCCGCGACCGTCGCCCACGTGGAAGGTGCCACCCGATGAGCCCGGACATCGCCTACTCCTCGCTCCTGCCGCTGCTCCTCGTGCTCGGCACGGCGATCGTCTCCGTCCTGGTCGAGGCGTTCGCCCCCGCCCGGCACCGCTACGTCGTGCAGATGGTGCTGTACCTCGGCGGGCTCGTCGCGGCGCTGGTGACGGTGGTCCTGCTCGCCGGGACGCGGATCATCACCGCCGGCGGCGCCGTGGCCGTGGACGGTCCCACGCTGTTCCTGCAGGGGGCGACTGTCCTCGTGGCGATCGGGGCCGGACTGCTCATCAGTGAGCGCTCGCGAGCGGACACGGTGGCAGGCTCGGCCGGTGCGCGCGCGGGTGCTGGCGGGGCGGGCGCGGGCGGCGCCGGCTCGGCCGGTGCGCGCGCGGGTGCGTCCGGGGCATCGACTGCGTCGACCGAATCGGGCGCGGCGCCCGCTGCCCGTCGCCCCGTCCTCGCGGGCTTCGCCCCGCAGGCCGCGCTGGCCCCGGGCGGCGACGCCGAACGCGAGGCCGAGCGCGCCGGGGTCTCCCAGACCGAGGTGTTCCCGCTGGCCCTGTTCGCCACCGGCGGGCTCATGCTGTTCCCGGCGGCGAACGACCTCATCACCCTGTTCATCGCGCTCGAGGTGCTGTCCCTGCCGCTCTACGTGTTGTGCGGCATGGCGCGCCGTCGGCGGCTCCTCTCGCAGGAGGCCGCGGTGAAGTACTTCCTGCTCGGGTCGTTCTCCTCCGCGTTCTTCGCCTACGGGGCGGCGCTGATCTACGGCTACGCCGGGACCGTGGAGTTCCGCGGCATCGCGGCGGTCGTCGCTGCCGAGGGCGGCAGCTCGCTCGCGATGATCGGCGTGGCGATGATGTCGGTGGGCCTGCTGTTCAAGATCGGGGCGGTGCCGTTCCACACCTGGACCCCGGACGTCTACCAGGGCGCGCCCACCTCGATCACCGCGTTCATGGCCGCCGGGACCAAGCTCGCCGCGTTCGGTGCGATCCTGCGCTTCTTCCACACCGCCGTACCCCGCCTCGAAGCGGACTGGTCGCCCGTCCTCTGGGTGGTCGCGGCGCTGACGATGATCGTCGGCACGGTCGTCGGGGTCACCCAGAACGACGTCAAGCGCCTGCTGGCCTACTCCTCCGTCGCACACGCCGGATTCCTGCTCACCGGGGTGCTCGGCCCGCCGGGCGCAGGATCCGCCGCGGTGCTGTTCTACCTCGCGGCGTATGCCGTGAGCACCGTCGGCGTCTTCGCCGTGGCGGGGATGGTCCGTGCCCCGGACGGTGCCGAGGTGACCGACCTGCGGGCCTGGACCGGGCTCGGTCGTCGCCAGCCGCTCGTGGCGGGCGCGTTCGCGCTCCTGCTGCTCGCACTGGCTGGCATCCCGCTGACCAGCGGGTTCATCGCCAAATTCGCGGTGTTCTCCGCGGCGGTGGCCGGCGGCGCGGTGACCCTGGTGGTGATCGGCGTGCTCACGAGTGCGATCGCGGCCTCGTTCTACGTCCGCGTGATCGTGGTGATGTTCTTCCGCGACGCCGACCCCGTCGACGCCTCGGGGGCCGCGAGCTCGGGCGGGGTGGCCTTCGCCCACCGGCCCGTCACCTACGGCGTGGTGGCGGTGGCAGCCGTCGTGACCGTCCTGCTGGGGATCATGCCGCAGCCACTGCTGGATCTGGCCACCGCGGCGACCGCGTTCGCGGGCGTCGAGTTCGCGGGCGTCGAGTTCGTGGGGTAGCAGCCAATCGGCCGCCAGCCGGCCGCCAGCCTCCCCATCGAAAAGAGCGTTCCGCACATATCGAGCGAGAGCGCGCGTGCGGAAGTGTCTTCTCGATGCCTGCCTACCCGGCCACCCGGCCACCTACCTGGCCACCTGCCCACCCGGCCAGCCGAGCCGAACCGACCGGCGTGGGCCGTCTACTCCCCCAGCCCCAGCGGGGTGGCGTCGAACTCGCCGGACAGCGCCGAGACCGACCGTGCCAGTCGGAGGTCGCGCCGGGTGACTCCGTCGACGTCGTGGCTGCGCAGGTCGAGGGTGACCTCGTCGTAGCTCCACAGCAGGTCGGGATGATGGTTCTGCGAGTTGGCGGCCTGCCCGATCGCGGCGACCAGGTCGATGGCGGCCTGCGGCGTCTCGCACACGGCGGTGTAGGTCAGCGACCCCTCCGACAGGGCCCAGCCGGGCAGGTCGGCCAGACCTTCGGCGATCTGCTCCTCGGTCAGGCGGGTGGTGTCGTCGGCGTCGGGGCGTGCGTTGTCGGCATCTGCGCTCATGCCGTCCAGTCTGGCACCTCCCACCGCGGCCGGCACACGCCGCGCGCGACACGCGCGGCCGACGAGTCCTCCCGCCAGCGTCCTACCCTGGTGTGGTGGACACCCCCGCCAGTTCCCTCCCCCCCGGCGCCGGCCGGTACGCGCCCAGCCCGTCAGGTGACCTGCACCTGGGCAATCTGCGCACCGCGGTGGCGGCGTGGGTCCTGGCCCGCGATTCGGGTCGGGCGTTCCGGATGCGCGTGGACGACCTCGACACCGCCCGCGCCCGCCCCGGTGTGGCCGAGCGTCAACTCTCAGACCTGGCGGCGATCGGTATCGACTGGGACGGCGAGATCATGTGGGAGTCCGCTCGCGCGCACGCCTATGCCGCGGCGGCCGACCGGCTCGACGATCAGAGTCTGGTCTACGAGTGCTTCTGCTCGCGCCGAGAGATCGCGGAGGCCCCGCGCGCGCCGCACTCCCCGCCCGGGTCGTACCCGGGCACCTGCCGTGACCTGTCCGAGGCAGAGCGCGCGCGTCGTCGTGCGGCGCTCGGTCCGGGGCGGGTGCCGGCGCTGCGACTGCGCGCGACGGTCGACGAGTTGACGATCACCGACCGGGTCCACGGGCCGTACACGGGCGTCGTGGACGATGTGGTCCTGCGACGCGGCGACGGCGTGTGGGCGTACAACCTCGCCGTCGTCGTCGATGATGCCGAGCAGGGCGTCGACCAGGTCGTGCGCGGGGAGGACCTGCTGTCCTCCACTCCCCGCCAGGCACACCTCGCCGAGCTGCTGGGCCTGCCGCATCCGGAGTACGTGCACGTCCCGCTCGCGGTGAACGCCGCCGGTGAGCGCCTGGCCAAGCGGGACGGCGCGGTGACCCTGGCCGATCTGGCGCGGGAGGGGACGACGACGAGGGCCGCCGTCACCCGCATTGTGGCCTCGCTCGGTGGACCGGAGGACGCGGACTCGATCGAGGCGCTGCGTGGGGTGGTCACCACCGAGTCCCTGCGGTCCGGCCCCTGGGTGGTGGCCTGATCGGCCGACGCGCGCCCAGACCGGCCCGACCGCCTCATCGAAAAGAGCGTTCCGCGCAGACCCACTCGCACAACGCGTGCGAAAGCGACTTGTCGATCAACGGTGACGCGGCGCGACGCGGCCTATTCGGCAGGTAGGGATTCGGCATCGCCACGGGCGGGCGCGGATAATCGTCGCTCATGACCACGTCATCGCAGAATTCCGACCCGCTCGGGACTGGGCGGCCGGACGGGATCACTCCCGAGCCGGCGCGCAGCACCCCCTCCACCGCCTCCGCCGGTCTCCCTGGCCGCGCCGTCTTCGCCACGATCGCCAGCCCGTTCTACGGCTATCTCATCGCCTTGTTCGTCGGCGTGATGCTCATCAGCAACGTCACCGGGACCAAGGGCGTCCTCCTCTTCCCCGACCTGAGCTTCGAGCTCGGGTTCCTCTCGATGGACGGGCTCGTCACCGACGGCGCCTTCCTGCTCTTCCCGCTGGCCTACGTGCTCGGCGACGTGATCAGCGAGGTGTACGGGTTCCGGGCGATGCGCCGCGTCGTGCTCTCCGGTTTCGCCGTGTTGGCGCTGGCCGCACTGAGTTTCACCCTGACCGTGCAGTTGCCGCCGGCCGACTTCTACGAGAACCAGGACGCGTTCGAGGCCGTCGCCGGGGTCATCCCGCAGTTCTTCCTCGCCGGCCTGGTCGGGTACGTCGTGGGCGAGCTCCTCAACTCCTACGTCCTGGTGTGGATGAAGCGCCGCACCGGTGAGCGGAGCCTGTGGGCGCGGCTCCTGGGGTCGACCGTGGTCGGCCAGCTCGCGGACACGCTGGTGTTCTGCACGATCGCGGCTCCGGCGCTGGGCATGGTGCTCGGCTCGGGCGACTACTGGAACTACGTCGTCATCGGCTTCGTCTGGAAGACCCTCGTCGAGGCGGTCCTGCTGCCCGTCACCTATCTGGTGATCGCGTGGATCAAGAAGCGGGAGCCCAGCTATCAGGCCGCGCTGGCCGGCTCGTCCCTGCGACAATCGGCGGTATGACCTCCGCTGACCGGGGCGCAGACGACGGACGCGCCGCAGATCGACCCGCCGCGGTGACGGTGCGCGGCGCGACCGTCGACGACCAGACCCGGTGCGTGCACTACCGCGGCCCGCTGGACATCGTCGCGATCCGATTCCGCTGCTGCGGCGAGTTCTATCCCTGCTTCCGCTGCCACGCCGAGACCGTCGATCACCCGATCTCGGCGTGGCCGGCGGGCCGTTTCGACGAGCACGCCATCCTGTGCGGGGCCTGCCGTTCGACGCTCTCGATCAGCGATTACCTCGACGCCGACGCCTGCCCGTCGTGCGCCTCGCCGTTCAATCCGGGTTGCTCGCTGCACCATTCGATCTATTTCGAGTGACGAGCCCCGGTTCTTCGTCCCGCCGCGGCCCGGGTCCCTACAACGATGCGCCCGGGAATCCGTCGGCTTCATTCATGGTCTTGATCACCGTGAGCAACACGCCGAGAACCAGCCGGGTGAGATCCTCCCGCTGGGCGAGATCCGCATCACGGCCGAGCTTGAGCGCGCGTTCCGCCGGCTCGGGGTCGGGAAGATCCCTGACCGCTGCCGCCAGGGCCTCCGACTCCGCGCGGCTGACCCCGAGAATCACCGAATCGGACACGATCGTCTCGACGATGTCCCGCAGGACCGGGCCCTCCCTGTCGTCGAGCTGCGGGACGACGCGGACGATGTCGTCGTAGAGCCCTTCGACGTAGTCGTGGTCGTCCGGGTCTTGCTGGTCAAGGGAGGCGTCTTCGGCGACAGAACAGAGGAAGTCGAACAACATCTGGTCGGCTGTGTAGGGCCCCGGCCAGAGGCCGAGGTGCTCGTCGAACGGTAGAGCGGCCGCGCGGGAGATCAGCTTTCCGGCCATCTCTTCCGCCCCGTCGGCCATTCTGGCCAACGCCTTGTCCAGGAGATTGAACGCTGCCTCCATCGCCGCTTCGCTGACCGGCGCCAGCGCCCCGGTCTTGGAATCCGGGTGGAGCCCGTAGGCCGTTCGACGTGCCAGGTTCTCTTCGGACGCCGGCCTGCGGTCGTGTGCCATGCGCTCAGTTTGTCATCCGGGGCGGCTCGGCGTTACGTCACCGCCCGGCGTAGTACCGCCCCAAGAACTGTTCCTTGTAGGCCACGTACTCGTCGGGCCCGGCCGCCATCGCGGCGCGCACCTCGTCGACCAGCCGCACCACGAACGCCAGGTTGTGCAGGGTGAGCAGGGTCGAGCCGAGGAACTCCTTGGCCTTGAACAGGTGATGCAGGTAGGCGCGGCTGTACTCGCGCGACACCTCGGACGGGCCCTCGGGGTCGAGCGGGGTGTGGTCGTGGCGGAACTGGGCGCGGGTGATGTTGACCCGCCCGTCGAGGGTGTAGATCCCGCCGTGGCGGGCGAGTCGGGTCGGCGCGACGCAGTCGAAGGTGTCGGCGCCGTTCTCCACGGCGGTGAAGATGTCGTCGGGCTCGCTGATCCCCAGCAGGTGCCGCGGCCGGTCCTCGGGCAACTCCTCGGTGCACCAGCCGACGATCGTGCCGAGGTTCTCCTTCTCCAGCGCACCGCCGATGCCGTAGCCGCCGAACCCCCGGCGCCCCTCGGCCTCGGCTCGCTCGCTCATCTCCACGAGCCCGCGCACGGCCTGCCGCCGCAGGTCCTCGAACTGCGCGCCCTGCACCACGCCCCACAGTGACTGTCCCGGCCGGTGGGTGCGCTCGGTCGACAGCCGCTCGTGCTCGTCGAGGCAGCGCAGCGCCCAGCGACGGGTCCGCTCCACCGAACGCTCCTGGTACGTCCGCGTGTTCATCAGCGTGGTGAGCTCGTCGAAGGCGAACAGGATGTCGGCGCCCAGCGAGTGCTGGATCCGCATCGACACCTCGGGCGAGAAGCGGTGTCGCGAGCCGTCGAGGTGCGAGGTGAAGGTGACGCCGTCCTCATCGACCTTGGCCAGCCGGCCCTGCCCCTTGTTGGTGGCCGAGTCGTCGGGCGTGGCGCTCGCCGACATCTCGATGACCTTCTTGAACCCCACGCCCAGGCTCATCACCTGGAAGCCGCCCGAGTCGGTGTAGGTCGGTCCGGGCCAGCGCATGAACTCGCCCAGTCCGCCAGCGGCGTCGACGATCTCGTGGCCGGGTTGCAGGTACAGGTGGTACGCGTTGGCCAGCACCGCCTGGGCACCGGTCGAGCGGACCTGCTCGGGCGTGAGCGTCTTGACGGTGGCCTTGGTCCCCACCGGGATGAACGCGGGAGTGGCGATGTCACCGTGCGGGGTGTGGATGACACCCGTCCGTCCACCGGCGGTTCCGTCGAGGACCATCCGCTCGCCCACGTCGAACGTGGTGGGGCGGAGGGTGGGCGAGCTGTTGTCCGGCATCGGTCCATCGTGGCATGGCGGTCGCGGATTGCGGACGTGACCCTAAGATGGAGGGGTACGTCGGCACGGGGGGCGTGATCGTCGGCGTCGGGGGCGCGACGAGCGCAGCTGAGTGAACAACGAGCGGGATGACGACGACGAGGTGGGGCGATGACCACATCAGGTGGCCGGAGGCTCTCCAAACACGAGCGCCGTTCGCAGCTGATCGTGTTGGGGATCCGTTTGCTGGAGACCGTGCCTTTCCATGCTCTGTCATTGGATGACGTGGCCGAGCGGGCCGGGGTGTCCCGCAGCCTGCTGTTCCATTACTTCCCCACCAAGCTGGACTACCTCACGGCGGTCGTGCGGGCGGCGGCCGACCACGTGCTGTCCCTGACCGAGATCCCGGAGGGGGCGCACGCCGCGGACAGTACTCGCGCGATCATCACGGCGCTGGTGCGCTACATCCAGCGGCGGCGGGACAACTACGTGGCGGTCCTGCGCTCCGGCAGGGCGGTGGATCCGGTGTTGGAGAAGGTCGTGGACGGCATGCACCGGACGATCAGCCTGCGGATCCTCGACAGCCTCGGGATGGCCGAACCGGGTCCGTTGGCGCTCGTGCTGACGCGGGCATGGCTGGCCGGCGTCGAGGAGTTGGCCCTGCTCGGCGAGGAGTCGGGTCTGCCGCAGGACGCGGTGGTCGAGTCCGCGCTGGCAACGCTGAACGCGGTCGTCACGCTCCCGAACTTCGTCGCGGACTTCGCCGACCGCTCCTGACCGGCGGCCCCGTCCCCGCAGCCGCCTCCCCACCCCCCGCAGCCGCGCGCTCCGGAATCATCCGGACGGTATATATCGCACACGGATGACTCTGAGTCGCGCGGCTGCGGGGATGGCGCGGCAAGGGGCGGGATGGCGCGGCTGAGGGGATGGGGCGGGATGGCGCGGCTGCGGGGATGGCGCAGCTGCGGGGATGGGGCGGGAGGGGGCGGGGACTGCCCGCCTGTGACGAAAGAGCGAGAGCCCCGGACCTCTCTCGAGATCCGGGGCTCTCCCCGTGGCGGTGGCGGTGGGATTTGAACCCACGGTTGGGGGTTACCCAACACAGCATTTCGAGTGCTGCACCTTCGGCCGCTCGGACACGCCACCGCCGATCAGGCTACTTCACCAGTGGCCCCAGACGAAAATCGCCAGGCCAGCGGCGGGAATCCGCCTGTCCGGGTCAGTTGTTGCCGGTGAGCTTGCTCGCGGCCTCGTTGGCCTTGTCCTTGAGCTTCTCTGCGCCCTGCTTGACGTTGGCCGAACCCTGGTCCGCCTGGCCTTCGGCCTGCAGATCACGGTCACCCGTGGCGGCTCCGGCCGACTCCTTGGCGCGGCCACCCAGCTCCTCGGCCTTGTTCGAGAACTTGTCTCCCACTCCCATGTGGTGCTCCTCTCGATCGCGGCACCGGGACCCGGCGCCTCCTGACCTCCACCGTACGGAGACGCGGACAGGGCCTCCACCGCGCGCGGGTCACGATCGGGTCACCGCGGAGGCCCCGCATCGCGGCGGAACGCCCCCGCGGTCACCGCCGGGCGCGGAAGAACCCCTCGAGGATCGCGGCGCACTCGTCCTCGAACACCCCGCCCCGCACCTCTGGACGGTGGACCAGGCGCCGGTCGCGGACCACGTCCCACAACGACCCGCACGCCCCGGTACGCGGCTCCCAGGCGCCGAAGACGATCCGTCCGACCCTCGCCGCGACCGCCGCGCCCGCGCACATCGTGCAGGGCTCCAGGGTGACCACGAGGGTGCAGTCCTCGAGACGCCACCCGTCGCCCAGCACCCCTGCGGCCTCGCGCAGGGCGAGGATCTCGGCGTGGGCGAACGGATCGCCGTCCGTCTCCCGGCGATTGGTGGCGGCGGACAGCTCCCGACCGTCCGGCCCCAGGACGATGGCGCCGACGGGGACGTCCGCGTCAGGGGTGGCGGCGGCGACGTCGAGCGCGCGCCGGACCAGCTCCTCGTCGGCCGCACGTGCGACTCCCCGGTGCGCGGGATCCACCGGCCCGGACGAACTCACGGGCACGGCGGCGTCACCACCACGACGAGCTCACGCACTCGGCGACCTCACGAGTCGGGCTGGTGCTGCTCGAACTCCTCGCCGAAGCCCATCCGCTCGGCCACCGACTGCAGCTGCTCATCGGCGTAGAGGTCGGTCTCGGAGACGATGATCTCCAGCACCCCGGCGGGCAGGCCCATGTCCTCGAGGATCGCCATGTCGCCCTCGCCCCACGGATCGGTCTCCTCGAGCTCCTCGTCGGTCATGTCGGGCACGTCCACGTTGAGCTCGTCCAGCACGTCCGCCGCGAGGTCGTAGTCCAGCGACGCGGTGGCGTCCGAGACCATGAGCCGCATCCCCGACGGGCCCGGGCGCAGGATGACGAAGAACTCGTGGTCCACGTCGATCATCCCGAACGACGGCCCCTCCGCTCGTAGCGACCGGACCTGCCGGGCCGCGTCGTCGAGGCTGGTGAGGGCGGCGTCGTCCAGTCGGGTGACCTGCCAGGATCCGCCGTCCTGGACCACCCCGAGTGCGATGCCGGTGACGGTGTCGTCGTCGGAGTCGCGGGCGATTCGGTCGGAGCTGCTGGGCATGGGCTCAACCGTAGTCTGCTGTGAGAACCTTGTCAGGTGACGGTGACGGCGGACGTGTGCGTACTCGGGGTCGGTCTGATCGGCGGTTCACTCATGCGGGCCCTCGGCCCGGACCGCACCTTCGGATGGAACCGCTCCGCCGCAGGCGCCGGGTCCGCCACCGCCGCCGGTTTCGACGTCACCACGGATCTGCCCACCACACTCCGCCGGGCCGCGGAGACGGATGCCCTCGTCGTCGTCGGCGTCCCGCTCCCCGCCCTGGACGCGGTCCTGGGCGCGGTGGCCGAGCACGCCCCCACGGTCGCCCTCACCGACGTGATCAGCGTCAAGGGACCCGTCCTGGACGCGGTGCGACGCCGCGGACTGGACGGGCGGTTCGTCGGCGGGCACCCCATGGCCGGAACCGCGCACTCCGGCTGGGACGCCACCGACCCCGACCTCTTCCGCGGTGCCACGTGGCTCGTCGCGGCCGACGACGACGCCGACCCCGACACCTGGGGCCGGGTGGCGCGACTCGCCCTCGACTGCGGCGCGCGGGTGACCTCGGCGACCTCCGCCGACCACGACGGGGCGGTCGCCCGGATCTCGCACCTGGGGCACGTCCTGGCGGAGGCGTTGGCGCTGGCCGGCAGCCGCGGTGGAGACCTCGCGCTCGCCCTCGCGGCGGGGTCGTTCCGTGACGGCACCCGCGTCGCCGGGACCGCGCCCGACCTGGTGCGGGCGATCTGCGAACCCAACCGGGACGCACTGGTGGAGGTGCTGGACGAGTGCCTCGTCGACCTCGGGGCGGCGCGCGCGTCGCTGGCCGAGCGGGGAACGCTGGGACCGCTCGTCGACGACGGGAACCGTGCACGGCGCGCCTACGAGGACGCGCAGACCGACCGCGCCGGCCGGGAGTCACGGCCCGTGGAGGTCAGGCCGGGTGAGGCAGGGTGGCTCGAGGTGCTCCGGGAGGCGGGCGCCGCGGGTCGGGAGGTCACGCCCGCGGGCTGAGGCCGCTCAGGCCGGAGAGGCCGTCCAGGCCGTCCAGGCCGGAGAGACCGCTCAGGCCCGTCGACTGAGCCCGGGGACGTCGACGATCATGCCGTCGGAGTCGACCGTCGCGCTGGTCGACGCAGTGGCGGTGATGCCGTGGACCTGCTCGTCATCGCTGGACAGCGTGACGGAGTCCTCGGTGACCTCGAGCGTCATGGAGTCCACCGAGAGCACCCGCACGTCGGCCGAGTCCGGCTGCGCGTGCAGGCCCAGACGCCGGATCATGACGCTGGCGAAGAACACACTGTAGGTGACGTCCACGTCCACCACGCCGTCGCCGCCCACGCGCGAACGCGTTCCGGAGGTGTCCTCGAGCAGCCAGGCGCCCTCGTCGTCACAGACCAGGTCGATGCTGCGCTCGAACTCCTCGGTGGTGAGGGTCAGCCACACCCGGCGCAGGGTCGCGTCCGAGCCGATGACCGCCTCGTACTCGGCCGTGAAGGCGGGCTGTTCCGGGTGCGAGGCGGAGACGATCCGGCCGCGGGCGCGCGCGGAATCGCCCTTGGGAACGACGCGGACCTGCTCGATCAGTCTCCCGGTCTCGGAGATCCACGTGTACATACTGGCGACCGAGGCGCGCGGCGCTTCGGACTGCGGCGAGGGAGACGGAGAAGCGTTCACACCCTCCACGGTAGGAAAATCTCCACCGAAAAGCACATCTGAGTCCCGTTAACCACCTGATCACCACCCGTCACACGCCCGGGACGGCCCCCGGCTCAGCGCGGCCGCAGGTCCACCCGGGCACGGCGCCACGGGTACAGGGTGACGTTGCGGGACCTCGGCCACTCACGACCGCTGCCCACCGGCTCCAGCCGGTAGCGCTCCAGCACCTGCCGCAGGATGACCTGGCCCTCCATCATGGCGAACGACGCTCCGATGCAGCGTCGCGCGCCGCCGCCGAAGGGCAGCCACTCGGTGGGCGTGGGCACCTCGCCCAGGAACCGCGCCGGGTCGAAGTCACCGGGCCCCGGATAGGTGGCGGCGGCGCGGTGGGCCAGGACGATCGACGGCGAGAGGGTCACCCCGCGCGGGTAGGTGCGCCCGCCGACGGTGGCGGGTTCCTGCAGCTCCCGCATCACCATCGGCACCACCGGATGGAGCCGCAGGACCTCCTTGAGCACGGCGTCGAGGAACTCCGACCCGCGCTCGGCGATCTCGGCGACGCACCGGTCCTGGATGTGCGGGTGGCGGGCCAGTTCCAGCATCGACCACGCCATCGCCGTGGCCGTGGTCTCGTGCCCGGCCGCCACGAGGGTCATGAGCTGGTCGCGCAGCTCCTGGTCGGACAGCCCCTGCGCGTCGGCCGCCGAGGCGCGGACCAGCAACGCCAGGAGGTCCCGCCGCTCGGACAGCGCCGGGTCGAGGCGGGCCGCGGCGATCTCCTCCCCGAGGAACTCGTGGATGGTCTCCAGGTCCCGCACCTCCCGGCTCCACGGCCGGAACCTGCGCAGCGCCGGGATCCCCAGGCCGATCATCACCACCGGGCCGGCATCGACCGCCCGGGCGACGATCGGCCGCATGCGGTCCAGGCGCGCCGAGTCGGTCACCCCGAACACCACCCGCAGGATCACCTCGAGGGTGAGCTGGTTGAGCAGCACGTGGGCGCGGACGCGACCCGACCGCGGCCAGTGGTCCAGCTGCTCGCGGGTGACCTCCTCGACGAGGGTGCGGTAGCCGTCGATCTCGCGCCGCCCGAACGCCGGCGCGAGCAACCGCCGGGCGCGCGCGTGCTCGTCGCCGTCCTGGAGGAGGAGGGAGTGCTCCCCCAGGAGGGGACGGAGCAGGTCGTTGCCCTTGCCGGCGTGGAAGACCGACGGCGAGCCGGCGAACACGTCCTTGATCTGCGCGGGCTCGGACACCGCGACGACCTTGCGCCCGGCAGGCATGAGATCGAGCGTGAACGGCACCCCGTAGCGCCGGGCCGCCGCCGGGAAGACGACGGCGGGCGCGGACAGGGCGAGCACCGCCTGCAGGATCCGCGGGAGCCGGGGGCCGGGCGGGAGCCCGTCCCGCCCGATCGCACCCTGCGTGGTCGGGCCGGGGCCCGCGTGACCGCGTGCCGGGCCGGGGCCCGCCTGATCGTGTGTCGCCTCACTGCGCATGGCCTTCACCGTACGAGCGGCACGACCCCGCCGCAGCGGGATCGTCCATGATCGGCGCCCGTCCCCGCACCCCTGTGTCACCCGCGGGTCGCCGGACGTTCACCGCGATCGTCGCCTCGTCGTCGTCGATCGGGTCTAGCGTGGTCCCCATGGCCGTGCTGCCCGTGGACCTGGACTCGACGCCCGACGACATCGCCTCACTCCTCGCCGTGGACGCCGCCGTGCGCGCGGCGGTGGGTCTCGACCCCCATCCGCCCGCCGCCGGCGCCCTGCACTGGACCGGCGCCGACGGGATGTGGATGGCGCTGCTGCGCCCGGGCGAGGGCCGCGCACTCCTGGCCGGTTGGCACCACGAGTTCTCCCTCACCGAGGGCAGCGGCAACACCGGGGAGGCCGGTACAGACCTCGTGGGGGACGCTCCCGGGTGGTGGCGCCGAGGAGTCGAGCACGCCCGCGCCCACGACGCCCACCTGGGCTTCCTGTACGGCTGGGACGGGTCCGGGTGGTGGCGGCTGGACCAGCCCGCCGACGACGGCTTCGACCCCGAACTGTTCCCCGTGACCCGCGCCGCCCTGCGGGACATCGTCGACGAGCTGGCCGACGACACCCTCCTCGACCCACCCGATCCCGACGCCGTCGAGGCGCTGCTCACCGTCGGGTCCGGTCTCACCGCGGCCGATCTGGGGGCGGTGCTCCACGCCCCCGACGGCTGGCCCGAGGTCGACCTCGACGCCGGTGCCCGGGCCGCCCACGAGTATCGCTCCGCGGTCACCGCCTAAGCCCCCGCGGTCGCGCCAGACGCGGAGAAATTGCAGGTAAGGATAGGCTTCGACGCTTGTCGCCGGCTCGGGAGAGTTCTACCGTGGGACCATGAACGCCCCGGGCCCGACTCCGCACAGCGCGGTGGAACCCCATCGCCCGGAGATCGGCGACAAGCTCAACTGGCTCCGCGCCGCCGTCCTCGGCGCGAATGACGGACTCCTGTCGACCGCGGGACTCGTCCTGGGTGTGGCAGCGGCCACCACCGATCGGCCCGCGATCCTCATCGCGGGCGTGGCCAGCCTGGTCGCCGGCGCAGGCTCCATGGCGATCGGCGAGTACGTTTCCGTGAGCACCCAACGCGACACCGAGAAGGCACTCATCGTCAAGGAGGCCCGAGAACTCGAGGAGACGCCCGAGGCGGAGCTCGACGAGCTCGTCGGCCTGTACACCGCCAAGGGGTTGAGTGAGGAGACCGCCCGTCGGGTGGCCGAGGAACTCCACGCGGTCGATCCGCTGGCGGCCCACCTCGAGGCCGAACTCGGTATCGACGCCGAGGCGCTGACCAACCCCGTCAGTGCCGCCGTCTCCTCGGCGATCTCCTTCGCGCTCGGGGCCGTCATCCCCCTGCTGGCGATCTTCGCCCCGGCCACGCTCCGGGTGCCGGTGATCGGCGTCCTCACGGTGGTGGGCCTGATCCTCGCCGGGTTCATCTCGGCCCGGCTCGGGGGCGCGGATCCCCGCCCGGCGGTGCGCCGACTCGTGGTGGGGGGCGTCGCGGCCATGGTGGTGACCTACGGAATCGGGCTGCTCCTGGGGACCAGTGTCACCTGACCCCTCCGCTCCCCGCCCACTCCCAGTGCGGGACGCGGGGGGTTCGCCTGCATCGACGCCGCGAACTCTGTAACCATGGTCCGGTGAAACGACTCGGCTACGTGGCGGTGCGGCGCCTCGCGCTCGAGACCCTCGGGTGGACGCTCATCGTTCTGGGGATCGCCGCGCTGTTCCTCCCGGGCCCCGGGCTCCTCATGTTGTTCGCCGGGACCGTCGTGCTCTCGCGTCAGTACGAGTGGTTCGACAGGCGCCTCCTGTCGATCAAGCGCGTGGCGATGGAGGGCGCCTCCCGCGGGGTCCAGTCGTGGCCCAAGATCGCGGGATCGCTGCTCGGCGTGGCGTGGTTGCTGGGGCTCGGGATCTTCTGGGGCATCGGCTCGGCGGTGCCGACGTGGTGGCCGCTCCCGGTCGACCTGTGGCTGATCGGCGGCTGGGGCACCGGCGGCACGCTCATCTTCTCCGGCCTCGTCGGGTTCGCCCTGCTCGTGTACGCGTTCCGCCGGTTCCGCGGCAACCCCTACGACCACGAGGCCGAGGTCGTGCACGACCGGCAGCGCCGCGAGGAACGTCGCCGGGCGCGGGCCGCACGCCGTCGGGCCCGCACCGGCCTCACCCCAGGCTGAACTTCTCCTCGCCGCCCACCTCGACCAACCGCTGCTCCCCGCGCACGCACACGCGCACCGGGGTCGCGTCGATCACCCCGTCGCGGTGGCGGACCACCACCTCGTCGCGCATCACCGTCACGGTCAGCGGCGAGCGCAGGTAGGTCATGTGGAACGAGACCCCGTCGATGCCGCCGGGCAGGTTCGGGTCGAACTGCAGCATCCCGCTCTCGACCCGCATCCCGGCGTAGAAGCGCTGCACCAGGTCGACGGTGCCGGACATGACCCCCATGTGGATGCCCTCGCGGGTCGTCCCGCCCTGGATGTCGTGCACGTCGCTGCCCAGTGCGACCTTGAACCGCTCCCAGGAACTGTCCGGGTCGAAGCGGGCGAGGACGCCGGCGTGGGTGACGTAGGACAGGGTCGACCCGTGGGAGGTGCGGCGGTCGTAGTAGTTGATCGTGCGCTGCGCGGAGTCGTCGGGGAACTCGTACCCGAGTCGCTTGAACACCCGGCGCAGCTCGTCGTCGCTGAACAGGAAGAACAGCATCACCGCGTCGGCCTGCTTGGCCAGCTTGTACCGGTCCGGGGTGTCACCCTCGGCCTTGAGGATCCGGTCGAGCCGCTGGATGTTGCCGTACGTGGCGCGGTATCCCTCCCAGTCCAGCTCCTCCAGCTCCTCGTAGCCCTCGAACTGACTGATGATCCCGTCGTGGAACGGGACGAACATCTTGTGACTCATGTCCTTCCACCGGACGATCTCCTCGTCGCGCAGTTCGAGCCGGGCGCGGACGGCGCCGGCCTGGGGTGCCGGCAGCAGGTCGAGCAGGTGCGCGGCGATGTCGCAGATCCACGCCACGAAGACGTTGGTGTAGGCGTTGTTGCGCAGCCCGCCCTCGGACGCGCCCGGGTACTTCTCGTGGTATTCGTCCGGGCCCATCACGCCGTGGATCTCGTACCGCCCGCGTTCCGCGTTGAAGTGCGCGATGGACGACCAGAACCGCGCGATGCCGAGCATCATCTCCGCGGCCCGGAACTCGAGGAACATCGTGTCCTCGGTGACGGTGACGTACTGCCAGAGGTTGTAGAAGATCGCGGCGCTGACGTGGCGCTGGTTGTGCGACAGGTCGATGTCCCACCGCCCCGACATCGGGTTGAGGTGGAGTTCCTGGGTCTGCTCCGTGCCGAGTGATCCGCTCTGCCACGGGAACATGAACCCCTCGTACCCCGCCGCCACCGCGGCGACCCGCGCCTCGGACTGCCGCCGGTAGCGGTACATGAGCAGACTCCGGGTCACAGCCGGGAGCCGGAAGGTCAGGAACGGGAAGACGAACAGCTCGTCCCAGAACACGTGACCGCGGTAGGCCTCGCCGTTGATCCCCCGCGCGGGCACACCCGCGTCGAGGTCGGAGGTGTTGTGCGAGCACGTCTGCAGGATGTGGCTGATGTGGACCCGCAGCAGGTGCTGGGCGTCGTCGTCGCCGAACACGCGCAGGTCACACGCCTGCCACAACCGCTCCCAGGACTCACGGTGGTGCGCATACGCCGCCCCGAACGGGCGCGAGCGCGACGCCGACCGCGACGCGCGCAGGAGTGTGTCCCCCGTGGCCGGGTCTCGCGAGGTGAACAGGGCGACCGACTTCTCGATCGTGGTGGGGACGTCGCGCTCCAACTCCACGTGGAGGGTCTGTTGGATGTAGTCCGATGTCCGGAAGTCGCGGCGGACCACGTCGCGCTCGCGGCCGCCGCTCGAGACGAGGGTCCGCGCCGCGACGCCGATGTTCACCTCGGACTGCCGGGTGCGCACCTTGAGCGCCATCATCTCGGGTTGCGGGAAGACGGTGCTCCCCGGACGCAGGTGATCGCTCTCGAGCTGCCGGTAGCGGGGTACGCCGTCGTTGATGACGCGCCCGTCGAGTGCGGTCACGATCTCCGCCCGGCCGGACCAGTTCAGCGGGGTGATCGTCCACTCCAGGTAGGCGTGGTGCATGCTCGCCATCGACGCGAACCGTCGGCTCACCAGTTCGGTCTCCCGCCCCTCCCTGTCTCGGAATCGGAGCCGACGGGTGAGCAGCGCCGACCGCAGGTCGAGCTCGTGGTGGTAGTCGAGCAGTTCGATCTCGGACAGGCGCAGCACCTCGGCCCCGCCGATGCGGAGCTTGAGCGGCAGCCAGTTGGGCAGGTTGACCAGGTCCTCGTTGTGAACCGGTACGCCGCCGAGCATGGTGGTCGCGCGGTTGTAGAGGCCGTGGACGTAGGTGCCCGGGTAGTGGACCCCGTCGCTGTCCTCCCATTCGGCGGCGCCGCGGGTGGACATGTACCCGTTGCCGGTCGAGGTGAGGGTCTCGCGCAGGCCCTCCTCACCGGGGTCGAACCCGTCGTAGGACAGCGAGAAGGCCTCGTCCTTGTCGTCCGGGGAGGCTGCTCGTCCGGTAAGTGAGGTGGTCACACGCCCGACACTAACCAGTTCGCCCGCCCGGGGACGACGGTCCGGCGAGACGGTTGCCGAGATCGTCATCCGGACGAGACCCGACGTTCACGGGTCTACGATATGATCCACGTCACAGTCGGGACGGTTCGGGGCCGCGCCGCGATCCCTCTTGTCGACCGTCTCCGTCGGACAGGGGTTCATCATGACCGTTCAGCTCATCGAGATCACCGAGGACGTCGCCGACCGGCTCCAGATCCTCACCACACCGACGGCCTGCCAGGTCGGCGATGCGCGCATGATCATCATCGATCTGCTCGGTTCCGGGCCGTCGTGGCCGTTGTCCGTCCTGGTCGATCACGTCTGTACCTCCTACGAGGCCCCGGACGGCGAACGCCTCATGGTCGACCTGCGTGACCGCGAGGGTCTGGCCGACCATGTCCTACGTGACGAGCCCGCACTGCGCCACGTGACGTGGGTCCGCGCCACGCGGCTGGCACTGCGGGAGCTGACCGACGCCGGCGAGGTGGTGTGGAGCCTGCCCTCCGACGACCCGGACGAGGTCGACCACCCGGAGGTCGAGGTGCTGATGTCCGGCGCCCAGCCGCGCGCTTTCCGCGTCTACGTCGGAGACCCACTGCCCGACGGTTCGGTCTCCTTGCGGTAGCGCACCGCCACCGCGAGCATCACCGCGCCGACCACGATGAACGACAGGACGCGGAACAGCCCCGGCAGGGTGGCCAGGTCGAGGAGGAGCAGCTTGGCCAGCGCGAGTGAGCCCAGGACGAAGCCCAGCCTGCGGGCGTCGGCGATGCGCGCCGTCGCGGTGAGGACCAACCAGGCGGCGCAGCAGATCCACAGCACCGTCACCACCAGGTGCGCGGCGAGGTATCCGTTCCGGGCCGCGCCGGTCAGGCCACCGATCACCACACCGGCGGCGACCACCATCACCGAGAGACCCGCCAGCGCGACGACGGCGCCCACCATCACCACGCGCGTCGATTCGCGGGGCAGGCGGCGGCGCGCCCACCACGTCACGGCGACCGCCAGCGCCGTGATCGCGAACGCGGAGACCACGTCCCAGTAGGTGAACTCCCGGACCGCGAGCCGTTCGCTCAGCGCGAGGTGCGGCCGGTTGACGGCCGCGTAGACGAGGACCGCGATCGCGGCCGCGGCTCCGGCCACCCAGTCCACCCACCGCCGCCCCCACAGGCCGGCCGCCACGACGTAGGCCAGGGCGCTCAGGGTCAGAGCGAACCCGGTCAGTTCCCGTCCGCCCAGTTCCACCCACGTCAGCAGTAGCAGCGCGCTCCCGACGACCCCGGTGACCGCGGAGAGCAGCACGTGGGCCCGGTCGCGGCCGGCACGGCCGGCGAGGACGGCGACGGCGAGGTAGGCCGCGGCGAGGACCAACCCGACCGGCCATCCGGGCCGGAGGAGGTGGGTGGCCGGCAGGAGGGCGAGGGGCAACGCGGTGGGGACGACGACGAGGGCGGCGTTCTCCAGTGCCGGACTGCGGCGGGCGGTGTCGAACCAGGCCACCCCCACGCCCACGGTGGCAAAGACGAGCGCGCTCACGATGAGCGCGATCTGGTCGCCGCGACCGAGGAGGGCCGCCTGCGAGAGGTAACCGGTGAGCAGGACCCCGGGCAGGACGGACCACACCACGCGGACGGCCACCCCGAGGTCGGCCGCGAGCACCGCGGTGGCGATGCCGACGATCGCGACGAAGACCGGCAGTTCGACGCCGGTGGAGATGAGGGGTGCCAGCAGCATCGTGCCGGCGGAGACCAGGCAGGCGAGCAGCCCGGAGGACCACCGCCCGGCGAGGGCCACCCCGCCGAGCGCGAGCCCCCCGACGAACATGTACGCGGCCGGGACGGGGATCCACAGGTAGAGCGTGGTGCTGGCGATGACGTCGAGCATCGCCGCGGCCAGGCCGGTCCCGACCAGGGCGAGGGCCCCGGGGTTGACCGGCGCGTCGGCCGTCGGTTCGGTTGCGGTCGTGGGCTCGTGGCGGGACTGCAGCCGCAGGCCGAGCCCGATGAGCACCGCCGCCAGGACCGCCGCGGCGATGACGCGGGCGAGTGGCGGGAACAGCCCGGCCTGGATGGCCACGACCAGCAGGAACGCGATCCCGGCGAGCATGACCGCTCCGCCGATCGCGGCGATGACGGTGGCGGCGGTGATACGCGGCGCCCGTCGCGGCGTCTGTCGTGACGCGGGCTCCGCGGGCTGCTGCCACGGCCGGTCGGGGTGCGCACGGCCCCCGGGCGGCGCGGGTGCCACGTAGTGCCCGGGGGGCTCGTTCCGCCCCGGCGGACGCCACGGCCCGCCCGGGTGTGGCGGAGCGGGCGTCCCCTGCGACGGGGCGCCCGCCCGCCACGGCGACTCCCCCTGTGGCGACTGCCCGGCCATCGCGGGACCGGCCTGGCGACCGAGCGCCGACAGCCCGGCGCGGACCTCCGCGACGTCCGCGCTGATGCGTCCGAGCCGGGCGTCGAGGTCGGCGAGAGCACGCTGCAGGTCGGGCTGCTGGGGGTTCACCCCTGAATCATCTCCCGCACGGGCCCGGGCGTCCACGGGCTCACCGACGCGGGCCCCGGTCCGCCGCGGTGCCGGCCGCAGCGTGGGCCAGTGCGACGAGGTCGTCCCCCGTCAGACCCGGGTAACCGTGGCACATGCTCCGCCACTGCGCGGGCACGGCCGTCGCGCCCCACCGCGCGCCCAGCAGGCCGCCGGCGATCGCGGCGACCGTGTCCGTGTCGCCGCCGATGCCGATGGCCGTGACCAGTGAGTCGGCGAGGTGACGCCCGGGATCCGCGGCGGGGATCGGCGTGTGGTGGATCGCCGACCAGGCGGACTGCAGTGCTGTCACCACCCAACCGTTGCGGCGGAACCGTTCGGGCGGCCCCTGTTCGGCCTCGTCGATGCAGGACGCCCAGTACTCCCGGTCGGGCTCGTCGAGGTGCTCCAGTCCGCCGCGGAGGTCGAGCACCTGCTCCCGCACGGCCCGGTCGATGGCCAACGACCACAGGACGCAGGCCTGTCCGGTGCGCGGATCGGAGTGGGTCAGGTCACTCACGCCCGCAGCGGCCCGGGCCACGGCGACGGGATCGCCGAGGTGCGCCAGGGCGACGGGGGCCGTGCGCATGAGGGAGCCGTTGCCGGCCGAGTGGTGACTCCGCCGGAAGTGCTCCCCGGCCGCCTCCCGCGCCGCGGCCGCCGTCGGCGCCGGTCCCGCAGCCCGCAGCACGGCGGCGGTCTGGTTGCCGATGTCCGGCGGACCGGAGTCGTACCAGCGGCCGAAGTTCCGGGCGACCTCCGACAGCGGTTCGTCATCGAGCAGGCCACGCCCCCGGGCGGCCACCTCGAGTACGCACCACGCCATGGAGGTGTCGTCTGTCCACTCCCCCGGCGCGAAACCGCCCAGGCCGCCGCCGATCATCCGGGGGCCGTCGGGGCCGAGCGGCGCCGAGCCGTACTCGTAGCCGGCGCCGAGAGCGTCACCCACTGCGGTCCCCAGCATCACGCCGGCGACCCGGTCGCCCCATGCCGATCCTGCGTTGTCCGTCATCACGCCGCCTTCCCTCCGAGCCGGTACGCCAGCTCATCCCTGTTCTGCTCGAGATCCCTCGCGAAGGCGCGCAGCATGCCTTCGAGGTTGTCCGCCGACAGGGGGCGGGTGGGAAGCGTGAGCCTCTGGAACACGTCGCGGCCACTGAGGTACCAGGTGCTCCACATCCCCTTGCCGTTGAGCAGGTCCACCTCGACGGCGGTGTTGCGCCGGCTGTAGACGCCCCGGACCACGAGGGCCCAGGCCTGGATGAGGCCTCCGTCGGGACTGAAGATGACGAACACCCTGGTCCCGGCGACGGTGAAGGACACGTCCCCGTCGTCGTCGATGGCCGGCTCCTGCCCGAACGACGTCCTCACCGCGTCCACCACCGTCGGACGCAGGACGTCCGGGCCACCCCGGACCCCGCCGGCGGCGCGACCGGTCGGTCCGCCCACCTCCTCGGGAGCCGGGCCCGCGAGCCCGAGGGCCCCGGCCAGTTCGACCGCACCGCGACCGTCCGCCCGCGCCGTGAACAGCTGCGGGTGTGGCAGCCGCAGGTCCTCGCGCGCCACGCGGACGATCGCCTCGGCCAGCGCGAACGCCCCGTCGGGGCCGGCGCTGACCACGACCTCCTCCGCCGCGGTACTGCCGGCGATCCCGCGGGTGACCCACATGAACCCCCGCTCGCGGTCCGCCCGGATGACGAGCTGCTGACTCCAACCCTCCGGACCCGGCGGCGCCACCAGCGCCAACGCCTCGCCGTCCCCGACGGCACCGATCCGCAGGATCAGCGTGTCCAGGAACATGCCCCAGGCGCACTCGGTGGCCTCGCTCATGTCGTCGTCTCGTTGCCTTCTCATGACCCCTCCACTTCTTTAGCACTCTCAACGCGCTAAATGTTAGCACGCCGATCGCGCTAAAGTGAAGACCATGTCCGATCTCGAGAAATTCCCCCGGCCCGCCGTGGCCGTGGACCTGGCGATCCTCACCGTGACGGGGGCCGGCGGCACCGACCCCGAGCTGCGGGTCCTCACCCAGCCGCGCACCGATCCGGACGGCCGCGCACTCCCCGGCGCCTTCCTCCGTGAGCGGACGACCGTCGCCGAGACCGCCGACCACGTCCTCCGCGAGAAGGTGAAGATCACCCCGCACGAGACCATCCGCCCCCGCCTGCTGCGACTCTTCGACGATCCGGATCGGGACGAGCGGACATGGGCCGTCTCGGTCGCGCACTCACTCCCCCTGCCCGAGTCCGCGCTGACCGGAGCGGACGGCGAGCTCACGAGGGTCACGGCCGACGGTCGGCTCGACGGCGTCTCCTCACTGCTGTTCGACCACGACGCGATCGTCGACGCCGCAATCCGCGACGTCCGCGAGCGCTACGAGATCCGACTGCGCTACGTCGACGTGGGTCCCGACCCCGACGGATTCCTGCCCGAACCGTTCACGCTGCTCCAGCTGCGCCGGGTGCACGAGGCGGTGATCGGCGAGGAGTTGCACAAGGACAACTTCGCCCGGCGGATGCGGCCGCACCTGGAACCAGTCGTGGACGACGACGGCGAGGTGGCCCTGTCCACGGCCCTACGCGGCCGCCCGGCCGCGCTCTTCCGACGTGCGCGCTGACCTGTCACGCACCACCCGGGACCGCAACACCAGGGTCACGCCGATCGCACTGATGGCCATCCCCACCACCGCGAGGAGGGTGATCGGGACACCGAACATGAGCCACACCCAGACCATGGTCGTGGGCGGGGTGAGGTAGAGCAGCACGCTGGCGACGGTGGCGCCACGGGTGCGGGTGACAAAGACGAAGAGGACGTACCCGCACAGGGTGGACAGGAACACCAACCAGGCCACCGCCGCCCAGAAGTCGGGGTCGGCCACGGGCGCCGCCTGGCCGGTCACCAGTGCCGCCGACATGAGGGTGATCCCCGCGACGACGGACTGCATGGTGATCGACTGCAGCAGCGTCTCGGTGGGCCGCAGACGCTGCGTGAGGACCGTGCCCGTCGCCAGGCTGAGCATGCCCGCCGCGGGGAACAGGTACGCCCACCACGGGGCGGCGCCCGCGTCGAGACCACCCGAGACCACCACCACGACGCCCGCCATCCCGAGGACCATGCCGACCCACATGCCGGCCGTCGTGCGCTCGCCCAGGACCCTGCCCGCCACCGTGGCCACGAGCAGCGGCTGGAGCGCGGCGATGAGCGCCGCGGTCCCGCCGTCGACGCCGCGGGAGACCCCCTCGAAGATCATGAACAGGAAGAACGCCTGACTGAACAGACCCAACACGGCCTGCCGCGTCCACGCCGCGCGATCGGTCAACCGCACACCCAGCGCGAGGCAGACCGTCACCAACAGCACGCCGAGGATCGAGAACCGCCAGCCCAACAACTGCAGCGGGGTGCCACCGGCCCGGATCCCGAGTTCCGCGCCGACGTAGCCCGAACTCCACATGAGCACCAATGCCACCGACGCCAGATGGCCGGCGTTGCGGCGGAGCGCCTCTCGCGCGGGCTGAGCCATCGGCACAGCCTAGGAAATGCGCGACCTCGTCGTCGTCGTACTCCGGCCCCCACCCCCGACCGGGCCGCGGCGCTCGGCTCACCCCTCCGCGTCGACGATCACCGTCCCCGCCTCGAGCCGGGTGTCCGTGGGTCCGGAGACCGTCCGGGTCTCGTAGTCGATCTCCAGCGCCTGGACCGATCCGAAGAGCCCCCCGGGGGACGGCGAGACCGCCCAGCCCAGCGCCCCGACCCCCCGCGCCGCCGGTGAGCCCAGCAACGCCGGCTCCACGACGAGGGTCCGCGACGCGCCGTCGAACCGGAACCGCGGGGCCGCCACCGCCTCCTCCAGCGACTGGCCGAGCAGCGCCCACCGGGTGAGGGTGTTGGCGAGGACACTCAGGATGTTCGCCCCGCCCGGCGTGCCGAGGCCCAGAACCGGCCGGCCCCGGCCGTCCAACACCAGGGTCGGGTTGGACCACGTCACCGATCGCCTGCCCGGCTCGGGCTGGTTCCGCGGGGAGCCCACCGTGTCGAACCGGCTGAGCTGGTCGTTGAGGAAGAACCCGCCGACCTCCGTCCCCGAACCCCAGAACTGGGTGAGGGTATTGGTCATCGACACCACCGTGCCGCTGCTGTCGACGACCGTGAGGTGGGTCGTGTTCCCCGGCTTCTCCAGGTTCTCACCCCTCGGCGCCGGGGGCACCGCGCCACCGACGAGCTCGGCGTTCCTGACCGGGTCGACCAGCTCGTCGACGGGCACCTCGGTGAAGGCCGGGTCGCCCAGCTCCGTCCGCACGGTCCGCTCGCCGATGAGCCACGCCTCGGAGAGGCGCCGGACGTACTCCGTCGACTCCGGGTCCACCTCCGAGATCCCCTGGCTCTCCAACACCTGCAGCATCTGGATGAGCGCGACTCCGGGCAGGGCCGGCGCCCCCGAGACCACCTCGTAGTCGCCCACCGGGCCCTGCGGGGGTTCGCTGCGCTGCACCGCGTACCGCTCCAGCGAGGTCGGGTCGATCCCCTCGATCACGGTGAGCCGGTCCGCGATCCGGCCGGTGTAGAAACTCTCCGGCCCCTCGTTCTGGAGTGTGCGGAGGGTGGCGCCGAGTTCGGCCTGGACCAGGGTGTCGCCGACCCGCAGCGGCACACCACCCGGAGAGAACTGCTCGAGACCTGAGACCGCAGCTGCTCCACCGACGGCGACCCTCGAGGTGAGCGCACCGGTGGCCGGAACGCCGCCCTCGGCCATCCGCGCGGCAGGCTCCAGCAGCTCGGCCCACTCGAGGGTGCCGTGCCGGGCGTGGAGCTCCGCCATCCCGGCGACGAAACCGGGGATGCCCGTGTTGGTCGGTGGGATGACGCCGTCGGCGGCGACGACCTCGCGGTAGTCGAACGCCTCCGGAGCCGCGTCCCGGGTCGCGACCAGAGCCGAGCCACCACCTCCCACCCCAGAGGCGTAGGGCTCGACGACCGAGACGGCGAACGCGGCGGCGATCGCGGCGTCCACCGCGGTGCCCCCGGCCTCGAGCATCTCCATCCCGGCCCCGGCGGCGAGCGGATGCCCGGCGTTCACTCCCTGCTGGGACAGCATCGCGGGTTCGGGTATGCGCTCCGGCTCAACGGAGGCCGGGTTATCCGGGGGACCCCCAGGGCTGTCATCGGTCCCCGCACATCCCGAGAGGGTCAGCGCCGCGGCGACCAGGGACCCGAGGAACCGATGCCCGACCCGCCGGGGTCGCCGTAGACCGTAGGTTCGCATCGCCGCACCCACTTCGCCCTCGCTCGTCAACGCCCGGACGCCGCCAACGCTAGGGGACCATCCCGGCGATGACCACCGTGGTCGGCGGCGCCGGGTGCCGGGTGACGCCCGGTGCCGCGCCGTTCCCGGTGGTATCCGCCGACGCGGAGTGTGAAGGACTTATTATTGTCCGGGTTGGTCGAGATCTCGGCCACCGCTCCCGACCCCCGATTTCCCGAACCCCCGAACCTCCGCTCCCCCGAACCGAAAGCGACTCCATGCCCGACACCCACGTCCCCCTCCGACTCTCCGACGCTCCCCGCGCCGATGACGGGTACTACGGCCCCGACAGCGTCTCCTGGCGGGTGTTCTCGGACCCCGCCTCGGGGCTCGGCGCGAAGAACGCGCTCTTCCTCCAGATGCTCGAGCCGGGCATGATGACCCACTTCGAGCGGGTGTCGTTGACCAGCGAAGGCGCCGATGAGATGGCCGCGAGGTTCGACCGCACGGCCGCCTACCTGCGGGATTCGGTCTTCGCCGACACCGCCCACGCGGATGCGGCGGCCACGCGCGTCGACCACCTCCACGAGCAGGCGAGTTGGACCGACCCCGAGACCGGCGAGGTGGTCAGCGCCAAGCAGCCCGAGTGGATGCGGTGGACGTGGTGGACGTACATCTGGTCCGCGGTGCGCGGCTACCAGGAGTTCGGGCCGGGACTGTCGACCTCCGACGCGAACCGCGTGGTGGTGGAGTCCCACCGCGGCGCGAAGCAACTGCACGTGCCGGGCCCCTACTTCGAGACCTTCGCCGAAGTCGACCAGTACGTCAGCGACGGCCTCAACACCAAGGCGTTGACCATCTTCGCGGCGATGGCCGGCCACTCGCTGCGCCACCCTGACGTAAAGGGGCCGGTGGCCAAGTGGGTCACCCGACAGATCCTCAACGGCGTGCTGTCGCTACTGCCCGAACAGGCCAAGCTGTTCTTCGCCGTGGAGGACCGCAGCGCCAAGGAGTTCGCCCGCGGCGCCCGGTTCACCAAGCTGGTCGCCACGCTGGCGCGGAAGAACCGGACCGCCGAGGACCTCATCGCGCAGGCAATCGGCGAGTCCGTCGCGGCGCCCTATCAGCGGGTGCGGGTCAAGAAGACCAGGGCCGCGGCATAGATCCCCATCCCCACGCTTTTCCAGGAACGCGGTCGGCCCGATGGGCCGGCCGCGTTTATGCTGTGCCCCATTTACATAGTGTGTGACACACACTAACGTGTCCGTCATGGTCGACGACGGAGACACGGCACTGGGCACCCACCTACAGGAGATCCGGCGGGGGTCGGTGGTCCTGGCGAGCCTGTTGGCCTGCCGGACGCCCAGGTACGGGTACGCGCTGCTCACCACGCTGGCCGAGGCGGGCATCGTCACCGAGGCCAACACCCTCTACCCGTTGTTGCGCCGCCTCGAGGGGCAGGGACTGCTCACCTCGACCTGGCGCACCGAGGAACCCAGACCCCGCAAGTACTACGAGACCACCGCGCTCGGCACCGAGACCGCCGAGCGTCTGCACTCCGAATGGCTGGCGCTGGGCGCCGGTTACACCGATCTGCGAAAGGCGGACGCGTGATGTCCACACTGACCGATCGCTACATCTCCGAGGTGGTCCGCCACCTCCCGGAGGACCAGCGCGGCGACATTTCCTCGGAGATCGCCGCGACCATCGACGACATGGTGGCCGCGGAACCCGACGCCGGGAACGGCGCCGGCGAGACGGCCGCGCGCGACTCCGCCGAACGCGCGGTCCTGACGCGCCTCGGCGATCCGGCCGAACTCGCGCGCCGCTACTCGGGCGCTCCCCGGTATCTCGTGGGCCCCGGGATCTATCCGGTCTGGGCACGGGTGCTGCGGTGGCTCCTCCCGGTGGTGGGCGTCATCGCGGCGCTGGCCGGCGGGATCCTCTACATCTCGACCACCCCGGAGCCGGAGCTCGGCGGCCTCATCGGCCAGCTCATCAGCTCCGTGGCCGGCGCCCTGCTGTGGGCCTTCGCGGCGTGGACGCTCGTGGTGGTGATAGTCGAACGGACCACCCCCGAGGGCGGACGGAGCCCGCTCACCACCCCCGCCTGGGACCCGGCACACCTGGACGGGCCCCGGGGCGGGGCAGAGACCCGCGTCGACGCGGTCGTGTCCCTGGTGATGCTGGCCATCCTGGCCGCCGTGCCGTTCGTCCCGTCGACGTTCCTGTACATCGGCCACCTCAACGGCGGCGAACCACTGGTGAACCCCGACATCCCCACCGGATGGCTCGCCGGGTACCTGCTGCTGCTCGGCGCGCTCGCACTCGTTCAGGTGTGGCGCCTGGTGCGGCCTGGCCACACCCGGGTCCGGCTCGGGGTCGAGGTGGCCGTCGACGTGGCCTTCGGCGCCTTTCTCACGGTCCTGGTCCTGGTCCAGGACCAGGTGATCCACCCCGACCTCGTCGCGACGGACCACGGCGGCACGGCGGCCACCGCGATCCGGTGGAGCCTCGTCGCCACGATCTGGGCAGTCGTGGTCTGGGACCAGGTCGAGACCCTGCGCGCCCATCGGCGGGACACCGCGATCGTCGCGTGAGCGCGGCACCCCGGAAAATGACGAACGCCCCCGTCCGCGTGGACGGGGGCGTTCTCACTGTGCGCCCGAAGGGACTCGAACCCCTAACCTCTTGATCCGTAGTCAAGTGCTCTATCCATTGAGCTACGGGCGCATTATTCTTCTGTCGTGCCAGATATCCGGTCACCCGGGTCTCCGGCATGGCGGAGGCGAGAGGATTTGAACCTCCGGTCCCCTTTGAGGAGGACAACTCATTAGCAGTGAGTCCCATTCGGCCGCTCTGGCACGCCTCCTGGAGGCTCTGCTGAGCCAACGAGGAATTACAGTACACACACGCCGGGCCGGTGCGCAAAACGGCCGGACACCGGGCCCGCAGAGGGTGGTCCTACCCTGTAGTCATGTCCCCCGACGTGCGCAGCGACCTCGACGCCATCCCCGCCTATGTTCCGGGCGCCTCCGTACCGGGCGCGGTCAAACTCGCGTCCAACGAGACCACCGCGGGCCCGCTGCCGAGCGTGGCGGCGGCCATCGCCGAGGCCGCGGCGGCCGCCAACCGCTACCCGGACATCACGGCCGGCGCGCTCGTCGACCGGCTCGCGGACTTCCTCGACGTGCCCACCGAGAACGTCACTGCCGGCTGCGGCTCGGTGGCGCTGTGCCAGCAACTGGTCCAGGCGGTGTGCGCACCCGGCGACGAGGTGATCTTCGGCTGGCGCTCCTTCGAGGCCTATCCGATCATCGCCCGGATCGCCCACGCGGTGCCGATCGCGATCCCCAACCGCGCCGACGGTTCGCTGGACCTCGACGCGATCGCCGCCACCGTGACCGCCCGGACCAGGTTGATCTTCGTCTGCACCCCCAACAACCCGACCGGCCCGGCGGTGTCCCGCGCCGAGCTCGCCCGGTTCCTCGACCGCATCCCCGAGCGGGTCACCGTCGCACTGGACGAGGCCTACTACGAGTACATGCGGTCGGACGACCCTGTCGACGGCGTCGCCGAGGCGATGGCGCGCCCCAACGTGGTCTCCCTGCGCACCTTCTCCAAGGCCTACGGCTTGGCCGGTCTCCGCGTCGGCTACCTGGTCGGACCCGTGAGCCTGGTGGTGCCGGTCGCGAAGATGGTCGTCCCGTTCTCCGTGAGCTCCCTGGCCCAGGCCGCCGGGATCGCCTGCCTCGAGGCCGGGGACGAGCTCCGGGCGCGCACTGACGCGGTCGTCGCCGAGCGCTCCCGGGTGCGGGACGCGCTGCTCGGGATGGGACACGCGGTCCCGGACACCCAGGCGAACTTCGTCTGGCTCCCACTCGGGGACGCCTCGGCCGATTTCGACGCCCACTGCCGCGATCACCTCGTCGTGACCCGGTGCTTCGCGGGCGACGGAGTGCGGGTGTCCATCGGAGATCCCGAGGAAAACGACCGGTTCCTCACCGCCGCCCGGCAATTCGTAACCAGAACGTGACGCTTCCGGCGGGGTCCCGTGACCTCGCAACGGCAGCATGGTCCGGGTTTGGGGGAGCGCTTCACGATGTCGCGTTCCCCGCATCGCGGGGAATTCCGGTCCCCGCAGCTGAGGAGACGGTGTGCTGCAGAAGAGTTCATGGAACATGGTGAACTCGGCAGCTGTCCGTACGTCCATTTCGGGGCGCGTGACCCTGATCGCGCTGGCGTTCCTCTCGGCACTGACCCTCGTCACCACCCTCGCCACCCCACCGCGCGCCGATGCCCAGACCGGGCGGACCAGCAGCCCGTGGAGCCCGGCGGCGGAGACACGGTCCGTCCGCATCCTGGGGATCGGCGAGTTCTCCGGCGCCCTGTCCCGCCCCGTGGGATTCCAGGGCGAGCTGCGCGACGGCTCGGGGAACGTCCGCCCGGCCGGCGGCGGGCCGCACCTCGCCGCCACGGTCGAGAAGCTACGCGCGCAGGCGGAGGACTCACTTCTGCTCGCCACCGGCGACTCGATCGGCGGGACCACCCCCGAGGCCGCCCTGCTGGGCGACCGACCGACCATCGAGTTCTTCAACCGGATCGGCGTGGACGGAGCCGGCGTCGGTCGACGCGAGCTCGAGAAGGGTGCCGCCCATGTCCGGTCCCTGGTCGCACCGGGCTGCGTGACCGAGCAGGACTGCCGGGTCGACCCACCGCTCCCGCCGTTCCGTGGGGCGGCGTTCCCGTTCCTGGCCTCCAACGTCATCCCGTCGCCCGAGTCCGCCCCGACCTTCCCGTTCTCCATCCACCGCGTCGGCGACGTCCGGGTGGGGGTCGTCGCGGTGACCGCTCCGTCCGAGTCCCTGCCGGAGACGGCCACCCGCCTGGCCGACCCGCTCCGCGCGATCGACGACACCGTGGAGTCGCTGCAGTTCCTGGGCGTGGAGGCGATCGTCGCCATGGTCCAGTCCGATACCGTCCACGCCAACCTGGACCCCGCGGCCTGTCCCGAGGAGCTCACCGAGATCGACCTGGTCAAGGAGCTCAACCCCGCGGTGGACGCCCTGATCATGGGAGCCTCCGGAGGCCCGGCCACCTGCCGCGTCTTCGACGCCGAGAACGACGAGCGGGTCGTCGTGGCCCCCGCGTCCCACGGCCGGTCCGTCACGGTGGTGGACCTGGCGGTCGACCCGTCGACCGGCGATGTGATCCGGCCCCAGACATCGGTGTTCAACCAGACGGTCAACCTCGACATCGCGCCCGACGCCGGGACCGAGGAACTCGTGCGTCAGGCGCAGGCCGCGGCGGCGCCGGAGGCCCGCGAGGTGATCGGCGCCGCCGACGAGGCGATCGAGCGGGACATGGACGCCGACGGCGAGTCCCCCCTGGCCGACCTCGTCGCCGACGGACAGCTCCACGCCACCCGCGGTCGGGGTGCCGAGCTCGCACTGTCCAACCCCGACTCCCTGCTCACCGACCTCGCCGCCGGCCGGCTCGACTACGCCACCCTGCACACCGTGCAGCCCTACGGTGACCGCCTGTACCTGGTCACCGTGAGCGGGGAAGAACTCCACGCGGCCTTCGACCACTTCGCCGACGACATCGGTCGCAACGGCCCCGCCGTCTCGTCGAACGTGCGCTACACCGTCGACCTCGGACGCCCGCCCGGAGACCGGGTGACGGAGATAGTCGTCGACGACGAGCCCGTCGACCCCCGACGCGAGTACACGGTCGTGGTGAACGAGTTCCTCTCCTCCCCCGAATGGGACGGCTCCGTCCTGGCCGAACGCGGGGATCGCCGCGAGGCCGGGTTGACCGACCTCGACGCACTGCGGCGGTACGTCGCCGAGAAGGGCCCGCTGACGGCCCCCGAGACCGACCGGGTCACCGTCATCGGTTGACGAGACGGCCCGGCCGGTCGGCCGGGGTCGTCCGACACGCCCGAGGGACCGGCTCGGGGGCTCCCCTCAGGGTCCCGCGACAGACAGTCAGTAAGATTGGTTTCACTCTCCGAGACATCTGTCGCGCCCGCCCCGAGCTACGTGCCAACCCGAGGAGAAAGCAAGGCTTTTCGCCTTATCGAATCCTGAGGAAGTGGTGGCCGTGTCGTCGCGAGGACAAGACGTGAGATCGAGACGTGCCGGTGTGGTCAGCGCAGTCCTGGCCGGTGCCGCGCTCGGCCTCGCCGGCTGCATGTCGACGGCAGCGGTACCGGTGGTCGAACCGACCTATGCGGGCTCAGTCCGGTTGGACGAGGTCACGGTCCAGCGATTCGAGTACCCGACCCGGGGTGGCGCCGCGGACCCGCAACAGAACTGGGCGGACCTGTACCTGCCGGCCGGGGCCCAGGAGGTCGATTCCATCCCGCTGGCGGTCCTCATCCACGGAGGGGCGTGGCAGGACCAACTGGGTGCGGACATCTTCGATCCCCTGGCGCGTGAGCTGGCGAGCCGCGGGATGGCGGTCTACAACATCGAGTACCGACGGGTCGGGTCCGGCGGCGGCTGGCCCGTCACGTTCCGGGATGTCGCGGACGCACTCGACCATGTAATCGAGGTCGACCGGCGGTTCCCGCAGCTCACCACCGACGACGAAGTCGTGGTGGGCCACAGCGCGGGCGCACAGCTCGCGGTCTGGGGCGGTACCCGCCATCTGCTCGAGGACGACGAGGTGGGCGCCAGTCCCGCCTTCCGGCCCACCCGCGTGGTCTCGATCGCCGGCCCGCTGGACATGGTCTATGCGGCGACCCACGGTGACGACAGGATCGTCACGGCGATAGGCGGCACACCCTCCCAGGTCCCCTCCCGGTACGCGATGGTGGACCCGCGGCAGAACATCGCACCCGACGTCCCCGTCATCGCTCTGCACGGCACGGCCGACACGATGGTCGCGCCGGAGAACTCGACCCGGTACGTGGAAGCCGTCCGGCGGGCCAACGGTCGGGCGCGCCTCGACCTCATCGACGGCGAGGACCACGTCTCGATCGTCTCGGGCGACTCCCCCGCCTACGCGCGGGTACTGGACACGATCTCGGACGCGTCTGCGGCCGACATCGACCGCGTCGCCGACTGAGCCCCCGCGTCCGGGCGCCCACTGCATGGGCGGAAGTGGAGGGATTTGAACCCCCGGTGCTGTTTAGGCACGCTCGCTTTCAAGGCGAGTGCATTCGGCCGCTCTGCCACACTTCCCCGCCGTCCGCCGCGACACGCACGACCGCGTGGTTCCACGTGGAACCCGCGTTGACGACGCCGTTCATCGTAGTGGACCGCGGGCGGGCGCACCCAGCCCGCCTGCCCTCCGGGCCCAACCCGGCTACCGTCGGAGGGCATGAAGGCGATCTCCTACGACAACGGACCCGACACCCTGCGCCTGACCGAGGTCGACGACCCGGTCGCCGGCCCCGGCGAGGTGCTCGTCGACGTCGCGGCCTCCGCGGTGAACCGCGCAGACCTGCTGCAGACCAGGGGCCACTACCCGCCGCCGCCCGGCGCGTCGGAGATCCTGGGCCTCGAGTGCTCGGGCCGGATCTCCGGGGTCGGCGAGGGCGTCGAGGGCCTGGCGGTGGGTGACGAGGTGTGCGCCCTGCTCGCCGGTGGCGGGTACGCGGAGAAGGTGGCCGTCCCGGCCGGACAGGTCATGCCCGTCCCCGCCGGGGTCTCGCTCCACGAGGCCGCGTCGCTGCCGGAGGTGGCGTGCACGGTGTGGTCGAACCTGGCCATGACGGGCGGGCTCGGCCGGGGCGTCCTCGCGGCGCAGGCCCGATGGGGCGATACCGACCTCGGCGCCCCGCGCGTGCTGATCCACGGCGGAGCCGGCGGCATCGGATCCCACGCGATCCAGGTCTGCCGCGCCCTCGGCGCTCGCGTGGCCACCACCGCCGGCGGGCCGGAGAAGGTGGCGATGTGCCGGGAACTGGGCGCGGACCTGGTGATCGACTACCGGGTCGAGGACTTCGTCGACCGGGTCGGGGAATGGACCGACGACGACGAGCGCGGCCGTGGCGTCGACCTGGTCCTGGACGTGATGGGCGCGAAGTACCTGGAGAAGAACATCGCCTCCCTGGCGCCGGACGGTCGCGTGATCGTCATCGGGCTCCAGGGCGGGGTGAAGGGCGAACTCAACCTGGGCAGGTTGCTGCCCAAGAGGGCCGGCATCCTCGCGACCAACCTCCGGGCCCGCCCGACCGACGGCCCCGGCGGCAAGACCGGCATCTGCCGGGAGGTCGTGGACCAGGTGTGGCCGATGGTCGCGGCCGGGGACGTCACCACCCGGGTCTCCCGCGAGATCCCGCTCGGCCGGGCTTCTGAGGCGCTCGCCCTGCTGGAATCCGGCGAGAGCCACGGCAAGATCCTGCTCACGGTCGACTGAGGGTCGCGCCGGTGGTCTAATCGGCACCGACAGAGGTCGGCGAGACCGATGAGCACGTGGCCGGCCGGGCTGTCACCGCCGATCGAAGGAGCATGCCGTGTCCACTGTCGCAGACCCGGGTGATTCCGCCGGCGCGTCCGCCGACGCCTCGTCCATGACCGCCCGCAGGCGGATCCCTGCGCCGGCGTCGGAGATCTTCGCGCTCCTCGCCGACCCGACGCGCCACAAGGAGACCGAACCCGGCGACTGGGTGCGCGACGCGGTCACCACCGAGCCCATCTCGGGCGTGGGCGACGTCTTCGTGATGAACATGTACATCGACGCCAGGGGCGGCCACTACGTCATGCACAACGTCGTGACCGCGTTCGACCCGGATCGGACACTTGAGTGGGAGCCGGGCCAGCCCGACGACACCGGGGAGGTCTCCACCGGCGGATGGCGCTGGCGCTACGACCTGACCCCCGTCGGCGAGTCGACCGACGTGGCCCTCCGCTACGACTGGTCGGCCACTCCCCCGGAGGTGATCGCCGAGATCGGCGGGATGCCGCCGTTCGGGCCCGGGTTCCTCGAAGCGTCGCTGGCGTCGCTCGAGTCGGCGCTACGGCGCTGACCCCGGCGACGGCAGGCGACCCAACACCTCGAGGGTCTCGTCGCACCAGACCACCCATGCCTGCTCGGCCTGGATGCCCAGCTTGAGCACCTGGTGCTGAAGGGCGCCGCGCACCTCGGCGGGGTCGCGGGACGCGAAGTCCTGCTCCTCGATCTCGCGGTACCGGCGCAGGCTCTCCAGCCGCAGTCGGCGGTGGTGCTCGAGGGAACGCCGCAACTCGCCCGTCCTGCCCGTGGCCGCCGCCGCGCGGGCCCGGACCGCGATGCTCGAGCGCATCGGTTCGGGCTCGTCGTCCTCGCCGATCCACCCCACCAGCAGGTCCCGGCCGTCACCGGTGACGGCGAACCGTCTGGGCTGTCCGCGCCGGGGCGGGCCCTCCTGCGGCAACTCCCGGATGAGGCCGGCGGAGGCCAACCGGTCGAGCTCGCGGTAGATCTGCTGGTGGGTCGCGGGCCAGAAGTACCCGATCGACTTGTCGAACCTGCGGGCGAGTTCGATGCCGCTGCCCTCCCGCTCGGTGAGCGAGGTGAGGATCGCGAACTTCAGCGACACCGGTTCAGCGCATCGCGGGCAGGCCCGCGGTGAGGGCGGCCAGCGCGTCGTCGTACTCGGACCGCAGTCGCTCGACCAGCGCGCGGACGGATCCGATCGAGTCCACCGCGCCCACACCCTGGCCGGCGCCCCAGATGTCCCGCCACGCCTTGGAGTCGGTGGTCCCACCTGAGCCGAAGTCCATCGCCGACGGGTCCGATTCCGGCAGGTCATCCGGATTGAGGCCAGCGGCCTCGATACTGCCCCGCAGATAGTTCCCGTGGATTCCCGTGAAGAGGTTGCTGTAGACGATGTCGCCGGCACCGCTGTCCACGATCATCTGCTTGTAGGCGGCGGTCGCGCGGGACTCCTCGGTCGCGAGAAACGCCGAACCGATGTAGGCGAGGTCGGCACCGGCCGCCTGCGCGGCGAGGATCGAGCGGCCGTGGGCGATGGCCCCGGACAGCAACAGCGGGCCGTCGAACCACTCCCGGATCTCCTGGACCAGCGCGAAGGGCGACTGGGTGCCGGCGTGCCCACCCGCACCGGCGGCGACGGCGACCAGTCCGTCCGCGCCCTTCTCGACGGCCTTGCGCGCGAACCTGTCGTTGATCACGTCGTGCAGGACGATGCCACCGTAGGAGTGGACGGCCTCGTTGACCTCCTCGCGGGCACCGAGCGAGGTGATGACGATCGGCACCTCGTGCTCGACCACGGTGGCCAGGTCCTGCTCGAGGCGGTCGTTGGAACGGTGGACGATCTGGTTGACCGCGAACGGCGCCACGTACCGATCCGGGTTCGCGGACGCGAACGCCTCGTTGCTCTCCTTGACCTGGTCGATCCATTCCGCCAGCACCGACTGCGGCCGCGCGTTGAGTGCCGGGAACGACCCGATCACGCCCGCCTGACATTGCGCGGCCACGAGCTCGGGGCCGGAGTAGATGAACATCGGCGACGCGACCACCGGAACGGTGAGCGGGCCGGCGAGTACGGAGGGAAGGGCCATGGGTAGTCCTTTCGGAACCGGGGCGGGCGGACTTCTCCCCCGAACGTACGGCCACTCCGGCCTTCATGCAACTAGTTGCACAAAGCGGTCGCGAAGTACCCGGGGGTGCGCGTAGCTCAGCGGTCGGACCGGAAGGTCTCCTCGACGACACTGACACCCGAGCCCGCCCGGGACTCCCACTGCCACTTCTCGCGGAACCGGACCCGGCCGTCGGCGAGGACCTCGATCACCGAGTCACAGACGCCGCTCGAGGTCCGGCCGTCCGAGCCGAGGTGGACGTAACGGAACTGCAGCTCAACCCCACTGCGGGTGCCCACCAGGTAGCCGCGGAGCACCTCACCGCCGCGGTACTCGGCCCACACCACGTCGCCTTCCTCGTGGTACGTGAACGTGGTCCGCGACCCCACCTCGCCCGTCCCGGTGTTGGACACTCCCACGAGTACGCGGCCGTCGAGGTCGACGTCCTCCGCGGGATCGCTCCCGGCGTCGCGCCGTCTCACCGAGAACCGGGCCGGTAGATCTCCTGCGCCAACCGCTCCGCGCCCGCCACGAGCTCGGTGACGGTGGCCGGATCGATGCCACCCGCGGCGGGCACCCCGGGATCGTCGGGGCCCGGGCCCTCGTCCGCCGCCACCGAACCCCACGGCGACCCCGCAGCGAGCAGCGACCCGTGCTTGACGTCGTAGTATTCCGACCCCGTCCGCAGCGCCACCCCGGAGGCGCCACGGGCCGCCGCGAAGAGATGCGGGTGGAATCGGGTGGTCAGCCAGACCTGCCCGGGCCTGGCGGGAAGACCCGAGTCCCACAATTCCTGGAACGACACGAAACGCGCGCGGGGCAACCGCAGGTCGGCCAGAGCGCGGCCGACCTCGTCGTCGTCGTCGCCCCGCCCGCCCGGTCCACCGTCGACGGTGGACGCCGCCTCCGCGCGGGCACACAGCATGTCCCACACCACCCGGTCCCCACCGGGGATCGACTCGACGACCGTCATCCGCTCCCCCGGGAACGCCCATGCGGCGAGGGTCCGCGCGACGGTGTCGGCGAGCAGCCCGGGATCGACCAGGTCGGACTGCGCGCAGAGCACCAGGTCACGGCAGGTGTCCGGGTCGGCCGAGTACACCGGGTGGTCACCGGATTCGACGCCACCCGCCGTGCACAGGGCCAGCCAGCCGTCGTCGCCCACGTGGCGGACCGGGACCCCCGCACCCGCGAGGAGGTCGAACGAGTCCGCGTCGCGGACGGTGACCAGGTCGTAGTCGCGCAACGCCCCCGCCAACCGTCCGGCGTCCCCGCACGGCACGAACCCCTGGCCCGTGGCCACCACGCGCGCACCGGACAGTCGGCCGGCCTCACCCGCCGCCGCCACCACGCCCAGGTGGTGGGGCCACTGGTCGTTGACGTAGCCGCCGCCGATCAGGTGGATGACCGACGCGCTGCGCAGCAGATCGACGCCCGAGGCGAGCGCGGGCCGCACCCCGGGATCGCCCACCGCGTGGCGGCAGAACCCGACCGCCGCGTCGGCCTCGGTGTGCTCGGAGGCCAGGCGCCACAGCGTGTCGGTGAAGAGCGCGTCCGGGTGCTCGGAATGGTGGAGGACCGCCGCCTGACCGGGCGTGTGACAGTCCACCACCACGGGTGTGCCGGGCAGCGCGTGCCGCAGGTAGCGCAACCACCCCGCCAACAACTGCTCGTCGCCGTGATTGGGGTGACCGGCCGGGGCGACGAGATACACGGGCCGGTGACTCTCCCGCGCCCGGCCCCACCGCGCGTCCGCGGCGGCGCGCGCGTCATCGAGCCGGCGACGGATCCGTCGCCGTAGACGGTCTGCGGGCGCGGCTCGGCGAGTCGGCGTCATGACGTCAACCCTGCCGCACCCCCGTGACGCGCCCCCACCCGGGTCGGCGGGCGGGCCGGTCAGATCTTGACGAGCATCTTGCCGACGTTGGCACCCTTCATCAGATCGAGGAACGCGTCGACCGAGTTGTCGATGCCCTCGACGACGGTCTCGTCGAAGACGATCTCGCCCGACGCGACCCACGGACCGACCTTCTCCGCGAACTCCTTGAAGAGGTGCGTGTAGTTGTTCACCGTGAAGCCCTGGAGGGTGAGCCCACGGGTGATGGCGTACCAGAGGTTGTCCGGCCCGGGCGTGCGCTCGGTGGCGTTGTACGAGCTGATCGCGCCACACAGCGCGAGCCGACCGCGGTCGTTCATCAGGTCGAGCGCGGCCTCGAGGTGGTCCCCGCCCACGTTGTCGAAGTAGACGTCGATGCCCTCACCGTCCTGGGTGCCGAAGTGCTCGCGCAGGAGCGTGCGGACCGGGCCTTCGCGGTAGTTGATCGCGGCGTCGAAGCCGTAGCTGCTCGTGGCCTTCTCGACCTTCTCCGCGCTACCGGCGGACCCGACCACCTTGGAGGCCCCCATGAGCTTGGCGATCTGGCCCACGGCCGACCCGACGGACCCGGCCGCGCCGGAGACGAAGACCGACTCGCCCGGCTGGAAACGTCCGATGTGCAGCAGACCCACATACGCCGTGAGACCGGTGGTCCCGAGTACCCCGAGGTACGCCGAGACCGGCACACCGTCGATCTCCCGCACCACCCGGAACTGCCGGCCGTCGGCCTGCGCGATGTCCCGCCAACCCAGATCGTGCTGGACCACCGCACCGACGGGGTGGGCGCCGGACCGCGACTCGACCACGCGCCCCACAGCGGCGCCGGTCATCGTCTGATCGAGTTCGAACGGCGGGATGTAGGAGCGCCCCTCGTTCATGCGCCCACGCATGTACGGGTCCACGGAGACGTACTCGTTCGCCACCCGCACCTCACCCTCGGCGAGCTCGGGCAGGTCCACGGAGACCGTGCGGAAGTTGTCGTGGGTCGGCCATCCGCGGGGGCGGCTCGCGAGCTGGATCTGTGTACTGGTCGTCATCTCTACTGTCTACGCGCACTCGCGGCGGGGCTGCCACCGGCCGAGGCTCTAGTAGGCTTCCCGATCGTGCAGGACCAGTCCCTTCCCGATCCCGCCTCGGCGACGCTCCCCGACGAGCGCGTCCGCGGCGAGATCGTCAATGACTCCCACACCTTCCGCCGGGCCGTCGCCGACCTGCGGCAGGGGCTCAGTCAGCGCGAGCTGTGGCTGTCCCTCGGCTGGCAGGACATCAAACAGCGCTACCGGCGGTCCACGCTCGGGCCCCTGTGGATCACCATCGCCACCGGCGTCATGGCCGTCGCACTCGGCCTGCTCTACTCGATCCTCTTCCAGATCCCACTCGCCGAGTTCCTCCCCCACGTCACCGTGGGACTCATCATGTGGGGCTTCATCTCCGGGTGCATCAAGGAGGGCTCCGAGGTCTTCATCGCCAACGAGGGCCTGATCAAACAGCTCCCCAGCGCCCTGAGCGTGCACGTCTACCGCCTGGTGTGGCGCCAGTTCCTCTTCCTGTGCCACAACCTGGTGATCTGGGTGGTGCTCATGGTGGTGTTCCCCCGGCCGCTCGGCTGGGACCTGCTGCTGTCCGTCCTGGGACTGGCGGTGCTCATGCTCAACGGCGTGTGGGTGGCCATGCTGTTCGGCATCCTCGCCACCCGGTTCCGGGACATCGCGCCGCTGCTGGACTCGATGGTGCAGCTGCTCTTCTACATGACCCCCATCGTCTGGACCACGCAGACGCTCTACGAGCAGGGCGGCGAGATCGCCGACCGCGCGCGCATCGCCGAGCTCAACCCGCTGTACCACTACCTGGAGATCGTCCGGGCGCCGATGATCGGCCAACCGGTCGACGCCTACCACTGGTGGATCGTCCTGGCCTGCACGGCCGTCGGTCTCGCGCTGGCGTTCGTGGCGCTGCGCCAGTTCCGCTCCCGAGTCCCGTACTGGGTGTAGGAGGTACAACCCATGAGCTCCGCTGCACCCACCCCCGGTGGCGTCTCCATCGACTGCGTGGACGCCTGCGTCGACTTCCCGATCTTCGACGCCAAGTCGCGGTCGTTGAAGAAGGCCGTCCTGGGTTCCGCCGGTGGCGCGATCGGCCGCAACGCGTCCAACGTCGTCGTCGTCGAGGCCCTGCGGGACATCACCCTCTCCCTCCGCGAGGGCGACCGCGTCGGCCTCGTCGGACACAACGGCGCCGGCAAGTCCACGCTGCTGCGCCTGCTGTCCGGGATCTACGAGCCCACCCGCGGCGCGGCCCGGATCCGCGGCCGCGTGGCACCGGTGTTCGACCTGGGCGTCGGCATGGATCCCGAGATCTCCGGCTACGAGAACATCATCATCCGCGGGCTGTTCCTCGGCCAGACGCGCAAGCAGATGAAGGCCAAGGTCGAGGAGATCGCGGACTTCACCGAACTCGGCGAGTACCTCGACATGCCGCTGCGCACCTACTCCACCGGCATGCGGGTGCGCCTGGCGATGGGCGTGGTGACCTCCATCGATCCCGAGATCCTGCTGCTCGACGAGGGCATCGGCGCCGTGGACGCGGAGTTCATGAAGAAGGCGCGCGTCAAGCTCGCCGACCTGGTCTCCCGCTCCGGGATCCTCGTGTTCGCCTCACACTCCAACGAGTTCCTGGCCCAGCTGTGCGACTCGGCGATGTGGATCGACCACGGCCGGATCCGCCAGCGCGGCAGCATCGAGGAGATCGTCACCGCCTACGAGGGCCCCGAGGCTGGCCGGTCCATCGGCGACTACATCGGCAGGATGCACCATGAGGGCTGACGGCGCGGGCGCCGACGCACGGCGGGTGGTGGCCGTCGTGGTCACGCACCGACGGCTGGAGCAGTTGCGCGCCTCGCTCGGGGTGGTGTGCGGCCAGACCCGCCCGGTCGATCACCTCGTGGTGGTGGACAACGCCGACGAGCAGGCCGTGCGCGAGCTGGTCGAGTCGCAGCCGGTGGAGGCCACGTACATCGGCTCCCGGCACAACCTCGGCGGCGCGGGCGGGTTCGCCCTGGGGATGCTCCACGCCCTGGCCGCCGGCGCCGACCTGGTGTGGTGCGCCGACGACGACGGCCGCCCGGAGGGCCCGGAGGTGCTGGCGACACTCCTCGGTTGCATGGATCGCCACGGCCTGGCCGAGGTCTCGCCGGTGGTGTGCGACCTCGACGATCCCGATCGCCTGGCGTTCCCTCTGCGACGCGGACTGGTGTGGCGGCGGTACCGCTCGGAGTTGTTCACCGGGGACGGCGGCGAGCCGGGCGAGCCGGGCGAGCCGGGCGGGAGCGCGGTTCCGACCGAGGACCTGCTGCCCGGCATCGCGTCGCTGTTCAACGGCGCGTTGTTCACCGCGGACTGCCTGGACCGGGTGGGCGTTCCGGACCTGCGCCTGTTCATCCGCGGCGACGAGGTGGAGATGCACCGTCGGCTCGTCCGTTCCGGTGTGCCCTTCGGCACCTGCCTGACCACCGCCTACCTGCATCCCCAGGGCTCGGACGAGTTCAAGCCGATCCTCGGTGGGCGGATGCACACCCAGTTCCCCGACGACCCGGTCAAGCGCCACTTCACCTACCGCAACCGCGGGTACGTACTCACCCAGCCCGGCAACCGGCGGCTCATCCCGCAGGAACTGTTGCGGTTCGGTTGGTACTTCCTCATCTCGCGCCGGGACCCCGCCGGATTCCGCGAGTGGCTCCGGCTGCAGCGGATGGGCGCGGGCGAGCGGTTCGTCAAGCCCGGCGGCTAACCCACGAAATCCGCTACTGCGAATCCGGATCGGCGATTCCAATCCGACTAGCGGATCCCGAGGCGGGGTAGCGGATTTTGGCAGGATGGGTCCATGACCGACTGGATCGCCCTGCAGGCCCTCGCCGCAGACCTCTATGACGAGGTGCTGCCCGCCGTCACCGACTGGGACGCCGCCACCCCGTGCAGCGACTGGACCGCGCGCGAGGTGCTGGCCCACGTGGTCGACGAACAACTGTGGGTGCCGGGACTGCTGGCCGGCGGCACCGTCGACGAGGTGGCCGACGATCTGGAGGACCGCCTGCGTCGGCTCCGGGAGGCGACCGGGCCGGAGCTGGTCACCGACTGGGACGCGATCCGTCCGCCGGTGGCGGCGGCATGGCGGGGAACCCCGGACGATGACGAGGTGCACCTGTCCTACGGGCTGGCGCCCGCGAAGCACTACCTGGCGCAACAGGTGTTCGACCTCGCCGTCCACGCGTGGGATCTCGCCGTCTCCCAGCGGATCGACCTGCGGTGGGGCGACGAGCTCGACCGGGCCGTGCTCGAGTTCGTCCGGGCGGACCTCGCCGACAACCCGGCCCCGGAACTCTTCGATCCCCCGGTGCCCGGTTACGACGAGCCGGACGCCCCCGCCCGGGACTCGGCGCTCGCGCTCACCGGTCGAGATCCGGGGGCGTGGCCCGTCAGGCCTCTCTGAGTGCGGCCATCGGGCACTTCTCGACCGCTTTGCGCGCCCGCTTCTGGTGCTCCTCGGGGACCTCGTCGACGATGACGCGCACCACCTCGTCGTCGTCCCCCAGCTCGAACACCGCGGGGGCCAGGCCCACGCACACCGCCTGCCCCTCGCAGCGGTCCGGATCCACGATGATCCTCATGACGTGCCTCCTCGTCGACGGCCACCTCCGAATTCGGGGCCGGAACCCTGAAGCTAGACAAAGTGTTGGCTTTTGTCCAGGAATCTCGCGATGTCGCGACAGATCGACACCCACCCCGAACTGACCCGTCGGTAAGTTAAGCTCGCCCCGTGCCGAAGACACTGCTGCACCGCTACACCTCGAGCCCCCGGGCGTTCCCCGTCCTCGCGTCGCTCTACCCACCCCTGCTCGGTTCGGGGATCCGCATCCGTCACGTCGCCCCGGACTGGACACGCGGGGAACTCGACATGCACGTGGCACCGTGGACGGCCAACACCAACGGCACCGCGTTCGGTGGCGCCCTGTTCGCCGCCACCGACGTGCTCTACGGGGCCCTGCTGTCGGGGCAGCTCGGCTCCGGGTACCAGGTGTGGACCAAGACGGCGACGATCGACTTCCGCACCCCCGGCCGTGGCCGACTCCGGTGCGTCGTGGAGGTGCCCCGCACGGAGGCCGACTCCATCCGCGGGCAGCTGACCGAGCGATCCCGCACGAGCATCGTGCACACCGCACTGGTCACCGATGCCCGCGGCACGACGGTAGCCGAAGCCCGGCACACCATGTCGATCGGAAAAAGGGTCCGACGACAGGACTGAGCCGGGCCTCACGGAGGCCGGCACCGGACCCTGACGGGGGGCTCCGATCGCCGGACGCGGGTAGGATGATCCGGTCCCCGGCCCTCCCCGGAAAGGAACCCCCGTTGGGAGCCACCCCGCTCGCATGGTCGTTGTCAGTCGGCCTCATCATCGCCCTGTTGCTGTTCGACTACTTCTTCCACGTGCGCAAGGAGCACATCCCCACGCTCAAGGAGTCGGCCATCTGGTCCGCGCTCTACGTGGGGATCGCCGTGGTGTTCGGGTTCGCGGTATGGATCTTCGGCGGCACCGACATGGGCGTGGAGTACTTCGCCGGGTACATCACCGAGAAGGCGCTCTCGGTGGACAACCTGTTCGTGTTCCTCCTGCTGCTCACCAGCTTCAAGGTGCCGCGCGCGGGACAGCAGAAGGCGCTGCTGTTCGGCATCGTGTTCTCGATCATCGCGCGGACCGCGTTCATCTTCGTCGGCGCTGCGCTGCTCAACAAGTTCGCGGTCCTGTTCTACGTCTTCGGCCTGTTCCTCATCATCACCGCCGGCCGGCTGCTCGCCGAGGACGACGAGGACGACGACGCCGACAACGTGGTGGTGCGCCTGGCCAAGAAGTTCATCCCGGCCACCGACCACTACGACCACGACAAACTGTTCACCATCGAGAACGGCAAGCGGGTCATGACGCCGATGATGATCGTCATGGTCGCGATCGGCGGCACCGACATCATGTTCGCGCTGGACTCGATCCCCGCGATCTTCGGCCTCACGCAGAACGTCTTCATCGTCTTCACCGCCACCACGTTCTCGCTGCTCGGCCTGCGCCAGCTGTACTTCTTGCTCGACGGACTGCTGGACCGGCTCGTCTACCTCAAGTACGGCCTGGCCGCGATCCTCGGCTTCATCGGCGTCAAGCTCATCCTCCACGCCCTGCACGAGAACAACCTGCCGTTCATCAACGGTGGAGAGCACGTGGACGTGGTGGAGATCCCCACGTTCCTCTCGCTGGGCATCATCGTGGGCGTCCTCGTGGTGACGGTCCTCGCCTCCCTGCTCAGCCCGGCCGGCAAGGCGTTGACGGTGCTCGGCAACCTCAAGCGACACTCGCACGACTACCTCAACAAGGACTTCACCGACGACCCGGTCGAGCGCGCGAAGCTGTGGAGCAAGATCATCGAGAACGAGGACAAGCTCAACACCATCGACCGCAAGTACTTCGGATCCGAGGGTGACGTCTGGGAGCTCGAGCAGCTCCTGCGGCGGGTCTGGGACGAGCAGGGACGCTACGAGAAGGCGACCGACTACACCCGCTGACGCTCACGCCGGCGGCCCCGGATTCCACCGGGGACCGCCGGACCACATCCCGTGGGGATCCGCCGCGCCGTGCCCCCGGAGCGGGAAACGGACCTCCGTCGACGGCCAGCGCACCCGCAGAACCGCCGCCGCGCGGTGGCCGACATCGGTGACCGGGGTGACCGGGGTGAGCGACGCGGGAGCGGTCGGCGGCGCGACGCCCGCGGGCGCGGGGGTGCCCGGTGGTGCGGTGTCCGCGGAGCCACCGCGGACGTCGATCACGGCCCAGCCGGCGCCCAGAAGGCGCGCCCGGTAGCGCTCCGCGGATCGTCCGGGTGTCGCCGCCCTCCCGCCCGGGGTGAACACCACGCACCGGGCCATCGGATCAGCCAGGGGCAAATCCACCGTGTAGTGCCCCATTCGAACGGTGTGCCCGTGTCCGAACCCGCCGAGCCCGGCCGCCGCCAGCGTGAGACGGGCCCGCGTCGAGGCGACTGATCCGGACAGCTGGTCCGCGGCCCGGACGACCTCTCTGAACCTCCTCGCGCCCCGGCCCGCCGGATGGTCGGCCACCCCTGTCAACTGGCCCGGCAGCTCGGGCACCATCGCGCACAGCCGTTCCACCGAGACGACCGCCTCCTCGAGGCCCAGGTCCCCCGCGAGGTCCCGGCAGGTCCGCAGCGGGGTGGTGACGCGCAATCCGTCGAGTTCCGTGACGGCTGACGCGGGCATCGAGCCGTAGCGGTACACCCGGCCCGGGCACGACCTGCGGGTGGACGGCAGCCAGATCTCGGGCAACGCATCCGGCGGCGTGGAGTCGTCTCCCCACAGCAGGGCGGCGCTGCGACCGCGCAGGACCCCGTCGGGCCAGGTTCGCGCCAAGGCCACGCTGCGGAGCCGGAGGTCGTCCGGCTGGTCGGCGCGGCGGTACATCCCGTGCCAGATCCGTTGGTACCGCGCGCGGTCGGCGGGGTCCGGTACCGCCCCGGCGAGTTCTGCGGTGGTCAGCGGGCCGCGCGGCAGTGCGCCACGTTCGCCACGTGCGCCCGGGGCGTCCCTGCGGACCCTGCCCGGTGGTGACAGGTCGCCGGCCGCGTCCGTACCGCGCGCTCCCGCATCGAGAACTGTGACATCGGGGGGTCCGGCATCGAGCACTCCGGCACCGTACTTGTCTGGGATCTCCATACCCCTCACTGTGGCGCACGGAACCGCCGGCACCGGGCCGCGAGAGCGTCATCCGAGCGGCCCCTGTGGAGAACGCCACACCCTGTGGAAGCCCATGACCCACCGCTGTTACATGCAGCTAACTAACTCGACTCATCGCCCCCAGAGGATGAATCCGTCACACCGGACCACAGACGGAGGAAAATAAGTGCAGAAGGAAATCGTCGTCCCCGCGGACATGGCCCACCTGGTGGAGCTGTTCAGCTACTCGCCGGCGGTGAAGGTCGGCAACCTGATCTACTGCTCGGGTCAGGTCGGGAGGGACTCGGAGATGAACGTCATCGACAGCAGTCTCGAGGACCACTTCGTGGCGGCCTGGGAGAACCTCGGCACCGTACTCCGGGCCGGCGGGTCGGACTTCGAGCACATCGTTGAGATGACCACCTACCACGTCGGACTCCAGGACCATCTACCCCTGTTCCTCGACGTCCGCAGCCGCTACATCCCCCGGACGGACGTCCCCACGGCGTGGAGTGCGATCGGTGTCAGCGAGCTGACGTTCCCAGGCCAGCTCGTCGAGTTGAAGGCGGTGGCCCTGGTGCCGTGATGGACCGGGGCACCACCCGCGGGGCTACACGCCGTAGAGGCGGGCCCAGTTCTCGCGGGTGGTGAGCTCGGGCTGCGCGGCGCGCCACCGCTCCTGGGCGGCCGGGGCCTCCCGGACGAACCGGGCGAGCAGCGACACCAGACGCTTCTGCAGCTCTGCGGACCGCGCCGGGTCGACCCTGCGGTGGTGCACCCCGGTCTGCGAGGCGTCGGTGACGTACACCTCGTCGAACAGCGAGACGTGCCACCACGCGGCGTCCTCGTACGGGATCGCCACCACGCCGCGGCGCTGCCGACCCAGCTTCTGCATGAGCAGCCGCTTGGCCAGCACCTGGTCCTCGCGGTCCTCGCGCGGGATCCCGACCTTTCGCTGGACACCGATCCCGGCGGGCAGGGCGTCCACGCCGAGCTTGGCGGTCTCCGGATACCGCACGCGCTCGGCACGGATCGCGGCCAACGCGGCCTGACCGCCGTCGTCCACCCCGTGGGAACCGTCGGGCCCGTCGAGGAACGCCTCGATCCCGCGCAGGCGCGTGGCGGCCAGGCCGTACTGCATGGCCGCGACGGCACGCAGGACGCTCCGGGCGAGGTTCTTGGCCATGCCCTTCGGGTCGATCCCCTGCCGGAGGGCGGCGGTGGTCAGCGAGTTGCGCAGGGAGAAGAACTGACCGAAGTCGTCGCCGTCCTTCCAGTAGAAGTCCGCGTGCCACACGGCCGCACCCTGCAGGGTGCAGGTCGGCATCCCCGCCTGGCGGCACCGCAGGCCGTACTCGATGTCGTCCCACTGGAAGAAGTACGGCATCGGCAGGCCGACGCGTTCCACGGCCTCGCCGGGGATGAGGCAGGACCACCACGCGTTGTACTCGGCGTCGATCCGCCGCTCCTGCCGACCCTCAACCACCGACTCGTCACGCAGCGCGAACTCGTCGGCGTCCAGCCCACCCCTAAGCTCGTCGAGCTGCGTGCGCTCGGCCGAGACCAGCAGGTAGTCGGGGTTGAACAAGTAGAGCATCTGGGCGCCCACGAGCATCGGTTCGCGGGTGACGGCGGCGAAGGCGAACAGACGCAGCACCGTCTCCGGCTCCACCCGGACGTCGTCGTCCATGAGCAGCACGTCCACCGGCCCCGGGGCCCCCGGCGTGGTGGCCTCGAACAGCCCGCGGCTGAAGCCTCCGGCGCCGCCGAGGTTGGGCTGACGCAGGTAGTGCAGCCGGTCGCCGAACTCCTCCGCCGCGTGCCGGAACGGATCGCGGGTCTCCACGAGATCGGTGCCCTGGTCCGTGACATAGAGGTCGTCGATCAGGTCCGCGACGAGGGGATCCGAGGCCAGCGAGTCGACGGTGGCCGCACAGTCATCCGCCCGGTTGAACGTGCAGATGGCCACGGCGGCGCGACGGGCGGGACTCGTCGTCGTCGTGCTCCACTCCACCTCCGACACCGTCGCCGGCGCGTCGACGGCGTGCACCTCCAGCCACATCGCGCCGCCGTCGGTGAAGGTGTCCACGGGCACGTGCAGCACCGCCATGCCGTCGCCGTTGTGGTGGACCACCTCCACGGTCCGCACGTGGGAGCCGATGTCGGAGGCGCGGACCAGGACGTCCACCTGGCCGGAGCTCTCCACCGACACCCGCACGGTCAGCTCGGTGACGACGGTCCAGCGCTGCCAGTACGAGGCCTCGAACCGTCCGAAGTAGGTGTTGGTGTCGACGATCGCACCGGCCTCCAGGTACAGCTCACCACGGGTGCGGCGAACCACCCCTCGCACGACCCTCGAGTACAGGTCGTCGTTGACCCACCGGCGCGGGCCGGAGAACAGGGTGCGCTGGAGCAACAGGTCACGGTCGGGCCGGTCGGCCCCGGTGTCGGTACCTGCGGCGGTCACGGTGGTGGCGTCCATGGGGCGATGCGCTCCTGGGAGTCGGTGGTGCGGCGGGGCGTCTATGCGGTGCCGTCCAGGCTAGTCCCCGTGCCCGGGCGCACCGCCTCGACGACCGGTGAGTCCGTGTTCGGGGGCTGATCGGGCGGCGTCACCGGGGGGATCCCGGGTGGGGGCGGCAGGGGCGGGTGGTCCGCGGGCACCGGCAGGACCTCGTACAGGCGGGCACCCGGGTTGGCCTCCACCAGGCGCAGGTTCGGGTTGAGGTGCAGCCCGATGAACCCGCCCGGCCGGCCCGGCCCGCCCACGGACCCCGTCCCGACGATCACCCAGCGCACGTCGTGGCGCAGCATCTCGCGGGTGACTGTCGGGTCGAAGCCGTAGCGGTTGACCGAGGTGTACAGCCTCATCCGGTCGGTGCCCACCTGGGCGTCCGGGTCGTCGGCCAGCGGAGCGCCGAACACGACCGGCACGCCGTGCACCGCGTACACCCAGGCGGTGCCGTCGAACGGGTCGTTGAGAGCGGCACCGCCGTCGTACCGCTCGCCCAGTGCGTCGAGGACGACGCGCTCGTCGGCGGTCACCGACGGCCCGTCCCCGTACCCCAGGTCCCGCAGCTTCCCCGCCAGCACGGCGTGGCCGGACGCCGCGAGCAGCGCGAGTACCGCCACCACCACGACCCCGGTTCGGGCCGCCGGCCGGCGCAGCGACCCGCGCGGCACCAGGGCCCGCACGCCCGCGCCGGCGAGCACCGCGGCGGGCAGGACCAGCAGCGCGGCGAACCGGTAGTAGTCGTCCCACCAGAAGCCGGTGAACGTCCGCACCCAGTCGCCCTGCACCGCCGCGGCCAGGACGTACAAAGTCCCGTAGGCGATCAGCGCGGCGACGGGGGCGGCGAGCGGGCGACGCCGCCGCGGGTCCACCACCGCCACCGCCAGTCCGACGATCACCGCCACGGCCATCCCCACGGAGGCGACCGCCGTGGGGCCGAGATCGAGCACCCCGGCCACCGCGCGCACCACGCCCACCTCCCGTGGCCACGAGAACCCGGCGAGCGCCTCGGTGGTCCCGGACGACACCATCGTCACCGACCAGCCCACATACGCCCCCGCCGGCGCCGCGGCCAGCGCGAAGCCGCCCGACACCGCCAGCCGCGGGCGCACGCCCGGCGCGGCGATCAGCCCCGCGACAGCCTGCGCGGTCAGCGGGATCGCCGCGGCCAGCGCGACCGACGGGTGCACCGACCACGCCCCGGCCATGCCCGCCCCCAGCAGCAGCGCATGTGCCGGCATCCGTGACCGACGGGCGGCGACGGTCTCCCCCAACAACAGCAGCCCGGGGATCACCGCGACGCCCAGGGCGAACGGGAGGACCGGGCCCCAGCCCAACACCCGGTAGGGGAACGCCCACGCCGACGCCGCCACCGCCGCGGAGGCCACCGCCGCGAGCCGGGAGCCGCCGCAGAGCCGCCCCGCCAGGACCGCCGCGCCCAGCACGAACACCACCCCGGTGGCCGCGGAGACGGCGCCCAACGCCTCCGGCAGGCCGCCGCCGGGCAGGCCGACCAGGAGCGAGGCGAACGCGTGGTAGGTGTCCGGATAGAAGAAGTGCGGGTTGGCGGGCTGGCTCACCGGCGCGAGGTCGGTGACGCCCGCCCGCCCGGTCTCGGCGATGAACCGGGTGGCGCCGCCGTGGAAGATCGCGTCCCAGTTCTGGGGGATGGCGCTGAGACCGCGGGTGGCGATGAGGACGTGGACGACCGGGACCGCGGCCAGGGCGACGACGACGAGGTCGACCATTCCCGGGCCCGGCCCGCCTCGGCGGGCATCGTCGTCGTCGTACTCCCCCTCACCGCGCCGCCACGTCCCCCGGTCGGTGACCCGGGCGGCGATACCCACTGCCGACGCGCAAGCCAGCGCGGCCAGGGCCGTCACCCCGGCGGAGATGAGGCCCCAGCGCAGGTCCGCCGCGGCGGTGACCGCGCACCCCACCGCGACCACGGCCAGCGACACCACCGGCCCGGCCGCCACCGCGTCCCGCCACCGGGTGCCGGCGGCCAGGCAGACCACCGCCCCCGGCAACACCACCAGCGCCACCGCGGCGAGCAGGACGAGCGCGACCGTCACGGTGCTCAGCGCACCCGGAAGATCACGGTCCGCTGGACGATGAAGTTGGTCACCGTCGCGACGCCCTGGGCGATGACGTAGCCGACCGTCGTGGCCCAGAAGGTGCCCCAGCCCAGGTCCTCGAAGACGGGCACCAGCACCATGAACAGGCCCCACTGGACGCCGAACATCACCGCGTACAGGCCCATCGTGGCCACGAACCGGGCCCGAGACGGCTCCGCCTGGAACGTCCAACGCCGGTTGAGGGCGTACGCGGTGAGCGTGCCCGCCACGAACGACAGCGCCTTGGCCGCGCCGTGGCCCAGGCCCGCGAGCATGAGCAACTGGAGGAGCCCGTAGTCGACGATCGCCGAGAGCACACCGGTGAGGAAGAACCGGATGACCTGCGTCTTCAGGTCGGTCGGGCGGGCCGGGTCGGACTCGTGCCGCGACTCCAGCGGATCGACGGCACCGCGCAGGGAGTCCAGCACGGTATCGTCCGGGACCTCGGAATCTCTGGGGGAGGAACTCACCAGCACAGGGTAGGCCCCGGCCCGAGCCCGTGAACATCGACACAGCGTCTTGTGCGGCGTCCGTGCCCGTGCCACACTTTCCTGATCGCGGGCACACCAGCCCGCTTCTGGTCGAACCGGGGACGGCACATCCGCCGACTGCGTTCGATACCGCTGGAGCGATTCGCTGCCGGCCACCCCATCTCACACGGCGCCCACACCACAAGGTCCGCGCCATCCCCGGGTAGCCGTCGTCGCCTCCACCCAACGCATCCGGGCAGGTCCCGTCATCCCGTCACCAGGTGACGTGACGGTTCCGCAGCCCGCTTCCCGATCAGGAGGAATCCCCATGTCGCAGTTCCGGAACCCCGCCATGAACAACGCGCCCACCGCGTTCTCGTACACGCCGACCGGCCGGGCCATCCCGCCGTCGTCGCCGCTGCGCACGCCGAACCGTCGCCCGGCCTCGCCGTCGTACACGCCCACCGGTCGCGTCGTCCTGTCGACGCCGACCACCCGCGGCTCCGCCTGAGCCCGAGCCCACCGCACCGCTCTCGCGCGCGGCGTCCGCCGTCGGCCCACCGGTCGGCGCGTGGGTGTCGCGCGCGGGTCGTCTCCCGGCTACAACCGGTCGGCGGCCACGAGCCTGGTGATCACGACCAGGGCGATCGCGCCGCACGCGAGGATCCCCGTCGAGACGAACAGTTGCATGACGCCGGCCTCCCACGGTCGGGCGCCGCCGAGCACCATGCCGACGAACGCCCCGGGGATCGTGACCAGTCCGATGGTGCGCGTCTGGTCCAACGACGGCTGCAGCGACGTGGCGGCGGACTCGCGGCACACCATCATCCGGGCGGGGATGTCGGTGAAGCCGAGCGACAGCGCGGCCTCCACCTCCCCGTGGCGGGTGACCAGTTCGTCGTGCGCGCGGCGACCCGCCAGACCCGCCACCGCCATGGCGTTGCCCAGGAGGATCCCCAGCACCGGGATGATCGACAATCCGTTGGGGCGGACCACCCCGGCGGCGAGCAGGCCGAGGACGATCAGCACCGGCGGCACCGCCACCGGCACCGCGCACCACAGTGCGTCGCGGATGGTCACCCGCGCCGACCCGGTCTGCGGAGAGCTGCGCTGTGCCAGCCGACGGGCCGCAGCCCACGAGGCGACGGACGCCATCACCACCGCGAACGCCACCACCAGCCACAACCGGTCGGCCACGTACCCGATCACCAGTGAGAGCCCCACGAGCTGCACGGCCGCGCGGATCGCCGTCCACGGGATCTCCCACTCCTGCCCGGTGCTCCCCACCCACGCCGCCGACGCGCCGATCACCACGAACAGGACGACCGCCACCGCGAGCGCCGGCCCGATCTCGATCATCGTCGCCCCCACGGGTCAGAGCCTACGACCGCCCGGGCGGAACCGGGAGGGGTCCGCGGGCGGGGTTGACGGGTCGACGATCCGGTGGCCGTGTCCGAGGGTGGCGATACCGTACGCGTATGAGGTCGCGGCGTCCCCTCCGTCCCGGCCGCGCAATCGCCGCGGCAGTCGTCTCGTCGGCCTGCGTGTTGGCCACCGTCCCGTCGGCCGCGGCCGATCCGCTGGCGGCGTTCCGACCGGTCCCGGCGCACGAGCGGACGCCCGAGCGGTACCTGCCCAGCCCGTCTCCGGACCCCTGGTACTCCGCACCGCCCGAGGTCGATCCCGCCACCGCCCCGGGCACGATCCTCGACACCCGAGCGGTGACGATCCCGCCGCACAACGTCCGCAACTTCGGCCGGGGCTGGCAGATGCTGGTCCAGAGCCGGGACTCCCATGACCGGCCGCAACAGATCGTGTCCACCCTCATCGAGCCGGCCACACCCTGGGACGGGCCCGGTCCGCGGCCGCTGGTGTCGTTCAACGTCACCATCGATTCCCTGGGCCTGACGTGCATGCCGTCGTACACGCTGCCGAACAAGCTGAACCTCGAACTGCCGCCGTTCCTCCAGATCCTCGCCGACCGCGGATACGGGCTCGTCGTGACCGACTTCCAGGGGCCCAAGGCCGCGTACGCGGCGGGCCGGGCCAACGGTCGGGCGGTTCTCGACGGGATCCGGGCGGCCCGGGCGTTCGTCCCGCCCGGTGACGCCGGTCCGCTGTACGGGGAGTCGCGGGTCGTGCAGGTCGGATACTCCGGCGGCGGAATCGCCACCGGCTGGGCCGCGCAGCTGCAACCCGTCTACGCACCCGAACTGACCGATGTCCTGGTGGGGTCGTCGGTGGGTGGCGTGCCCGCCGACTACTCGGAACTGTTCGACACGATGGACAGCAACATCGCCTCGGGGCTCTACCGGGCCGCGGTCCTGGGGATCGCCCGCGAGCACCCCGAGCTATATCCGCTGCTTAACGACGCCGGTGACGTGGCCGCACACGGGCTCCGCGACGCGTGCGCCGCCGCAAACACCGCAGGCGGACTGCTCCCCGTCCCGCTGAAGACGCTGACCCACACCGATCCGCGCACCGATCCGGCCGTGTCGGAGGTCCTGGCCCGCAACCGGCTGGGTACCGCCGACCCGGCGCGGGGCGCGGACCCCCGCGAGGTCCCGACCGGCCCGGTCCAGGTGTGGCACGGGGACGCCGCCGCGCCGATCGGTCCCGGCCCCGGTTCGTCGCAGGGCCCCGGTGACTCCTTCGTCCCCGAGTGGACGGCCCGGCGACTGGCCGACGAATGGTGTGCCGCCGGCGCGGACGTCGAGTACACGCCCGTGCCGGGCGAACACATTCTCGCCGCGTACACGGCGGTGGGCCCGGCGCTCGACTGGGTCGACGACCGCGCCCGCGGCGTGCCGTTCACCTCCGGCTGTCGCTAGCGGTGAGGCCGCAGCGTGCGTAACGCCGGGGGTGCCCCGAGCGACGATGGAGTATGAGAGTTCCATTACGGGCACGGGCGGGCGCGACTCTGGTCACAGTCGCATTTGCCGTGGGTGTGGGCGTCGGTACGGCCGGCGCCACCCCACCTCCGGAGAGTCCATGGGGTTCGGTCGGCGTCGCGGCGCTGGGGTCCTACGAGGCGGGCGCGGGTTCGCTCGACGCGGGATCGGCACTGGCGGGTTCGACCCGCGGCGGAGCGCTGGCGCCGGGGTTACAGCTGTACCGGGTGGCGGGTGTCGAGACGTTCTGTGTGGGCATCCTCGGCTACTACCGGACCTCGTGCCGGTGGGAGCGTCTCGAACGGATCGGGGCTCCGGCCGACGCCCCGGGTGCCAAGTACGCGGTCGCCGGCGTCGCCCTCCCCGAGACCGTCTACCTGGACGTCGAGGCGGGCACAGGCTGGGCGGGGGCGAACCCCCGCGAGTACGAACTCAGCCCCGGCAGCCGGCTGACTTCGCTGGACCGTCTGGCCACACTGCGCGCCACGCCACAGGTCCCCGTTCCGGGAGTGCCCGGGACCCTCGCCGGCGCGGTCGCCTTCGGCGAATACCCGTGGCCCTTCGGACCGATCACCCCGCCCCTACCCGTCAGCCGATAACGCGTAACCGTGGTCACGCCGGACCGTCAACAGGTGGGTTCGACACGGCTGAGCGGTACCCTCGACCGTGTGAGCACCGCCCATAACTCCGCCCCGGCCCAGTCCTCCCTGGACACCGAACTCAAGCGCCTCACCGGCTGGGGGCGCACTTCTCCCGCGATGAGCCACGTGCTCACCCCGCGTTCGGTGGAGGAGATATCGGCAGCCGTGGCCGCGGTCAACGACGCCAACGCCTCGAGTCCGGCCCACCTGCACCGCGGTGTGGTGGCCCGCGGGCTCGGTCGCTCCTATGGCGACAGCGCCCAGAACTCCGGCGGCCTCGTGCTGGACATGAGCCACTTCAACCGCATCCACGAGCTCAACGCCGAGAAGGCACTAGCCGTGGTGGACGCGGGCGTGAACCTCGACCAGCTCATGCGCGCCGCCCTGCCGTTCGGACTGTGGGTCCCGGTACTGCCCGGCACGCGTCAGGTCACCGTGGGCGGGGCGATCGGGCACGACATCCACGGAAAGAACCACCACTCGGCCGGCTCGTTCGGTAATCACGTCACGCGCATGGAACTGCTCGTCGCCGACGGCCGGGTGCTGACCCTGGAGCCGGGCGGCACCGCCGACGACCCGGATGGCACCCTGTTCTGGGCCACGGTCGGTGGCAACGGGCTGACCGGCGTGATCCTCAAGGTGTGGATCGCCATGACGCGCACCGAGACCGCCTTCTTCTTGGCGGACTCCGATCAGACCGGCTCGCTCGACGAGACGATCGCCCTGCACACCGACGGTTCCGAGTCGAAGTACACCTACTCATCGGCATGGTTCGACGCGATCAGCGCGCCCCCGAAGCTCGGCCGGGCCGCCGTCTCCCGCGGATCGCTGGCCACCCTTGCCGAGCTGGAGGAGTACGCGCCCAAGCTGGCGAAGAACCCGCTGGCCATGGACGCCAAGCCGCTGATCACCTTCCCGGACGTGTTCCCCAACGGCCTGGCCAACAAGTACACCTTCGGCCCCATCGGGGAGGTCTACTACCGGCTCGGCGGCACGTCCCGGAACCAGATCAAGACGCTGCCGGCGTTCTACCACATGCTGGACCTGTTCTCGGAGTGGAACCGGGCCTACGGGTCCAAGGGGTTCCTGCAGTACCAGTTCATCGTCCCGCCCGGCGCGGTCGAGGGTTTCAAGGAGATCATCGGCGACATCCAGCGCTCGGGTCACTACTCCTTCCTCAACGTCTTCAAGCTCTTCGGGCCGGGGAACCAGGCGCCGCTGTCGTTCCCGATGGAGGGCTGGAACGTCTGCGTGGACTTCCCCATCAACAGTCGTCTCAACGCGTTCGTCAACGAACTCGACGCCAAGGTCATGTCCATGGGCGGGCGCCTGTACACGGCCAAGGACTCCCGGGTGCCGGCCGAGCGCTTCCACGCCATGTACCCCCAGATCGACTCCTGGATCGCCACCCGCCGTGGGATCGACCCGAACGGCGTGTTCGTCTCCGACATGGGGCGTCGCCTCGAGTTGATCTGACGGGGGCGGTGGCCGCCCGCTCCCACTGCAGCGGGTCAGCCCCGAAACGTATCGGATCAGCCCCGATAAGGGTCTATACACACAGCCGGAATCGGGTGCACACTGAGGTGACACCCGGACGGCACGGGTCGCCCGGACCACGCCCCGGGAGTCGTCATGAGCCGTCACCACCACCGCCTCGCGCGGACCGTTGCCGTCGGCACCGTCGCCGCCCTCGCCCTCACCGGCACCGGTGTGGGCGGAGCGGGCGCGGACCCGATCACGGACAGCCTGGAAGCCCTCCCCGGGGCGCTGATCGGCGGGCCCTCTACCCTCGAGTGGGTCCCGTCGGGGCGGGCGATCCCGGTCACCTACACCAACGGCACGACGTCCCCCCAGACCTGCTGGTTCCGGTCGGCTGACGCGGCCGCCGTCCGGGCCGTGGAGGGCCTGGCGAACCCGGTCTCCGCGATCCCGCAGCTCGCTCGGGTCGTGGTGGACGTGGGCGACGGGGTGATCGGAGCCTCGACTGAACCCGACTCCCCCGTGTCGGTGGCCCCGGGTGTCTCGACCTCGTGGATCAAGCCGCTACTGCCCGGGCGCGCATACGGGATCTACGCGCGGTGCACCCTCGTCGACGAGCCGCAGACCATCGAGGTGACCTTCACCTACTACCCGTGAGCCGAGAGAGCACGCGGCTCCGTCGGGGGGTCTCGGTAGACTCCTGCCCATGATCAATGCCGTCGGCGTCCCCCAGACCCTGCTCCTCCTCGGTGGAACCTCAGAGATCGGCCTGTCCATCTGTGCCGAGTACCTGCAGCAGGGCCCGATGCGCGTGATCCTGGCCTGCCTGCCCGGCGACCCGGGGGTCGAGGACGCGCGCGCCGAGATGACGGCCGCCGGTGCGAGTGCGGTGGAGGTCGTCGACTTCGACGCCGCCGCCACCGAGTCCCACCCGGCCGCGTTCGAGCAGATCTTCGCCGGCGGGGACGTGGACGTGGCCATCGTCGCGTTCGGCCTGCTGGGAGAGAACGAGGAACTCTGGTCCGACCAGCGCAAGGCCGTCCAGATCGCACAGATCAACTACACCGGCGCCGTCTCGGTCGGTGTGCTCCTCGCCGAGCGGATGAAGGCCCAGGGTTACGGCCGGATCATCGCCATGAGCTCGGCCGCCGGGCTCCGGGCCCGCCGTTCCAACTTCGTCTACGGCTCCACCAAGGCCGGCCTGGACTCCTTCTACACCGGCCTCGGTTACGCGCTGGCCGAACACGGGGTCGACGTCCTGGTCATCCGCCCCGGCCAGGTCCGCACGCGCATGTCGGCACACGTCAAGGAGGCGCCGCTGACGATCAACAAGGAAGAGGTCGCCCGCATCGCGGTGAAGAAGGCGGGTGCGGGCAAGGGTGCGGTCTTCGCGCCGGCCGCGTTCGGCGGGGTCATGGCCGTGCTCACCCACGTGCCGCGCCCCATCTTCCGCAAGCTCCCCTTCTAGGGATGCCGGTGGCGCTACGGGGACTCGGTCTGGCCGGCGCGGCGACGCTGCTGGCCGCCGTCGTCACCGCGGTCGTCCTCGCCGGGTTCTCCCTCGTCTCGTTCCCCGCCTACGGCAACTCCAACGTCCTGCGGGCGCTCACGGTGGTCGGTCAGGCCGCGGCTGTCGCCCTGGTGGTGCTGGGGATCCTGTCCGCGCGCGCCGGCGAGCGGCCGGGGGGCCGAGCCGCTCTGGTCCGGCTGGGCAAGCTCGCGGCCCCCACCGGCTCGGCGTTGCTCGTGGCCGCCACGCTGGGGATCCCGCTGGCCGCCTCGCGGCTGTACCTGCACGGCGTGAGCGTGGACCAGGAGTTCCGCACCCAGTTCCTCGGTCGTTCGGCCACCTCGCTCGGGCTTCCGGACATGGCGTACGCCGACCTGCCCTCGTTCTACCCGTCGGGCTGGTTCTGGCTGGGCGGGCGTTTCGCGAACCTCGCCGGACTCGAGGGGTGGGCGGCGTTCAAACCGTGGTCGATCCTCTCGTTGGCGGTCGCCGCGGCGCTGGTCACGGTGCTCTGGACCCGCCTGCTGCGGACCGATCTCGGCGCCGCGGTGGGACTGGCCTCGACCTCGATCGTGCTGGCCTACGGAAGCCCCGAGCCCTACGGCGCGATCGTGGCGCTGTTCCTCCCGCCGGTGCTGATCCTCGCCTGGCACGCGGTCAACCCCACCGCGCGGCACGCCGGTCGCGGCGCGGCCCTGGCCACGACCCTGTTCCTGGGCGCATCGGCCAGCACATACACGCTGTACACGGGCCTGGCGGCGGGCACCGTCGTGCTCATGGCACTGGTCGCGACCGTCGCGGCCTCGGTCGCCCGCCGCCGTGCCGGCGGGCCCCATCCCACCCGCGGATCCTTCCCGCTCTGGCTGCCCGCGGCCCGGCTCGCGGTGATCGGCTTCGGCTCCATCGCGATCGCGCTCATCGTGTGGGCGCCTTACCTGCTCGCCGCCCTGCGCGGCACCCCCGAGGACTCCGGGACCGCGATGCACTACCTGCCCGACGCCGGCGCCCGCCTTCCGCTACCGATGACCGCGGGCGGCCTCACCGGCTGGGTGTGCCTGGCGGGACTGGTGTGGATCGTCGCCCGGGCGTGGACCTCGCGCCGGGCGCAGGCGCTGGGCCTGGGCGTGGTGGCCGTCTACCTGTGGTGCCTGGCCTCCATGGCGATCACCGTCCTGGGCACCACCATGTTGGGTTTCCGGCTCGAGCCGGTGCTCATCGGACTGCTCGTGGTGGCGGGTGTCTTCGCGATCGCCGACGTCGCCGGCCTCGCCGTGCGCGCGGCCGGGCGTCAGAACGGCGCCGACCGACCCGCGGCGGAGGCGGCCGATCGTCGTCGCCGGGCCACCGCGGTGGTGGGCGTCGTGGCCTCCCTGGCCGCACTGGCCCACGCGCAGGGCATCCCCGATCACCTGCACGAGGAGATCCGCCTCGCCTACACCGACACCGACGGTCACGGAGAGCGGGCGGACCGTTACCCGCCCGGGCCCGAGTCCCACTACGCCCGGGTAGACGAGGTCATCCGGGAGGCGTTCCCGGACCGCGACCGCACCGACCTCGTCGTCGTCAGCACCGCCGACGCCTTCCTCGCCTACCACCCGTACCTGGCCTACCAGGCCGTCACCTCCCACTACGCCAACCCCCTGGGGCGGTATGCCGACCGCAACGAGGCCATGGTCCGGTGGCAGGACGCCACCAGCGGCGCCGAACTGCGCGCCATGATGGACGAGACGCCGTGGCGCGGTCCCGACGCGATCGTCGCCCGCCCGTCGGGCGACGGGTACTCGCTGCGCCTGGCCGAGGACACCTACCCCAACGACCCCAACGTCCGGCGGTTCGGCGTCACCATCCCGGCCGAGGCCGTGGAGGGTCCCCACTTCGCGGTCCACGACGTGGGACCGTTCGCCGTGATCGTGGTGCGGTGATCAGGCGGTGACGATGCGGGGTTCGGGTGATGGTCGCGGGTCCGGTGACGGCGCGGTCGAGGGAGCCGTGACACGGGGCGACGACGATGACGGGCGCGACGACGAGGTCGGCGACGCCGGTCGTGGGCGTCCCCTCGGTCTGCACCCCTACCCGGGCATGGACCGCGACCGCCGGTGGGCGATCATCACCGGGTTCCTCGGAGCGTTCCTGGCGATCCTCGCCGGGGTACTGCCGGTCAACCAGGACACCACCCGCGTGCAGTGGACCGCCGGGCCCGACTACGCCTCGGTCACCGCACCGCTGGTCTCCGGGCGACCGCTCGACCTGACCATCACCGCTCCCTGCGCGCCGCTCGCACAGGTGCCGGAGAACACCATCGTGTTCTCGACCCTGCCGAAGGACGCCCCCGGGCGGATCTCCGACGGACTGGTGGTCCAACGGGCCGAGAACGCCGCGGGCAACCCCGTGATCGAGGTGGCGGTCCGCAACATCACGTTGCTGTCCGTGCCCCTCGCCACCCTGCGCGATCCCGCGTGCGAGACGCTGAACGTGCGTGCCGAGACCGGGATCCTCGTGGCCGAGTTCGCCGGTCTCGAACGGGACCCCGACGACGCGGATGACGCGGTGCGGGCCGCCGTGCCCGGCACCATGCGTCCGCAGGTCACCGGCGTGTTCACCGACCTCACGGCCGCGACCGCACCCGACGGGCTCGGCGAGTCGACGGTGGAGGTGACCGTCGACTCCCGCTACTCCTCCAGCCCCACGCTGCTCAAGCTGGTGCTGATGGTGATCGGCGTCCTGGCGACCCTCGCCTCCGTGGTGTTCCTCCACCGTCTCGACGGTATCGACGGGCGGTCGGGCCGGCGGTTCGTGCCGCGGTCGTGGTCGCGGTTGTCCGGGGTCGACGGCGTCGTGATCAGCGTCCTGGCCTTCTGGCACCTCGTGGGCGCCAACACCTCCGACGACGGCTACCTGCTGACCATGGCGCGCTCCGCCGGACCCAGCGGATACATGGCCAACTACTACCGCTGGCTCGGCTCCCCGGAGTCCCCGGTGGGCTGGTACTACGAGATCCTGCGGATCTTCGCCGAGATCTCCACCGCCAGTCCATGGATGCGCTTGCCCACCCTGGTGTGCGGGATCCTGTCGTGGCTCATCATCAGTCGCGAGGTCGTTCCCCGACTGGGTCGCCTCGCCCGCACCTGGCGCGGCCCCCGCTGGACCGGCGCCGCCCTGTTCCTCGCGTTCTGGATGGCGTTCAACAACGGGCTGCGGCCCGAGCCGGTCATCGCGCTGGGCGCACTGCTCACGTGGTCGCTGGTGGAGCGGTCCATCGCCACGCGCCGACTCGTGCCGGGCGTCGCGGCGATCGGTGTGGCCGCGTTCTCCCTCGGTGCCGGCCCCACCGGGTTGATGTGCGTGGCGGCGCTGGCCGCCGGTGCGCGCGAGTTCGTCCGGATGGTGCGCCGCCGAGCGCAGGTGGTCGGCTGGGCACCGATCCTCGGGCCCGTCCTGGCCGTGGGTCTGGCGTTGCTCTACACCGTGTTCGCGGACCAGACCCTGGCCGCGGTCCTCGAGGCCACCCGGATCCGCACCGAGCTCGGCCCGAGCCTGCCCTGGTACGGGGAGAAGGAACGGTGGGAAGCGTTGTTCGGGGTCTCCGCCGACGGCGGCGTGGCCCGGCGCTTCCCCGTCCTGCTCATGCTCATGTGCCTGGTGCTGGTCTCCGCAGTGATGCTGCGGCGCGGACGGATCCCCGGTGCGGCCGCGGGACCGTCCCGGCGGTTGCTCGGCGTGATCGCGGGATCGCTGCTGTTCCTGGTCTTCACGCCCACCAAGTGGACCCACCACTTCGGGGTCTTCGCCGGGCTGGCGGGAGCGCTCGCCGTGCTCGCCGTCATCGCCCTGCGCTCCTCGACGGTCTCGCTGAGCCGGAGTCGCTGGCTCGTGTGGGCGTCGCTGTGCCTCGTCGTCGGACTCGCCACCGCCACCAACAACACCTGGTGGTACGTGTCCGACTACGGCATCCCCTTCTCCGACACCTTCCCCGCCGTCGGCGGGGTCCAGGTGCAGTACGTCGCGTTCATCGGCGGATTCGTGTGCCTGCTCATCGCCGGCCTCATCCACTCCGGGATCCTGCCCGACGACCCCGGCGCCGCACTGCGCGTGCGGATCCGGCGCGCGGTGCCGTTCCTGCGTACGCACGCCGACACCCCCGCGTCGCGGCGGCGCGACGGGGGCTCCGGCGCCACGGCGCGTCCGCGCCGGGGAACCGGCATCGACGGCGCCCCGCTGACCGTCGTCGCGTTCTCCATCGTCGTGTTCGAGCTGGTCTCCGCGGTCACCGCCGTGTTCGCCCAGACCCCCGCCTACACGGTGGGCCGCGGCAACATGCGGGCACTGGCCGGCGAACCGTGCGCGCTGGCCGACTCGGTGCTGGTGGAGGAGGACTCCAACGACGGCCTGCTCCGAGCGGTCGGGGCGGGCCCGGAGATCTCCCTCGGCGCCGGCGTGGTCAACGGGTTCGCCCCCAACGGCCTGCCCGACTCCATCACCGTCGAGAGCACCGAGGCCTCCGGCTCCCTGGCGACGTCCGAGAGCGGCGAACGCGACCCCGGCGACGGCGTGGACGCCGGCACCACCGGCGGCCGCGGCGCCGTCACCGTCAACGGCTCCACCGTGGCCTTGCCCTTCGGCCTGGACCCGGACACCACCCCCGTCCTCGGCTCGTACCGACGCGGGCCCCAGGTCGCCGCCGAACTCACCAGCGCCTGGTACCAACTGCCCGCCCGCAGCCCCAACCGACCCCTCCTGGTCATGGCCGCCGCCGGCCGCATCGGAGGCGGGGACCTGCGGATCGAGTACGGGCGCCCCGGTCGGGTCGGCGCGACGGGGCCCACGGACTTCGAGGTCATGGGGTCCATGGCCCCCATCGACATCGGGCCCGCGCCCGCCTGGCGCAACCTGCGCATCCCCCTCGAATCGATCCCCGACGAGGCCGAGGTGGTCCGCGTGGTCGCCGACGACGGCAACCTCGACCCCGACTGGTGGCTCGCCGTGACCCCGCCTCGGAACCCGCGACTGCGCACCCTCGACGAGGTCATCGGCCACACCGACCCGGTGCTCGTCGACTGGGTGGTCGCACTGGCCTTCCCGTGCCAGCGGCCGTTCGTGCACAACGGTGGCGTGGCGGAGATCCCCCGGTACCGCATCCTCGCCGACCGGGAATCCTCCTCCGCGGCGAACTGGTGGCAGAGCGCCGGCGGCGGCGGACCGCTGCTGTGGACCACCCAGACCGTCGAGGCGATCACCGTCCCCACCTACCTCGACCACGACTGGTCCCGCGACTGGGGTTCGCTCCAGCGATTCGAGCCACTGGACCCGCAGGCGAGTCCCGCCGAGCTGGTCCGCGGGAGCGAGATGAGGTGGGGCTGGACCACGCCGGGTCCGATGAACTGATCGTCGCCTAGAATCGGTGGTCGTGTCAGATTCCTCACCGGACCCGTCCCCGGAAACTCCCCCGGCCACCGGCCCGGTGGCAGGCTCGGTCGCCTCCGACGCCCGCGTCGGACGCCTGCGCCTCATCGCCATCGTCAGCGGACTCCTGGGCACCCTGTGCTTCCTGTCCCTGCCGTTCCTGCCGGTCGCGCAGACCACCTCGACCGTCCAGTGGCCGCAGAACGGGTCGGTCGGCTCGGTCACGGCCCCGCTCATGGCGCACTCTCCGCAGCGGTTCACCGCCACCGCGCCCTGCGCCCTGGTCGCGGACCTGCCGCAGGACGGGGGCATCCTCCTGTCGACCGCTCCCGCCGGCGGCGAGGAGGCCGGTGAACGCGCCCTGTTCGTGCGCGCCTCCGCCGACACGGTCGACGTGGTCTCCCGCAACCGCGTGATCGTCTCCGCCCCGCGTGACCGGGTGGAGGCCGGTGACTGCACCCGGCTCAGCGTGGTCGCCGCCCCCACCTACGTGGAGGCCGCGTTCGAAGGCCTCGACGATCCCGCAGCCGCCCGCCGGGTGGACGCCGACGACCTGCGCCCGATGGTGGTGGGCGTCTACACGGACCTGCCCTCGGACACCGCCGTGCCCGCCGGCCTCGAGGCCACCGTCGAGGTCGACTCCCGGTTCACCACCGACCCCACCCCCCTGAAGTGGGCGGCGATGGTGATCGGCCTCCTGGCCACCGCCGTCGCGCTGTGGGCCCTGCACGCACTCGACCAGACCGACGGTCGGCGCGCCCGCCGCTTCCTGCCGCGCGGGTGGTTCAGGATCCGGCCGCCCGACATCGCCGTCATCGGCACGCTCGCCATCTGGCACTTCATCGGCGGCAACACCTCCGACGACGGCTACATCCTGTCGATGGCCCGCGCCGCCGATCCGGCCGGCTACATGGCCAACTACTACCGCTGGTACGGGGTCCCGGAGTCTCCCTTCGGCTCGCCCTACTACGACCTCCTCACGCTGTTCTCGCAGGTCTCCACGGCCAGCCCGTGGATGCGTCTGCCCGCCCTCGTGGCGGCCATCCTGTGCTGGCTGGTGATCAGCCGTGAGGTCCTGCCCCGACTCGGCCGCGCCGCGCGAACCACCCCGGTCGTCATCTGGAGCGCCGCCGCCGTCTTCCTCGCCTTCTGGATGGCGTTCAACAACGGACTCCGGCCCGAACCCGTCATCGCGCTGGGCGCCCTGCTCACCTGGGTCTCCGTCGAACGGGCGATAGCCACGCGCCGGATGCTGCCGTTCGCGATCGCGGTGATCATCGCCTCGTTCTCGCTGGCCACCGGCCCCACCGGACTCATGGCCGTCGCCGCCCTCATCATGGGTCTGCGCGCTGTCGTCCGCACCGTCGTGGTGCGCGGGGCCCGGATCGGGTCGTATCTCGCACTGATCGCCCCGGTGCTGGCCTCCGGCACGATGGTGCTCATCGTGGTCTTCGGCGTCCAGAGCCTCGCCTCCGTCCTCGAGGCCATCCGCGTCCGCGGCGAGATCGGGCCCAACCTGAACTGGTTCGAGGAATTCGTCCGCTACTACTACCTGATGATCCCCACGGTGGACGGCTCGCTCGCCCGCCGTCTGCCGGTGCTGCTGGTCCTGCTGTGCCTGGCCCTGGTCATCGGCACGATGCTGCGCCGCGGGAAGGTGCCCGGCGCCGCCTCCGGTCCCGTCTGGCGCCTGGTCGGCGTGGTCGTGGGTACGGCCTTCTTCATGATGTTCTCGCCGACCAAGTGGACCCACCACTTCGGTGTGTACGCCGGTATCGGCGGGGCGATCGCCGCGCTCGGCGCCCTCGCCATCTCCGCGTCCGCCGTCCGGACGGCCCGCAACCGGACGCTGTTCCTCGGTGTGATCCTGGTGGTGGTCGCGCTCGCGTTCGCCGGACCCAACGGCTGGTGGTACGTCTCCAGCTACGGCATCCCGTGGTGGGACAAGGCGCCCAGCGTCCGGGGGATCGACGCCGCCAGCGTGCTCCTCGCCCTGGCCGTGCTCACGTTCGCCTTCGCCGGCTGGCAGCACCTCCGCCGCGACTACACCGGCGACCGGGCGCCCCGGACCTCCGAGGGCCGCCGCCGCGTGCGGACCTTCGCCGCCGCCCCCATCGCGGTGGTCGCGGGTCTGCTGGTGGTCTTCTCGATCGCCTCGTTCGCCAAGGGCATCCACAAGCAGTACCCGGCCTACAACATCGCCGCCGGCAACCTGTCCGCGCTGGCGGGCGACCCCTGCATGCTCGCCGACCAGGTCCTCGTCGAGCCCGACGCCAATGCCGGCATGCTGGACCCGCTCGACGCCACCCCCCTGCCCGACGGGTCGATCGACCCCCGGGACCGGGCCGCGGCCATCGAAGCCGGGGAGAACACCGCGTTCACCCCGGACGGCGTCGCCCCGGACCTGTCCGCGGACGCGGTGGTGGCCGATCCCGGCGCCGCCAACACCACCTCCGAGCCCGGCGGCGGGCCGTCCGTCAGTACCGGCGAGAGCGCAGGCACCGCCGGTGGCCGCGGGGCCGAGGGCGTGAACGAGTCCACGGTGGCCCTGCCGTTCGGACTCGACCCCGCCACCACCCCGGTGCTCGGTTCGTTCTTCGTCGGCCCGCAGCGTGAGTCGAGTCTCGAGACCGGCTGGTACCGGCTTCCCGAGAACCGCGAGTCCCACCCGCTGATCGTCATCTCGGCGGCGGGTCGGATCGGCCGCTACGACGCCGACGGTCTCTACAAGTACGGCCAGGAGGTCGTGGTCGAGTTCGGCCGGTCCGGTGACGCCGGGGTCGACATGATCGGCGAGCCGGTCGTGCCGTTCGACATCGGACCCGCCCCCACGTGGCGCAACCTGCGGGTGGACATGCAGGACGCCCCCGCCGACGCCGATGTCATGCGGGTCCGGGTCGACGACAACGACCTCACCCCCGAGCAGTGGGCGGCCATCACTCCGCCTCGAGCGCCCGAGCTCGTGACGGTCCAGGAGATGGTCGGGTCGGAGTCGCCCGTCCTGCTCGACTGGGCGGTGAGCCTGCAGTTCCCGTGCCAGCGGCCGTTCGCGCACTACGCGGGCGTGGCCGAGCTGCCGGAGTTCCGGATCATGCCCGACCGTCCGCTCGCCGTGAGCGCCACCAGCACGTGGATGGCCTACGAGTCCGGCGGCCCGCTGGGCTGGGTCGAGACCGCTCAGCGTGCCCGTACGATCCCGTCGTACCTGCGGCATGACTGGAACCGCGACTGGGGGTCCATCGAGGCGTACACCCCGCTGGGCACCTACCAGGAGACCCCGCCGGCGCCGGCGGAGGTGACCACCGGGACCGAGACCCGCTGGGGTTGGTGGGAGCCCGAGGGGCCGATCCTGGTGACCGACCCGGAGCCGTGACCGGCGTCGGGTGACGGGCGCCCATCGCCGGTCGCGCCGACCGTCACCCGCACCGGGCTAGGGCTGGGGCAGGGGCCCGCCGAAGGCTAGAGCCGACGGCGAGCCCCACAGTCCGCCGGCTTACGCGGGCTCTCTGCACGGCTACGGCGGGGTTGTGCTGGGAGAATGGACCACTTAGGACGCATAGGTCAACGCCGCAGCGCGGGCGGGGCGTCGGTGGGGCCGTGGGCGGGCGGGGCCGGTGGCCATCGGCCGGATGGCGGGGCCCCGCCCGCGTCGATCACATCGGGGCGATTGGGTGCTTACGCGGCGGCTCGTTGCGGATCTTGTCCCTCAGCTGGTTCAGCGCACCGCGCAGCACGAGGCGGGTTTGCGACGGCTCGATCACCGCATCGATGTACCCGCGCTCGGCGGCGGTGTACGGGGTGGCGATGAACTCGTTGTACATGTCGATCAGCTGCTTGCGGAGCTTCGGCCCCTCCTCGGGACCCGCCTCCTCGATCTGACGACGCTGCAGCAGATCGACCGCGCCCTCGGCGCCCATCACGGCGATGCGCGCGGTGGGCCAGGCGAAGTTCAGGTCACCGCCCAGGTTCTTGGACCCCATCACGGCGTACGCGCCCCCGTAGGCCTTGCGGACGACGAACGTGACCTTGGGAACCGACGCCGCCACCACTCCGAAGCCCATCTTGGCCCCGCGGTGGATGATGCCGAGCTTCTCCTGCTGCACGCCCGGGAGATAGCCGGGTGTGTCCACCACGTAGACAAGCGGGATCGAGTACGCATCGCACAGCGACATGAACCGCGCCGCCTTCTCGGAAGCGTCGATGTCCAATGCGCCGGACAGGTGTAGCGGCTGGTTCGCGATGACCCCGACCGACTCGCCGTCGACCCGGGCGAAGCCCGTGATGATGTTGGACGCGAACTGCGCGGAGGTCTCCACGAACTCGCCGTCGTCGAACATCCGCAGGAGCACGTCGTGCATGTCGTACGCGGCGTTGTCCGAGTCCGGGATGATCGTGTCGAGGTGCAGGTCGGACTCCGTCGGCTCCGGCTCGAGGCCCGGGTTGATCCGGGGGGCCTTCTCCGCCGCCGAGGACGGCAGGTAGCTCAGCAGGTTGCGCACGTACATGAACGCGTCGTGCTCACTGACGGCCACGTGGTTGACGTTGCCGTTCTTGGCCTGCTGCAGGGCCGAACCGAGTTCGTCCATCGTGACGTCCTCGCCGGTGACCTGACGGATCACGTCCGGGCCGGTGACGAACATGTACGCCTGGTCCTGCACCGCGATCACGAAGTCGGTCGTCGCGGGGGCGTAGACGGCGCCGCCCGCGCACTTGCCGAGCATGATCGAGATCTGGGGGACGTACCCCGAGGCCGGGTACTGCCGACGCGAGATCTCGGAGTAGTAGGCCAGCGACGTCACGGCGTCCTGGACGCGGGCACCACCGGAGTCGTTGATGCCGATGATGGGGCACCCGACCTTGATCGCGAAGTCCATGATCGCGCAGACCTTCTTACCGAAGCCCTCACCGACCGACCCGCCGAACACCGTGTTGTCGTGCGCGTACACGGCCACCGGGCGGCCGTCGATCGTGCCGCGTCCGGTCACCACTCCGTCGCCGAACGGGTTGTCCGGGTTGCCGGGCGCCTTGGCGAGCTGCCCCATCTCCACGAAGCTGCCGGCGTCCAGCAACAGTGCGATGCGCTCCCGGGGCGGGGTGTGCCCCGCGGCGTCGCGGCGGGCCTTGGCCCGCTCGCTGCCCGGGTCCATGGCCTGCTCGGTCTTGACCCGCAGTTCCGCGAGCTTCTCCGCGGTGGTCTTCGCCGTCACGCGTCTGATCCCTTCCGTACACCCGCGTCGAGCTCGGTGAGCCGACGCGCCAGATGCTTACCGACGGTACCGACCACCGGTTCGTCGACCATCGCGAGGTGGTCCCCCTCGAGCTGGACGACCTCCAGATCGGCCACGATCCGGGCCCAACCGCCGTCCGGGTCGATGTGGGCGTAGCGGGGCTCGAGCTCGATCGCCCCGTCGTGCATACGTTCGGCCCGGTAGAGCACGAACGGCACCTCCGCGCCGATACCGGCCCAGGAGGACAGGTCCGCGCTCTGCAGGATGCGGTTGTCGACGAAGCTGGCCCGCTGGTGCTCGATGACGCCACCGCCCATGACGCCCGCCTCGGCACCCAGTGCCCCGAGCAGCATGTCCAGGACGCCGTCCTCACCGTGCTCGGCGAGGAAGTCTCGCGGGACCTCCACGTCGAGCCCGTAGGTGCGCTTGGCGAACTCCGAGTACCGCCGCCACCGGGCCTCGGCCTCATCGAGGGTGTCCGGGATCGGCTCCGACGGCTGCACCGTGTCCAGCAGGACCACCAGCGCCACCTCGTCGCCCGCGGCCCGCAACTGACGGGCCACCTCCACGGCCAGCGCGCCGCCGAAGGACCACCCACCCACCGCGAGGGGGCGGCCGGCGGCGATCTCTCGGATACGGTCCAGGTAGCTCGCGGCCCGCTCCTCCAGCGGCCCCTCCACGCGCTCGACGCCGTATACCGGGGTACCCGCGCCCAGGCGGTTCACCAGCGGCTCGTACACGAAGGACGACCCGCCGGCGGCGTGGAACATGAACAGCGGGGTCCCGTCGGCCGATCCCTCGGCCAACACGCGGATGTTGCCCTCCACCGCGACCTCGGTGAACGGACGCAGCAGGTCCGCTACCTCAGCGATCGTCGTGGCACCGGCGACCTGCGCGGCGGTGATGTCGCCGCCCGAACGGGCCGAGAGCCGCTCGGCGAGGGCGGTCCGGGTGTCCTCGTCGATCGCGGGCAGCTCGCCCGTCACGCCGGGTGCCGCGGCGCCGGTGACCACGGCCCACGCGCCGAACGCCATGCGCTCGGTGTCGTCGCGGGGTGCGATGGAGACCGCGGGGCCATCGGGGCCGGAGCCCGCGTCGGACACCGACGCGTCGCCGCGCAGAGCGGCCACGTCGACGGCGCCCTCACCGCGGGCCTGCTGGGCGGCCAGGTCGCCGACCTGCTCCGGGTTCTCCACGGCGAACCGCACCATGTCCGCGACATCGTCGAGCGACGCGTCGCGCATCGCCTGCAACTCGAGCGGCGGGATGGAGAACTCGTGCTCGACGCGGTTCTTGATCCGCACCGCCATGAGCGAATCCAGGCCGAGATCCAGCAGCGGGAGTTCCCTCGGCAGGTCGTCGGGGCTGTACCCCATCGACGACCCGATGATCCGGGCCAGTCGGTCGCCGATCGACTCGCCGGACTCGGGGTTCCAGCGGTGGTCGGCCTCGTCGTCGTCCTCGTCGTCGTCGACCACCGGGGCGTCGGACTCACTCGACACGTAATGCTGCTCGGCCGCGGAGTCCGGGGCGACCGGTGCGCCCCCGGTCACCGCGCACTCGGCGACCAGAACGAACGTCGCGGGTGCGTCACCCGTCTGGGCGTGGACCTGCACCGACGCGCCGCCCGGGTGCGGGGTCATGGTGGTGGTCACGGATCCGGCGGCAGGCAACACACCGGGCCGGTTCACGGCGGTGAGGGTCGCCCCGTCGAGCACGGACGACGCGGCGGCGGTCATCAGCGCGTCGACGCTGGGCACCACCTCGGCGCGGACCTGCCAGGCGTGACGACCGTCGGGCAGCGCGACGTGCGAGCCCGGCATGCGGCCCTCGCCCGACCCGCCACCGGCGGTGACGCGGGGCCACAGGGTGCGGCGCTTCCAGGCCGTCCCGGGCACCGGTGCGTACCGGTCCGGGCCGGTGACGTACCCGTGGATCATCTCCACCACGCTGGGCATGTCGATCGTGTGACCGTGGACGTACAACTGCGCGATCGCGTGGAGCAGGGTGTCGGCCTCGGACTCCTTGCGCTTGAGCGCGTGCAGGAGGTTGGGCTCCATGAGCCCGGCGTCGAAGCAGGTCGCGGCCACGGACATCGCCGCCACGGGGTTGGGCGCCAGCTCGAGGAACGTGACGTACCCGGCCTCCACCGCCTTGCGCACCGCGTGAGTGAACCACACCGAGTGACGCATGCCCTTGACCCAGTACTCCTCCGCGTGGACCGGCTCGTGTCCGGCGCGGTAGAAGGTCTCGCGGTCGACCGAGGAGAACAGGCCGGAGGTGAGCTCGTGCGGTTCGAGACCGGCGATCTCGGCGGCGAGTTCGCCGAGGAGCATGTCCACGTCCGACGTGTGGCCGGCGCCGCGGACCTGCAACTGACGGGCGAACTTTCCCTGCTCCTCGACCCAGGCCACGAAGTCGGCGACGGGCTTGGCGCGGCCGCCGACCGTGGTATGGGTGGGCGCCGCGTAGACCGCGGGCTCGATCGAGGCGAACTGCGGGTTGTCGGCGATGATCCGGGCGATCTCCTCCGCCGAGTACTCGACCAGCGCCATGGCGCCGGCCTCGTCGTCCGACACCTGGCCCTCGGCGTCGCCCATGAGACGCGACCGCACGCAGATCACGCGCACCGCGTCCTCGAGGCCGAGCCCACCGGCCGCGTAGGCGGCCGCGACCTCGCCCATCGAGTGCCCGATCACGGCCTCCGGCTTGGCACCGAGGGCCCGGAGGGTGTCGATCAGCGCCACCTGGATGGCGAAGATCCCGACCTGCGAATTCTCGAGCTCGTAGGTCTGGGAGTCGTCGAGGATGATCTCGGTGATCCGGTACCCGGCCTCGAAGTCGATGAGCTCGTCCACCGCGTCCAGGCAGGAGGCGAACAGCGGGTTGGACAGGTACAGCTCCTTGGCCATCTTGCGGTGCTGGGAGCCGAAGCCGGAGAACACCCACACGTCGCCGGTGCCGGCGGGGGCGTCGGCACTGAACACGCCGGGCCCGGGATCGCCGGCGGCCAGGGCCCGCAGGCCCGCAACCAGTTCGGCGCGGGTGTGGCCCACCACGGCCCCGCGGGACCGCCCGTGGTTGCGGGTGGCCAGGGTACGGGCGACGGCACCCAGGTCGATCGAGTCGTCCTGGGTCTCGAGCCAGTCGGCGATCTGGCCGGCGGTGGACTTGCGCCGCGACGGCAGGGAGCCGGAGACCACGAGCACGGTCGCGGGCGCACCGGCCACGGAGGTGCCGGTGGTGGCCAGCTCGTCGGCGTTTCGATCCACCGCCTCGGCCACGCAGCGGGCGACGTCGTCCGCGTCGGCTGTATCGGCCGCGCTGGCTGCGTCGGCTGCGCCGGCTGCCGCGGCGCGCGCGGCCGCCGGCTGGTACTCGGCCACCACGACGTGCGCGTTGGTACCGCCGAACCCGAACCCGGAGATGCCGGCCAGGGCGCGGCCGCTGTAGCGCGGCCACTCGGAGGTCTCGGTGACCACGCTCAGTCGAGCGGCGTCGAAGTCGATGTACGGGTTGGGGCCCGCGAAGTTGATCGTGGGCGGCAGGGCGTCCTTGTTCATCCCGAGGATGATCTTGGCCAGACCGGCGGCGCCGGCGGCGGACTCCATGTGTCCGAAGTTGGTCTTGGCCGAGCCGAGCAGCGTGGGCCGGTCGGCCTCGCGCCCGCGACCGAGTACCTGGCCCAGGGCGGTGGCCTCGATGGGGTCGCCCAGGATCGTGCCGGTGCCGTGCGCCTCGATGTAGTCGACCTCGCGCGGGTCCACACCGGCGTCGGCGTAGGCCTGGCGCAGGACGGCGACCTGGGCGTCGGGGTTGGGGGCGGTCATGCCGTTGGAGCGGCCATCCGAGTTCACCGCGGACCCCTTGATGACGGCGAGGATGTCGTTCCCGTCCCGTTCGGCCTCCGAAAGGCGCTTCAGGATGAACACTCCCCCGCCCTCCGCACGGCAGATGCCGTTGGCGTCGGACGAGAACGCCTTGATTCGCCCGTCCGGACTGAGCGCGGCGCCGGTCTTGGCGAAGCCCATGGTGGCGGCGGGCGCGAGCATCATGTTGACGCCACCGGCCACGACGAGATCCGACTCGTGCAGTCGCAGGGAGTTGACGGCCTCGTGGATCGCCACCAGCGACGTCGAGCAGGCGGTGTCCAGCGTCATGGACGGGCCGCGGAAGTCGAACGTGTAGGACACCCGGTTCGAGATGATCGAGTTGGACGCGCCGGTGACCGCGTAGGGGGAGGCCGCAGCGGAGTCCGAGGTGAGGAACACCTGGTAGTCGCTGGAGGACGAGCCCATGAAGACGCCGACCTCATGGCCCTTGAGGTCACTGGCCGGCAGGTGGGCGTTCTCCAGGGCCTCCCACGTGAGCTCGAGCGCGAGCCGCTGCTGCGGGTCGACCATCTCGGCCTCACGGGGGCTCATGCCGAAGAACTCGGCGTCGAAGTCCCGGACCTCGGCGTCGTCTAGCCAGCCACCGCGATCGGGCGCCTCGGAGAGGACCTGCTGGACATAGGCGTCGCCGGACCATTCGGACCAGCGGGTCGCCGGACGGGGGGCCGTGGCGTCCCGGCCGGAGGCGAGCAGTTCCCAGGTCGCCTCCGGGGTGTCGGCGCCGCCGGGGAACCGGGTGGCGAACCCGATCACGGCCACGTCGAACTCCATGCCCGCGCCGCGGTCACGGAACGTGTGGAAGTCGGTGGGCTCGTCGGTCTCGACCGGCCCGTTGACCACGTACTCGGCCAGCGAGGCGATGGTGGGGTGCTGGTAGGCGACGGTCGCGTCGAGCGGCCGACCGATGAGGTCCTCGAGATCGGCGGACAGGGACACCGCGTCGCGGGACGACAGTCCGTACTCCTCCAACGAGCGGTCGTCGGTGACCTTGGAGATGTCGAGACCCGTGGCCCGGCAGACCCAGCCCCGCATCCACTCGCGGAGCTCCACTACCGTCATCTCGCTCTGTGCCATCGTCGTGGCTCGCCTTTCCCTCGGGTGTCGTCCGGTGTGTCCCGTCGCGGCGGGGCACCCGTGGTGCCTTGAACCGGCCCGGTCGCCGGACGCTACTGCGTCGGCAGATCCGGGAAGGCGGACTGCTGATGGCCCCCGCGGAGGGTGCCGTCCACGTACGCCGCCTTGCACGCGCGACGCGCGATCTTGCCGCTGGACGTGCGGGGGATGGATCCGGCCGGGACCAGCAGCACGTCCTGGGCGGTGACGCCGTGTCGTGCGGAGATCGCCGAACGGACCGCGTCCGCGATCGGTCCCGGGTCCGCCTTACCGGCGCCGGGTGCGCGCTCGCCGACCACGACGAGCGTCTCCGAGGAGTCATCGGCGGCGATGTCGGCGCCGTTACGCGCCTCCATCGGCAACTGGTTGGCCGGCACCGAGAACGCGGCGACGAAGCCGGGGCGGAGTGCGTCGGACGCACCCTGCGCGGTGTTCTCCAGGTCCTGCGGGTAGTGGTTGCGGCCCGCGACGATCACGAGGTCCTTGACGCGCCCGGTGATGTACAGCTGACCGTCCACGTAGGCGCCGTAGTCCCCGGTGCGCAGCCACCGCGCGTCCTCGGGCACGGTCCCGAACTCGCGGACCGTCCGGGACCCCTCGTCCAAGCGCTCCACCAGCCGGTTGCCGAACGTGGCGTCGGACTCCTCGGGGCGCCCCCAGTAGGCGCGCCCGACGTTGGTGCCGTGCAGCCAGATCTCGCCCACCCGGCCCTCGGGGAGCTCGCGACCGGTGCCGTCGTGCTCACCGGTGGCCTCGTCGATGTTCGCGTCGACGATGGTCGCCCACTGGCTGGGGGCGACGTATCCACAGGCGACCTGCGGGATGGCGTCCTCGTTGCCCTCCACCTGGGAGGGGTCCAGGACCGTCATGACGCCCCGGTTGAGATCGGTCCGGTCCACGTGGATGACGATCGCCTCGTCGTCGCGGCGCGGCGAGGAGACGAACAGGGTCGCCTCGGCCATACCGTAGGACGGCTTGATGACGGTCGGCGCGAGTCCGTAGGGCGCGAAGGCCTCGTTGAAGGCACGCATGGAGGCCGGGGTGACCGGCTCCGAACCGTTGATGATGCTGGTCACGCCGGACAGGTCGAGGGTCTCGCCCTCCCGGGGAAGGCCCCGGCGGGCGGCGTGCTCGAACGCGAAGTTGGGGGCGGCGGCGAACACCCCGTCGCCGTCCGACATGGCGCCCAGCTGCGAGACCCAGCGGCCCGGGCGCTGCACGAACGCGCGGGGACTCATCACCGAGATCGTCGCCCCGCCCATCGCGGGGAGGATCACCGTCAGCAGGCCCATGTCGTGGAACAGCGGCAGCCAGGTGACGCCGCGCGACGCGCGGGTCAGCCCGAGCCCGTCGAACAGCTGCATGACGTTGGTGACCACGTTGCGGTGGGTGATCTCGACTCCGGCCGGCACCCGGGTGGAGCCGGAGGTGTACTGCAGGTAGGCGATGTCGTCGGCACCGAGTTCCGGCCTGGTCCAGCCCGAGCCGAGCTCGGCGGGGATGGCGTCGACGGCCACGGTGCGCGGACGCTCGCGGGCCGGCAGGGAACGGAACAACGTGCGGACACCGGCCGCGGATTCGGTCGAGGTGAGGATGACCGCGGGCGCGCAGTCCGCCAGAACGGCGTGGAGTCGGTCGTGATGACCGGGCTCGTCCGGGTCGAAGAGGGGAACGGCGATGAGCCCCGCGTGGATGGCCGCGAAGAAGGACACGATGTAGTCGAGACCCTGCGGCGCGAGGATCGCCACCCGGTCACCCGGCTTCGCGACCTGCTGCAGGCGGGCGGCGATGGCGTAGAGCCTGTCACCGAACTGCGACCACGAGAGTTCGTGCACCTCACCGTCGCGGGAGGACGAGTAGTCGATGTAGCGGTAGATCAGCCCGTCCTCGGCGGGATCCTCGCGGGCGGCGGAGACATTGGCTTCGACGAAGTCGACAAGGGTGGTGCGATCAGGGATGACGATCGCCCCGCTGGCGTCGTGGTACTGCTCGAACTCCACGTTGCTCCGTTCCGATCCGTCTCACGTTGGTCGACGTCGTCGACCACGGAAATGCCGGGTGCACTGACGACAAGCTTGGTCGATCCTACAGCCTGCCCCAGAGCACATCCGAACTCCGAATCATCCGGAACGTCAGGCGTGTCGCCCGGGCCCCCGGAGGCGGGGCCCACCTCTCACCCGTGGGCGATCTCCGGGGCGCCGTCGACGAGCTCGCGAACGTGCCCGATCGTCCACTCCGGGACCGTGGTGCCCTCGATGACGTCCGGGTTGGTGGCGTACATCGCGTGGATGGCGTTGTTGGCGACGAACTCCTGGAACCGGGCCGCGCCGTCCACGACGTTGAGCGGGGCGTTGCAGATCAGGTCGCGGGAGTCGCAGATCTGGGCCGTCCTCTCGGCGAGTTCGCCGAACCCACCCGGGCGCGGCCCGGTCATGGTGGCGCCGGCGATGAGCTGGGTGAGCCCGGTGGCCGGCTGCAGGGAGATCTCCATGCCCTGGCCGTTTCCGGGGGACAGACCGGGTGACAGCCCCTCGCCCGGCAGTCGGCGGCCGTCGGCGATGAGCACCGATCCGCGGACCAGGTCGGCGGGCACCGGACCGTTGCCGGTGCCGATCTCGCTCGTGAGGTCACCGGCGATCACCGCGCCCTGGGAGAAGCCCAGCAGCACGAACGAGGTGTACGGGCACCGCTCGTGGGTGGCCGTGAGCTCGGCACGGGCACGCTCGGTGCCCTCCGCCCGACTCTGGTCGTAGGGGATCTCGTTGGGCGCCTGCGGATTCCTGAACTGCGCCACGTAGGGGACGGTGAACACCTCGAGCCGGTCGTCCGGGTACTGCTGGCTCAGCGGGTCGGTGATCGTCCGCAGCAGGGCGTTCGGCAGGAAGCCCGGGTTGTACGGGTCGTCCGTCGGGCTGCTCTCCCACGTCCCCGGCACGGCGATCAGCTCCACGTCCGGGCAGTCCGCCGGCTGGGACACCTCCGGCTCCCCCGGGGTCGGCAGCGGTCCGTCGGGGCCCGTGGGGAGTCCGCGGTTCCCGATCCACCATCCGACGCCCACGACGAGCAGGACCACCAGCACGAGCGCCCCCAGCGAGCAGCCGAGACGACGGCCTCCGCCACGACGGGATCCACGAGCCACGATACGACCTCCTTCCCGGCCTGCCCACGCGACTGTGGCGGGCGGCCGACGATCGGTCAACGTCCCGAGGACGGTCGGGGTTCCGTGAGACCCCTGAGGGTGTCGGGGCTCACCTCTCGGCGGTGCGTGCCGGGGCCCGGGCGCGTGGGGGTCGCCGGGGAGCTACGGGCAGAGCTGGCCCGCCGAGGCGTCCACCACGATGCGCGAGAGCTCGTCGACCTCACGGTCCGAGTACCCACCCGCCGAGATCTGCCCCGCCACCGCGTCCGCGATCGTCGTGGTCTCGTCGGCGGCTCCCCCGGTCGTCCGGATCCGGCAGATGGTGTTACCCGCAGCGACGAGCGAATCGGAGAGCTCCGCGGTCTCGATGCCCTCGTTCTCGAGGGCCGCGAGGTACCCGCGCTCCCGCGCACCGACGGCCGGCGCCGTGTACCCGGAGGCGTCCGGGTCGACCGGTGCGGGCGCCTCGGTGTAGCGGCCGGAGTCCTCCGTCGCGGGCACGCGCGAGGCGCCGGGCGTCCCGCCGCCACCCGGCGGCGGGGCCAGCGTCTCGGAGTCGGGCACGCCGGAGACCGTCGAGTCCCCTCCGCCGCAGGCGGTGAGCATCCCGCCCGCGATGAGCAGCGCGCCGGTCAGGGTCGCCAGCCGGGATCTCACGACGAGATCTCCGCCCGGCCGCCGCTCACGGTGATGCTGCCGCCCTCGAACTCCATCACCTGGCCGTCCCTGGTGTTACGCAGCGGGCCGGTCGGGTACCCGAGCCGGCCGCGCTCGTAGTCGACAGTGCCCCAGGCATCGAACACCGGCCCGCGCGGGACCACGTGTGCCCCGGTGCGCGGGGACCAGTAGATCGCACCGCCCTGGAACCTGTTGAACGCCCCTCGACGGGTGCTCAGGGCGATCTCGTCGGTGGTCGGGTACCCCAGCTCGGAGTTCTCGGCCCCGGCCGCACGGTAGGTCTGGAGGATCGCACCTTCGACGACCTTCGGACCCGTCTCCTCGGACCAGTAGACCGTTCCGCCCTGGAAGCCCTGGACGACGCCCGGCTTGTTGGGGTTCGTGATCTCGTCGGTGGTCGGGTAGCCGAGCTCGCCGCGCTCGGAGCCGCGCTCCTGCCACATCGCCCGGATGCCGCCGCGGACGGCGTGCGCGCCCGTGGCGGGCGACCAGTAGATGACACCGTTCTGGAAGGTGGAGAACCGGCCGCGGCCGTCCGGGGTGGCGGTCTCACCGGAGGTCGGCAGACCGAGCACCCCGTCGGGGCCGCCCTCGGCCTGGTAGGCGGCACCGATCGCGCCGAGGACCGAATGGGCGCCGGTCTGCTGAGACCAGAACACGCGACCGAAGCGGAAGTCGGTCGCCTTGCCGCCGCGGACGTCGTACTCGCCGGTCAGGCACGGACCGAGACCGGGCTGGCGCTCGGCCAGGCGGGCGATGTCGCCGCTCGCCGCGCACGGCTTCTCCACGTTCTCGATCCCCACCGCGGTCGCGAACTGCGGCCACGCCTGGGTCATCTCGAACTGCCAGTACGGCCAGGTGTGCGTGCCGGACGGGCGGAAGTTGGCGGTGACCTCGACCCCGGCGGCGCGGGCCCTGTTGACGAAGGTCTGCGTGGTCATCCGGGAGAGCAGTTCCAGGCCGTAGCCGGGGAAGTTGGTGGGGATGTCCGGCAGTCCGGACGGCTGGTCCCAGGGCCCGGTGTTGCCGCTGCCGGCGGAGACGTAGACGCTCTGCCCGCGCATCCTCTCGGTGTGTAGCTTCGGGTCCTGCTCCTGCCAGCGGCGCGACCCGAGCGGGCCCCACATGTTCTCGGCCGGGTAGCCGCCGGCGTCCTGCATGGCCACCTTGACGGCCTCGGGCATACCGAAGCTGGTGGTGTCGAGGAACCCCGAGTAGCTGGCGGCGAAGTTGAAGTGATCCGGGTAGCGCTGCGACAGCATCATGGCGGCCGTGCCGCCCATGGACAGCCCGGCGACGCCGTGCTTGTCACCCACCCGCCAGTCGCGGGCCAGCAGCGGCGGCAGTTCCTGCATGAGGAACGTCTCCCACTGGTAGGCCGAGCCCTTGGCGTCGGCGACCCAGTCCGTGTAGAAGCTCGACTCGCCACCGACGGGCAGCACGATGACCGCGTTCTTGGCGTCGAAGAACTGTGAGATCTTGGTCTCGAGCGTCCAGCCGCTGGCGTCGTCGCGGGCCCGCAGCCCGTCGAGCAGCAGCAGGGAGGGATAGGTGCGCTCGGGGTCCGCGTTCCACTGGGCCGGGAGCATGAGCTGCACCTGGATCGCCTGTTTCATGGCCGGCGACTGGACCCAGAGCGCCACCCGGTTGGCGGACTTCCACTCGACCTTGTCGAGACGGACGCCCGACGGTGGTGCCGAGGGCACGCGCAGGCTGGGCGCCTCGGGCGCGTTGGCCGGACTCTCCGCGGGGGTCGACCGGGCCGGACTCTCCGCCGGGCTGGTCTGCCCCTGGGTCGGCCGGACTGGCGTCTCCTGCGCCGCGGCGACGGGCGGGAGGACGAGGCCGGATCCCACCACGGACGCCACGAGGGGAGCCGCGAGGAGGGACGTCCACCGGGAACGGGGGCTCGCGTGTGCGCTGGGGGTCGCCATGTGTTGTTCTCTTCCTTGCCGCGTCGTGTCGCCGAATAGTTAGTGGGCGCGCGTCTCACCGACCCGCGTCACCTGTATCCGGAGCCCGGGTCCCGGTGCGCCCGCGGGTTCCCCTCCCGCGGCCGAACCCGGTGGTCACACAACGACCGGGGCCCCGCACGAGAATCTACGCGCGGGGCCCCGGTGTGACGGGTGAGGACTCGCTGATGGGAGTCCGATTCGTCGGCTAACTCGGTGTGATCACCACGCGTGGGCGTTCATCACGTCGAGGATCTGCGCCGAGCGGGCCGCGATGAGGTCGTCGTTCCAGTAACCCCAGCCGTGGATGCCGGTGGTGCGGTACTCGAACGTGGCCTTGTTCGGCGCGGCGTTCATGGTGTTCTGGAACGCCAGCGTCGAGCCGCGGGACAGGCCCTCGAGGATGATGCCGTTGAACGTGTTGAACACGGCCTGCAGGCTGGAGGGCTGGTCGTACCGGCCCGGGATCGCCGATCCGGCGGTCACGTACATCGGGATGTTGCGCAGTTTCGCGGCGTTGAGCAGCGGGTCGTTCTCGCCCCAGCGCGGCGAGCCGGGCAGGCCCCACATCGCGAACGGGTCGCACTTGCACTGGTCGAACATCGCAAGCGGGATCATGGTGTACATGCCCGGCGCGGTCGGGTTCATGTAGCCGGAGAACACCGAGACCTGCTTGAACTGGTTCGGGTGCTTGGCGGCGAGTGTCGCGGCCGCCGAGCCGCCCATCGACAGTCCGGCGATGGCGTTGTTGTCGCGTCGGACGCCGAAGTGGGCCGCGAGGTAGTCCGGCAGCTCCTTGGTCAGGAACGTCTCGTACTTGTACTGGAGCAGGGTGCCGCCCAGGTTGATGGGCCGCTCCCAGTCGGAGTAGAAGGACACCTGACCGCCGACGGGCATGACCAGGGTGATGTTGTCCTGCAGGAAGATGCGCTGCGCCTGGGCGTCGTGGGTCCACGCGTTCCAGTCGTCACGGGCACGCAGGCCGTCGAGCAGGTACAGCCCGGCGTTGCCGCCGAAGCGGGCCGGCTGCACCTGGACCTTGATGGGCCGGTTCATCGACGGCGAGTGGACCGTGCAGAGCTGGACCCAGGAGGCGACCGGGTCCCACTCACAGCCGGGACGCAGCCAGTTGCGGAAACCAACCGGGTTCTCGTTACCTCCGGCCGGCCGGAACGCGGGGGCGGCGGGCGGCGGGGCAGCCGAGCCAGCGGACCCGAGGCTGGCCGACGAGCCCTGCTCGGTCGCCTGCGCGCCGACCAGTGCCGGGGCCCCGACGATGAGCCCTGCGGCCGTCGCCAGAGCGGTGAGCCCGGCGGCGAACCTGCGCCGGAGGGTGGATTGGGACATTCGTTGGTTCCTTTGTTCGTTCCTGGTGCCCTGGAGGGCATCGGTGACGTTCATCGGACCGGCCCCACCAGGGGAGGACCGGAACTGCGACATCGAGTTCATCGATACTGTCGCGCACTTTGGGACAGGTGTTACAGGTCAGGGACCAATTCGACCCCCGACTGTTACCGTTTCGAGATAACAGCTTGGGCCACACTACCGAGTGCCCTGGTACTTCTCCACTTTCTCAGGCATCGGTAACCCGCACCTCTGCACCTCGTACGCAGGGATTCTGTTGATCCGGTACTCGGCGTATGAAAATGCGTTCATGACGTTCGACCAGCGCTTCTCCAGCGTCAACGGACCCGAGTACGACTCGATCAACGCCTGGGTGGCCGGGCACTGCAGCGCGACCTCCGCCTGGTTCACCCAGTTCACGTCGATCCACCGCGGGAAGTTGACCGGATCCTCGACCACACCGGTGCGGGCGAGCACCCAGTCGTACGGCAGGAACTTGTCGTGCCCGATCCGACCGTCCTCCATCCGATCCGTGTGCGCGGCGAGCGGCGACGCGAGCCCCACGGTGTCGTAGACGTCCACGTCGAGCGGCAGGTTCATGCTCGTCATGCCGAGATTGAGGAACACGACGGTCTTGAGCGGCTCCTCGGGCAGCTCGAACGGCGCCAGCCCGGGCATGGGGCGGTCGTAGGAGACCACGTCCCACCGGTCCTGGAATCCCGGCACGGGCAGGAAGACCGCACCCGTCCGGTTAGCGGTGACGTCCCGCACCAGCGCCCGCATCCGGGGGAAGTCCAGGTAGTCCTCGGCGAGCAACGGATGCTTGTGGCCCGTGCGCTGGATGTAGAACTGGCGCTCGTCGACGATCCCCGCCGCCGTGATCGACTCCGGTTCCTCGCGGAAGGGGTCCTCGGTGACCTGGACGGTCACCGCCCAGCCGACGACGACGAGCCATGCGACCACGGTGAGCGGGACGGTCACCCGGCGCACCGAGGCCTCCGCGGACCCGCGGGCGGGACCGACGGGAAGGGGCACCACCGAGACCGGCAGGAGGAACAGGAACAGGGACGGCAGCAGCACGCGGCCGTGCATGAAGTCGCCGCCCACGCGGACCACGTAGAGCAGCATCACCAGGGCCACCCCGAGGAAGACGGCCGTGACGACCGGGGTGGAGCGGACCCGCTGGCGCAGCCGGAGCAGGCGGCCGGCCTCGTCGTCGTCGTCGTCGGCGCTGCCCCGCGGATCCGCTACCGTCCCTCCGGATCCGCTACCCGAATGCGGGTAGCGGATCCGGAGCGGGAGTAGCGGATTTCCGCGGCGGGGGGCCAGGCGGGCCCAGAGCGCGACCAGTCCCGCGATCAGGACGGCGGCCAACGGCAGCAGCAACGCGTACGGCGCCACCAGGTTCCACGCATACTCGGCGCCCTTGTCCCACTTCGCCCCGCCGGCGTCCTTGGCCACCGCCGTGAGCGGGTACGGAAGGGCGTAGTACGACATCCGCCAGAGCTGGTACAGAACGGGGACCGTGCCGGCGATGACCACCAGCCAGCCGAGGTGACGCCACGACTGGCGGGCCGCGGCCATCAGCGCGAGGAACGCGGCCGCGGCCAACGCCATCTCGGGGCGCACCAGGGGACCGAGACCGGCGAGGAAGGCGACCGCGGCGGTGCCCGACGCGGGCAGACCGAACCGCCCCTCACGGCGGGGCGCGCGGGCCCAGAGCTGCAGCCCCATCCACATGGCGCCGATCCAGCAGATCACCAGACCCGTCTCGAGGCCCGAGGTGGCGAAGTCGCGGGCCGGCGGCAACATGACGTAGACCAGCACGCCGAACGGCAGGAGCAGCACCGGCCCACCGGCGGGCGCACGGCGGGTGCCGCGGTACATCACGCGGGTGCCGACCATCGCGCACACCACCGCGACCATGCTCAGCGTGAGCGCCACGCCCAGGACCACCAGCTCGAGCCGGTACCCGACGAGCTCATGGACCCCGTAGATGAGATAGGTCCACAGCGTGGAGGTGTTGGACTCGACCCGCTCCCCCGCATTGAACACCGGGCCGTTGCCGGCGATGAGGTTGCGGACGGTGCGCAGGACGATGAGTCCGTCGTCGGCGATCCACCGCCGCTGCCAGGCCCCGGCGAGGAAGATCGCCACCACCACCACGACCCCGGTCCAGAAGACCGGTGCGGTGCGCCCGGTCCGGCGCGCCGCCGTCACCTCCGACATCGACCGTCCGCCGGACTCAGGAGATCGACGGGACGATATAGACGCCGATCACCACGGTGAGGACCCACAGGGCCGCGAGGACCTGCAGGACCCGGTCGCCGAGCGCGATGTCCTCGGGCTCGCCGGCCTGCGCGGCGTCGACGTCGACCGCGTACCGCAGGACCGCGATGGTGAACGGGACGATGGAGATCTGCAGCCAGATCGCCGCGCCGGCCGGCTGCGTGGGGTCGGACCCGCGGTCGTACGCCCACAGGGCATAGCAGAGCACGAGCACCGTCGCGGACAGCGTCCAGACGAACCGCAGGTAGGTGGGGGTGTAGCTCTCCAGAGCCTTGCGGATCTTGGCGCCGGTCTTGAGGTGCAGGTTCAGCTCGGCGTACCGCTTGCCGGCTGCCATGAACAGCGAACCGAACGCCATGACCAGCAGGAACCACTGCGAGATCTCGACCTCGGCGGCCGCGCCACCGGCGACCGCGCGCAGCAGGAAGCCGGAGGAGACGAACGCGATGTCGAGCACCGGCTGGTGCTTGAGACCGAAGCAGTACATGAGCTGCAGCACGATGTACACGGCCACGACGATCGCCAGCGCCGGGTGGGTGAACAGCACCGAGATGGCGAGCGAGGCGATGATGAGCACCACCGCCATGCCGTAGGCCAACCCGACGGGGAGCACGCCCGCGGCGATGGGGCGGAACCGCTTGGTCGGGTGGGCGCGGTCGGCCTCGACGTCCATCGCGTCGTTGATGAGGTACACGCTCGAGGCGGCCATGCAGAACGCCACGAACGCGATGAACACCGAGAACAGGACGTTGCCGTCGGTGAGGGTCTGCGACCCGGCCGCCGCGGGGGCGGCGATGACGAGGACGTTCTTGACCCACTGGCGCGGCCGGAGGGCCTTGATCATGCCGTCGAGGAGGTTCTTGGGCGGCGCGCCCTTCGCATCCTCCTCCGCCTCGGCGATGTCGTCTATCTCGTTGGCCGTGTGGGGTTCGGCTCCGACGAGGTGGTGGTCTGCCACGCCCCGGGACGCCGGCGCTCCGGAATGATCGGTCATCGCTTCTCCTCGGGATTCTGGGTGAGGCCTGGGCCGGACGCACCGTCGCGCAACGCCTCGGGCAGCACGTTCTGGACGGCTGCGGAGGGCCACACCGCACGGGTGAGCGCAGCGCAGCCCGCACCGACCGCGGCACCGGCGAACACATCCGAAGGGTAGTGGACTCCCAGCACCAGCCTGGACGCCAGCATCACCGGCACGAGCGCCGGCGCCACCGGGACCCCGGCCACCGACCCCGCGAGCAGGGCGAACGCGGTGGTCGAGGTGGCATGGGAGGACGGGAAGCTGAGCTTGGAGGGGGTACCGACGCCGACGGTCACCGTGGGGTGGTCCGGGCGCCGGCGGCGGATGACGCGCTTGACGACAACAGAGGTGGCGTGGGCACCGAAGCTGCCGACCCCCACCATCGCCCAGCGGCCGCGCCGGGCCGGATCGACCGCCATGCCGGCGGCCGAGATCGCCATCCACCCCAGGGCGTGCTCGCCGACATGAGACAGCGTCACGGCCGCCTCCCGCGAACCGGGCACGGCCAACAGCTGACGCTGGATCGCCGCCAGCAACCGGACCTCGCCGGTCGGTACGGGGATCTCCACGGCGGGATCGGACACCACCGGATCAGGATTCGAAGACACGGCCCCAGGCCTCCTTGGTCACGAGATCGGCGTGGGCGTCGCGGTAGCGGCGGCGCATCTCCGGGAATCGACGGAACAGCTCACGGTGCACGGCGGCCGATTCCTTGAACAGGGCGGCGGCGAGGTCGCGGTCGCGCTTGCGGTAGACGACCCCGCGACCGTCGGCGGTGGTGACGGTCGCACCGTCGACCCTGCTGAGCGAGTACCAACGGGCCTCGATCGGCGGGAAGTTGGCCTGCGGCACCTCGTGGTGCGTCTTGTCGTCCCTGCTCAGGGTGTGGGCCAGGCCGCGGGCCAGTGCCACGGCCTTGCGGACCGGGCCGCGGGGTTCGGAATGGATGCCGGCCGGGCCGCCGGACGGGGCGGGCAGGTCCACGGCCGACGGGATGACCACCGCGTCGGGGAACTCCGCTCGCATGGCCCGCACCTTGGGCAGGGCGGTGGGCAGCAGTTCGTACAGGGCCTCCGGGCCGCGCAGGAAGTCGCGGATGGCCTCGATCTGGATGGCCACCGTCGAGTACTCCAGGCACACCAGATGCTTGACCAGCGCCTTGAGGCTGGACTGCATGATGCCCTTGTGGTCGCCCTCGTGGTACATCGACGCCACCACGAGGCGGTTCCGCAGGTGGAAGTAGGCCTGCCAGTCGATCGCGTCGTCCTTGTCCGACCACGCCATGTGCCAGATCGCCACACCCGGCATGGTGACCGTGGGGTGGCCGGCCTTCCGCGCGCGCAACCCGTACTCCGCGTCATCCCATTTGATGAACAGTGGGAGCGGCTGCCCGATCTTCTCGGCGACCACGCGCGGGATGAGGCACATCCACCACCCGTTGTAGTCCACGTCGATACGGCGGTGCAGCGGCTTGGGGTTGTCCCGGTCCGTCAACTGGTGGCGCGAGAAGTCGTAGTCGTAGTCCGCGTGCGGCGCGGCGGTCCACATGAAGTCGTGGGCGCCCACCACCTCGCCCATCGTGTGCAGGTGACTGCGTTCCTGCAGGTTGAGCATCTGGCCGCCGACCAGCATCGGGACGGTGGAGAAACGCCCGAAGGCCAGGGCCCGCAGGATCGAGTCGGGCTCGATCTCGATGTCGTCGTCCATGTACAGGATGTACGGCGAATCGGTGAGACGCCTGGCCTCGTACATGATGCGGCTGTACCCGCCCGAACCACCGAGGTTGGGCTGGTCGAAGATGTGGAGCCTGTCGCCGAGGAACTCCGCCGCCTCCGCGAACCCGGGCTCGTCGCGGACCTTGCGATCGCCCTGGTCGGGCATGAGGACGGCGTCGATCACGGCGTCGACCTCGGGATCGGAGGTCAGTGCCCGCAGCGCGGCCACCGCGTCGCCGGGCCGGTTGAACGTGGGGATGCCGACGGTGAGCCGGCGGTCGTTGGGCACCTGCACCGCCGGGTCGGGCGTGCCGTCGGGGTGGGCGTCGGGGCGCGTGTCCGGGGCGTCGACAGACGAGTACCACCCGCCCGCGAGCAACTCGACGTCCGTGTCGGAGGTGAGGTCGAACCAGATCCACCCGCCGTCCTCGAACGGCCCCAGGTCGCAGGTGAACTCGACCGTCGTCACCTGGTCGGCCCGACCCCGCTCGCCGACGACGTCACCGGTGATCGCGATGCGCGACCCGTCGATCTTGGAGCGGTACAGGTCCACCCGTCCGGACCCGCGCACAGTCAGCCTCAGGACGACCTCGCCGAGAACTGACCACCGCCGCCAGTACGCCGCGGCGAACGCATTGAAGTACGTGGCGAACGAGACCTCGGAGTCTGCGCCGATGCTCAGCGAGGTCCGCGAGGAGGAGTGCGCCCGTCGGACGTTGGTGGACGCCTCCGCGAGGTAGAGCGAGCGCACGTCGAGCGGCTCACCGGCCCGCGGGAGGATGATGCGCTGGAGGCATTCCCGGCCACGTGGAGTGGAGAGCGCGACGACCGACCGCTCGATCTCGTCGATCAGTTCGTGGTGGCCGTGGTGTTCCATATATGCCAGTCCCCGTCCCGACGGCCGGGGGCCGCCCTCATCAGCCTTGCTGCGCCTCGCCCTACCCGCACCCGCGGGCAGGAAAGCCGGGTCGATCGTACCCGGCGGGGGCGACACGGCCCGTCCAGCACGCGCCGGGGCCCCACCCGGGAGGACAGAAGAAGTAGGTTCGGTACATGCGCCTCACCGGATCCGCCCGTCGCCGCCCGACCGTCCGCACCGCCCTGGGGGTGCTCGCACTCGCCACTCCCCTCGCCCTCGCCGGGTGTGGTTCCGATGACGCCCCGTCCGACGACGCGGCGACCAACGGAGCCACCGCGGCATCGCAGTCCGAGGGCCGCGAGTCCGGTGGGTCCGCCGGGGGCGCAGCCGAGTGCCCGCCCGCCGAGGGCACAGCGGAGCGCACCACCTCGTTCGACTCGGCCCCGCCGATGTGTCTGACCGACGGCGTCGATTACTCCGCCGTCATCAGCACCGACGCCGGCCCCGTCACCGTGGACCTGCTCGAGGAGAAGGCCCCGGAGACGGTGAACAACTTCGTGTTCCTGGCCCGCAACAAGTACTACGAGGGCATCACCTTCCACCGTGTCATCCCCGGCTTCATGATCCAGGGCGGCGACCCGCAGGGCACCGGCAGCGGCGGCCCGGGATACGAGTTCGCCGACGAGCTGCCCGAGTCCGGCGAGTACGAGATCGGGTCGATGGCCATGGCCAACGCCGGACCGGACACCAACGGCTCCCAGTTCTTCATCGTCACCGGCGATTCCGGCGTCTCGCTGCCGCCGGATTACAGCCTCTTCGGCACCGTCACCGACGGGATGGACGCCGTCACCGCGATAGAGGACGACGGCAGCCCGCAGGGCCGCCCGCAGTCGCTGCACACGATCGAATCCGTGGAGATCGTCGAGGGCTGAGCCACGACCCGCGCGCCCCTGCCGGAGCGCGCGGGTCGCGCCGGTCGCGGGCCGGGAGTCAGTACCCGCTGGAGCCGCCGCCGCCGGAGAACGACGCGTTCGAGTAGCCGGTGTTGGTGGAGCTGGCCGCCTGCGCCGCCTGCACGTCGTGGGCGTGCCAGCCGGATACCACGTAGTACGGCACGAAACCGTTGTAGCCGTACCCGGCCCGCCAGTCGCGGTCGTACAGCCTCGGCGCGTGGCGGTCGCCCGCGTCCTTCGCCGCCTCGACGTCCGCCATCTCGCGGGCCCGGATCGCCTCCACGACGAGCCGGTAGTCCACGACGAGCCGGGCGTAGCGGCCCATGAAGTCGGGGGCCTGCGTATCCCGGGCCAGCTCGTCGGCGCGGGCGTCCAGGGCCCGGGCCTCGGCGGCCAGCCGCTCGTCCTTCGTCCCCAGCGCGGCGGCGAGCATGTCCTCGTGCAGCTCGCCGAGCTGGCGACGGCGCACGTCGGCGTCGCCCTGCTCCATGCGGAAGAGCTGGTCGATGTTCTGTTCCGCCGTGAGCATCTGGTCGACGGTGGTGTGGGCGGTGTCGATGTCGCCGGCCTTGGCGCGGAACTCGGCGTCCGTCGAGTCGGGCCGCAGGTCTCCGATCCGGCCCATGACCTCATCCAGCGCGAGGAACCGACCGCGGACGTCCTCCCACTGGGACCGCAGCTCGTCGTCCGCCAACGGGGAGGTGAGCGAGTTGGCGCGGATGTCCAGCCCGCTGAGCTCCCCCGCGACCCGCCCGTACTCGCGGGAGACCCGGTCGTAGCGCTCCCTCGCCGTCGTCGCCTTCTTCTTGCGGCTCGCCGCGACCCCGGCGCCGACCGCGCCCGCGACGACCACCCCCGCTCCGGCGAAGGCCCACGGCAGCCACGCCGGCGCGGGCTCGGGCTCCGGCGCCTGCACGGTGGGATCGGCTGCGGCCCGCGCCCCCGCCAGCAGCCCGACCGCGTGGTTCTCGCGCCGCATCGGGTCCTTCATCGCCTCGAGTGAACCGTCGAGGTGACCGCCCTCGAACAGGTCGAGCGCTGCGCACACGTCGTCTCCGCAGTAGATGCCGACGTCACGCGCCTCCGTGTCGTTGGCCACGATGAGCGTCCCGGGCGCCCATTTCTCCCGGTCCTCCGCCACGAGGTCCGGTCGATCGTCCTGGGCGAAGCGCTCGGTGGTGTCGTTGAGGTTGTCGCCGTCGTCATCGAAGACCAGGTACTCGACGCGCGCGACCTGCGGCGGGAACCCGATGCGCCCGGTCTCGGTGCGGAGCAGGTCCTGGTCTCCGGGTGAGAGCACGCCCGCGCGGTCGGTGATACCGACCTCGACCGCCCGGGCTGGCGCCTCCGCGGGGGCGGGGGCCTGCGCGCGGGCCGACGCGAGCGGGAACAGGAGCAGCAGCAGTCCCACGACACCGGCGACCACCGGCAGCAGGCGCAGGGTCGGGGCGGTGGTCGTCCGTGTCATGACCCGAGCCTAGTGCCGCGGGTGGTCAGTGGCGCCCGCGATCGTCGGCGATAGTCTCGATCGGGTGTTCGTCCTGGAAACGCTCATCGCCCTGACCGTCGCACTGACCACCGCGTTCGGTGGCCTCGTCGCCGAGGACCTCATCACCCGGGACGCCTCGTGCACGATCTCCTCCGTGCCGGACCTGTGGTCGGAGGCCTGCACGTCGCCGTCGCGGCTGGGGTGGTTCGTCGGCACCCTGGTCGTGCTCGTGGTGGCGATGGCCCTGCGCGCGTGGCTCCTCGCCCACAACGGCACCCTCTATTACCTACGACTGCTGCCGGCCGAGAGCGCGGACCGGATGCGCGCCGCGGTGGACGTGGCGAACGCCCGCAGCCTGGGCTTCCGCTCCGCCACCGGCTGGTTCGGCACCGCGAACGACGTGGTGGACCTGCGCCGGGAGGTCGACCACGTCTCCGACGAGCTCGAGCGCGCGATGAACGACGACGACGACGCGACCGGCTTCGTCCTGGCCCCGAACCTCGCGTTCCCGGCGGCGCTGGCGGTCGGATACGACGTCCTCCTGCGCGAGCGCACCCACCTGGCCGAGTTGCCGACCGAGGCCCGCAGGCGCCGTCTGCCCGGAGGCGACACGGGCGTGCGGACGGTGTACTTCGACGACGGCGACGACATGTGGGCCGAGCGCCGGTGGCGGTCCCGCCGTGGCCAACCGGGAGCCGAACTGTCGATGGTCACCCTCCCCGCCGGGTCGGCTGCCGCGGCGCGGGCCGACCGGACCTCCGTGCAGCTGGTCTGGCTCTCCCTCCAGCTGGACGGGGGCGGTCCCGTCTCCGAGGTCGACGCGGGTCATCCACTGAGGGAGGCGGCGGACCTCGTCGTCGTCGTCGCCCCCACCGACGGCGGACCCGCCACCGGCACGAACGGTGACCGCACGGGCGACGCCGGCCCGGGCGCAGCCCAGACCCTCGTCCCATGGACGCTGCCCTCGGGGCGCTGGTACCCGGGCGCGAGCGGGCGGCAGATCGACCGGCGGGCCTTCGCGCGGCTCGTCGAGGAGCTGTCCGGCGCGGTCGAGCAGGTCCTCGACGAGTACCCGGAGGCGCAGGTCCTGCTGACCGGGCGGATGCCGCGGAGTGTGGCGTTCGCGCTGGGTTACGTGATCTCGCAGCGCAAGGACGACCGGATCGAGGGCAAGCGCGCGGCCCTGCACCCGACCCGCGCCGACGACACCCGCGCCGAACGCGCCCAGGCCCGGGCGGAGAACGAGGGGCTGAGCTCGCTGAGCCGCTTCTGGACCTCGGTCACCCCGGTGCTCGAGCACCTCGGCGAGGCCAAGCCCACGCTCGTGCACGCGGCCCAGCGCGATGCGGTCGTGCGCGAGCTCGCCGCCCCGGCCGGCAGCACCACCGCCGACTGACCTCTGCCGGCACGCGCGCGCGATTCCTGCAGACGCAGAGGAAAGTTCGTGCGCGGCTGCAGGAACTGCGCGCGGCTGTGGGGCGGCGGCGGTCGTTCCGTCAGGCCGCGGCGAGCACGCTCAGGCCTCGGCCAGCGGGGCCCCGTCGCGCAGGTGCGGCGCCAGGGTGTTGTCGAACATCGTCAGCGCCGAGGCGATCGCCATGTGCATGTCGAGGTACTGATAGGTGCCCAGGCGTCCGCCGAACAGCACCTTGTTGGCCGCGGTCTCGGCCTTGGCCCGCTCGCGGTAGGCGGCCAGCCGCTCCCGGTCGGTGGACTCGTTGATCGGGTAGTACGGCTCGTCGTCGCGCTCGGCGAAACGGCTGTACTCGCGCATGATCACTGTCTTGTCGGTGGGGTAGTTCTTGCGCTCCGGGTGGAAGTGACGGAACTCGTGGATGCGGGTGTAGTCGTACTCCGCGTCGTTGTAGTTCATCACCGGGGTGCCCTGGAAGTCGCCGGTCGGCAGGACCTCGGTCTCGAAGTCCAGGGTGCGCCAGCCCAGCTCGCCGTCGGCGTAGTCGAAGTACCGGTCCAGCGGGCCGGTGTAGACGACCGGCGCGTCGGGGCTCGCGGCGCGGACGGCCTCGCGGACGTCGAACCAGTCGGTGTCCAGGACGACGTCGATCCGCTCGTCGGCGGCCATGTTCTCCAGCCAGGCGGTGTAGCCCTCGACGGGCAGGCCCTCGTGGGTGTCGTTGAAGTAGCGGTTGTCGAACGTGTACCGCACGGGCAGGCGCGTGATGTTGCCGGCGGGCAGGTTCTTGGGGTCGGTCTGCCACTGCTTGGCGGTGTAGTCCTTGATGAACGCCTCGTACAGCGGGCGGCCGATCAGGGAGATGGCCTTCTCCTCGAAGTTCGCCGCGTCCTCGGCGGAGAACTCGGAGGCCTGCTCGGCGATGAGCGCGCGCGCCTCGTCGGGCGAGTAGTAGCGGCCGAAGAACTGGTTGATCAGGCCCAGCCCCATGGGGAACTGGTACGCCGTGCCCTTGTGCATGGCGAACACGCGGTGCTGGTAGCCGGTGAAGTCGGTGAAGCGGTTGACGTACTCCCACACGCGCTCGTTGGAGGTGTGGAAGAGGTGCGCACCGTACTTGTGGATCTCGATGCCGGTCTCGGGCTCGGCCTCGGAGTAGGCGTTGCCGCCGATGTGGTGGCGCCGATCGAGCACCAGTACGCGCTTGCCGAGTTCGGTCGCCGCCCGCTCCGCGACCGTCAGGCCGTAGAAGCCCGACCCCACCACGATGAGGTCATAGGTGTCCCACTGCCGCTCGCCTGCCATAACCGTCGGGCCTTTCCGTAGTACGTCGCCGCGGTGCGTCCGGGAGTAGTGCGCCCGCCGACCGCTCGCCTGACCACGCGCCGGTCGGCGCGGGTACGGGTCCCAGGGTATCCGGCGGGTCGGGGGTGGGTTCAGGGCACGCCGACGACGACGAGGTGGACGACTTCTCGAACCGACCGCGGTGGCCCACGGTGCAGGTGGGGCGTTCCCGTCGTCGTACGCCGGTTCGAAACTACATCCCTGTAGTCCCAATATTCACGTCTTTATCACTTGGTTTCACACGTTTCTTGGATAACATTGACCCCGTTCGTCACATTCGTCCCAGTGGTCACGCCCCGGCGTGGCCCCCGGGCAGTTGTGCCCCGCGGGTGAGCACCCGCGTGACACAGACATCTGATCTGGAGAAGCCCTTGAGAACACGACGCCGCCCCCTGTACGTCAGTGGTCGACGCCGGACCCTCGCCCTGGCGGTGGCGGTCGCGGCATCCGTCGTCACGCCCCTCGCCGTATACGGGGCGGACCAGGTCGTCCAGTCCGGCGACAAGATCGCCACCACCGCGGGCAGCGCCCTCCCCACCGCCGAGACCGAGGTCCCCCTCGCCGGGGCACCGCCCGCCGTCGGCGTGGACACGGACATCGCCTCCGGCGGCGGCCCCGTCCGGGAGGTCACCTCCGAGACCCCGTTCTCGATGGTCGGCGTCACGTGGAAGGGGCACAACCCCGCCGCCCTGGCCGCCGTTCGTGCGAAGAACCCGGACGGCTCCTGGGGGCCCTGGTACGAGGCGGAATCGGTCGACGGCAAGGGTGAGAGCGTCAACGGGACCGGCGGCACCGAGCCCGTCTACCTGGGCACGGACACCACCGCCGTCCAGATCAAGCTCTCCGGTGTCGACCCCGCCGACACCTCGCTGGCCGACGCGCCCGAGGTCACCGGCCCCGAAGACGCGCCCGACGCCGCCGCGGGGCCCGCCACGGAGCCCGCCACGGCCTCGGCCCCGGCTTCGGCGGAGCCCGCCGATGACGCGGACGCCGATGACGCGGCCACCGCGGACTCAGACACCGCGGGCGCAGACGCCGCGGACGCAGACGCCGCCGCCACGCGCGCGGCCGAACCCGCCGCCGACCGTACCCCGCCCGTGCCCACCCGCTACGCGGACATCAGGCCCGTCGCCGAGACCTCAGACCTCGGGTCCGGCTCGAACAGCGCCGACTCGAGCAGCGTCGACTCGAACAGCACCGACTCGAACACAGCCGACTCCGTCAAGGCCGTCCTGCTCTCCCCCGACGACACGCCGACGCCCGATCCCGAGGCGTTCTCCGACATCACCGCCTCCGGCGGGACCGGCACCCACGGCGACATCGCCGCCAAGCAGCCGTCGATCATCAGCCGCTCGGGCTGGGGCGCCGACGAGTCCATCCGTTGCCGCAACGCCACGTACGACCCGTCACTCGCCGCGGCCGTCGTCCACCACACGGCGGGCAGCAACAACTACACCCGCGAGGGTTCCGCCGGCGTCATGCGCGGCATCTACACCTACCACGCACGCACCCTCGGCTGGTGCGACGTCGGCTACAACGTGCTGGTCGACAAGTACGGCCAGGCTTTCGAGGGTCGCCACGGCGGGCTCAGCCGCAACGTCCAGGGCGCCCACGCCGGCGGCTTCAACGGCAACACCTGGGGCATCTCGATGATGGGCGACTACTCCACCGTCGCCCCGTCCGACGCGACCGTCCGCAAGGTCGGCGAGATCGTCGGATGGCGCCTCTCGGTCGCGGGGATCGACCCCAAGGGCTCGGACACCCACTACTCCGAGGGCACCTCGTACACCAAGTACTCGTACGGCACCGCCGTCCGGCTGCCGAACATCTTCGCCCACCGCGACGTCGGCCTCACGTCCTGCCCGGGCAACGCGGGCTACGCCAAGATGGGTCAGATCCGCGACATCGCGGCGTCGTACGCCAAGAGCGGCGGAGGCGGCGGCGCGGCCCCGTCCAACCCGAGCCCCGGCCCGGGTACCGGTGGCGGTGGCGGTGGGGGCACCGGCGGTGGCGCCGGCGCCGGTAGCACCGACCTCCCGTCGACCATCACCCAGGGCAGCGTCCAGGACGCCGTCACCACGGCCCTGCGGACCGTCCTCACGGGCGGCAGGCTCGACCCCGCGACCCTGACCCGGATCCTCACCGGCGGCAAGACGCTGGCGGACATCCCGCTCGACGCGGGGTCGGTGCAGAACGCGATCGGCGGCGACTTCTCCGCGCTCGCCCAGCGGCTCGCGGGCCCGCTCGGCAAGGCCCTGTCCGGGATCCAGCGCTTCGGCAACGTCTCCCTCGTCAAACACGAGAACGGTGCGCTGTACTCCTCCCCCGAGACGGGCACGCACCCGGTGTGGGGCGTGATCGGTGACGCGTGGGCCGCCCAGGGCTACGAGCACGGTCCGCTCGGCCTGCCGGTCGCCGCGGAGGCCGAGCGCGCCGACGGGACGGTCGCACAGCGGTTCCTCGGAGGCACGCTGGTCTACGACCCGGCCACCAGGGAGCTCACCGTCGAGCCGAACCCCTGATCTCCGGCCGGGCGCCGCTCCCGCGAGGAGCGGCGCCCGGCCGACCAGACTTGCGGACCGGGTCCCACCAGGTGTGCCCGCCTCCCCCACCAGGGGCGGCGGGCACACCGGGGAAGTGGTGGGGACCGGTCCGCAACCTATTTCCCCGGAGCCCTCAGCTCCACCAACGCCGCAGGACGTGGGCGATACCGGCCTCATCGTTGGTGAGCGTGATCTCGTCGGCGGCGGCGTGCACGGAGGGGAGGGCATTGCCCATCGCGACTCCGTGATCGGCCCAGCGCAGCATCTCCAGGTCGTTGGGCATGTCGCCGAACGCGACGGTGACCGGCACCGCGGAGGACGGCACGGCCGCGCCGGCCGCCGTGCGCGAGGCGATCTGAGAGAGCCCGCTCGCCTTGGTCACACCGCGCGCCGCGAACTCGATCAGTCCGTCGGTGGTGGAGTAGGTGACGTCGGCCAGGTGGTCCACCTCGCCGTGCAGGGCGGCCACCATCTCGCCACTGGGCATCCCCGGCACTCGGGCCAACAGTTTGAGCACCGGCTCGGAGAGGACCTCGTCGTGGCCCACCTCGAGGTGCGCCGGGTGGATCCAGGCGTGCTCGTAGTCGGGGCTGGCCACGAAGTCGGCGTCCGCGGCATCGGCACCGAGGCGCTCGGCCGCGATCCCGCTGCCGGGCAGCAGACGGCGCAACACCGCGTCGATCGCCGCCAGCGTCTCGGGGTCGAGCAGGCTGGTGGCCAGGAACTCGCCGGTGTCGGTGTCCATGATGACGGCACCGTTCGCGCAGACCGCCAGTGGCGCGACGGGCAGTTGGTCGACCACCTGGGGTAGCCAGCGCGGCGGGCGCCCGGTGGCCAGGACGAACGTGGCGCCGTCCGCGACGAGGTCCTCCACCACGGCCCTGTTCGCGGCCGGGACGAGGTGGTCGTTGTCGATCAGGGTCCCGTCGACGTCGGAGGCGACGAGAAGCGGCCGGGAACGGGTCACGGAGCGTCCGGGCCCGCCGGTCCCGTCGGTTCGTCACGGGCGTCGGCCTCCGGGTCGACCGCCTTCTGCGCGCGGCGACGGAGGCGCTCGGCGTGCTCGGCCTCGTCCAGGGCCGTGGCCTCCTCCAGGGTGGGGGCGGAACCGCCGAGACGGGCGGGCACCCAGTTGGCGCCGGCCGGGTAGGCGCCGTAGCGCTCCGCGTACTCCTGCTGGAGTCGCTCGAGCGTGGCCTGCATCCGTGAGCGCAACTCCTGCGTGCACTCCTCGACCGGCTCGTACGCGGCCATCGGCTCGCCGACCTCCATCATGATCGGCACCCGGGGACGCAGCAGCTTCTTGGGCAGGCCCTTGGTCCACACCCGCTGCGATCCCCACAGGGTCACGGTGATGATGGGAACGTCGGCCGCCAACGCCATCCGGACCGCGCCCGACTTGAAACCCTTGACCTCGAAGCTGCGGCTGATGGTGGCCTCCGGGAACACACCGACCAACTCCCCGGCCCTCAGCCGGGCGACGGCCTCGTCGAAGGACGCCTTACCGGCCGTCCGGTCGACGGGGATGTGCTTCAGCTCGCGCATGATCGGCCCGGACACCTTGTGCTCGAACACCTCGACCTTGGCCATGTAGCGGATGAACCGCTTGTGCACGCGGGCCGGGATGCCGCCGTAGACGAAGTCGAGGTACCCGGTGTGGTTCATCACCACCACCGCCCCGCCGACCTCGGGGAAGTTGCGCTCCCCGCGAATCGTGAGGTCCAGGCCCTGGACCCTGAACATTGTCCGGGCGAACCCGATGATCCCCGTATAGAGCAGCTCCACGTCCCCCAGCCTAGCGGGCCGCCCCGACGGGCGGCTGTCCCCGCCGGTAGGTTCGACGACGTGGACGACGCCCCCCGCGACCTGAGTGCCCCCTTCGATTCCGTCGACCCGGAGGCGCGCAGCCGCCACTACTCCTGGCCCGCCCAGCCGGCCGCGGGCGACCGCTCCCCCCATGCGGGCCTCGACGCGCTGCGCCTGATCATCGACGGCGAGCGCCACCTCTCCCCCGGCGCGCACACGCTGGGCCTCCGCCTGGCCGCCGCGGAGGAGGGTGCGGTCACCATGACGGCCGAACCGGCGGAGTGGGCGCTCAACAACGGCGGGACGGTCCACGGCGGGATCGTCTCCGGGTGGGTGGACTCGGCGCTCGGATACGCCACGGCGACGGTCGTGGAGGAGGGTGTCGGCTACAGCACCCTGGACCTCACCGTCCGCTACCTCCGGGCACTACGGCTGGACAAGACCCCCGCCACGATCCGCGCGGAGGTCGAGCACGCGGGCCGGTCGACGTGCGTGGTGCAGGTCCGGGTCACCGACACCGATGGTCGGACCTGCGCCAGCGCGAGTGGCGTGATGATGCTCTTCCGGCCCTGACCCCGGCGGCGGCCCGCGAGGCGTCCGAAGACCTCGTCGTCGTCCCCGGAGACCCCGGCGACCACCCGCGGTTCGGGGTCAGCGGATCGGCTCGAGCACGTCCTTGCCCACGAACGGCCGAAGCGCCTCAGGGACCACCACGGACCCGTCGGCCTGCTGGTGGTTCTCCAGGATCGCGACCAGCCACCGCGTGGTGGCCAGCGTGCCGTTGAGTGTCGCGGCGGTCTGGGTACGACCCTCGTCGTCGCGGTAGCGCACGCCCAACCGGCGAGCCTGGAAGGTCGTGCAGTTGGAGGTCGAGGTGAGCTCCCGGTAGGTGCCCTGGGTGGGGACCCACGCCTCGCAGTCGTACTTCCGGGCCGCCGAGGAGCCGAGGTCGCCGCCGGCGATGTCGATCACCCGGAAGGGCAGGCCCATCGCCTCGAGCATCTCCTTCTCGAACCCCAGCAGCCGCTTGTGCTCGGCGTGGGCCTCCTCGGGCTTGCACCAGGAGAACATCTCGACCTTGTCGAACTGGTGGACGCGGATGATGCCGCGGGTGTCCTTGCCGTGACTGCCGGCCTCGCGGCGGAAGCAGGAGGACCAGCCGCAATAGCGCCTGGGCCCGTCCGACAGGTCGAGGATCTCGCCCTGGTGGTAGCCGGCGAGCGCGACCTCGGAGGTGCCGACCAGGTAGAGGTCGTCGGCCTCGAGCTTGTAGACCTCATCGGCGTGCGCACCCAGGAACCCGGTGCCCTGCATGATCTCGGGCCGCACCAGAACGGGCGGGATCATCATCGTGAAGCCGTTCGCGGTGGCCTTCTGCGCGGCCAGCTGCAGCATGCCCAGCTGTAGAAGGGCGCCGTAGCCGGTGAGGAAGTAGAAGCGCGCGCCGGAGACCTTGGCACCGCGCTCCATGTCGAGCAGCCCCAGGCTCTCGCCGAGCTCGAGGTGGTCCTTCGGCTCGAAGTCGAAGCTCGGGATCTCGCCGACGCGCTCGATCTCCACGAAGTCGTCCTCGCCGCCGGCGGGCGTGCCCTCCTCGACGATGTTGGACAGCATCCGCTGGAGCCGGTCGACCTCCGCGGCGGCGGTCTTCTCGGCTTCCTCCGCGTCCTTGACCGCCTGCTTCAACGCGCCCGCGGCCTCAAGCAGCGCGGGGCGTTCGTCGGGCGTGGCCCGGCCCACCTTCTTGCCGTGGGCCTTCTGCTCGGCGCGGGCGCCGTCCGCGGCCGCGATCGAGGACCGGCGGGCCTCGTCCGCCGCGAGCAGCTGGTCGACCAGCGACGGGTCCTCACCACGGGTGCGCTGGGAGTCGCGGACGACGTCGGGGTTCTCGCGGAGCAGCTTGAGATCGATCACGCGTCCCAGCCTAGCGGCCCCGCCCGCGCGCCCCGATCCGCGACCGCGACCGCGGGGTGGTCAGACGCCGAACAGTTCGAGGAAGGCGTCCTTCTCGAACATGCGCGCCGTGTCGACCGCGGTGGGCGTCCCGCCGTAGGGATCCGCACCCGCCTCGAAGAGCGCGCGGACGACCTCGCCGTATCCCTTGAACACCGCGCCCGCCAGCGGGGTCTGGCCCCGGTCGTTGGCGCGGTCCACCTGGGCGCCGCGTGCGAGCAACGCGCGAACGGTGTCCGGGTGACCGTTGTAGGCGGCGAGCATGAGCAGGGCGTCGCCCCGCTCGTTGGTCAGGTCCGGGCTCACCCCGGCGTCGACATACGCCGCGAGCCGCTCCGTCTCGCCGTCGCGCGCCAGCTGGAACAGCATCTGCGCGAACTCGAGGACCTCCGGGTCCACCCCGTCCCGCGGCGAGCGCACCTCGCCGTCCGCACCGGCCGGCTCGTCGTGGTTCTGTCCGCTCATGCCGAGGATCCTATCGGGACCGCGCGATTGCGGCATCATGGAAGGCGATGACCACTCCCACCCGATCGTCGCGCCGTGGTCGATCGCTGCTCCGCACACGGGGCGCGGTCATGGCCTCCCTCCTCGCCGTCCTGTCCGGCGGGGCGGTCACCGGTGCACTCATGGCGTCGGCGATCAACGATCCCAACTCGTCCCGCGCCGAGCGCATCGCGGCGGTCGTGCCCCAGGTCGACCCGCGAACCCTGTCCGGGCCCGCGTACGCCGAGGCCGCGCCGGGGACGTGCCTGACCTGGTCGCTCGACGCCGCGGACCGCGTGACCTCGTTCGACACGGTCGACTGCGCCGAGCCACACCGGTTCGAGGTGGCGGCCCGGATCGACCTGTCGAAGGTCCCCGGCTTCGGGGAGGGTGCGCCGCTGCCGGTCAGTGCCGAGCTGGCGCCGGTGGGGACCGAGCGCTGTCTCCCGCTGATCTCCGGGTACGCCGGCGGGCGCGAGGTCGACCCCGGCGGACGCTTCACCGGGCTGGTCGTGCCGCCGTCCGAGGAGGGTTGGGAGAAGGGCGACCGCAGCGTGCTCTGCGGTGTCGCCGCCGCCGAACTCGACGGCCGCTCCGCCCTGTCGACGGGAACGTTCGCCGAGGCCGACCAGCACCGCCGATGGGAGCCGGGCACCTGCCTGGGATTCACCGACGCGGGCCTGCCCGGCGCGACCACGCCCTGTTCCGAGGACCATTCGATCGAGATCGTCGCCGACGTGGACGTGACCGGTACGTTCCCGGAGGGGCCGGTCCCGCCGGATCCCCGCCAGCAGTCCGAGCTCACCGCGGACGCCTGTCGGGAGGCCGGTGTCTCCTACCTCGGTGACTCCGAGGCGCTCCGACGGACGACCCTCATCTCGACTCTGGTCAACCCGATCTCGGAGGTCTCGTGGCAGACGGGTAGCCGGACCGTCAACTGCGGGTTGATGAAGGCCGCGGAGCCCGGCCCGTTCGCCGTACTGCGGGGGTCGGCGCGGCAGGGCGTGCTGATCGACGGGGCCACCCCGGTCGCGCCCACCACCACCCAGATCCCACCGCCGGGTCAGCCGCCGGGGGGCGTCCCCGGAGCCCCGACCGACACGGGCCAGGGCACGGTGTCGGTGCCGGTGCCCGGCGGGACGCCGTGAGCCTGAGGGTCGACGAGACCCGCTTCGAGGAACTGGTGGACGACGCGTTGGACTCGGTCCCGGACGCGCTGTTCGAGGCGATGGACAACGTCGTGGTGCTCATCGCCGACCGCCACCCGGACGAGCCCGACCTGCTGGGCCTGTACGAGGGGGTGGCGCTGACCGAACGCGACACCACCTATTCGGGCTTCCTACCGGACACCATCACCATCTACCGGGGCGCGCTGTGCGCGTTCTGCTCCACCGAGGAGGAGCTGGTCCACGAGGTGGCGGTGACGGTGATCCACGAGATCGCACACCACTTCGGGATCGACGAGGAGACCCTCCACGAGCTCGGCTGGGGCTGAGCCCGATCAGAGCTGAGCCCGATCAGAGCTGAGCCGATCGGGGCTGAGCCCGATCAGAGCTGGACCCGCCGCGATCAGTAGCCGGGCCGCCCCGGGTGGTCGCCCCACCGTTCGCACGACCAGCCGCCGCCGTCCGGTGCGAGCTCGATGACCCCGCAGTTGGGGATCCGGTTGTCCAGCGCCCACTGCGACGGCACGGCCCCGGCGAACACCGCGAGCATCCGCATGAGCGTGCCGTGCACCACCAGCACCACGTCGACCGCGTTGTCCAGGTACGACTCGCGCAGCTCGGCGATCAACGGCATGGCGCGGTCCTGCACGTCCAGGGCGCTCTCGCCGCCGGGGAGCCGGGAGTCGAGGTCGCCGTTCTCCAGCCAGTCGCGCACCATCCGGTTGTAGGCCAGGAGCGCCTCGGTCCCGGTCCGCATCTCGTAGTCGCCGGCCTGCACCTCGTGGACGCCGGGCACGGCCTGGGTGGGCAGCGCCATCTCCCGGGCGATGAGCCCGGCGGTCTCACGGGCACGCGCGGCCTCGGAACTGAGCACCACCGACGGCCTGATCCCCGAGCCGGCGAGCTCCTCCCCCACCAGCCGGGCCTGGTCGCGGCCGAGGTCGGTGAGCGGCGCCCCGGGCAGGGCGGTGTCGAGGGAACCGGCGACGTTCGAGGGGGTCTGTCCGTGGCGGACCAGGTGGAGGCGGGCGCTCACCCGGCGTCCTCCCCGCGACGCAGGCGGTCCAACCAGTCGAGTTCGGCGGCGCGGTCCGGCGGCGGGGCGCCGGCCTCGTCACCGTCCGCGACGGGCCACGACCCGAGGTAGCGCAGGTCCGCGGTCCGGTGGCGCAGGGCGACGAGCGCCTCGGCCACCGCCGGGTCCTCGATGTGGCCGACGAGGTCCACGTGGAACAGGTAGGTGAACCGCTCGACGCGGGTGGGTCGGGAGCCGATGCGGGTGAGGTCGATGTCGCGGATCGACAATTCCGTGAGCGCCTGGACCAGGGAATTGGGCTCGTGGGGCAGTCCGAAGATCACGCAGGTCCGGTCACTGCCGGTGCGCGCCGGCGGCGGGCCGGGGCGACCGACCAGCACGAACCGGGTGCGGGCACCGCCCACGTCGGCGACGTTCTCGGCCAGCGCGACCAGTCCGTTGATCTCACCGGCCCGCGCGGGGGCCGCGGTGGCGTCGGCGGTGCCGGCTGCGACCTCCTCGGCACCGGCCGCGGTGGAGGAGGTGGTCTCGATGTGCGCCTGCGGCAGGTGCACGCCCACCCAGCGGCGGACCTGCGCGGCGGCGACGGGGTGGGTCCGCAGGACGCGGACGTCGGCGGCGGTGGTGCCGGGCCGCACCAGGATGGAGAACTCCACGTCGAGCTCGGTCTCGGCGAAGATCTGCAGCCGGTCCCCCACCGCGAGTGCGTCGCTGGTCGGGTTGACGGTGCCGTCGACCGAGTTCTCGAACGGGACGCACGCGTAGTCGGCGGTGCCGGCGCGGACCATCGCCAGCGCCTCGTCGGGGGTGCCGGCGGGGACCGCCTCGGCGTCGCCGAGCAGCGTCGAGGTGCGCACGTCGGTGCGCAGTCGGTGCAGGGCGGCATCGGTGAACGTGCCGGGCGGGCCGAGGTAGGCGACGGTGACCACGACGACAAGCCTAGCCAGCGTCAGGGGGCGTCGACGGACGCGAGGTCCGCCGAGACGGCGTCGACCCGCCCGTCGGGCACGAGGACGCACGTGATCACGTCGCGGATCGCCTCCCGGGCCGACCTCGACAGGCCCAGGAGCCGGGCCGGGTCCGGTCCGGCGAGCGCATCGCGGACGTCCGCCCCGGTCATGGCCGCCACCGCCCCGGCGAGCATCGCCCACACCTCGCCGGCGTCGGCACAGCGGGGCACCAGCCCGGAACCGAACCCCACCCCGGAGTGCGCGGCCACGGCCAGCAGGTCCGCGAGCTGATCGGCGGCGGGGCCCGGCCCGGCCAGCCCGGGGGCGACGTCGACGACCGCGGGGGTGCCCGCGGCGAGCACCTCGGCGACCGCGTCGAGATCGGGCAGACGCGTGTCGGAGGTGGGATCCACCGCCACGGGGACGGGCGCCGACCACCTCGTCAGGGCCGGGACCATCGACTCCTCGTCCACCACGAGGTCGTCCAGGAGATCCGGCCGGGAGGGACCGCGACCGAGCAGTTCGAGCGACACCGTCATGACCTCAGGTCTACACCCCTCGCGAGGGCCCCGGGATCACGCCCCGCGCGTTGCTACGCTCTCCCCGATGGGTACCGACGACTCCCCCGTGCCCGAGTACGCGGCCGACTACGCCCCCGCCCCGGACGACGCCCCGGACGCCTCCCACCTCACGCCCGAGGAGAAGCGCGGACCGCGGACCGTCCACGTGGCGCTGGCCCTGCTGGCCGGGTTGCTCGTGATCGCCGTGGCCACCAACCCCGCGTCGGTGCTGCCCAGGGACTCGACCCTGCACGGTGCGTACCACGTCGACCGGGACTCGGGGCTCGAGCTGCAGGTGCCGGTCGGATGGCGCGTGAGCGGCGACCCCGACTTCGGGACCGTGCAGATGCGACCTGTCGGCACCGGTCGGGCCCTGGACACCCGCATCCTCGCCGGGCCCCTGGAGTCCGGGATCGCCGCCGCGGCCGTCACCGACGATCAGGGGGCCGCCACCGCGCTCGCCGAGACCATCCAGATGTACGTGTTGGGCGTGGCCGGGACCCGTGACGAACAACGGACCGTTCCCGTGGACAACGAGGCGGGCACGGGCGCCGCGATCTCCTACGTGGTGGTCCCGGACGGGAGCGCCGACCAGGACTCCGGGGGGCTGGTCTACACCGCCGTCTTCGGTTCCGAGGGGCGCCGCTGGTGGGTGGCGTACGTGACCACCTCTCAGCAGTCCGCACCCGGCATCCGGTGGATGGACCGGATCGTCGATCATGTCCGGCTCCCCCGGTGAGCAGGTCGGGGTGAGCGGGTCGACGCCGCCCGCATCCGGCGCGGGACGACTCCTTCGCACTCTCTCGCCGGGCGAGGCGTTCACCCGGTACACGGCTCGGTTCGACCCGGTCACCGACCCCCGTGTCCGCCGGCTCGTGACGGCCGAGCTCGTCGTCGTCCTGGCCGTCACCTTCGGATTGTCCGGCGCCTACGCCGTGCTCGACCTGGTCTCCGCGCTGCTCGCGCCCGCCGACCTCGCGGAGCAGACCGCCGCCCTCAACGTCTCGCGCTCCGAGCACTCCTGGCTCGACCTGTCCTACCAGGCACTAGGGGTACTGCGGCTGCTGGCGTGGGCGCTGCTCCCGCTGGTGCTGCTCGCGCACTCCGGGATCCGTGCGCGGGCGATCGGGCTGACCCGCGCGCGTCCGGGGCGGCAGGTGGCGTGGGGGCTGGCGTTGACCGCCGTCATCGGCATCCCCGGCCTGGCGCTGTACGTCGGCGCGGTCACCGCAGGGGTCAATCTGCAGGTGTCCGCGTCCGGCCTGGGTGAGACGTGGTGGCGGCCCGTCGTGCTGGTGCTCTCCGCTGCCGGGAACGGTGCCGCCGAGGAGATCCTCGTGGTGGGCTACCTGCTCGTCCGGCTGCGCCAACTGGGGGTGCCGCCCGTTCTGGCCCTGGCCGCGAGCGCGCTGCTGCGCGGGTCGTATCACCTCTACCAGGGGTTCGGCGGGGGGCTCGGCAATCTCGCGATGGGCGTGGTGTTCGCCCTCTGGTGGATGCGGACCCGTCGGTTGTGGCCCCTGGTGCTGGCGCACACGCTGCTCGACGTGGTCGCGTTCCTCGGCTACGCGCTGCTCGCCCCGCACGTGTCGTGGCTGTGACGGCCCAGCCGTCGCTCCGCGCAAGCTACAGCTCCGCGCCCACCACCGCCCCGGGTTGCGCGTCCCGAATGGTCCATTCCGGCAGCGCACCTGGCCGAAATGCGTGCATAGAGGCAGCGCATCCCGGTGCAGAGGGGCGGCCCCCGCGGCTGTGACGCTGGTCCCGCCGGGACCGTGGGACCCGCCGACCGCGGGGCACGCCAAGTAGAGTCCGATCCCATGACCGACGACCCCAGGCGCCGGCACCTCACCCCGGAGGAGGCCGCCGAGCTCCGGCGACGCGCGCGCGAGCGCCGCGGTTACGCCGACCCCGGCACTCCGCACGAAGCGTCGGGCCGGCCCGACCCGGCCGCCCGGCGGGCCCCGCGCACCCCGGGCCGTGAGCGGCCGGTGGGTCGCACCGGCTACCAACCGCGACAGCAGCCCGAGCCGCTGTCCCCGGAGGAACGGGCGCGGTACGCCGCACGTGACCGCCGCGACCCAGCGGACCCCCGTGCCGCACGAGATCCGCGCTCCGCCGGTGACCCCCGGGCCGCACGTGACCCCCGCGATCCGCGGGCGGCACGCGACCCCCGGGCCGCACGCGACCCACGCGACCCCCGTGCCGCTCGCGACCCTCGCGACCCGAGGCAGCCGTCGGCCGCCCGGGGCGGCACGCGCGACCCCTACCGCGAGCCCGTCGACCGGCGCGGCCGGCGACCCGACCGTCGGCCTGCGCGTGGGGCCTCCGGGATGCCGTCGGGAGGACGCCGCACGCGCCGCACGCCACGGCGACGGATCGGACCGCTGCGGATCCTCGGCCTGGTGCTGGTCCTCGTACTCACGCTGGGAGTGGTCAGCGTCCTGTGGGCGGACTCGAAACTGCAGCGGATCGACGCACTGACCGATTACCCGGGGCGCGGCGGCAACACGCCCGGCACCGTCACCCTGCTCGTGGGCACCGACTCGAGGGAGGGGTTGACCGCCGAGCAACAGGCCCAGCTGTCGACCGGCTCGGAGTCCGATGCCGGCGGCAAGCGCACCGACACGATGATGCTCGTCTACACCCCCCGCGGCGGGGACCGGACGATGCTCATCTCGCTACCCCGCGACCTGCTGGTCGACGTCCCCGGGTACGGCGAGAACAAACTCAACGCCGCCTACACCTTCGGCGGACCGCCCCTGCTCGCCCAGACGTTGGAGCAGCAGACCGGCGTCCGGATCGACCACTACGCGGAGATCGGGTTCGGCGGGTTCGCCGGGATCGTCGACGCCGTGGGCGGGGTGGACATCTGCATCGACGAGCCCATCAGCGATCCGCTCGCGGGCCTCGACCTCGCCGCCGGATGTCAGACCCTCGCCGGCCCGCAGGCCCTGGGCTTCGTACGCACCCGCTACGGTTTCGCCGAGCAGGACCTCCAGCGCGTCCGCAACCAGCGACAGTTCCTCGGCGCGCTCATGCGCAAGACGCTCTCGCCCGGGAACCTGCTCAACCCGTTCACCGCGGTGCCGCTGCTGGACTCGGCGGCGGAGGCCGTCACCGTGGACACCGGCGACCACATCTGGAACCTCGCCATGGTGATGCGCAGGCTCAGCGGGGACCCGCTCACCGTGACCGCGCCACACGACGGGATGTCCTCCGGGTCCGTGGGGTCCTACCTCGTGTGGGGCCCCACGACCACCGGATTCTTCGACGCGGTCGCCTCCGGGCGGACCCCGGGACCGGAGTACCTCGACGCCGGACCGTGAGCGACGACGGTCAGCCGGCCGGGGTGATGGAGACGATCCCCCACGTGCCGTCCGGGTTCTCGGCCACCCGCACACGCTGCCTGATGAGCACCGGGTCCGCCCCCGGCGGGTACTCCGTGAGGTCGACCTCCAGCAGGGTGGGTGACAGTTCGCGCACCTCCACACAGTGGCCTGTGCCCTCGGGGACCTGTTCCACCCCGTCGACGCGCAACTGCTCCACGGTCATTCGACTGGACGGAGCGACCACGGCGAAGGCCTTCTCCGCGGAACGCTCCACGTAGTACGAGTGGTCGAAGGCCAGCACCGCTCCGGCCGGCGTCTCGAGCGAGCCCGGTCCGGAACCCACCACCCGGCCGGGCTCGGACACCTCCGGGCAGCCGGCGACCTCCCCGGTCGCCGGGCCGACGGCCCCGCGGGCCACGATGTACCCCAGTACCGCCGATCCGCCCAGCACCGCGACGCCGGCGGCGGCGAGCAGGACGATCCTCATCGGACGACGGTCGACTACCGCAGGTACGGGCTGAACCTCGTCGTCCGCCCGACCCGGGACCCCGGCCGGGGTGCCGAGCGTGAGGGTGGACAGGTCGTCGGCCTCGCGTCGACCATTAGCGGAACCGACCGGCACTGCCAGGGGTGTCGGGTCGTCCCCGACCGGGGGGCGGGTGCCGACGGGCCCCGGCGACCGGGTCCCACCGGTCGCGGCGGGAGTCGGCCGGCCGGGGTCGGAACCGCCGGCTGCACCCAGGGTGATCCGGGTGGGCGGCGGGCCATCCCGCCGGGACCCCTGCTCGCCCGACCCGGCCCGCGCGGAATCCGGACCGGTGGCTGCGCCGGCCGACCGGCCCGCCGCGGGTCCGCCGGGGATCGACTGGTCGGGGGTCGGCCCGGTCCGCAGCCACGGCGGAACCGTCACCTCCGGGAGACGGGGCGCCTCGTCGTCGTCGCCCGCCCTCGGCCCGTCCGCCACGCCGCCCCACCCCCTTAACCCCGCTCCGGGTCGACTCATCGCGTCATGCGCGACCGCGGTCGTATCGGAGAGGATCCTAGAGGCCAGCGCGCCGGACCGGGGAGTGATACCGCGCGGAGCGCGGCGGCTCGGCAGTGGCGGGCGCCGGGCGCCGGGTCAGCGCAGGGTCACCTGGCGGGCGCGTAGCCCGTCGCGGGAGGAGCGCTCGTCCGAGGTGAGCGGGGTGTCGTCGGCGAGCGCCTCACGGAGCGCGGCGTCGAGCACCTGCAGCCCCGGCGCCCACTCCTGGTGGTGCATCTCGCGGTCCAGGTCGAACACCGGCACGAGCACCCCGTGGGTGCGGAACGACCCGGCGAAACGGGATCCCTCACCGAGATGGAGCCCACCGGCGGCGTGCACGCGGGCGAGGGCCTCGAACAGCTCGTCCTCGTCCTCCGGGCGCACCCAGCGGATGTGTGCCTTCTCACCGGCGTCGACCCACCAGGCGGCCTCGATGCCGTCGGCGGTGACGCGCGCCGAGGGCATCATGACCTCGTTGGCGTTGCGGACCGCCTGCGCGATCTCCGGGGCGACCTCCACGCCCTCGGCCACCCACCACGAGAAGTCGTCGTGCACGACGATCTCCAGCGGCGCATCGGCGACGATCACGTCGGCCAGGGCCGGGGTGGAGTCGGTCGGGTGCGACGAGGTGAGCGTCTCCCCGCCACCGGCGCGGGACGCCCAGTCCACCGCGTACGCCAAGTCGACGGCCGGGTCCGGCCCGTGGACCTGCACCTGCAGCCCGACCATGGCCTCACCGCCGAGCTGCTCGTCGCGGACCAGGCCCGCGATGGCGCCGGGCAGGACGGTCGCCAGTGTGACGTCCCGACCTCCGTCGACCGTGGTGAGCCGCGCGGTGGCCGACGGCACGAACTCGCGCATCGCCACCATGTCGCACTCCCCGGCGAACCCGGCGAACGGCCGTGGCTCGACGCTCAGTTCCTCACGCTCGGCCGCGCGTGCGGCGATCTTGGCCTGGCGGTTGCCGCCGGACTTGGGCTCGTTGTTCCGATTGCGTCTACCCACGATCACCACGATACGGTGCGCCTCCGACGACCGCCCGCACAGGCGGCGGAGACGCACCACACGGGACCCGCCGGTCAGCCGCGCGCGGGTCCCTCGAGCCGGGGCGCGCCCCCGTCGAGGACGGTCAGCGCACGCGACGGGACGTTTGTGCCCACCCAGTCCACCCCGAGGTCGCGGCACAGCAGCAGGTCGGCGGGATCGTCGACCGTCCAGCAGTAGGTGCCCATCCCCCGCGACCGCCAGTATTCGACCAGCCACGGCCGCGCCCGCAGCGCCCCGATGCTCGGGCCCATCAACTGGGCTCCGAACCCCTCGGCGGGCCACGACTTGAGGACGTTCCGGCGCTCGCGCAGTTGCACGGTGGGCACGTCCGGGGCGAGCCGGCGGAAGCGCCGCACGGCCGTGACCGAGAAGCTCATCATCACCGCGCGCGAGTCGGCGAACGACGCGGCCCGGTCGAGGCCGAAGTACCTCAACTCGTCGTACAGCGCGGTCTCGACCCGGCCGCCGGACGGCACCGGGTGCTTCGTCTCGAGGAACAGGCGGACGTCCGGGTACGCCTCGGCCATGACGAGGAAGCTGCGCAACGTGAGCACCGGCTCGGGGGCGCGGTGCACGGGGTGCCACGACCCCACATCGAGTGCGGAGATCTGTTCGAGGGTGCTCGCGTGGACCCAGAGGTCCTCGTCCGCGACGCGGGACGTGCGCGGATCGTGGAGCAGGACGGGGACGCCGTCGGCGGTGAGCCGGACGTCCACCTCGAGCGCCTCGGCACCCTGCTCGAGGGCCTGCCGGAAGGCGACCTGGGTGAGTTCGGGGTATTCCGCGGAGGCGCCGCGGTGGGCGACGATCCCGCTGCGCGTGGAGACGGGCGAGGGCAGGTGGGTGGTCGCGTGGACCGTCACGTCTCAATCCTTCCGGGTTGCGGACGCCTCCACGATCCCCGCCGCGATGAACCTGCGCGTGAACCGCGGGGAAGGGGCACTGAAACTCCTCATGACACCCCGGGTCTCGCGCGCCGCCCACACCGCGGCGAGCGCGGCCAGGGCCGTGAGCAGGACGGTGTCGGCGGCGGCCTGGGCGCCCTCGCCGCCACCGCGCCACAGGGCGGCCGCGACCGCCAGCGCGTTGACCGCCCAGGCCACCCACCAGCGCCTCAGATCGGACCGGGACGGGGCGCGGGTCGACACCCGGCGCAGTTCCTCCAGGTAGACGGGCAGGCGGAAGAAGTTGACGACGACGAGGAGACCGCCCACCCACAGGCCCGCCCGTGACCGGGGGTCCCGAACCGGTGCGTACGCCCGCCGCCGTGTCTCCACGAGCCAGGCCGTCGCGGTAACCGCCGCCGCGACCCCCACGGCGATCGCCACGATCCCGGTCACCCAGACCAGAGCGGTAGTGAGGGCCTCGAGCCACCACGGTGCGAGCCGGTCGGCGTACCAGGCCAGAGCGAGGTATCTCAGTCCGTGGGCCACGGCGGTGGCGAGGAACCAGGCGCCGGCCGCCCGCATGATGCCGGGGGCGGCGGTGGCCAGCCGCGCGGGCGCCGGGCCGGCCGGCTGCGTGAGCCGGCGCGGGACCGCGACCGGCGGCAGTCCCCACCGCGGGGTGGCGGAATAGGCCGGGGTGCGGTCTCCCCACGCCGGCCCGGTGCGGTGCCGCGGGACGGGCGGCCGCGCCACGGGTGTCGGGGGGCGCCACGGCGGGTGGGCGACCCAACGCCACTGTCCCTGCCGCCGCGGTGTGGTCATGGCGACCATGCTGGCACAGCCGGGTGGCGTCGGACGGCGGTGTGCCGGAGCCTGGGGTCATGTCGGTGAGCTGCCTGCGTGTCCACGACCTCGTCTCGGGAGAGGCCGATCCGGCGGGTGGCCACGTCGTCCTCGTGGACCGCTTGTGGCCACGGGGCGTGCGCAAGGACTCCCTCGATCACGACGAATGGTGCAGGGACGTGGCTCCGTCCGCCGACCTGCGCCGCGAGTTCCACCGCGGTGAACTGGACTTCGAGCACTTCGCGGAGAGGTATCGGGAGGAGTTGTCACGCGAGCCCGCCGCCGGGGAGGTGGACCGCCTGGCGACGCTTGCGGCCCGCGGCGACCTGGTGCTGGCCTATGCGGCGAGGGACACCGGGCACAACCACGCCCTCGTTCTGGCGGACGAGATCAGGCAGCACATGTAGCCGTCGTCACATCAGGGGTGACGGAACGCGACTGCGTGTGTATGGTCGTTCTCAGTAGTTGAAATCGTTCGTTGTATTTCTGTAGATCCACCGTCCTTGAGAGAGGGCAGTGCGGCACCGCAGGGAAACACACAGCACGCTCTCTGCTGCAGCACCTGGTATCCCGACAAGCGGGGTACCGACTCTCGAAAGGACGCCAATATGGCTACCGGCACCGTTAAGTGGTTCAACGCTGACAAGGGCTTCGGCTTCATCGCCCCCGACGACGGCTCGGCCGACGTCTTCGCCCACTTCTCCGCCATCCAGGGCTCGGGCTACCGCTCGCTCGAGGAGAACCAGCAGGTCTCCTTCGACGTCGCGCAGGGCGCCAAGGGCCTGCAGGCGGAGAACATCACCCCGATGTGATCTGACGTCAGAGCGATCTGACGTCCTTCGGAATTAGCAAGAGGGCCCGGCAGGAGAGATCCTGCCGGGCCCTCTCGTATTTCCGTTCCGCCCGATTCGGCGGTGCGGGAATCCGCTCCCGCGCCCGGTCAGACGCGGGAGCGCCCGGTCAGATGGGGCAGGCGACGCCGCTGCGGACATGGCAGTCGTAGCCGCCCGGATTCTTGACCAGGTACTGCTGGTGGTAGTCCTCGGCGTAGTAGAAAGTGCCGGACCGGACCTCCTCCAGCGCGCCGATCTCGGTGGTCAGCGGTCCGTGGCCGGCGGCGTCGAGCTCCTTCTGGTAGCCCTGTGCGATCCGGCGGGCCGCCTCCAGCTGCTGCGGCGTGGTGGTGAAGACGGCCGAGCGGTACTGGGTGCCCATGTCATTGCCCTGGCGCATCCCCTGCGTGGGATCGTGCCACTCGAAGAACGTGGCCAGCAGCTTCTCCACCGGCAGCACCTCGGGGTCGAAGACCACCAGGACGGCCTCGGTGTGTCCGCTCGCGCCCGTGCAGGTCTCCTCGTAGGTGGGGTTCGGAGTCCAACCGCCGGCATAGCCGGCAGCGGTGGTCCAGACTCCGTCGAGCTGCCAGAGCACCTTCTCCGCGCCCCAGAAGCAGCCCATACCGAGCACTATCGATTCGTGACCCTCCGGGAACGGCGGGACCATCGGATTCCCGGTGACGATGTTCGCCGGTGCCACCGCGACCGGGTCGGCCCGGCCGGGGAGAGCCGCCTCGGCGTCGACGACGGTGCTCGCCGTACGCATTGCGGATTGTCTGATCGCGTCCTGTAGCCAGCCCATGCCGCCAGGGTAACCCTCTATCCCGGTCGTGATCGGAACGTGTTGTGACCTATCCCATACACACGGTTAGGGTGGTGGCCAGTACGACCGAGGGGGAGCTCGACGTGACTTCTGGACAGCCCGCCGCACAGCGTCTGCGCGCCATCTTCGACGGTGACCCGCGTCAGCCCTTCGAGGGCTCCGGCTGCAGCGACCACGTCCGTCGCCGCAACGTCCGCGCGAGCGTCGTCGTCGCCCTGACCCTGCTGATCGTCCTCATCGCGCTGCTCGTGGTCTGACCAGGGACGTTCATCGCGCGAGGCAGTCGCGGGCGACCCGCACCAGCAGCGGGGCCCACGGCGCACAGTCGTCCTCCGGCAGCGTCGCCACGTCGGCCATCGCCGCGGCGGAGACCCACCGGAGTTCCGCGATCTCAGCGCAGGGGCGCTGACTACCGTCCACCTCCGCGGCGAAGACCTCGGACACCAGTGAGAAGCCGGGCTCATTGGCCGTGGCGGTGTCGAACCGGCCCAGGAAGGTGAGTTCGCCGGGGGCGACGGACACCCCCAGTTCCTCGCCGATCTCGCGGACGGCGCACTCCAGGGGGGACTCCCCTGCCTCCCACTTCCCGCCGGGGAGCATGAAGCGACGAGTGCCCGTCTTGCGGACGGTCGCCACCGCCCCGTCGGGGCGGGTGAGCACCACCGCCGAGACCGAGATGATGCCGGGGGCGGCGGACGTATCGGAGTGATCCACGATCCCGATCATGGCAGGCCACGAGATCCGGTGTGGACGGGCGCTCGCGCGGCCCGACGCGCCGGTGGCCGGATCACTATGGTGGAGGTGGACGTCGTGACGGGCGTTACGGGGGAATCCCGCGCGCAGCCCGCCACCCAACTGAAAGGACACTCCACTATGGCCGAGTACGTTCTTCCCGATCTCGACTACGACTACGGCGCTCTCGAGCCGCACATCTCCGGCGAGATCATGGAGCTGCACCACTCCAAGCACCACGCGACCTACGTCAAGGGCGCGAACGACGCCATCGAGCAGCTCGCCGCGGCCCGCGAGGACGGCAGCATCGCCGCCAAGGCCCCGCTGCTGAGCAAGAACCTGGCCTTCCACCTCGGTGGCCACACCAACCACTCCGTGTTCTGGAAGAACATGTCGCCGAACGGTGGCGACAAGCCCGAGGGCGAGCTGGCCTCCGCGATCGACGCCGAGTTCGGTTCCTTCGACAAGTTCCAGGCCCACTTCAACGCCGCCGCCACGACCCTGCAGGGTTCGGGCTGGGCCGTCCTGGGGTGGGACCACATCGGGCAGCGCCTGATCATCCAGCAGCTCACGGACCAGCAGGGCAACATCTCGATCAACATCACCCCGCTGCTCATGCTGGACATGTGGGAGCACGCCTTCTACCTGCAGTACAAGAACGTCAAGCCGGACTATGTCAAGGCCTGGTGGAACGTCATCAACTGGGCGGACGTGGCCGAGCGCTACGCGGCCGCCAAGGGCTGAACACCGGCCTAGCGCCTCACGGCTCAGCAGAGCTCGCAGCGGCCCGGGTGGGGACCTCCCCACCCGGGCCGCTGCTCGTCTGTCGCCCGGCTCGTCCGCCCGGCCCACAGAGGGTTCCCCGGACGAGCGTCCACTTGGGTAGCGTCACTTCCCGATGCGGGGATGCGAGTCACCGCGATACGTGCACCCGGGGAGAGTCGATGTCCGCCAACCGAATGACCGCCAGCCGAACGTCCGCCAGCCGGATGGCCGTCAACCGCCGCGCCGTCCTGGGCGGGGCCGCCGCACTCGGCGGGGTCGCCGCGCTGCAGTCGCTCCTCCCGGCCGTCGCCGCGGGCCAGTCCACGGACATGTACGTCGGCCGCGGGATCGGGGACATGACCGGAGAGCCGCTGGGCGCGGGCATGAACGGGTACGCGGACACCGAGCAGCTCTCCGTCGGGCTGCACCTGCGTCAGCGGGCCCGCGCCTTCGTCTTTGCCGACTCGCCGTCGTCGCCCCGGTTCCTCCACGTCACCGCCGAGATCGGCCTCGTCTTCCAATCGATCCAGCAGGAGGTGTTGCGCCGGCTGGCCGCCGAGTTCGGCGACACCTACCACGAGGGCAACGTGGTCATCACCGCCACTCACACCCACGTGGCGCCCGGTGGGACGTCCGGCCACCCCATGGTCGACCTGTCGATGCTGGGCTTCCGGCCGGTCACGTTCGAGGCCAATGTCTCCGGGATCGTCGACGCCGCACGGATGGCCCACCACGACCTCGCGCCGTCGAGCGTCGGTGTCACCACCGGCACCCTCCACGACGCCGGGGTCCAACGCTCCCGCGGCTCCTTCGACCGCGACGCCCCCGAGGAGCGCGCGCACTTCCCCGAGGGGATCGATCCGCGGTCGCAGTCGCTGCAGATCACCCGCGACGGCCGGCTCGTGGGCGTGCTCAACTGGTTCGGCGTCCACGCCACCTCGATGACCTCCCACAACACGATCGCGTCCTCGGACAACAAGGGCTTCGCCGCATGGCACTGGGAGCGGGAGGTGGCCGGGCAGGACTACCTCGACGGCCGCACGCCGGAGCTGGTCACCGCGTTCGCCCAGACCAACCCCGGGGACGTGAGCCCCAACCTCCACCTCGCCCCCGGCCTGGGCCCGACGCCCGACGAGTGGCTCAACACCCGGATCATCGGCGAGCGGCAGTTCGCGGCCGCGCGCGACCAGGTGGGCAAGGGAATCCGGCCGCTCGGCAGCGGAATCGACGTGAGGCACCGCTGGGTGGACATGTCGGCGGTCGAGGTGCGGCCCGAGTTCACCGGCGACGGGCGCACCCACCGGACGGCGGTGGCCGCGCTCGGGGCGTCATTCGCCTCCGGGAGCCAGGAGGACGGTGGCGGCGGGGACGAACTGCCGTTCGCCGAGGGCGACCGCGGTGGTAACCCGGTCATCGCGGCGATCACCGACGTGGTGATCCCCGCCTGGCTCCGCGAGGCCCACGGCGCCAAAGACGTGCTGCTTCCGGTGGGCCTGGTACCGCAGGCCGTCCAGCGCGTGTACCCGTTCCACCTCGTACGCCTGGGCGGGCACTACCTGTTCACCCTGGGGTTCGAGCCGACCGTGGTCGCGGGGCTGCGCCTGCGCCGCACTCTGGCCTCCGAGCTCGGGGTGCCCGAGGACCACGTCACCGTCCAGGGGTATTCCAACGCCTACGGCCACTACGTGACCACGCCCGAGGAGTACTCGGCCCAGAACTACGAGGGCGGCGCGACGATCTTCGGGCCGTGGACCCTGCCCGCGATCCAGCAGACGGCCGCGGAGCTCGCCCGCTCGATGCGCGCGGGCACCCCGCTCGACCCGGGCACCTCCGAACGCGACCTCACCGGACAGATCCCGGTCTCGCCACTGGGCAACCCGCTCGTCGACACCCCGGCGCCGCTCAAGAACTTCGGCGACGTCCTGGACCCGCCGCTCGCGGAGTACCGCGTGGGCCAGCGTGTGCTGGTCCGGTTCTGCGGGACCCACCCGAACTCCGACCTGCGCCGCGGAGACACCTACCTCGCGGTCGAGCGCCGGGAGGGCGACCGGTGGGTACGGGTCCACGACGACGGCGACTGGTCCACGATGATCGTGTTCGAGGGCCTGCTCACCGTGACGAACGCGCTCATCACCTGGGACATCCCGCCGGGCACCCCGGCCGGCGCGTACCGCGTGGTGTACACGGCGTCGGGCCGCGGGATCGACGGGCGCCTGTTCCCCGTTAGGGGGGAGAGCCCGGCCTTCGACGTGCGCTGACGACCGGTCTGGGACACTGGAGACGTTAATGCTTGCACTTCCTAGTGCTTGCGTCGTCAACAGAAAGGACATCGCCCGTGGACATCAAGGGTGCTTCCGTCATCGTCACCGGTGCCGCCTCCGGCCTGGGCAACGCCACCGCGCGTTCGTTCGCCGAAAAGGGCGCGGTCGTGTTCGGCCTCGACCTCCAGCAGTCCATCGACAAGGCCGTCGAGCAGGGCATCGATGAGGGCATCACCCTCATCGCCGCCGACGTCACCAGCGAGGACGACGTCAAGGCCGCCATCGCCCGCGCCACCGAGGCCGCCCCGCTGCGCGTGGTGGTCAACTGCGCCGGCATCGCCCCGGCCGCCCGCATCGTCTCCAAGAAGGGCGTGCACGCGCTCGACCTGTTCCAGACCTGCATCTCGGTGAACCTGGTGGGCACGTTCAACGTGCTGCGCCTGGCCGCCGAGGCCATGTCCACCCAGGACACCGTGGACGAGGACGGCCAGCGCGGCGTCATCATCAACACCGCCTCCGTCGCCGCCTACGAGGGCCAGGTCGGCCAGATCGCCTACGCCGCCTCGAAGGGTGGCGTGTACTCGATGGGCATCTGCGCCGCGCGCGACCTCGCGCAGTTCGGTATCCGCGTCAACACCATCGCCCCGGGCACCATCGAGACCCCGATGCTGAAGGGTCTGACCGAGGAGTTCCAGAAGTCCCTCGAGGCCGCGATCCCGTTCCCGTCGCGCCTCGGCCGCCCGTCCGACTACGCGCAGCTGGCCAACGCGATCGTCGAGCAGGACTACCTCAACGGCGAGAGCTTCCGCATGGACGGCGCCCTGCGCATGGCGCCGCGCTAACAGCCCGACCGGGCCCGGGTACGGGTCCGAGCCGGCAACGACCGAGGCCCGCCCCCTTCGCAGGGGGCGGGCCTCAGTGCTGCGCCTGCGTCAGTCGATGTGACCCGGGGTCAGCCGCGACCGTTGTCCGCCTGGTCACCGACCGGGCCGGGAGCCGGCGCGGGCGCCGGTGCGGCACCGGGGGCCGGGGCCCACGGCAGCGGCGGCAGCGGCGGGAGGGCGATGCCGGCAGCGGTGAGCGCCGCGTGGATCTCCGGCAGGAAGTAGACGCCGGCGCCGATCGCGGCCACGGAGCCGAGGCCCAGGGTCGCGGGCACGAGCGAGCCCGTGCCCGGCAGCGATCCGGCGTCGGAGCCGAGGACGAGGGTGGCACCCTCGCCGATTCCGAGCGAGCCGGCGATCGGCGCGTAGATCGGGGCCAGCGAGCCGGTGGTCGGCTCACCGAGGAGCGCCGAACCCGAGGTGTCGACCGAACCCGTGCCGTCTGCCGGGGTGAGGATGTCGACCGAGCCGGTCGCGAGCGGGGCGACCGAACCCGCGAGCGGCGCGAGCGAACCGGTGGAGGGCTCACCGAGCAGCGCCGAACCCGAGGTGTCGAGGGAGCCCTCACCGGTGGCGTTGGCATCCAGGATGAGCGAACCCAGGTCCTGGGGAACGGACCCGTTACCGGCCGACTCCCCGCTACCCGCCGACTCGGTGCTGCCCTCCGCCGAGCCGCCGACGAGGCTTCCGAGGTCGAGACTGCCCGTCGCCTCGTCCTGCGCGGCGGCGACGCCGGTGGCGCCCGAGAGTGCCAGGGCAGCCGCGGCTGCGACGGCAGCGGCCTTGCGGGTGGTGAACGTCATTGCGTCTCCTCGTGTGGAAAGGGGTTCCCAGGCGCGGAGGCTCGTGGCCGACCCACCCCGGGCGGGGTTCATGGGACTCGAGAACGGTGTTACGAGAACGGGGTTCATCGGCCCGAACCTCACCCTATCCGTGTATTCAGGAGATGAACGGCGAGATCTCAGTTAAATCTTAGTTAGGGAAGGGTGCCGAAATCCGCTCACCCACTGCGCATATCACCGACCGCCCGCCCGGCACAGGATCAACGGGCCCGGTCGGCCGTCGATCGGAGCACGGCGATCACACGAAGTGGGAGATCCATTCGCGTACAGCGCGCGTCGCCCGGACGTCGTCCTCGTTGTAGGTGAGGATGCGATTCCGGCCGGCATCTCGCTCGACACCCCTCGCCGCCTGCGCGTCGCGATACCACCCGAGCGAGGCCTCGCCCCCGGCCTCGGGATCACGCCATGTGAACCCGGCGGCCGGGGCGACCACCTTGAGTCCCAGGCCGGAGGTCGAGACGAACTGGGTGGAGACAGCCTCGTGGACGTCCACCCACAGCGGGGAGGAGATGAAGCGCCGCACCTCGGCGACGGAGGGGACCCCCTTGACGACGACGACCGTGCCCTCCGGGCCGAACCTGCTCGCCGACGAGAGCATCCACCCGTTCTCCGCCGACCGGGAATAGCAGTACGCCCGGAACGTGCGCCCCTGCCCTGCGGCCCGGTCGCGGATCCCGGTGAGCCAGCGCCAGAACTCCGCGAACGAGCGCCCCTCGTCCGGATCCGGCAACCGGGCCCAGGTGGCGAACGGCCTGTACTCCTCGGCCTCCAGGGGGCGCCCGTCCCTCAGCGTGAGCAGGGTCCCCCACAGGTAGGCGCCGTCGTCGAGGTGACTCTCGAGGTCGACGTCCACCTCGATGTCCGCGCGGGGGATGCTCGGCCGGGCCACCTTCGGCACCACGACCTCGCCGTCCCGGTGCGCCCGCGCGCGCCGGACCGCGTCCGCGAACGGCTCGCCGTTCCAGTCCGTGGGCCGTTCCGGTCCGGCTTCCGCCAGGTCCGCCACGGTCCGGATCCCCCGCGCCCGGAGGGGTCCCACATGCCCCCCGCCGACGACGAGGCTGACGTCATCGTCCGCGACGAGCCGGTCGCGACACCCCTCGACGGGCCCGTCCCGGTCATCCCAGCCCTCCCACCAGGGGCAGGTGCGGCACTCGCCGATCCGGCTGGGCGCGGTGTCCAGCTCCCCCCGCACCACCGCCAGCCGCGTGGCGTGGGTGCGGTCGGCCGGGTCGAGCACCGGCCCCAGGTCGTGCACCACCGCGCGCGCCGACCCCAACCCCAGCACCGCACCGACCGGGGACCCCGCCGCGTGGCCCACGGACTCGAGCAACCGCCACGCGTGGACGAGCCGGTCCAGGTCCGCGGGGTGACGCCGCACCCGCAGCGTGGGATCCGGCGCGGGCGCCCAGTCGAGCAACCGGGTGACCGTCGCCGTCGCGGACCCCCTGCCACGCCGCGGGTCGACCACCTTGTGGTTGACCACCAGGACCGGCGCGTACCCGCCGCCGGGCACGGCCGCCAGGGTGCACCTGAGGCCCGCCCGGCCACTCGGCGGATCGGCGGGAAGAGCCGCGCCCCACACCAGGGTCGCCCCGTCTGCCAGGGCCCGGAGTGTCGCCCTCTCGTCGTCGTCACCCGGGACGTCCCCCGGCAGATCCGTCCAGTGATCCCCCACGACGTCCACCACCGTGGAATCGGGGCGCGCGCCCCGCAGCGCCCGTTCCCGGAGACCCGCGCGACGATCCGCCGCCGCCATGGCCCGCAGCCGCACGCCCTCGTCGAGCGGCGCCGTCCGCCACCACCCCGGTCGGGCGTCACGCTCGCGGGCCACACGGTGCAGACATCTGGCCCCCGAGGCCGGCCCCACCACCGTCACGTCGGGGGCCCGGTACGTGGTGTTCCCGGCGTCCTCCATCGCCATCCATCATGGACCAGCCGCGCCCCGCGCGACGGTCCGGTCCTCGTTGCGACCCGATTCGCCTAGGCTGGAGTCCTGATGTCCGCGACGAGAGAAGGATCGACGCCCATGGGCAAGCTGACGACCTACCGCGACAAGCGTGCCGAACTCCGCGCCCATGCTTCGGCGCTCAAGTCCACGGCCATGACCGAGGCCAAGCTCGCGGCCAAGGAGACGCGCAAGAAGGCCAAGGAGGCCCACCGCGTGGAGCTGGCCGAGGCCAAGGAGCGCGCCAAGCTCGAGCGCAAGAACGCCGACCGCAAGGCCCGCCGCGCGGAGAAGCGCGCCGAGAAGCGGGACAAGCTCGACCGCAGATCCGCCAAGCGGAACCGCAAGAACGAGAAGGTCCACGCCAAGCAGGAGCGCGCCACCATCAAGCGCGAGGCCAAGCTACTGGCCAAGGACCGCAAGCTGGCCGAGAAGATCGACTCCGCCGGCCGCAAGCACGAGTACCAGCTCGCCGAGATGGAGCTGAAGAAGCTCGAGGGCACCAAGCTCAACAAGGACGACCTGCAGCGGTGGCTGAACATGGCCAAGGTCGCCACCCCGGTGCTGCTGCCGATGGTCTACAAGGCCGTCTCCAACGCCCAGGGGTCGCCGGGCAAGCCCACCGGGCCAGGTGGGGTGGACCTCGAGGCCGCCGGCATCAACGCCACCGGCCCCGGTGCCGCACTCGGCGTGCGCATCGTCCGCCTCGAGCAGACCCTCGACCAGCTCGAGGTGAGCCGCGGCAGCGAGCGGGAGGTCAAGGACTTCATCACCTCCAGCCGGGCCCGACTCACGGACCTGCGCACGGCGGTCGAGACCGCCGAGACCACGCCCACCGCACAGCGGCGCGAGATCCACTCGTCTATCTCCGGCGAGCTCGACCGCATCAACAAGGACATCTTCGCCCGCCTGGGCGTCAAGGCGTGACGGCGCTCCGGGGGCGGATGGCCTCCATCGCGGTGGCGGCCGCCCTCATCGGCGGGGCGGCCGCCCCCGCAGTGGTGCTCGCGCCGGCCGCCGCCGCGCACTCCGTGTTGACCTCCGTCGTCCCGCAGGACGGTTCGGAGCTCGGCGCCCCACCCGGCGAGATCGTCCTGACCTTCAACGAGGAGATCAACCAGAACTTCGCCTCGGTCGCCGTGACCGCCGGGGACGACCGGACCAACCGGGTGGTCGGCGACCCCTCCGTCGCGGGCGAGACCGTCACGGTCGAACTCGACGATCTCGAGCCCGGCGCCTACACCGTCGGATACCGGGTGACCTCGTCCGACGGGCACGTGGTGAGCGGATCGTCGGTCTTCACCGTGGCGGGCGGGGCCGGGGACGCGGATGCGAGGGCGGCGGGTGGCGAGACCGCGGCTGAGGCGTCGGCGACGGCAGGTAGCGGCGCCTCCGGGGCTGACGCCGAGGCGGACGTCTCCGACGAGACCTCGGGCGAGGAGTCCGGCACCAACCCCGCGATCTGGGTCGTCGGCGGTCTGGCGATCCTGCTCATCGGCGGCGCGTTCGTGCTGTTGCGCCGCGGGAACTGACGGGCGGGGTCGCTCCCGGCCCCGGGCGGGCTCGCTCGCGGCCCCGGGCGCCTTCGGCTTACGAGCCCTCTTTGGTCCACTCCCCCAGCGCAACCCCCGCTGAAACGTACATTCCCCACGCGCAGGCCACCGGGGCAGCGGCCGCCCGCGCCGGCGCCCGCCGCCCGCCTACCGCCCCGGCAGGAAGCGCATCGCGTCGGTGGCGGGCGCGAGCAACTGCTGCCACCGCTTGCGGGGCAGGAACGACGGCCCGCCCATGTGCATGACCCGCTGCGTGGCGATCGTCTGCGATTCGGTGTACTTGAGCAGTCCCTCGTCACCGTGGCGCCGCCCCACCCCTGAGGCGCCCATGCCGCCCATCGGACCCGCCACCGAGCCCCAGCCGGCGACGTAGCCCTCGCCGACGTTGACGGTGCCGGTCCGCAGACGCGCGGCGATCTGCTCGCCCTCGGCGTCGGATCCGGCGAACACCGACGAGTTGAGCCCGTACTCGGTGTCGTTCGCCTCGGCGATCGCCTCCTCGACCGAGTCGACGGGGTAGATCGACACGACGGGGCCGAAGGTCTCCTCGTCGTAGCAGGTCGCGTCGGAGGGCACGTCGGTGAGCAGCGTGGGCTCGTAGAACAGTGGTCCGAGATCGGGCCGGGCGCGTCCGCCGGCGAGGACCCGGGCACCCTTGGCGACGGCGTCGTCGACGTGCGCGGAGACGGTGTCCAACTGGTCGCGGGAGATGAGGCTGCCCATCTCGGCCTCGAAGTCGTAGCCGGGTCCGACGCTCATGGCCTGCACGCGTGCGGAGAGCTTCTCGATGAGCTCCGGCGCCACGGACCGCTCCACGTAGACCCGCTCCACGGAGATGCACAGCTGACCGGAGTTGGAGAAGAACGCGCGGGTGGCGACCTCGGCCACCTCGTCGAGGTCGGCGCCGGCGGTGACGATCATGGCGTTCTTCCCGCCGAGTTCCGCGGAGAATCCGATCAGGCGTTCGCCGCACTGGCGGCCCAGCGTGCGGCCGGTGGCGGTGGATCCGGTGAACATGAGGTAGTCCACGTTCTCGACGATCGCGCCGCCGACGGTCCCACCCGAACCGGGCACCACCTGGAACAGGTCGCGCGGCAGGCCCGCCTGGTAGAGCATGTCTGCGGCGGCGAGGGCGCAGAACGGGGTGATGGACGCGGGCTTGATCACCACGGCGTTGCCCGCGAGCAGGGCGGCGAGCGCGTCGGTGGCGGCGAGGTTGAGCGGGTAGTTCCACGGGGCGATCACGCCCACGACGCCCTTGGGCTGGCGGCGCACCACGGCCTTGGTCAGACCCGGCAGCATGCCCTGGACCCGCTTGGGGGCGAGCAGGCCGGGTGCGGTCCGGGCGTAGTGGCGCGCGGTGATGAGGCAGTCCAGCACCTCCTCCTGCGCGGAGGCGCGGCTCTTTCCGGTCTCGGCCTGCACGATGTCCATGAGCTCGCCGCGATTGCGCATGACCTGCCTGGCGAACCGGGTGATCACGGCGACGCGGTCGGAGATGTCGCGTTCGGCCCACGCGACCTGCGCGGCCCGGGCCCGGTCGACGGCGGCGGTCACGTCGTCGGCGGTGCCCACGGGGATCTCCGCCAGCGGTTCGCCGGTGAAGACCTCGTTGATCACCGCCGACGGGCGGCTCGAGGGGTCGGCCCGGAACTCGGGGATCGCGACGAGGTCGCGGAGACGGTCGTACACACGGGGCGCGGGTCGGGTCATGGCCCAGATGTTACCGGCGGGTAAGGACGAGCGGTACCGCCTGCCGCGGTTCCCCGCCCGCCGGTCGCCGGATCCCGGGCTTGACCCTGACGTCGCGTCAGGCACCACGCTCGTGGATGTGAGAGATGCTGGAGGGATGACGACGAGAGACGGGCTCACCGTAGGTGCGGTCGCCGCGCTCGTCGGCGTGAGCGTCCGGACCCTGCACCACTGGGACCGGATCGGGCTGGCGCCGGCGAGCGGCAGGACGTGGTCGGACTACCGGGTATATGACGACGACGACGTCGCCCGCATCCACCGGATCCTGGTCTACCGCGAGCTGGGCTTCCCACTGGCGCAGATCGGGGGGCTGCTGGACGACCCGGAGGCCGACGCCCTGGCTCACCTGACCCGCCAGCGGGAGCTGCTGGTCGGACGCATCTCGCACCTGCAGGAGATGGTCTCCGCAGTCGACCGCATGAAGGAGGCGATCGATATGAACGCACCACTGACCCCGGAGGACCGGGCCGAGATCTTCGGCACGGACTGGAAGGAGGAGTACCGGGAGGAGGCCGAGCAGCGCTGGGGCGACTCCCCGCAGTGGGCGCAGTCGCAGGAACGCACGGCGCGCATGTCCAAGGAGGAATGGAGGCGGGTCAAGGCCGAGGGTGACGCGCTGAACGCCGACCTCGCCGCCGCCAAGCGCGCCGACGTCGACCCGGCCTCGCCCGAGGCCGCCGCGCTGGCCGAGCGGCACCGGTCCTCGATCGCCCGGTTCTACGACTGCACGCACTCGATGCAGGTCTGCCTGGCGCGGATGTACGTCGAGGACCAACGGTTCGCCGCGACGTACGACGCGCACGAGCCGGGTCTGACGCAGTGGCTGGTCGCCGCCGTCGAGGCCAACGCCCGGGCGCACGGCGTCGACCCGGACACCGCCACCTGGGAGTGAGCCGGTCCGCATGAGCCGGTGGGCGATGTCGGTACGCGGCCGTACGCTGGCCCGCATGAGCCGATGGACCACAACCGACATCCCCGACCAGACCGGCCGGACCTTCGTGGTCACCGGAGCGAACTCCGGGCTGGGCCTGCAGTCCACCCGCGCGCTGACCGACGCGGGCGCACGCGTGATCATGGCCTGCCGTGACACCGGCCGCGCCGAGACCGCCCGCGCGACACTCGCGCACCCGGAGCGCGCCGAGGTCGTGGAGCTGGATCTGGCCGACCTCGACTCCGTACACGCGGCGGGTGAGCTCCTCGCGGGTCGTGCACCCGACGTGCTCATCAACAACGCGGGACTGATGAACATCCCGCGGTCGAGCACGGCGCAGGGCCACGAGATGCAGTTCGGCGTCAACGTGCTCGGCCACTTCGCCCTCACCGAGCACGTCGCGCCGGCGCTCACCGACAGGGTGGTGTGGTTGGGCTCGATGATGCACCGCTTCGGCTCGGTGGACCCGGACGATCTGGACTGGACCCGCCGCCGCTACTCGCCGATGCCGGTCTACGCCGCGTCCAAGCTGGCGTGTGTGATGCTCGCCTACGAGCAGCAGCGTCGCCTGGATGCCGCGGGGTCGTCGCTCAAGGCGGTGGCCGCGCACCCGGGGTACTCGGCGACCAATCTGCAGTACCGCAGCGGCAGCCGCGTGCAGGACCTGCTCATGAAGGGCGTCGAGAGGATCCCGTTCCTGGTGCAGCCGGCAGAGCGAGGTGCCCTACCGCAGCTCTACGCGGCGACCGTGGGGTCCGTTCCGGGCGGCGCGTACATCGGCCCCGACGGCCCCGGCGAACTCACCGGGTACCCCACCACCGTGCACTCCACCAAGGCGTCCCACGACCACGACGTCGCCGCCGCGCTGTGGGACCGGTGCCGGGAGATGACCGCGCAGGGGTGATCCCCCCGGGACGCCCGGGGGGACGACGACGAGGCCTGGGCCCTACGCGCGCCGGCGAGCGAAGGCCAGCAGCAGCCCGCCCAGCAGAACCGTCACGGCGGCCACGCCCACCAGCGTGGTGGTCTCCACGCCGGTGACGGCCAGCGCGGCGGGGGCCGACGGCGCCGCCGCGGCGGGAGCCTCCCCCGCAGGCGTGGCGGCGGCAACCGGAGTGGCCGCGGCGCCGAGGGTGGCGCCCACGCCGTCGGTTCCGCTCTGCCCATCGCGGGCGGGACCGTTCGCGCCGGCCGGGGAGTCGCCGGTCTCGTCGTCGTCTCCCTCGCCCGTCGCGCCCGATTCGCCGTCGGCGGCACCGGCGGTGTCGGGCTCGGAGACCCCGGCGACCTCAGCGGCCCCCTCCTCCGCCTCGGCCTCGGCCTCGGCGCGACGACGTTCGTTCTCCTCGTGGGGGTCCGCCAGCGCGGCGATCTGGACCGCCTCGATGCTCCCCGCCAGCCCGCCGGGCAGCTCGGTGCCCGCGGCGTCCGCGGCGTCGGTGAGCAGGGCACCGCCCTCGGCCGACCCCTCGACGATCCCGTGCCAGAAGTCCAACTCGTGCGGGTAGAGCTCGCCGACCTCTTGCCGCTCCCCCAGCGCGGTGAAGAATCCACCCGCGAGCTGCACGCTCAGAACAGGGAAGATGTACTCGGGGATCATGATCGACCCCAGCCCGATGGTGCCCGACCCGATCGATCCGGTCGGATTGGCGTAGACGGACCCCGGCAGGCTCCCGGAGGACGCCACCGACGCCGCGGCGGACCCGCCCGCCGACCCCAGCGCCTCGAGCGGCGCCACCGACCCGACCGCCTGGCCCAGCGACAGACCGGCGTCGGCCACCGGCGCGCTGCCGGTGTCGCGCAGTCCCTCGGACCCGAGCGCCCCGCCGCCGATGACGATCTCCTCGGGCAGCTGGCCGATCAGCTGGTCGACACTGCTGTTGCCCGTCTCCGCGGGCAACGTCGAACCCGACCCGGACTCCTCCTGGGCGTACCCCGGCGCAGGAGCCGCGACGGCAGCCAACACGGTGGCGGTGACAGCGGCGCCGAGGCGCCTGGTCCGGACTCCGGAACGGGTCTGGGGCATCGGGGACAGCCTCTCGTCGCATGGGCGGGCCTGTGCGACCCGCGCTCCGATGAGCGTACTACTGCGGTATCGCCCGACCGTAGCGTGCGATCTACTGCAGAGTCCGCCCTACTGCAGAGCCGAGGTGAGGCGCGCGACGTTGTCGACGTACCGCCCCGGCCACGGCCGGCTCATCCACGCCTCGAGCCCCAGGGTCGTGCAGTCCTGGAGGTAGGCGTCCACGACGTCGTTGAGCTCCGCCACCGCCTCGCCACCCAGGACCAGCAGACTGATCTCGAAGTTGAGGTTGAACGAGCGCTGATCCATGTTGCTCGATCCCACGACCCCGGCGTAGTCGTCGATCAACACCGTCTTGGTGTGCAGTACCGCCGGGGAGCGGAAGCGGTGGATCACCACACCAGCCTCGAGCAACGCGCGGTAGTACGACCGCTGGGCGTGATGGACGAGGAACTGGTCGGCGTTCTCGGGGACGAACAGCTCCACCCCCACCCCGCGGAACGACGCCGACGTGATGGCGTGCAGGAGGGCGTCGTCCGGGACGAAGTACGGGCTGACGATCCGGACCCGCTCGCGTGCCTGTCCGATGAGCTGGGTGAACATCCGCAGTCCGGGTTGAGTCCGGTACCCCGGGCCGGACGGGACCAACTGGAACGCGCTGACCGGGTCCCCCGCCGTCGGGTCCCCACCCTTGCGCCCGGGGGCCAGCGGCGCCCCCTGCGCGACGTCCTCCAACGTGCCGATCACCTCGCCGGACTCGGAGTACCAGTCCACCGCGAACACGCTGTCCATCGCCTGGACGATCTCCCCGCGGACCTCCATCATGAGGTCCACCCACTCACGGCCGAGCCGGGCGTTGCGGGAACTGCCGTAGTGGCGCTCGATGAGGTTCTGCGACCCGATGAAGCCGTGGAGCCCGTCCACGATGAGCATCTTCCGGTGGTTACGCAGGTCAGGGCGGCGGAAACGGCCCCGGAACGGGTTGACCGGCAGCATCAGGTGGAACTCGACCGGGGTACGCCGCAGCCGCTTGCGCAGCTTCTTGAATCCCCGGTAGCGCAGGGAACCGAGGTGGTCGACCAGCACCCGGACCGCGACCCCCCGCTCGGCGGCCTCCACCGCGGCGATGAAGAACTCATCGGTCTCGGAGTCCCACGACTGCGCGTAGAACTCGATGTGCACGTGGTCCCGAGCGGTCCGCACCGCCTGTGTCATCGCCGCCAGCGATCGTCTGTAGTCCGAGTGCAGTGCGACGAAGTCGCCGGACATGGCGGGGATCGCCGTGAGGGTGCGGTTCATCTCCAGGATCGTCCGCACCCCGGGGCCCACCTGCACACCGTCGGGCACCGTGGGCCGCTGCTCGAGCGCGTTCGCGTACAACAGGTTCGCCTCGGCCTGGATGATGTGGCGCCTACCGGTGATGTAGGGGTTGCCCAGCAGCAGGAACAGCGGTACCCCCACCACCGGGATGAAGAGGATCGCCAACAGCCACGCCTGCGACGACGAGGGTTGCCGGTTCTCCGGCACCATCCCCAGCGCGAGGATCTTGATGACGTACTCGGTGATGAGCAGCGCCGAGGTGACGCCCTCCGGGAACGGCAGGTCGAGACCGATCGTCGTGGGGTTCACGCGGTCGGGCGGGTCAGGACCGTCCCGAGGGCGAGCGCTCGGGGGTCGATCACCGTTCCGCCCCGCATCGTCCACCGCACCACGCCCGCCAGGGCGCGTTGGGCGTACACCGAGTCCGCCGAACCCAACTCGCGGGTCCCCGGCAGGACGACGAAGGCCTCGTCGTCACCGACCGCGGCGAAGTCCGCGCGCAGACCGACCCGGATCTCACCGCGGTCGCGCAGGCCCACGACCCCGGCCGTGCGCACGGCCATCCAGTTCGCCACGTCGGAGAGATCGAACCCGCGGCGGCGGGCCTCGGTCCACACCACCGACAGTCCCAACCGGGCCGAGGCCACGGCGTCGATCGTGCCGTCACGCAGCGCATCCCACAACAGTTCGCGGTTGGCGGCGTCCCGGATCGGCGGGTCGAGTCGCGCGACCGCGGGGCCACCGTGGGTGACCTCGGAGACCAGGGCCAGCATGTGCGGGCTGGTCGAGGCGGTCACCGCCACCCCGTCCGCCCGGGCCTCGCGCAGCAGTGGCAGTTCCTCGTGGTCGGACACCGCCCGCACGTGCAGCCGACCGCCCGTACGTCGGCAGACCTCCAGAAGATCGGGCAGGTCGTCCACCCCGGCGTCCACGGCGAACAGGCCGCCGGCCGCGGCGACCTCCTCGGCGGCGGCCACGAGTTGCGCCGAGTCCAGTGTCGGTGCGCCGTCGACGCCCTTTCCGGTGGCCACGGCGGACACCCCGAACACGCCACGGTCCAGGAGGGCCCCGAGCCTGCCGAGATTCCCCGGCACCGCCGCGCCCCAGAGCCCCACGTCGACCGTGGACTCGCCCGTGACCTTCTCCCGCCACCGGTCCACGTCCTCCGGCTGGACGGCGACCGGGTCCCCGTCGGTGCCGTAGTCCACCACCGTGGTGATCCCGCCCTGGGCCGCCGAGCGCGTCCCCACCGCGACGTCCTCGGTACTGACGTGGGGGTCGACGAGCCCGGGCATGAGGACCACATCGTCACCGAGCGCGATCGTGTGATCCCCCGCCAGGCCGATGTCCCGCGCGTCGGACCCCGTCCGCACCGACGAGATCACACCACCGTCCACCGTGACCGCCGCCTGCTGGATCCGACCGTCGACAACCGCGCGTCGGGCGTGGATCAGGAGTTCGTACTGGGCCACGGAGGGCTCCTTCCGGGTTCTCGGACGATGGCGGCGCACCCTTCACCGGTTATTGTCCCCCACGGGCGGGCTCCCCCGCGGGAGCGCGCCCGGATAGCGTTGCCATGAACAGTCCACGTCACAGGAGGCCCCGCATGACCGACACCCCCGCCGGATTCGTCCCCACCGCGGACCTCGTCGACGAGATCGGCGAGGACGTTCGAAGCTGCGACACCCAGTTCCGCGACCTCGGCGGAAGGACCGAGTTCTTCGGTCCCGTCTCCACCGTCCGGTGCTTCCAGGACAACGCGCTGCTCAAGAGCGTGCTCGGCGAGCCCGGCGAGGGCCGTGTCCTGGTGATCGACGGCGGCGGCAGCCTCCACACCGCCCTGGTGGGCGACCTGATCGCCGAGCTCGGTCGTTCCAACGGGTGGGCGGGCGTCGTGGTCAACGGCGCCATCCGCGACTCGGCGGTCGTGGGCGGCATGGACTTCGGCTGTAAGGCCCTGGGGACCAACCCCCGTAAGTCCTCCAAGACCGGTGCGGGCGAGCGCGACGTCACCGTGAGCTTCGGCGGGGTCGAGTTCGTCCCCGGCGACACCCTCTACGCCGATTCCGACGGGATCGTGCTGCGCTGACTCCTCGCCGACGCCGTCGCGCCTCCGACGTGGGCGCGAGGGCGGCGCGGAACGGCTCGGTGCGGGCTGGGCCAGATGACCCCGGACGTGGTCAGGAGGCTCCCCCGAGGCTGGCGACCGGGATCGTGAGCACGTCACCGATCGATGCCTCGGGCCCGTAGCTGCCCAGCGAACCGGGCGCATACGAGCCCGTCGAGTTGGGCAGATCGACGGACAGGACCACCGATCCGGTGTTGATCAGCTGGCCGAGCAGGTCCATCAGCGAGGCGGTGCCGAGCGACCCGTAGCCGATGCTGCCGCCGGTGGCGGCGAACACGGCTTGATCGAGGTTCATGCACCGGGTCGCGCCCCCGAACACGGGGATGTTCACGCATCCGGCCACGGCGTCGGGATCCACGGGGTCCACCCGGTCGATCTGCTCTGCCGCCGCCGTTCCGGCTCCGGACAGCAAGGCGGCGGCGGCGAGCGCCGAGGCGGCCGCGGCGAGGGTGGTCGTGCGCATGGAGATCCTCCGGGTCATCGACCCGCCCCGCGGCGAGGTCGTCCGCAGGTGATCGTATCGGTGGTCACACCCCGGCGGCACGTGACACGGGGTTTTCTGCCCGTCCGAACGGTCAGGCCTCGCGGCGGATCCAGCGCAGCAGGGGCCCCAGCGAGGCCCGGTCGGTGAGGTCCAGCCCACCCAGCTCGAGCATGGCGTCCTCCTCCGGCGTGCGCTCGGGCTTGCGCCGCAGCGCCGCGAGAGCGGTCTTGATGCCCAGCCGCTGACGGAATCCCAGCTGGTCCGGGGTTATCACGCCGCGCAGCTGGAAGAGCTTGAGGTCGCGGAGTTGGTCCCCGGAGAACTCGCTCGACATGAGCTCGATCCTGGCGTCATCGGTGACCGGGGTCGGGCCCACCATGACCACCGCGACCCGACGTCCGGCCTCGACGAGCGCCTCCCAGTTGTCCCGGATGAACGCCGAACCGCCCAGCCCACCGCCGGACCGCATACCGGTGATGAGAACGACCGTCCCGGCGACGACGAGTTCGGCCGGGTCGGCGTCGTCGTGATGGGTGGAGCCGGTGTCGAACTCCTCGGCGAGCCAGGCGGCGTACCGTCTGGCGCCGGGGTCATCGTCGTGCAGCACCACCGGAGCCTGGACCCTGCCCTGCGTCTCGTCAGCCATCAGGCCTCTCCCCGTCGATCACCCGCGACCACGCGGGCCGAACGGCCCCCGAACTCCACCACGTCACCGTCGACCAGCCCACGTCCCCGCCGCGCGTCGACCTCGCCGTTGACGCTCACGGCACCGGAGGCGACCGCGTCCTTGGCCTCGGCGCCCGAATCGATCAGCGACGCCAACTTGAGGAACTGGCCCAGTGTCAGTTTGGTCCCCAGGTCGCATTCGACCTCGTCGACCGGCGGACGGGCCGACGGGGGCGTCGCCCGCCCGGCCCGTCCTCGTCCTGCGATGTGGCGGCTCATGGGTTCGAGCCTATCGGGCGCCTCATCGGGCGGACGGACCCGTCCTCCGCGGCGGCTCGTCCGGAAGTGCCCCGCGCCCGCGCCGCGTCACCAGAGCCAGGCCGGTCCCGCCGGCCACGAGTACGGCGGCGGCGAGGGCCAGGGCGGTGATCTGCACTCCCGACATGCCCGAGGAGCCGGTGTCCTCCTGCTCGTCCACGTGCGGGGACTCGCCCTTCGACGGCAGCGGTGGCAACTCGCTGAGTACGGGCAGATCCGTCATCTCCGCGCGGACACCGGGATCCGGGAACTGCGCCGACGCGCCCGGCGCCCCGACCAGGACGAACGTTGCGCAGAGCGCGACGACCATGCTGGCGGGGCGGCGGCGGACCATGGATGCCTTCCGTGACGGAGGCCGGACGGCCTGGTGTCAGAGTAACCCTGATCTTATGTTCCATTAAGGTCAGGCGCCACGTCGGATCTCAGCGCTGCGCGACGTCCGTCGGGCGAACCGGCGCGGGCAGCGCCGTCTCGCCCATCAGGAAGCGGTCCACCGATGCGGCAGCGGCACGGCCCTCCGCGATCGCCCACACGATCAGCGACTGACCGCGGCCCATGTCACCGGCGACGAACACGCCGTCGACGTTGGTGGCGTAGGTGCCGTCTCGATCGACGTTGCCGCGGTCGGTGAAGTCCACCCCGAGGTCCGAACACAGCCCGGCCTTCTGCGCACCGGTGAACCCCATCGCCAGCAGGACCAGGTCCGCCGGGTACTCGAAGTCCGTACCGGGAACGGGCTCGAAGCGCCCGTCCACCATCCTCACCTCGGAACCCTTGAGTGCGGTCACATGCCCGTTCTCACCGACGAACTCCGCGGTGGACACGCCGTAGACGCGCTCACCGTTCTCCTCGTGCGCCGAGGCCGTGCGGAACATCAGCGGGTACACCGGCCACGGCGTCGAGGCCGCGCGGGTGGCCGGCGGGCGGGGCATGATCTCGAAGCTCTTGACCGACTTGGCGCCCTGACGGGTCGCCGTACCGAGGCAGTCCGCTCCGGTGTCGCCGCCACCGATGATGATGACGTGCTTGTCACGCGCGTGGATCGCGGGCAGCCCGTCGGCATCCACCACCGGGTCGCCGACCGCTGCCTTGTTGGCCAGGGGCAGGTAGTCCATGGCCTGATGGATGCCGTCCAGCTCCCGGCCCGGCACGGGCAGATCCCGCCTCATGGTGGCGCCACCGCTCAGCACCACCGCGTCGAACTGCTCGCGCAGCTGCGACGCCGTGATGTCCTTGCCGACGTTGACACCGGGACGGAAGACCGTTCCCTCCGCCTCCATCTGTGCCAGGCGGCGGTCGAGGATCGCCTTCTCCATCTTGAACTCGGGGATCCCGTATCGCATGAGCCCACCGATGCGGTCGTCCCGCTCGAACACCGTGACCGAGTGACCGGCGCGCGTGAGCTGCTGAGCGGCCGCCAGGCCCGCCGGTCCCGAACCCACGACCGCGACGGTCTGGCCCGTGCGGAATGACGGGATGACCGGCTCCATGCCGCCGTCGGCCCACGCCGCCTCGGCGATCTCGACCTCGATCTGCTTGATCGTCACCGGCGGCTGGTTGATGCCCAGGACGCACGAGCCCTCACAGGGTGCGGGGCAGAGACGGCCGGTGAACTCCGGGAAGTTGTTGGTCGCGTGCAACCGGTCGACCGCGGCGTCCCACTTCCCGCGGTGCACGAGGTCGTTCCACTCCGGGATGATGTTGCCCAGCGGACACCCCTGGTGACAGAACGGGATACCGCAGCTCATGCAGCGGCTGGCCTGGGTCTTCAGGTCGTCTTCCGGGAGGGTCGTCGACTCGTAGACTTCCTTCCAGTCCATGATTCGCAGATCGACGGGGCGGCGCTCGGGCAGCTCCCGCTCGGTGTGCTTGAGAAAGCCCTTCGGGTCAGCCATTTGCGGCCTCCATGATCGCCTCGTCCACGTTGCGTCCGTCCTTCTCCGCCTGCTCGATGGCCAGCAGCACACGCTTGTAGTCGCGCGGCATGACCTTGGCGAAATGGTTCACGTTCTGGGCCCAGCCGCCGAGGATCTCCCGGCCCCGGGCCGAATCGGTCTCCTCCACGTGGCGCTCCACGATGCCGTGGAGGAACTCCACGTCCTCGCTCGTCAGCTCATCGGTGTCGACGAGTTCGACGTTGAGGTTCTCCGGCAGGACGCCCTGCGGGTCGTAGAAGTACGCGACGCCTCCGGACATACCTGCCGCGACGTTCCGGCCCGTCTCCCCCAGTACGACGACGCGTCCGCCCGTCATGTACTCGCAGGCGTGGTCGCCCACGCCCTCCACGACCGCGGTGACGCCCGAGTTGCGCACGCAGAAGCGCTCACCCACGATGCCGCGGAGGAAGACCTCGCCGGCGGTGGCTCCGTAGCAGATCACGTTGCCGGCGATGATGTTGTTCTCGGCCACGAAGTCGGGCGCGGCGTCCTCTGCGGGTCGAACCACGATGCGGCCCCCCGACAGGCCCTTGCCCACGTAGTCGTTGGCGTCACCGAACACGCGCACCGTCACACCCGAGGCGAGGAACGCCCCGAGAGAGTTGCCGGCGGATCCGGTGAAGCTCAGGTCGATCGACCCGTCCGGGAGGCCGGCACCACCATGGGCCTTGGAGATCTCGTGGCTGAGCATGGTGCCCACCGAGCGGTTGACGTTGCTGATCGGGTAACTGCCCGTGTACGACCCCGACGAGGCGTCGTCGATCACACTGCGGCAGTCATCGATGAGCCTGCGGTCCACGACACCCTCGAGCTTGTGGTCCTGCGACTTGGTGTTCCGCAGGTCCTGGTGCATGAACGGGGACTCCGCCTGGGCGAAGATCGGTTCCAGGTCGAGCTTGGCGACGCGCTTGTTGTGGGCGAACGCCCGCGACTTGTCGAGGCACTCGGAGTGGCCGATCGCCTCGTCGAGGGTGCGGAACCCGAGCTCGGCGAGGTACTCGCGCACCTCCTCGGCGATGAACTCCATGAAGTTCACCACGTACTCGGCCTTGCCGTTGAACCGCTCGCGCAGGACCGGGTTCTGGGTGGCCACGCCGACGGGGCAGGTGTCGAGGTGGCACACGCGCATCATCACGCAGCCGGCCACGACGAGCGGAGCCGTCGCGAAGCCGAACTCCTCGCCGCCGAGCAGTGCGGCGACGATGACGTCGCGCCCCGTCTTGAGCTGCCCGTCGACCTGCACGACGATCCGGTCGCGCAACCCGTTGACCAGCAGGGTCTGCTGGGTCTCGGCGAGCCCCAGTTCCCAGGGTCCGCCCGCGTGCTTCAACGAGGTCAGCGGCGAGGCGCCGGTACCGCCGTCGTGCCCGGAGATGAGCACGACGTCGGCGTGGGTCTTGGACACGCCGGTCGCGACGGTGCCCACGCCCTGCTCGGCCACGAGCTTGACGTGGATCCGGGCCTCGGGATTGGCGTTCTTCAGGTCATAGATGAGCTGTGCCAGGTCCTCGATCGAGTAGATGTCGTGGTGCGGCGGCGGCGAGATCAGCCCGACGCCCGGGGTCGATCCGCGGACCTCGGCGACCCACGGGTAGACCTTGCCCGGCGGGAGCTGACCGCCCTCGCCCGGCTTGGCGCCCTGGGCCATCTTGATCTGGATGTCGGTGCAGTTGGCCAGGTAGTTGCTGGTCACACCGAACCGGCCGGAGGCCACCTGCTTGATCGCCGAGCGGCGCCAGTCCCCGTTGGGGTCGGGGCTGAAGCGGTCGATCGACTCCCCGCCCTCGCCCGAGTTGGACCGGGCGTGGAGACGGTTCATGGCGATCGCCAGCGTCTCGTGGGCCTCTGCCGAGATGGAGCCGTAGCTCATCGCGCCCGTGGAGAAACGCTTGACGATCTCCGAGACCGGCTCGACCTCCTCGATCGGCACCGGGGGACGGGTCCCCTTCAGATCGAACAGGCCGCGGAGGGTCGCCAGGCGCTCCGACTGGTCGTCGACGAGCTTGGTGTACTCCTTGAAGATCTCGTAGCGACCGGAGCGCGTGGAGTGCTGGAGCTTGAACACCGTATCCGGGTTGAACAGGTGATACTCGCCCTCGCGGCGCCACTGGTACTCGCCGCCGATCTCGAGTTCACGGTGCGCGGCCTCCTCCGGCCGCGGCAGGAACGCGAAGCGGTGGCGGCGCGCCACGTCCTCGGCGATCTCGTCCAGGCCGATGCCGTCGATGGGGCTCACCGAGCCCGTGAAGTACTCGTCGCACATCTCCTGCGAGAGTCCCGTGATGTCGAAGAGCTGCGCGCCGGTGTAGGACGCGAGCGTCGAGATGCCCATCTTGGACATCACCTTGAGCACGCCCTTGGCAGCGGCCTTGCGGTAGTTGGCGCAGGCCGCGGGAGTGTCCACGTCGGTGATGTGCCCGGCCTTGACGAGCTCGTCGATGGACTCGAACGCCATGTAGGGGTTGATCGCCTCGGCACCGTAGCCGAACAGGACCGCCATGTGGTGGACCTCGCGGGCGTCACCGGACTCCACGACGAGGCTCACCCGGGTGCGGGTCTTCTCCCGGACGAGGTGATGGTGCACGGCCGAGGTGAGCAGCAGCGACGGGATGGGTGCGTTGCGCTCATCCGACTCCCGATCCGACAGGACGATGATCGTGGCGCCGTCCTCGATGGCGTGGGAGACCTCCCGGCGGATCCTCTCCAGGGCGATCCTGAGACCACGCCCGCCGTGGGCGACGTTGTACAGGCCGCGCACGACCACGGAACGCAGGCCCGGGCGCGTCTCGCCGGCCGCCATCAGGGTCGACAGCTCGTCGTTCCCGAGGATCGGGTTGTCGAGCCGGATCTGACGGCACGACTCCGGGCCCGGGTTGATGAGATCGCCCTCGGGGCCGAGTGTCACGCCGTAGCTGGTGACGAGCTCCTCGCGGATGGCGTCGAGCGGCGGGTTGGTGACCTGGGCGAAACGCTGGGCGAAGTAGTCGAACAGCATCCGCGCGCGCTCGGACAGCACGGGGAGCGGAGTGTCGGTGCCCATCGACCCGATCGCCTCGGCGCCGGCCGCTGCCATCGGGGCGACGAGGATCCGGAGCTCCTCCTCCGTGAACCCGAAGACCCGCTGACGCAGGACGACGCGCTCGTGGGGCATGTACGGATGCTCGACCTGGGGCAGATCCTCGAGTCGGACCATTCCCTCGTCGAGCCACTGCTGGTACGGGTGCTCGGCGGCCAACCCGGTCTTGATCTCCTCGTCGTCGATGATCCGCCCCTGGGCGGTGTCGACCAGGAACATCCGCCCTGGGCGGAGGCGGGTCTTGGTGACCACCTTGTCCTGGGGGATGTCGAGGACGCCGACCTCGGAGGCCATGACGACGAGCCCGTCGTCGGTGACCCAGATCCGGGAGGGCCGCAGACCGTTGCGGTCGAGCACTGCGCCGATCACGGTGCCGTCGGTGAACGTGATGGAAGCCGGTCCGTCCCACGCCTCCATGAGGGAGGAGTGGTACTCGTAGAACGCCCGCTTGGCGGGGTCCATCGTCTCGTGGCGTTCCCACGCCTCCGGGACCATCATGAGCACGGCATGCGGCAGGGTGCGTCCGGCCAGGGTCAGCAACTCGAGCGCCTCGTCGAAGCGCGCGGTGTCGGAGCCGCCCGGGGTACAGATGGGCAGGGCCGCCGACAGGTCCTCGATGTGCTCGCTGGTCATCAGTGACTCGCGGGCCCGCATCCAGTTCTCGTTGCCCCGGGCGGTGTTGATCTCACCGTTGTGGGCGACGTAGCGGAACGGGTGCGCCAGCGGCCACGCGGGGAACGTGTTGGTGGAGAAGCGCGAGTGGACGATGCCCAGGGCGGATTCCACGCGCTCGTCCTGGAGGTCCAGGTAGAACTCCGGGAGCTGCTTCTCGGTGAGCATGCCCTTGTAGACGAAGGTGCGCGGGCTCAGGGACGGGAAGTACACGGTCTCGGAACCGAGGTCCCCCTTGCCCGGCCCCTTGGAGCCCAGCTCGTGCTCGCAGCGCTTGCGCACGACGAAGCACTTGCGCTCCAGTTCCAACCCCGTGAGCAGCGTCCCGCCGGGGCCGGCGGCCTTGACGAAGATCTGACGGATACTGGGCTGCGCGTCGCGGGAGATCGCGCCGACCGTGGAATCGTCGACCGGGACCTCACGCCACCCGACGACGGTCACGCCCTGCTCTGCGGCGATCCGCTCGACCATCCGCATAGCGTCCATCGCGAGCATGCGGGACTGGGGGAGAAAACAAAGGCCGGTGGCATATGCACCGGCCTCAGGCAGCTCTACGTTCTGCTCCTCACGCATTACCTCGCGGAGGAACAAATCCGGTACCTGGATCAACAAGCCCGTGCCGTCGCCCGTGTTGGCCTCGGCGCCCACGGCGCCACGGTGCTCGAGGTTGACCAGGGCGGCGATCGCCTTCTCGACGATGTCCCGGGACTGACGTCCGTACATGTCCACGACGAACGCGACACCACACGAGTCGTGTTCGTATTCAGGGCGGTACAGGCTCTTGGGGCCGGGAGTCGTCATCATGTGTTCGCCTTCGCTTGTCGACGGGCGGACTCCGTGGTGTCTGGAGCACCCGTACTCAGAGGACCGAAGTGCTCTGGCTGGGAAATAATATGGGCAAGAGGGGCACAGCACACAAATTGGGAAAGTCAAACTGTTGCGCCTGACATGGGAAGCTGGTTCCACCTTGTGAGATTTCTCTCAGGGACCCCGCTTCACCTGCGCGCGAGATGGCGGAAGGCCCGCCCCGGGAGGACACTCCCCGGGCGGGCCTTCCGCTGCCGTGATTCACCGAATCATCGGCAGTGGCGGCAGGGTGACACCGTTCGGCAACACCAGCTCGTAGTCGCCCAGCGAACCGGCCGTCACGACGACCGCGTTGACACCTCCGCCGGCCCCTGCGCCACCGACCATGCCCGGCTCGGCTCCGCGTCCGTTGGGAGCCGAGGGGCCGGGCGCGACAGGCGGGGCGACGGCGACCGCGGGCGCGGCGGCGACCGCGGGCGCGGCGGCGACCGGAGCCGGCAGCCCCGGCAGCGGCGGAAGTGCTATCCCCATGTCCGCAGCCACCTGCAGGATCATGGGCCCTGCAGCGACCGAACCCCCGATGAGCGCGACGGGCAGTAGGAGGGGCAACGATCCTGCAGCCGATCCCGCAGATCCGAGTGGGGCCAGCGATGCCGTGAGTGAACCGAGCGGAGCGAGGGACCCGGCAGCCGAACCCGGTTCGAGAGATCCCATGGGAAGCGACCCCTCGAGGGAGCCCTCGTCGGACCCCAGACCATCCGAACCCGCAGCAGACCCCGCCGACAACGGCGCGAGTGAACCCTCCAGCGAGCCCGCATCCAACGAACCCTCCAACGAACCATCGTCCGAACCGGCTGCGCTGCCCACCGCGAGCGCCATCAACCCGAGGGAACCCAACAACGGCGCGGACCCCAGGGCCAGGGAGCCCTCCTCAGACCCCAGGTCGTCGGACCCGACGTCGGAGCCCGCCGACAGTTGATCGAGCGACCCCGGCTCCAGGGACCCCTCGACCGAGCCGACCGCACTGCCCACCGCGAGTTCCAGCGAGCCCAGTGGTGCGGATCCCTCGCCGGAACCCTCATCGGATCCCGGCTCGAGGGATCCCAGGTCGAGGGAGCCCTGCAGCGAACCGTCGAGGGAGCCCTCGTCGGACCCCAGACCATCCGAACCCGCAGCAGACCCCGCCGACAACGGCGCGAGTGAACCCTCCAGCGAGCCCGCATCCAACGAACCCTCCAACGAACCATCGTCCGAACCGGCTGCGCTGCCCCCCGCGAGCGCCATCAACCCGAGGGAACCCAACAACGGCGCGGACCCCAGGGCCAGGGAGCCCTCCTCAGACCCCAGGTCGTCGGACCCGACGTCGGAGCCCGCCGACAGTTGATCGAGCGACCCCGGCTCCAGGGACCCCTCGACCGAGCCGACCGCACTGCCCACCGCGAGTTCCAGCGAGCCCAGTGGTGCGGATCCCTCGCCGGAACCCTCATCGGATCCCGGCTCGAGGGATCCCAGGTCGAGGGAGCCCTGCAGCGAACCGTCGAGGGAGCCCTCGTCGGACCCCAGGTCGTCTGACCCGGCATCGGAGCCCGCCGACAGTTGATAGAGCGACCCCGGCTCGAGTGACCCCTCGCCCGATCCCTCGCCCGATGACGCGACCGAGAGCAGGGCCATCAACGCGACAAGCGAGCCGGCCTCGACCGAGCCCGGCTCCAACGAGCCGTCAGGATCCAACGAGCCCGGGTCCAACGAGCCCGGGTCCGACGAGCCCGGGTCCAGCGAACCGTCCGCGCCGAGCGAGTCCGGGTCCAACGAGCCCGGTTCGAGCGACCCACCGTCCTCGCTGCCGGAGGTCAGCGATCCGGCCAGGTCGTCGAGCGATCCCGAGGGGAGAAACTCCTCGAGGGAGCCGTCTGGGCCCAGCGAGTCGGACCCGAGGGACCCCTCCCCGTCGGAGCCGACGTCCTCAAGCGACCCCATCAGTTCCGGGACTCCCCCGAGGGACCCGCCGCCGTCCGAACCGAGGGCGAGATCGAGATTCAACGCCAGTTCTGCCGCGAGCCCCGCCGATCCCGTCTGGGCGTGGGATATACCGGCGGCTCCGGACACGGTCAGGGCGGCGATGCCACCAACCGCGGCCATTCGTCGGATGAGTGGATGGTGATGTGCCATGGCCGGTCTCGATTCTGATCGTGGCCCCCGTTCGGGACCAGCTCCTGAGTCCTGCGGTGCGACGACCCACGGCCTCTGCGGGCTGTTCGCCGCTATCAGAATACTGTTACCTAGATCACAGTTCCACCGCTACTTAGCCATCCACATCAGTTCCTCCCGGCCAGGCCCGTAAATCCGGCCCGGCCGGGTGTCGCGACACCTCGTCGTCGTCATCGTGCGGCCTCCCGACCCCCTAGGCTTTCCGGCGTGACCCGCGCCCCCGTCCCGCCGCTCCGCCGCATGGCGGACGGCACGGTCAAACAGACCAATCCCTTCACCGGCACCGAGGTGTGGACCGTCCCCGGACGCGCCCACCGGCCGATCGAGCACTCCCCCGGCCGGGTCACCGCTGTGGACCCGGTCGTCCCCGAGGCCCGGTGCCCGTTCTGCGTGACCCGCATGCTCGAGACCACCCCGGAGAAGGCACGCGTGGTCCGCGACGGCGACACCTGGCGGGTGCTCGAGGAGGTGCCGGCCGCCGACCTCGACGCCACGACCCCGGAGTTCCGCCTGTTCGGCAACCTCTTCGAGATCGTCTCGCTGGACTACTGGAGAGCCGTGCACGGCTACCGACTCCCCGGCCGCGCGGCCGCCCACCAGGCCGCCTATCTCTCCACCCCGGCCGGCGTCGCCCACGTCCGCGCGCTGGTCCGCGCCCGCATCGCCGCCGCACAGGGCGACCCGGCCGCCGTCGACGCCATGGACCCGGCCGCTCTCGCCGCCCATTCGGAGAGCTTCTTCGGTGGCTGCCACGACGTGGTGGTCGCGCGTCGGCATCTCACCGACGGCGCGACCACCAGCGACCGCCACGCCTCCTCCGGCGACCTCACCCCCGCCGAGCACGAGCAGTTCACCGCCTTCACCATCCGCGCCATGCGGTCCCTGTACCGCGACAATCCCCACGCGCGGTACGTGTCGGTCTTCCAGAACTGGCTCGCGCCGGCCGGAGCCTCGTTCGACCACCTGCACAAGCAACTGGTGGCGATTGACGAGATCCCCGCCAAGACCGCCCGCGAAGCCGCGGCCCTGGAGGGCGACCCCGACATGTACAACAGGCTCGGCGTGGACCACGCGGCGGCCGAGCAGCTGGTGGTGGCGGCCAATGAGCACGCCGTCGCGGTGGTGGGCGTCGGGCACCGGTACCCGGCCCTGGTGGTCTACTCCCGGTCGGCGGCGAGCTCGCCCTGGGAGCACTCGGCGGCCGAGCTGCGTGGCGTCTCGGATCTGCTGCACGCGTGCCACGCGGCGACGGGTCGGCTGGTCCCGTGCAACGAGGAGTGGCACACCCGTCCGCCCGGAGTGGGCGACGTGGCCATGCCGTGGCGGATCGTGCTCAAGTGGCGCATCTCCACCCCGGCCGGCTTCGAGGGGGCGACGGGGATCTTCGTCAACACCGTCGACCCGTGGACCCTGCGCGACAGGGTGGTACCGCGCCTCGTGGAGCTGCGGGCGGCGGGCCGGATCGCCGGGATGGCGGTGGGCGCCGAGTGTGGTGACGTGCGGGGGTCACTGCGGTACGGGCGGTGACGGCGAGGGGAACGACGACGAGGTGATCGTCCGGCCCGACCGGCGGACGGGCTGGTCAGCGGCCGCGGACGCCGAGGCTGCGGGGCCGGTCGGAGACGGACGTGATGGCACGCACGGAGCGGATGGCCCGTAGGGGCGCGGCGGTGGCCTCGCGGATGCCCGGGACCGACGCCGGGATCACCACCGGGGACGCCAGTGCCGGGTCGAGCAGCATCGCGGTGGGCGTCTCCTCCGAGCCACCGTTGATCCCGCAGCACAGCCTGTACGCGTCCTCGTCCCGCCAGATATTGACCCAGTGGACCTCGAGTCCCTCCCGGGCGGCCCGGCGGCGCAGTGCCGACGAGTACGGGCATCCCGGCCGCCAGAGCACCACCACGGCGCGGCCCGCGGCGGCGACCGACCGGACGGCCTGGAGCGGCTCGTGACCGGAGGCGCGCAGCGGGGAGTTCCACAGGGCGAGCAACAGTGACCCGACCAGGACCGCCGCGGCCAGCGGTGCGCCGTGACCGAACCCGATCAGCGCCCACGCCGTCGCACACCCGAGCGCCAGGACGGCGGCGGGGCCGAACCAGTGGCCGGGGACGAGCTCCCGCCCGGCCCGTGCGAAGGGGTGGGTCACGCGGATGACCATACGCCTCGCCGTTCGCGGCGTGGGGTCTGCTTCGCCACATCTGTGATCTGACAACGACTCTGGTTGCCCCGGGCGGTCGCGCGGTAGCGTCTGTCACATGACGGATTCGCCTCCGCCCGGCGCGGCCCCCTCCCCGGGCACCCGCAAGGTGCGGGACCTCACCGGACCGGGGATCACCACGGCGTTCGGCATGGAGGGGACGGACCTGGGAATCCTCGCCCGCACCCCGTCCGGCCGCCTGCTCGCGGTGTTCGGCGACACCTTCGCGGGCGCCGGGATGGGCGCCCCCCATGTGGGGAGGCCGCACCCGGGCATCGCGCAGTGCGCCCCCACCACCGAGGAGCGGCCCGGGCCCGGGAACCCGGACTGGCGCTCCCCCGTCGGGTTGTACTCCGATGCCACCGAGCCGTCCGGGGGACTCAGGTGGTCGGAGGCCGCCGGGCCGGGCCCCCGGGACTACGCCGCCCAGTTGATCGACTACGTCCACGGCCGCGGCTGCTCGACGGTGCTGCCGAGTGACGTACTGACCGTCGGCGACACGATGTACCTGCACGTCATGGTCAACGAGGGCCTGGGCACCGTCACCCGCACCCGGATCCACCGCTCGACCGACGACGGCCGGACCTGGGAGCCCACCGGGGCCGAGTTCTCGCCCCGCCTGGAGGGCGGTCATCGTCAGCTGTGGACGTGGGAACTCGGCGGCGACGGGTTCGTCTACGTCCTGTCCACCGGGTTCCAGCGGGACAAGGGTGTCATCCTCATGCGGGTCCGCGAGGAACACCTCGCCGACCCCGACCTCGGCCGCTGGCAGACCTGGGGCTTCCGCAAGGGCGCCTGGGGGTGGGGCAACCCCACCACCATCGTGCTGCCCGGCCGGATCGGCGAGATGTACCTGCGCCGGTGTGAGGACTTCTGGACCCTGACCTACTTCAATGCCGAGCACTACCGCATCGACTGCCTGACGTTCCCCCACATCGAAGCCGACCTGACGGACCGGTCGGTCACCGCGCACACCACGCTGTTGCCCGGGAGCGCGTGGGGCGACGAGTCCGACGGCACCGATCCGGATTCCGGGCCCGCCCGCGTCGCCCAGCTCTACTGCGGCTGCCCGGTGCCGGGGTCCACACCGGAGGAGTGGCACTTCGTGGTGAGCCAGTGGAACACCCACGACTCGGCCGCCGGTCGGGCCGGGTGGCCGTACCGGTCCATGCAGTTCGTCGGCTCGATCCCGCGCCCTCCGGGCGTCCGAGCCCGCGCAACCGCTACCGATGTCCCGGCCGGGGACATCTAGGCCCAGGGCAGCGGCCCCAGCTCGCGCTCGGCCCACCGACGCACCGCGGCGCGGTCGCGCACGTCGAGCCCGGTGGTGTCGACCTCGATCGCGTCGGGCCACGGCGCCGCGGCCGCGAGCTGGGCGTCCAGCACCTCCACCGTCGCCTCGGACGGGTCGGTGCCCGCGCTCGCCCGCCCGGTGATCCGCCGCACCAGCTCGTCCCGGGGCGCGGTGCACGCGATCTCCACCAGCTCGGCGTGCGCGTCCGCGGCTGCGGTCTCGGCCTCCGCGCGTCTCCGCGGCTCGAGCCAGGTGGCGTCCAGCACCACGCTGCGCCCCTGCGCGAGCATCCCGGCCGCGCGGGCGAGCATCTCCGCGTAGACCGCCTCGACGGCCTCGTCCGAATACCTGTCAGGGGCGGCCGCGGCGGGGCCGGGTGCGGTCGCTCCGGCAGCGGCGACCTCACGCCGGACCACGTCGGAGCGCAGCAGCTCCGCCGAGAGCGCCTCGGCCAGCGGCGCCGCCAACGTCGACTTCCCCGACCCGGACACCCCGCCCACCAGCACCAGGCGCACGCGTCCGCGCAGGAGCGCGTCGACCGCCCGGTCCGCCAACAGCAGTGCCCGCCGGGCCTCGGCGCCGGCGGCACCGTCGGTGGTCTGCCCGGCCCGGATGGAGGTGACCTTGGACCGGACCAGGGCCCGGTACGCCATGTAGTGGTGGACGAGCGAGGACGGCGCGTCGTCGCCGGAGAAGTCGCGGTAGGCCTCGAGGAGGACGACGGCGAGGTCCCGCGCCCCCGAGGCGTCGAGGTCAATGGCGAGGAACCCGATGTCCAGCATCGCGTCGCCGAACCGGAGCCGATCGTCGAACTCGAGGCAGTCGATCACCCGCGGTCCGTCGTCGGTGAGGTAGACGTCGGCGGCCAGCAGGTCCCCGTGGCCGTCCACGATCCGGCCGGCCGCCACGCGCGCCTGCAGCAACGGGCCACGTCCGCGCAGGAAGTCGGACGACAGCACCTCGATGTCGTCGACGATCTCAGGGGCGTCCCCGCCGACGTCGAGGCGGCGCAGGTGGTCCAGGGACTCCGCCCACAACCGCGCCACGGCGCCGGGGGACCCCGCCGCGTCGATCTCCTCCGAGCGGGGGCTGGCCGCGTGCAGGTGGTCCACCTGCCGGGCGACCTCGCGGAGCCCGGCCACGAGGTCCGGATCGCCGCCCCCGGTCCGGCCGCCCTGCCGGGATCGCACCAGCGCGGCGAGGCTCCGGTGCGCCGGGAGCCGACGCATCCGCACCACGTGGTCGATCACCTCGCCGTCGGGTCCCCTCACCTCCAGCACGCCGGTGTACACGTCCGGGGCCAGCCGACTGTTGAGCTCGACCTCGCGTCGACTCTGCTCCGCCCGGGCCTCGACCGTGGTGTTGTCCAGGAACCCGAGATCCACCGGTTTGCGCACTTTGTGAGCCTCGTCACCCCAGAGGATGATGAGCGCGCTGTGGGTCTCGACCAGGGTCGGCGGACCGGGCGTCGCGGGAGCGGAACCTCCGGGGGCGGTCATGGACCCAGCCTAGGCAGGCACGACGCCGCCCGTGGACGCTCGGGCGGACCCGTCCCGCCCGCCTGAGAAACGTGAGTGACCGGAGTGTTACATCAAGGCGCACTCACGTTTCGGACCCCTTGCGCTCTCGGCACCCGCTTGTAGTGTCGCCGACGCACCTCGCTTCCGACCGAGGTGCCCGCGATGAGAGACATCGGGGTCAATGCAGATCGGAGACGTGCTCTATGACGAACACTCACCGGAAGACCACCAATCGCACCACCGCGAAGATCGCCGCCGTCGGCGCGTTCGGACTCGGTGCCGCCATCGCATTCCCGGGCCTCGCCGCCGCGCAGACCGAGGCCCCCACCGATCCCACCGCCAGCCTCGCCGAGATCGCGGGCGAGGACGGCAGCCTCCAGGGCGCCCTGGGGACCGACGTGGACCTCGACCTGGGCAGCCTGGCCGTCAACCTCAACCTCGACGCGGAGACCCCGAACCCGGGCTCCGTCGAGCTGGGTAGCCTCGGCGTCTCCCCGAACACCGGCAGCGCGCTGGTCGACGGCGAGTCCGGCTCCGGTTCGGCCGAGGAGGAAACCCAGACCGGTGCGGCCACCGGGTCCGCGGGTGAGGACGCCACCGAGACCGAGACCGCTGACGACAGCGGCTCCTTGGACCTCGGCTCGCTGGGCAGCGGCGACGAGGCCACCGATGACACCGCCGGCGTCGCGACCGCCGCGGTGACCGAGGAGGCTCCCGCCGCCAGCGGTTCGCTCGGCTCGGGTGACGAGACCACCGACGAGGCCCCCACCGACGAGGCTCCCGCCGACGAGACCGCCACCGAGACCGGGTCGCTCAGCGGCTCGCTCGCCGGCCTGAGCTCCGGCGCCGAGGACGAGGCTCCGGCCGCGGACGTCGACCCCGACGCAGCCGCTGAGGCCACGGGCACCGGCTCGCTGGGCTGATACGCCACCCGGCGCACCGGATGCGCCTTCCCGGCCCGGGATCGTGACTCTCCCCCTCACGATCCCGGGCCGTCGTGTGTCCGCCGACACTCATGGGGGATGATGCAGGTGTGACGATCGTCGTGGCCTGCGGGGCCTTCAAGGGCTCCCTCACCGCTATCGAGGCCTGCCATCACGCGGCCGAGGGCGCGCGTCGGGCGCACCCCGACACCGATGTGCTCGAACGGCCCGTCGCCGACGGCGGGGGCGGCAGCCTCGAGGTGATGGTCGCGGGCGGCGCCCGCACCGTGCCGGTCACGGCGTCGGGGCCGACCGGCGAGCCGGTCGAGACCTCGTTCGCCGCCGTCGATCCGGACACCGCGTTCGTCGAGATGGCGGACGCCTGCGGCCTGCTACGTCTGCCCGGCGGACACGCCCGCCCCCTCGAGGCGTCCAGCCGCGGCGTCGGCGAGGTCATGCTGGCGGCATTGCGATCCGGCCGCGGGAACATCCACCTGGGCATCGGCGGCAGCGCCTCGACCGACGGCGGCACCGGGATGCTCTCCGCCCTGGGGGCGCGCTTCCTGGACTCCTCCGGTGCGGAACTGCCCGACGGCGGCGGCGCCCTGGTGCACCTGGACCGGGTCGACCTGGACGGCCTCGACCCGGCCGTCCGCGCCGCCCGCATCCGCGTCGCCTGCGACGTGGACAACCCCCTGCTCGGCCCACTCGGTGCGGCCCGCGTCTACGGACCGCAGAAGGGCGCCACCCCGGACCAGCTGGAGGACCTCGAGGCCGGACTGGCCCGCCTGGTCGAGGTCCTGTGCGCCCAGGGGCTCGACGTCGACCCGGACGCGCCCGGTTCCGGCGCGGCCGGCGGGGTCGGCTTCATCGCCCGCGAGCTGCTCGGCGCCTCCCTCGATCCCGGGTTCGAGGTGCTCGGCACCCTCACCGGTCTGGAGGACGTCCTGTCCGCCGCCGACCTGGTGGTCACCGGGGAGGGTCGGCTCGACGACCAGACCATGCACGGCAAGACCCCGATGGGAGTGGCGGCCCTGTGTCGCTCCCACGGCGTCCCCGTCGTCGCGGTGTGCGGTCGTCTGGACCTCGAGGCCGACCGGGTCGCGGAGGCCGGGTTCGCGGCCGCTGCGGCGCTCACCGAGCGGGAACCCGACCTGGCCCGCTCCATCGCCAACGCGGGTCCGCTGCTCGAGGACGTGGCCGCCGAGGTCGTCACGCGCATCCTGCCCTGAGGCGGCCCCGGCCCTCCCGCGCGAGCGGTCAGCCGATCCGCGAGCGCAGTTCCGCCACGCCGCCCATGAGAACTCCTCCGTCCGCGGCTGGGGTGGTCTCATCGAGCTGCCCCACCCGACGGTGTGGTCCATGATGGAACCGTCCCCGCCCCCTCATGGAGGTCGACATGCGCAGATTGCTCCTCGGCGCGCCCCTGGCCGCCCTGGCCGCGGTCGCGGCCACGGACCTGCGGCAGACCCGCTACCCGATCCTGCGGACGTTCCCCGTCCTCGGACACGCCCGCATGGCGCTGACGGCCATCGGCCCCGAACTGCGGCAGTACATCGTCGCGAGCAACGACGAGGAGCGTCCCTTCACCCGCGACCAGCGCTCCTGGATCTACGAGTCCGCCGAGTCCCGGGGGACCACCTTCGGGTTCGGTACGGACAACGACATCGAGTTCCTCGAGGGCTACCCGATCATCAAACAGCGCACCTTCAGCGACGTCGCGCTCTCCGCCCACGCGCACTCCGGGCAGCAGCTCCCGCTCCCTCCCGCCAAGGTGCTCGGCGGTGCCCGCGGCCGGGCCCGCGCGTTCCGGCCGGACTCGCTGGTCAACATCTCGGCGATGAGCTACGGGTCGCTCTCCGCCCCGGCCGTCGAGGCGCTCAACCGGGGCGCCGCCCTCGCCGGGGCCCTCCACAACACCGGGGAGGGCGGCCTGAGCCCCTACCACCAGAACGGCGCGGACCTCGTCTTCCAGATCGGCACCGCTTACTTCGGTGTCCGCGACGACGCGGGCCGGTTCGACATCGACAAGCTGATTGCCCTGACCGAGAAGCACCCGATCCGGGCGGTCGAGATCAAGCTCTCCCAGGGCGCCAAGCCAGGACTCGGCGGGCTGCTCCCCGCCGCGAAGATCACCGAGGAGGTCGCCGCGATCCGCGGGATCCCGATGGGCGAGGACTGCGCGAGCCCCTCCCGGCACACCGCGTTCGACGACGTCGACTCGATGCTCGACCTCGTCGAGGAGATCGCCGACCGCACGGGGCTCCCCGTCGGCATCAAGTCGGCCGTCGGCGACATCACCTTCTGGGAGGAACTCGCCACGGCGATGATCCCGCGCGATCGCGGCGTCGACTTCATCACCATCGACGGCGGCGAGGGCGGCACCGGTGCCGGGCCGCTGGTGTTCACCGACGCGGTGTCGCTCCCCTTCCGCCTCGGCTTCCCCCGCGTCTACTCCGTGTTCGCCGAGGCGGGCCTGACGGACGACGTGATGTTCATCGGCGCCGGCAAGCTCGGCATCCCGGAGAACGCGGTGGTCGCGCTCGCGCTGGGGGTGGACATGATCAACGTGGCCCGGGAGGCCATGCTCTCGGTGGGGTGCATCCAGGCGCAGAAGTGCCACACGGGCGGCTGCCCCACGGGGGTCGCTACCCAGAACCCATGGCTGGTGCGCGGGGTGGAGCCCACGGCGATGGCCGAGCGCTGCTCCAACTACATCCGGTCGCTGCGCCGCGAACTCGTCAAGGTGGCCGGCGCGGTCGGCGTCCCGCATCCCGGCCTGATCGGACCGACCGACGTCGAACTGGCCCGCGGCACCCGGGACTCGCACACCCTCGCCGAGATCTACGGTTACGGCGAGAAGTGGGGACTTCCCGGTCCGGACGACGCGCGGGCCGTCACCGACATCATGGTCGCCGCCGGCGTCGCCGAGCACACCGCGGCGATCACCCCACCGGGCATCGAGCCACGCGACCAGTCGTGATGTCCGCGCGGGTCAGGTCTCGGCCACCCCGGCGCGCAGCATCCCCAGCTCGCGGTTGAGATTGGCGTGGGCCTGCTTCTCCCACATGTCGCGGCCCGCCCGCGTGCGGAACACGGACCTGCGCTCGAGCAGCCCCTCGAGCGCGGCGACCCGCCCGGCGACGAACCTCTCGCCGGGCACGTGCGCGAACTCGTGCCGCACGTCCGCGGCGTAGGTGTCGTAGGTCTCCGGGTCGGCGCCCAGCACGGCGAGGTCGGCGTCCGAGAGCACGGCCCCGTTGAGATCGCCGTCCTCGACCCGGTGTCCGCCCATCAGCCGGACCAGTCTCGCGACCTCCTCGACGGGCGCGGCCGGGTCGAGCCGCTTCTCGGCCAGTACCGCCGACTTCTCGTTGTTCTCCGCGCCGGCGGGATCGAACACCGCCGCGTGCAGCCAGCCGGCCAGCCGGACCGCCGTGGAATCGAAGGTCTCCCCGTCCGCCTCGAGCGCGTCCACGGCGCGGAGCACGGCACGCAGGTGAGTCTCGTTGTGGTAGCGACGCTGCGGTTCGTTCCAGCGTTCCAGCAGGTCAGCGCGAAGATCGGGCGTGAGGAACTCGACGGGGGCGTCGAGTGGGTCAGCGGAGGCCGTGCGATCCGTGTCCATGGTCGGACTCTACCGCCGAACCCCCGCCGATCCGGGCCGGATCGGGCTACTCCTCCAATTCCGAACCGGGTATCGGCGGGAACTCCTCGAGCGCGGCGAGCTCGCCGGGATCGAACGTGCGGGCCCTGGACAGGAACCGCTTGCCGGTCGGGTTCTCGAGACTGAACCCCGAGCCCCGGCCCGGGATCGCGTCCAGGACCATCTGCGTGTGTTTCCAGGTCTCGAACTGGGAGCCCGAGATCCACACGCGCACCCGGGGCGCCGCCGACTCCGATCGGCCGCTGACCTCGTCGTCGTCGTCCCCTGATCCCACCGGCGCCGGGCCCAGGTCCAACTCCCCCACCAACACGTCACGCTGGCCCACGCGGAACTCACCGTCGGGGTAACACATGGGTGCCGATCCGTCGCAGCACCCGCCGGACTGGTGGAACATCACCGGGCCGTGTCGGCCGATGAGCTCGCGGAGCAGTTCGACGGCCGGCCCGGTCGCCACGACCCGCGGAGGGAGGTCGGCGGGCGCACCCTCCGGCGGGAGCGCACGCGCGACGATGCGCACGCTCCCGCCCGAGGGCAACCCGCACACGTTGTCCATCAGAAGAAGCCCTGCGGCTTGCCCGAGTAGCTCACGAGCAGGCACTTGGTCTGCTGGTAGTGGTCGAGCATCATCAGGTGGTTCTCGCGGCCGATGCCGGACTGCTTGTAGCCGCCGAACGCCGCGTGGGCCGGGTACTGGTGGTACGTGTTGGTCCACACGCGGCCGGCCTGGATGGTGCGGCCTGCGCGGTAGGCGGTGGTGCCGTTGCGCGACCACACGCCGGCGCCCAGGCCGTAGAGCGTGTCGTTGGCGATCATCATGGCGTCGTCGAAGTCGGTGAACGAGCTCAGGCTCAGCACCGGCCCGAAGATCTCCTCCTGGAACAGGCGCATCTTGTTGTGGCCGCGGAAGACGGTCGGCTGCACGTAGTAACCCCCGGCCAGGTCACCGTCGAGTTCCGCGCGGCCACCGCCGGTGAGCACGTCCGCGCCCTCCTGCTTGCCGATGTCGATGTAGGACAGGATCTTCTCCAGCTGGTCGGAGGAGGCCTGCGCGCCGATCATCGTGTCGGTGTCGAGCGGATTGCCCTGCGTGATGCGGTTCGTGCGCTCGATCGCGAGCTCGGTGAACTCGTCGAAGATCGACTTCTGCACGAGCGCTCGAGACGGGCAGGTGCACACCTCGCCCTGGTTGAGGCCGAACATCGCGAAGCCCTCGAGCGCGGCCGAGCGGAAGTCGTCGTCGGCGTCCATCACGTCCTCGAAGAAGATGTTGGGGCTCTTGCCGCCCAACTCGAGGGTGACGGGGATGAGGTTCTCGGAGGCGTACTGCATGATCAGCCGGCCGGTGGTGGTCTCGCCGGTGAACGCGACCTTGCGGATGCGCGGGTTGGAGGCGAGCGGCTTGCCGGCCTCGGTGCCGAAGCCGTTGACGACGTTGACCACGCCCGCCGGGATGAGGTCGCCGATGACCGACATGAGGAACAGGATCGAGGCGGGGGTCTGCTCGGCCGGCTTGAGGACGACGCAGTTGCCGGCGGCCAGGGCGGGGGCGAGCTTCCACACCGCCATGAGGATCGGGAAGTTCCACGGGATGATCTGCCCGACCACGCCGAGGGGCTCGTGGAAGTGGTAGGCCACCGTATCGTCGTCGATCTGGGAGATGCCGCCCTCCTGGGCGCGGATCGCGCCGGCGAAGTAGCGGAAGTGGTCGATCGCCAGCGGGATGTCGGCGTTCAGGGTCTCGCGGATCGCCTTACCGTTGTCCCAGGACTCGGCCAGGGCCAGCTTGTCGAGGTTCTGCTCCATCCGGTCGGCGATGCGCAGCAGCACCAACGAGCGCTCGGCGGCGGAGGTGGCGTTCCACGACGGGGCGGCGGCCCACGCGGCGTCGAGCGCGGCCTCGATGTCCTCGGCGGTGCCGCGCCCCACCTCGCAGAACGCCTGACCGGTGATCGGGGTGACGTTCTCGAAGTACTCGCCCTTGGCGGGCGCGACCCACTCGCCGCCGATGTAGTGATCGTAGCGGCTCTCGTAGGACATCACCGCGTCGGAGGAACCGGGCTGGGAGAAGACGGGCATCGTGAGCACCTTTCGCGTACCGGGGGACGCCGGCCCACGCGGCCGGCGACTGTGATCCGGGACACTATCGGCGCGGGGGTTGCACGCACGTTGCACGCCGCGGGGCGGGGACGGCGAGTCGCGACGACGACGAGGGCGGTCAGGCCCCCAGGCGGTCGTCCAGCACCCGGTACACCGAACGGGCCGAGGAGGTCGCCGCCGCGGACAGGCCCGGCAGCGACCCGAGCACCCGCCATCCGTCGGGATCCTCGCGACCGGGACCGGCGACCCAGTTCCGCAGGGCCTGCGCTGACCCCGCGGCCAGCGCCGCGGCACGCACCCGCGCGTGCAGCTCCTCCCGCAGGTCGACCACGCCCGGGGCGTCCGAGCCCGGCAGCAGCGGCCCGGGATAGGCGGCCACGGCGGCGGCCACGTCGGAATCGACCAGGCCGGCGACGTGGGCGGCGTCGGTCTCCAACACCCCCGGGGACAGGCGGTACGGCCGGGAACCGATCACGTCCGGACCCAGGACCCGCCGCAGCCGCGACATCTCCGCGCGGATGCTCACCTCGTCGAGCCGGCCCGCGGCGAGCAGTTCGGCCAGGGCCCCGCCCGACAACCCCTGCGGGTACGCCGAGAGCAGGACGAGGATCTCCGCGTGCCGACGGGTGAGCGGGCCGAGTCCGGCCAACGTGGGACGCAGGGTCCCGAGCGCCTCCAGCCGCCGCACCCCACCGGTCGGCGTGGACCTCAGCTCCGCCTCGGCGAGCAGGGCGGTGGCCCTGACCAGCGCCAACATCTCGGCGGATGCGGCGGAGTCGGTCCCGGTCACGTCGATGCCGCCGATCACCCGGCCCGTCAACGGGTCGTGGACCGGCGCGGCCGAGCAGCTCCACGAGTGCGCGGGAGCGAGGAAGTGCTCCTCGCCCCGGACCCGCACCGGGACGTCGTGCCGGATCGCCAGGCCCGGGGCGTTGGCACCCACCGCGTCGTCGCTCCACAGCGCGCCGGGGACGAACGCCATCCGTTCCGCGCGGGTCCGCACCCCGCGGTCCCCGTACAGCCACAGCAGTCGACCGTCGACGTCGGCCACCGCGACCAGATGCCCGCTGTCCACCACCCCGGCGACGAGGATCTTCTCGACCACCGGGAGCACCGCCGCCATCGGGTGGCCGGCGAGGTGCGCGGACAGGTCGACTCCCTGCAGATCGACCGGCGGGTCCACCCGTTCCGGGTCGATCCCCCGCCGTCTGCTGCGCTCCCGCGACTGCGCCACGAGCGCGTTGATCGCCGCCGGCGTCCCTGCCGTCATGACGCCAGTGTAACGGGAATCACACAACCTGACGCATCCCTCATAAACAGATCTAAATAGACCGTGTTCGACACAGCACGGAGATGGGCCTCTACACTTGCTAGTGATACAGGCCACACATGACCTAAGGATCGCGATGACGACCGAGTTCGCCACCCCTCCCGCCGCAAAGCCCTTCCCTGTCCAGAACCTGTCGAGACTGGTGTTCAGGAACGCGGAGGAGGCCCCGAACGACGTCGCCGTGATCCGACGCGTGGGCACCGACTGGAAAGAGGTCACCTGCGCCCAGTACCTGGAGGACGTCAAGGGCGTGGCCAAGGGCCTCATCGCCCGGGGCGTGAAGCCGGGCGACCGCATGGCCATCATGAGCCACACCCGGTACGAGTGGTCCCTCATCGCCTGGGCGGCCTGGGCGGCCGGCGCCGTTACCGTCCCGATCTACGAGACCTCCTCGTCCGTCCAGTGCGACTGGATCCTCACCGACTCCGGGTCGACCGTCGCGGTGGTGGAGAACGCCGAGCTGCGCGAGGTGCTCACCGCAGAGACCGACTGGCAGGGCGACGTCCTCGTCATCGACGACGACCTGCTCGGCCAGCTCACCGAGGCCGGCCGTGACATCACCGACGAGCAGCTCGAGCAGGCCTCGGTCGCCGTCGGCCTCGAGGACGCCTGCGCGATCGTCTACACCTCCGGCACCACCGGCAACCCCAAGGGCTGCGAGATCCTGCACGGCGGGTTCGGCAACATGGTCGTGGCCGTGGAGGAGCAGCTGGAGGACGCGTTCGTCCCCAACAGCCGCACCCTGATCTTCCTGCCCCTGGCCCACATCCTCGCCCGGGTCCTCGAGGTGACCTGCTTCTACAAGCGCGTCGCCGTGGCCCACGAGCCCGACACCACCAAGGTCGTCGAGCGTCTGGCGGAGATCCACCCCACCTTCCTGGTCTCGGTCCCCCGCGTCCTGGAGAAGGTGTACAACTCCGCCGCCGCCAAGGCCGAGAACGCCGGCGGCGCCAAGGCCAAGATCTTCAAGGCCGCCGTCCAGACCGCCATCGACTACTCCAAGGCCATCGAGGGCGGCCGCACGCCGTCCCGCGGCCTCGCGCTCAAGCAGAAGCTGTTCTCCAAGCTCGTGTACTCCAAGCTGCACGAGGCCCTGGGCGGCGAGTGTGATCGCATCATCTCCGGCGGCGGCCCGCTCGGTGCCCGCCTCGGCCACTTCTACCGCGGTGCCGGCTTCGACCTCCTCGAGGGCTACGGCCTCACCGAGACCCTCGGGCCCATCACCGTCAACCGGCCGTACAACGCCCGCGTCGGCAGCGTCGGCACGCCGATCCCCGGTGGAGCCATCCGGATCGCCGAGGACGGCGAGATCCTGGTCAAGGGCAACGCCCTGTTCAAGGGGTACTGGCAGAATCCGAAGGCCAACGAGGAGGCGTGGAGCGGCGACTGGTTCCACACCGGTGACATCGGCGAGCTGGACTCCGACGGCTACCTGTCCATCACGGGCCGCAAGAAGGACCTCATCGTCACCGCCGGCGGCAAGAACGTCTCGCCGTCGCAGCTCGAGGACCTCCTCACCTCCGACCCGCTGATCAGCCAGGCCATGGTGGTGGGCGACAACCGCAACTACATCGCGGCGCTCGTCACCATCGACCCGGAGACCTTCCCCGCGTGGCGGGACAAGCACGGCAAGACCGGCGAGGTGAAGGACCTGCTGCAGGACGGCGACCTCGTGGGCGCCGTCCAGGACGCGGTGGACCGCGCCAACAAGTCCGTCTCCCGCGCGGAGTCCATCCGCAGGTTCAAGATCCTCGAGCACGAGTTCACCGTCGAGGGCGGCGAGCTCACCCCGACGCTCAAGCTCAAGCGCAACGTCGTCCACGACCGCTTCGGCAGTGACATCGACTCGCTGTACACCGACGCCTGATACGACCGACGCCTGACACTCAAGCCACGAGGGCGCCCGGACCACCACGGTCCGGGCGCTCTCGTCATTTCCCGTCGTCGGCGCACACCCGCCGAAATCCCGCCGGGCCGGTCCCGCGAGGGTCTCCATCACGTACACTCACGGATAGACAGACCTGTTCATTCTTCAGAACGGAACCCACAAATGGCGCAGATCTACTCCGACATCAGCGAGACCATCGGCAAGACCCCGCTGGTCCGTCTCAATTCCCTGACCGACGGGCTGCAGGCCACCGTCCTGGCCAAGCTCGAGTCGGCGAACCCGGCCGCCAGCGTCAAGGACCGCATCGGCGCCGCCATCATCGACGACGCCGTCGCGTCGGGCGGCCTCAAGCCGGGCGGGACCATCGTCGAGGGCACCTCCGGTAACACCGGTATCGCCCTGTCCATGGTCGCCGCGGCCCGCGGTTTCAAGGCCGTCATCGTCATGCCCGACACCATGTCGGTCGAGCGTCGTGCCGTCATGCGCGCCTACGGCGCGGAGCTCATCCTCACCCCCGGTTCCGAGGGCATGAAGGGCGCGGTCGCCAAGGCCGAGGAGATCGCCGCGACCCGCGAGAACGCGGTCCTGGCCCGCCAGTTCGCCAACCCGGCCAACCCGGACGTCCACCGTCGCACGAGCGGCCCGGAGATCTGGAACGACACGGACGGCGAGGTCGACATCTTCGTGGCCGGCATCGGTACCGGCGGCACCATCACCGGCGCCGGCGGGTACCTCCGCGAGCAGAAGTCGGACGTCCAGATCGTGGCCGTCGAGCCCAAGGACTCCCCGCTGCTCACCGAGGGCAAGGCCGGACCGCACAAGATCCAGGGCCTGGGCGCCAACTTCGTCCCGGAGATCCTCGACCGGGAGATCTACGACGAGGTCATCGACGTCACCCTCGACGACTCGCTGGAGATCGCCAAGCGCCTCGGCAAGGAGGAGGGCATCCTCGCCGGCATCTCCTCCGGTGCGAACGTCTGGGCGGCGCTCGAGGTGGCCAAGCGCCCCGAGAACGCGGGCAAGACCATCGTCGTGATCGTGTGCGACTACGGCGAGCGCTACGTCTCCACGATGCTGTTCGAGGACTACCGCGACTGATGTCGGCCGACTCCGACCGCCCGGTGGGGTTCCTGCGCACCCTGCGTGAGGACCTCGCCGCGGCGCGCGCCCACGACCCGGCCGCCCGGGGCGACGTCGAGAACGCCGTCGTCTACTCCGGTCTGCACGCGATCTGGATCCACCGGCTGTCCCACCGCATGTGGAACTCCGGCGGCGTCGGTCGAACCGCCGGACGCGTCCTCGCCCAGTTCGGCCGTTTCCTCACGGGGATCGAGATCCATCCCGGCGCCACCATCGGCCGGCGGTTCTTCATCGACCACGGCATGGGGGTCGTCATCGGGGAGACCGCGGAGATCGGTGACGACTGCATGCTCTACCACGGCGTCACCCTGGGCGGGGTCTCGCTCAAGCAGGTCAAGCGGCACCCCACCCTGGGCGACCGCGTGACCGTCGGCGCCGGCGCGAAGATCCTCGGCCCCGTCGAGATCGGTGACGACTCGTCGGTCGGCGCCAACGCCGTCGTCGTCAAGAGCGCCCCCGCCGATTCCATCGTCGTGGGCGTCCCCGGTGAGGCCCGGCCCGCCAAGTCGACCAAGGAGGAGCTGCGCGACGCGCAGTTCTACATCGACCCGGCGATCTACATCTAGCCCGATTCCCATCGAGAAGACCGTTCCGCACGCATCGCCCGAGTGGCGGCGTGCGGAACGTCCTTTTCGATGACGCCGAGCTGGCCCCGAGCCCACGCCGAGCCGGCCCCGAGCCGCCGCGCGCCGGACGGGCTAGGCTCGGCCACTGTGCGATCGCTCCCCACCACCGTCTGGCTGCGCGGCCCGCTGACGCTACTGGCCCTCGCGTCGGTGGTCATGGTGTTGCGTGCTCCCGACGAGCGGACGCCGTGGTGGGGTATCACCGGCAACTTCCTCGACGTGAACGTCTATCGCTGGGGCGGGCACGCGGTGCTCAACTCGATCCCGCTGTACGAGGGGTTGCTCACCGGGGACGACTCCGGGCGATTCTATCCGGAGATGCCGTTCACCTATCCGCCGTTCTCCGCGGTGCTGTTCACGCCGCTGGACCTGGTGACCCCGCGACTCATGGAAGCGGCGTGGCTCGCACTGACCCTGGCCCTGCTCTACCTCGCGGTCCGGATGTGTCTGCGCGCGCTCGACTACCGCCCGGACCGGGTCACCGCCCAGGTCTCGGTGTGTCTGGCACTCATCGCCCTCTCGACGGAACCCGTACGGACCACGGTGTGGTTGGGCCAGATCAACATCCTCCTCCTGGTCCTGGTCCTGGCCGACCACCTCGCCTGGAGGTCGGGCCGCCGGTGGGCGGGCATCGGGTCCGGCCTGGCGGCCGGCGTCAAACTCACCCCGGCGTTCTTCTGGGCGCACTGGATCCTCACCGGGCGCTGGCGGATGGCCCTGACCTCCGGTGCGGCGTTCCTCGGCACCGTCGCGCTCGGATTCCTGCTGATCCCCCGCGACGCCTTGCGCTACTGGTCGGGAACCCTGTTCGAGTCCCAGCGGATCGGTCACGACGCCATGCTGGCCAACCAGTCGCTGCGGGGCACGATGGCCCGTCTGGCCGGTTCCGAGATGGCGCCCACCTGGGCGTGGCTGCTCGGCGCCGCCGTGGTGGCGGTCATCGGTCTCGGCGTCGCGGCGCTGGCCCACCGCGCCGGGCACCAGCTCCTCGCCCTGACGGTGGCCGGGCTGACGATGACCATGGTCTCCCCGTTCTCGTGGGGCCACCACTGGGTGTGGTTCGTGCCGCTGCTCGTGCTGGCCGTGCACTACGCGGTCACCGCCCGGCGCTGGTACCTCTGGCTCCTGCCGCCGCTGCTCTGGGCCGCGTGCGCGAACTGGGTCCAGAGCTTCCCCGACGTGAACTTCCCCGACGATCGCTGGGTGGCGATGGGCCTGTTCATGCTCGGCGGTGACATCCCGCCGGTCGTCTACACCGTGTTCACGAATGTCTACCCACTGGTCTGGCTGGTGGCGGTGGTGCTCACCGCCCTCCTGCTCCGGCGCTCCGGCAGCGACGGCGCTAGGCTGCGCGACTATGGGACGGCGGACGACGCGTCACCCCGCGCGCAGGATCCTCGCCGCGGGTGACACCAGGCGGGAGGTGGCGACGCTCGCCGTCGAGGAACCCCTGGAGATCAGGGTGGGCGGTGAGCCGTTCGTCGTGACCATGCGGACCCCGGGTGACGACATGGACCTCGCGGCCGGCCATCTGGTCTCCGAGGGGGCCGTGTGGCACCGGGATCACCTGCCCGAGATCTGCTACTGCACCACCGTCAGCGGCCGGGCCGAGCAGGACTACAACACCCTCACCGTGACCGTGTCGCCGGACATCCCCACGCCCCGCTCCGCGCGGGCCTCCACCATGAGCAGCGCCTGCGGCGTCTGCGGCGTGGACTCGATCGACGAGGTCCGGCGCGCGACCCACTTCCCCGCCGAGCCGGCGGAGCCGCTCGTCGGCGCCGCGGTCCTCCTGTCGCTACCCGACCGGCTCCGCGATCACCAGCGGGTCTTCGACAAGACGGGGGGAGTCCACGCGGCCGGCCTGTTCTCCCCCACCGGCGAGCTGCTGTGCCGTCGCGAGGACGTGGGGCGGCACAACGCCGTGGACAAGGTCGTCGGCTGGGCGTTGCGCGAGGGACGGCTGCCGCTGCGCGGGACGATCCTGCAGGTCTCCGGCCGGGCCTCGTTCGAGCTCGTGCAGAAGGCGTCGATGGCGGGGATCCCGGTGCTGTCCGCGGTGAGCGCGCCGTCGTCGCTGGCGGTCGAGCTCGCCGCGGAGACCGGCGTGACCCTGGTCGGCTTCAGCCGGGGCGACCGCGCCACGGTCTACACCCACCCCGACCGCGTCGTCGACTGAACCCGCCCGATCGGGGTGCCCTCGCGCGAGTAGCCGGTCAGCGACCCGCCTCGGCCGGTTCGTCGGTGGCGAGGGGGTCACCGAGCGCGACGTATCCGCGACCGGGCGCGATGAACAGCAGCAGGACCGCGGCACCCGCGGCCACCATCCCCAGGGCGAAGAGCGCCGACGAGATGCCGTCCGCGAAGATCCCGGCGGCCGCGTCGACCACGGCCTGCCCCGCGGGCCCGGCCGCGGCTCCGAATTCGCGGGCGCCGGCAAAGGAACTCTCGACCGCCTGCCGGCCGGCCTCGGGGACGTCGGGCAGGACGTCGACGATCCCGGCGGCGTAGCGCCCGGCCAGGATGCTGCCCGAGAGCGCGATGCCGATCGCGGCCCCGACCTCGCGCATCGCGTCGTTGACGGCGGCGGCCACGCCCTGTTCGTCGGACGGGATGTCCGAGACGATCGCCGACGTGGCCGGCGCCGTCGACAGCCCGAGCCCGATACTCGCGACGAGCATGGGCCAGAGGATGTCCCAGTACCCGGAGTCCACCGACAACCGGGAGAGGAACACCATCCCGGCGGCGATGGCCCCCACGCCCGCCACGGACACCGCCCGCAGTCCCACGGCCGCGGTGAGGCGCGGGGAGAGCAGCGAGAAGACCATCACCGGCACGACCATCGGGGCCAGTGCCAGCGAGGCGGACAGGGCGTCGTAGTCCTTGACCAGCTGGAGGAACTGCACGATGAGCAGGAAGAACCCGAAGATGGTGAGGAACTGCAGCGCCACCGACACCGAGCCGGTGGTGAACCCACGCCGGCGGAAGTAGCGCACGTCGAGCAGGGGGTCCGCGACGCGCAGCTCGACCAGGACGAAGGCCACGACGCTCACCGCCGCCACGCCGAGCGCCCCGATGACCAGCGGCTCGGAGAAACTGGTGTGCGCGCCCTCGATGAGCCCGAACACCACCCCGCCCACGGCGAGCGCGGAGAAGACCGCCCCGAACACGTCGGGCCGCCCGACGCGGGAGGCCACGGACTCCCCGATGGTGAAGGCGGCCGCCAGGACGACCAGGCCGATGACGGCGTAGACGCCGAAGATCGCCTTCCAGGTCCACACCCTGAGCATGAGCCCGGAGCCGAGCAGGCCGATGATGCCGCCGACCCCGGCGAAGCCGGCCCACAGCCCCACGGCCGCCCCCCGGCGATCCGAGGAGAAACTGGCCGTGAGCAGGGACAACGTGGAGGGCATGACGAAGGCGGCGCCGACGCCGGCCACCGCACGGAGCATGATCACCCACAGCGGCGAGTCCAGCCACAGGGGCAGCGCCGAGGAGACGGTGAACAGGGCCAGGCCCACGATGAGCGTGGCCCGGCGGCCGAAGCGGTCCCCCAGCGCACCGGCGGTGAGGACGAGCGCCGCCAGCGCCAGCGTGTAGGAGTCGACGATCCACGTCAGCTCGGCCTGGGTGGCACCGATGTCCACGGCGATGTCCGGCAGGGACGTGTACAGGGCGGACATCGTGGCCACCACCAGGGACACGGCCACGAGGTTGACGACCAGCAGCCACCGCCGCCGACCCGTACTCAGCTCCAACACGTCTGCCCCCGCTCCCCGGAAACGATACCGACGGTATCGCATGGTGTGCCCACCCTAGCGCACCGGGCAGGCCACAATGGAGCCCATGTCGACCCCGGATCCGCGGCGCGCCCGCTCGCAGAGCAAGCTGCTCGACGCGGCGTCGTCCCTGTTGCTCTCGGGCGGGGCGGCGGCGGTGACCGTGGACGCGGTGACCCGGATGTCGGGCGTCGCCCGGACCACCCTCTACCGCAACTTCCCGTCGACGGACTCGCTCATCGCCGCGGCGTTCCGGCGCCTGCTCCCCACCCCGACGCGCCCCCCGGCCGACCTGCCCGTCCGGGAACAGCTCGTGCGGTTGGCCGCGTCGATGACGCAGCTCATCCAGGGCGCCCCCCTCCAGCAGTCGATGTTGGGGTGGCTGGCGATGGGCCGCCACGCCGGGGACGACGACGAGGTGGGCCTCCTCCGCCGCAGCGTGGTCGAGTCGTACACCGAACCGCTGCACGCCGTCCTCTCGGACGCGGAGGAGTCCGGGGCCCTGATCCCCGGCGACCGCGACCTGGCCGTGGCGCAGCTCGCCGGCCCCGTCGTCCTGGCCCGCATGATCGGCCTGCGCCCGTACACCGAGCAGGACGTGGAGAGGCTCGTCGACGACTTCCTGCGCGGCCGCCTGGTCGAGGACGCCGGATGACGAGCAGCGGCAGCGACCCCACGAGCACCGTCGGCGCGATCGTCCTCACCGGCGGTCGCGCGAGCCGTCTCGGCGGGATCGACAAGGCGCGACTGGCGGTGGCGGGTCGGCCAATGGTCGAGGCGGTTCTCGGCGCCGCCCGGGCGGTGGCGGGCCCCGTCCGCACGGTGGGCCCCGGGGGCGACACCCGCGAGGATCCGCCCCACTCGGGACCCGTCGCCGGGATCGCCGCGGGACTGCGGGCGCTCCCGCCGTCGGTCGACCTCGTCGTCGTCACCGCCTGCGACCTGCCCGATCTCGACGCCGCCACCCTCCGCTCCCTCCTCACCGCCCTCCGGCCCGCCACCTCCCCCGCCCCCGGCGCCGCACTCGCCGTGGACGCGACCGGGCACGACCAGTTCCTCCTCGCCGCGTGGGACCGCCGCGCCCTCGCCGCGCGCCTGGCCGCCCTGGAGACCTCCGGCGGCGTGGGCGGACGACCGGTTCGAACCCTGTACGACGACGAGGAGGTCGTCCGCGTCCCCGTGGGCGGACTCGCGCGGGACGTCGACACCTGGGCCGACCTGGCCGCACGCGGGCCGGTCGCGCTCCCACACGTGGGGGCTGTCCTGCGCGCCGGGCTCACCGCGTTGCCGGCGGTCGCACGGCCGCCCCTGGCAGCCGTCGGGGCGGTACTCGCGTCGCCGCTGGTCGCCGTGGACCCGATGCCGCGGGGGCCGGTGTCGGCGATGGACGGCTACGCCCTGGCCGGACCCGGCCCGTGGCGGCTGGCCGGGGCCGCCCGCCGCGCCGGGGACGGTTCGTCCGCGACACTGGCGCCCGGCACGGCGGCGCCCATCGCGACCGGCGCCCTGGCCCCCGCCGGCTGCGATCGCGTGCTGCGGCACGAACTGGTGACGGTGACCCCGGCCCGCACCGGCCCCCCGGTGGTCACCGCACTGCCGGGGGGCGACGGGGTGAACGACCTCCGGCCCGTCGGTGAGGACTGGCCGGTCGGACACGAACTGGCCCCTGCGGGCGCGGTGCTCGACGCGGCACTGGCCTCCGCGGCCCTGTCCGCGGAAGTCACGGAGGTCCCGGTCCGGGGACCCGTGCGGGCGACGCTGGTCACGACCGGCGACGAGGTCCTGCCCGCCGACGCGCCCTCGCCGCTGCCGCCGGGCCGGATCCGTGACACCGTGGGCCCGCTGCTCGGGGCGGTCCTGGCGCGGGCGGGGTTCGCCGGCGTCGGACCGCCCGGGCACTGCCCGGACACCCCGGCCGCGGTCGACGCCCTGCTCGGCGGCGGCTCCGACTCCGTCGACGCGACGCCCGGCGACGTGCTGGTGCTGGTGGGCGCCACCGGCCGCGGGGTGGCCGATCTCCTACGCCCGGCCCTGGCGCGCGCGGGTGCGCGGATCGTCCTCGACGGGGTCCGCGTCCGCCCGGGGGGGTCGCAACTCGTGGCCGTTCTCGCCGACGGTCGCGTCCTGTTGGCATTACCGGGCAATCCGCTGGCGGCGGTGTCCGCGGCGGCGACCACGGGTCGCGCGCTGGTCGACGCCCTCACCGGCCGTCAGCGCACACCGGTACTGACGTGCGTTCCCGGGGTGGCCGAGCTGGCGGCCCCGCACCGCTCACGGATCCTGCCCGCCCGGCCGGACGGCGCCGGCGGCTGGCACCTGACCGGCCGCGTGCGCACCGCGCACCTGGCGGACCTGGCGGGCGCGCCGGCCCTGGCCGTGGTGCCCGAGGGCGGAGGCGCCGGGGCCGGGGCCGGGGCCGACGCCGACGCCGCGGCCGACGACCTCGTGGAGATCATCGACTGGTTCTGATGGCCCGGGTCGGGCGTTCCCGCAGGTCGGAGGGCGGCCCCAAATGACCAGTTCAGAAGGTATTTGAGATCACCGGCATCAAATACACCCGGCGAGCTCGCAATATGGCACGCTCGGCGTTGTGCAGCTGTCCCGGTCCTCCGATCTCGCGCTCCGCGCCCTCATGCGCCTCGCCGTCGCCGACGAGCGTGGCGACCGCATGACCGCCGCGGCGATCGCGGAGTCGGTGAACGCCTCGACCTCCCACGTGGCCAAGATCGTCTCCCGGCTCGTCGACCTCGGCCTCGCCGAGTCCCGGCGCGGCCGGGGCGGGGGGCTCGTCATCACCGAGGCGGGCCGGCACGAGTCGGTCGGGACGCTGCTGCGCGAACTGGAGGGCCCCGGCGAGGTCGTCCAGTGCGAGGGCCCGACGCCCTGCCCGCTCGCCGGCAACTGCGGTCTGCGACGAGCTCTCGTCGACGCTCGCGAGGCGTTCTTCACCGCCCTCGACCCCCTCACCGTCGAGGGCATCGTCCGGGCACCCACCCGCCAGGTGTCACTCAGCCTCGCCACCGCCCCACGGCCGGACCCCGGCCCGGGGTCCTGACCACCCGCTCGCCACATCACCCCCACCCCACATCACACCCAACCCACAGTCCGGCGCCCACGGTGCCCGGGCCACCCCGTCGCGCCCCGGTCCGCCCACACCGGGCTCCGGCGCCGTCACCCGAAGGAGATCCCCATGACCACGTCGCTCACCACCCTGGAGTCGATCCTCGCGCACCCCCGCGAGCTGTCCGAGGAGCACGCCACCGTCATCCGCGCGACCCTGCCGGTCATCGGCGCCCACATCGACGAGATCACACCCGTCTTCTACCGGACGATGTTCGCCGACAACCCCGAACTCCTCCGCGACACCTTCAACCGCGGCAACCAGAAGCTGGGCGCCCAACAGCGCGCGCTCGCGGCGTCGATCGCGACCTTCGCCACCCTGCTGGTGGACGGCCGGAGCCCGGTCGACATGCTTTCCCGGATCGGGCACAAGCACGCCAGCCTGGGCATCACCCCCGACCAGTACCAGGTGGTCCACGACTACCTCTTCGGCGCGATCGTGGAGGTGCTGGGTGAGGCGATCACCCCGGAGGTCGCGGCCGCGTGGGACGAGGTCTACTGGATCATGGCCGCCGTCCTGGTGGACTTCGAGAAGGCCCTCTACGCCGAGGCCCAGGTGGAGCCGGGGGACGTCTTCCGCACCGCCACCGTGATCGCCCGCGAGGACGTGACGGACTCGGTCACCGTGATCACCCTCGGTGGCCCGGACGGCGAGCCGCTGCCCGACTTCCGCCCGGGTCAGTACACCTCCGTCGGCGTGGTCCTGCCCGACGGCGCGCGTCAGCTGCGCCAGTACTCCCTGTCAACGGCACCGGGCGACGGCACGTGGCGCATCGGCGTCCGCCGGGTCGACGCCGAGGTCCGGGGCGGGCTCGGCTGCCCCGCCGGCGAGGTCTCGGGCTGGCTGCACGCCCACGCCGACGTCGGCACGACGATCCAGGTCACCCTCCCGTTCGGCGACCTCGTCCTGGACGCCGCCGGGATCGGCGGCGACCGGGACGCCGCGCCCGTGGTCCTCTGTTCGGCCGGGATCGGCATCACCCCGATGCTCGGGATGGTCGCCCACCTGTCGGCGACGGAGGACACCCGTCGCGTGCTCGTCCTGCACGCCGACCGCTCGCCGGCCGACCACGTCCTCGCCGAGGAGGTCGCGGGCGAGTCCTCGATGCTCGCCGACGCCGACGTGCACACCTGGTACGAGCAGGGTGCGGACACCGTCGCCGGGCCGGGCGCGGTCCACCCGGGGTTCATGGACCTGGCGGCGGTCGAGCTCCCCGAGGGGGCACACGTCTTCCTCTGCGGGTCGACCGGCTTCCTCCAGTCACTGCGCCCGCAGTTCCTCGAGGCCGGCGTGCCCGCCGAGCGGCTCCACGCGGAGCTGTTCGCCCCGAACGACTGGCTGGTGTAGTCCCGCCGGCGTGGGCCCGGATGAGCTCTGTCCGGGCCCACGCGCCGCCCGAAAGGCGCGTCGCGGAGTGTATTTGACCTGTAACAACTCGTGGGCGTGTGGACGAACTCGCAGACGCTCGTCGGCGATCTGGCAGACACTCGGGGTCCGGGCGGTTCCCCCTCGGACGGACCCGGCGCAGAGAGATCTGACACAGCGAGAGCCGACGCGAAAGGACCCACAGTGTCCTCAGCACCAGATTCCGCTATCCGCGATGCGGGACCCCCTGCCGTTCCCGACCCGGGGAAGGCGAACCTCGCACTGGCCCTGTGCTTCTCGGGGTTCCTCCTCACCTTCTGGGCCTGGGCCCTGATGGGACCGCTGGGCGCGACGTACAAGGACCAGCTGGCACTGACGTCGTTCCAACAATCGCTCGTGGTGGCGTTGCCGGTCGTGGTCGGGTCGCTCGGCCGGATCCCCGTCGGTGCGCTCACGGACCGCCTCGGCGGCCGCACGATGTTTCCGCTGATCGCCGCGCTGACGATCTTCCCCACCCTGTTCGTCGGCTTCGTCGACAACAGTCTGATCGTCCTGCTCATCGGCGGCTTCTTCCTGGGCATCGGCGGCACCTCGTTCGCCGTCGGCGTCCCCACCGTCAACTCCTGGTTCCCGCCGAACCGGCGCGGCACGGCCATCGGCATCTTCGGGGCCGGCATGGGCGGTACGGCGATCGCGGCCTTCACGACCCTGCGACTCCGCGAGGCCTTCGGAGACCAGGCGCCGTTCGTCCTGGTCGCGATCCTGCTGGCGGTGTACGCGGTCATCGCGCGAATGCTCCTGCAGAACTCGCCGACCTGGACGCCCGCCCGGGGAAACTGGGTGGTCAAGGCGGCCAGGACCCTCGCCCGCCCCGTCACTCTCAAACTGGCCTGGCTGTACGCGATGGGCTTCGGCGGGTTCGTGGCGTTCTCCGTCTACCTGCCGACCTACCTGCACAACTTCTACGAGTTGGAGACGGAGGACGCGGCCCTTCGGACTGCCGTGTTCGTGGTGATCGCGGTGGCCTGCCGACCCCTCGGCGGCGCGCTGGCCGACAGGTTCCCCGGCGCCTGGGTGCTCATCGTGAGCTACATCGTCACCGGGTTGATGGCCGCCGCCGCGACGGAGCGGATGCCGCTCGTCAGCACCGAGAGCGGGGACCTGTACCCCCTCGGCACCGTGGTCTTCCTGTTCATGGCCGCCTCGCTGGGCACCGCCTCCGGCGCCGTTTTCGCCCTGGTGGCGGAACTGGTCGAGCCCACCGCGGTCGGCTCGGTCACCGGCATCGTCGGTGCCGTGGGAGGACTCGGCGGCTTCGTCCCCCCGCTGCTGCTCGGCTACTTCTGGACCGCCCACGGCAACTACCGCATCGGGCTCCTCCTGCTCTTCGTCCTCTCGATCGCCACCGCCGCCCTCACCTGGCTGTGGTTCCTCCGTACCCGTCGCAGTGAGCCCGCCGCCACGGAAAGGACCCCGGCATGACCAGCATCGACTCCCCCCGTCCCGCCTCGCCGACGCCGGAGGGCCGCGGCACCGGGTCCGGTCGGATGGACGGTCCCGCCTCCGAGGCCCTGCTGCGGGCCGGCCGGTTCTTCCGCCGGGGGGAGGCCTCCGACGACCTGCGGACCGTCACGCACTCCGGCGGGCGGGAGTCGGACGTGTTCTACCGCGACCGCTGGAGTCACGACAAGGTGGTCCGTTCCACCCACGGCGTCAACTGCACGGGCTCGTGTTCGTGGAAGGTGTACGTCAAGGAGGGGATCATCACCTGGGAGTCGCAGCAGACCGACTACCCGGACATCGGCGACGACATGCCCGGGTACGAGCCCCGCGGTTGCCCGCGCGGCGCCGCGTTCTCCTGGTACACCTACTCCCCGACCCGCGTGCGCTACCCCTACATCCGTGGCCGGTTGATGGAGTTGTGGCGCGCGGCCCGCACGGAGCACTCCGACCCGGTGGACGCGTGGGCCTCGATCGTCGAGGACCACGAGAATACCGCCTACTACAAGCGGGCCCGCGGCAAGGGCGGGCTGGTGCGCTGCCGGTGGGAGGACGCGATGGAGATCGCCGCCGCCGCCCACGTGTACACCGCCAAGACGGCCGGACCGGACCGGGTCGCCGGGTTCTCGCCCATCCCCGCGATGTCCATGGCCTCGTTCGGCGCCGGCTCCCGCTTCATCGAGTTGTTCGGCGGCTCCATGCTGTCGTTCTACGACTGGTACGCGGACCTGCCCGTGGCCTCACCCCAGGTGTTCGGCGACCAGACCGACGTCCCCGAGTCCGCGGACTGGTTCAACTCGTCCTACCTCATCATGTGGGGCTCCAACGTCCCCGTCACGCGCACGCCGGACGCCCACTTCATGACCGAGGCCCGCTACCGGGGCCAGAAGGTGGTGGTGGTCTCCCCCGACTACGCGGACAACACCAAGTTCGCTGATGAGTGGCTGCACCCGCACCCCGGCACCGACGGCGCGCTCGCGATGGCCATGGTGCACGTGGTGCTCACCGAGTTCTACGCCCGCCGGTCCACGCCGGAGTTCGAGTCGTACGCCAAGAAGTACACGGATCTGCCGTTCCTGGTCACCCTGCGCACGCGCGAGGACGGCTCGGTGGTGCCGCACAAGTTCGTCACGGCGGACATGCTCGCCGACGGCGTCCTCGAGGTGGCCCCGGGCGAGAACGCCGCGAACAAGACCGTCCTCATGGACGCCGTGACCGGGCGTCCGGTGGTCCCGAACGGCACCCTGGGCGACCGGTTCGGCGAGCAGGGCGCCGGGAATTGGAACCTCGACCTGGGTGACGTCGACCCGGCGTTGAGCCTGCTCGACACCCTCGAGGGCACCGCCGAGGTCGTCCTGCCGCGCTTCGACACCGTGCGTGGCGACGCCGGGACCATCTCCCGCGGGGTGCCCTACCGGACGGTGAGGGGTGACGACGGCGAGGACCTGCGCGTCACCACCGTCCTGGATCTGATGATGGCGCAGTTCGGCGTGGCCCGCCAGGGCCTGCCGGGCAGCTGGCCGAGCGGTTACGACGATCTCGAGCCCTATACCCCGGCGTGGCAGGAGCAGCACACCGGCGTGCCGGCCGCCCAGGCCGAGCGGATCGGTCGCGAGTTCGCCCGCAACGCCCTCGAGTCCGGTGGCCGGTCCATGATCCTCATGGGCGCCGGCACCAATCACTGGTTCCACTCCGACGTCATCTACCGGGCCTTCCTGGCGTTGACCATCCTCACCGGGACGCAGGGGGTCAACGGCGGCGGCTGGGCCCACTACGTCGGGCAGGAGAAGGTCCGGCCACTGACCGGGTTCCAGCAGGTGGGCATGGGCCTGGACTGGTCGCGCCCGCCCCGGCAGATGATCGCCACCGCCTTCTTCTACCTGCACACCGGACAGTGGAAGTACGACTCCTACGGGGCCGACGTCCTGACCGCCGCCACCGGCGAGAACCGCTTCGCCGGCATGAGCACCCCGGACCTCGTCGCGATGTCGGCCCGGCTGGGCTGGATGCCGTCCTACCCGACCTTCGACGCCAACCCGCTGGACCTGGGCGCGGAGGCCGCCGACGCCGGGGTGCCGGCGGCCGATCACGTGGTGGGCCGGATCAAGGACGGGTCACTGCGGTTCGCCGCCGAGGACCCGGACGGCCCCGGCAACGCGCCCAAGGTGCTCACCGTGTGGCGCTCCAACCTGCTCGGGTCGTCGGCCAAGGGTGACGAGTACTTCCTCCAGCACCTGCTGGGCACCGACTCGTCACTGCGCGCCGACCAGGCGCCGGAGGGCCACCGCGGGCGGGACATGGTGTGGCGGGAGGACGCCGAGGACGGCAAGTTGGACCTGCTCACCACGCTCGACTTCCGGATGACGTCCACGACCCTGTTCTCCGACCTGGTGTTCCCCGCGGCCACCTGGTACGAGAAGCACGACCTGTCGTCGACGGACATGCACCCCTTCGTGCACTCGTTCAACGCCGCCATCAACCCGCCGTGGGAGACCAAGACGGACTTCGAGACGTTCCGCCTCCTCGCCGAGAAGGTCTCCGAGCTCAGCCACGGTCACCTCGACATCCGGACCGATGTGGTGGCGACGCCCCTGGGGCACGACACCCCGGACGCGCTCGCCAACCCGGGCGGCACGGTCTCGGACTGGAAGGACGGCTCGTGTGAGCCCGTCCCGGGGAAGAACTTCCCCAAGATCACTGCGGTCGAGCGCGACTACCGCCTACTCGGGGAGAAGTTCGGGTCGCTCGGCCCGCTCGCGGAGAAGGTCGGCATGCCCGTCAAGGGACTCATGCTCAAACCCGACAAGGAGATCGGGGTCCTGCTCAAGGCCAACGGCGAGACCCGCAAGGGCGTCGGGAAGGGTCGACCGCGGCTCGACACCGACATCCGGATGTGCGAGGCGATCCTCACCCTGTCCGGGACGACCAACGGACGGCTGGCGACGCAGGGGTTCGAGCAGCTCGAGGCCCGGACCGGCCGCGAGCTGGCGGACCTGTCGCGGGGCGAGGAGGGCAAGCGCATCACCTTCGCGGACACCCAGTCCCGGCCCCAGCCGGTCATCACGTCCCCCGAGTGGTCGGGGTCCGAGCACGGCGGCCGGCGGTACAGCGCGTTCGTCATCAACGTCGAGCGGCTCAAGCCGTGGCACACGCTCACCGGGCGGATGCAGTTCTTCATGGACCACGACTGGATGGCCGAGATGGGCGAGCAACTGCCGGTGTACCGGCCGCCGCTCAACATGCACCAGCTCTACGGCGAGCCCGTCCTCGGCTCGGATGACGGGTCCGGCGGCGCGGCGCTGACCGTCCGCTACCTCACCCCGCACAACAAGTGGTCGATCCACTCGGAGTACCAGGACAACCTCCTCATGCTCAGCCTGTCCCGCGGCGGGCCGACCATCTGGATCAGCAAGGAGGACGCCGAGCTCATCGGCGTCGTGGACAACGACTGGATCGAGGCGGTCAACCGCAACGGCGTCGTCGTCGCCCGCGCCATCGTCTCCCACCGCATGCCGGCCGGGACGGTCTACATGCACCACGCTCAGGACCGCGTGGTCGACGTGCCGATCGCGGAGGCCTCGGGCAAGCGCGGAGGTATCCACAACTCGGCGACCCGCATCCTCATCAAACCGAGCCATCTCATCGGCGGGTACGCGCACTTCAACTACGCGTTCAACTACATCGGCCCCACCGGAAACCAACGTGACGAGGTGACGGTCATCCGCCGTCGCTCCCAGGAGGTGCAGTACTGATGCGCGTCATGGCCCAGATGTCCATGGTGATGAACCTGGACAAGTGCATCGGCTGCCACACCTGCTCGGTGACCTGCAAGCAGGCGTGGACCAACCGGTCCGGCACCGAGTACATGTGGTGGAACAACGTCGAGACCCGACCCGGGCAGGGGTATCCCCGGACGTACGAGGACCAGGAGCGGTGGAAGGGCGGCTGGGAGCTCGGTAAGAACGGCCAGCTGAGGCTCAAGGCCGGTGGGCGCATGAAGAAGCTGCTCCAGATCTTCTCCAGCCCCACGATGCCGTCGATCGATGACTACTACGAGCCGTGGACGTACGACTACGACACGCTCGTGTCCTCGCCCCTGCAGGAGCACACGCCGGTCGCCCGGCCCTACTCGCTCATCAGCGGCAAGCCGATGAAGATCTCGTGGTCCGCCAACTGGGACGACGACCTGGGCGGTTCCCCCACCCACCTGAAGGACGACCCGATCCTGGCCAAGGTGAGCGAGGAGATCAAGGCGGAGTTCTCCGAGACCTTCATGTTCTACCTGCCGCGCATCTGCGAGCACTGCCTCAACCCGTCGTGCGTGTCCTCGTGCCCGTCGGGCGCGATGTACAAGCGGGTCGAGGACGGCATCGTCCTGGTGGACCAGGACCGCTGCCGCGGCTGGCGCCAGTGCGTCACCGGCTGCCCGTACAAGAAGGTGTACTTCAACCACCGCACGGGCAAGGCCGAGAAATGTACGTTCTGCTTCCCCCGGGTCGAGGTGGGCATCCCCACCGTCTGTTCCGAGACGTGCGTGGGACGGCTGCGGTACATCGGACTCATCCTCTACGACGCCGACAAGGTCCTCGAGGCGGCCTCCGAGCCGGACGAGCACGAGCTGCTCGCCGCGCAGCGCTCGTGCTTCCTCGACCCGAACGATCCCGAGGTGGTCGCCGCGGCCCGCGAAGCCGGCATCCCGGACGACTGGATCGAGGGCGCCCAGCGGTCGCCGATCTGGCAGCTCATCTCCCGATTCGAGGTGGCCCTGCCGCTACATCCGGAGTACCGCACCATGCCGATGGTCTGGTACGTCCCGCCGCTGTCGCCCATCGTCGACCGGGTCGCCGCGGACGGTGGTGACGGCGAGGACGCCGACACCCTTTTCGGCGCCATCGACACCATGCGCATCCCCATGGAGTACCTCGCGGAGCTGTTCACCGCGGGCGACGTGGACGCCATCCAGGTGGTGCTCAACCGACTGGCCGCGATGCGCACCTACATGCGTGACATCAACCTCGGTCGCGAACCCCGTGCGGAGATCTGCGACGCCGTCGGGATGACCGAGGAGGACGTCTACGACATGTACCGGCTCCTGGCCCTGGCCCACTACGACGAGCGCTACGTGATCCCCACCGCCCACCAGGAACAGGCCCACTCGCTGGAGGAACTGGCCACCGAGTGCAGCCTGGACTACGAGGGCGGGCCCGGGATGATGGGCGAGTCCGGGCCGTTCGGTGAGGGCTCGGGCGACCAGGCCCTCCCCATCGCCGTCGAGAGCTTCCACGCCCTCAAGCAGCGGCAGACCTCGGACACCATCGCGTCGCCGGGCGACAAGTCCAGAAGGGTCAACCTCCTCAACTGGGACGGTCTCGGTACGGGCGGCCTGTTCCCCGGAAGCAAGGACTGACGCGATGGCTGCACAATTCCTGGCCGGAACCGGCTTCGGCAGCGACCTGTTCGCGCGGGTGCGTCGGGCGGTGAGCCCCGGCAGCGGGCCGGCGGTGGGCCGCGGGGCGCCCGGCGACCCCGCGCTCTACCAGGCCGTCTCGCTGCTGATCGACTACCCGACCGCCGAGCTGATCGACCGGCTCCCGCTCGTCCGCGAACTGGCCGACGAGCGGGGCGCCGTCGCGCGGCCACTGGTGGGTCTGGTGGACCACCTGGAGTCGACCCCCCTCGACGAGCTGCAGTCGGAGTACGTGGAGACGTTCGACATGCGGCGCCGCTGCTGCCTCTACCTGACCTACTACCGCTACGGCGACACCCGTAAGCGCGGCACCGCACTCGTCGACTTCATCGAGGCGTACAAGGCGGCCGGTGCCGAACTCGGGGCCGGCGAGCTCCCCGACCACCTCGGCGTGGTCCTCGAGTTCGGTGCGCAGTGCGATCTCGACGGCTGCCGTGCGCTGCTCGTCCAGCACCGCGCCGGTCTCGAGTTGCTGCGGATCTCGTTGACCGACCGCGGCTCGCCCTGGACCGGCGCGCTGGAGACCGTCTCGGCCACCCTGCCCCCGATCGGTGGGCATGACCGCGACGCCGTGAGCCGACTCGTCGCCCAGGGGCCGCCTGACGAAGAAGTCGGCCTGGAGGCGTTCACTTCCTCGTCCTACATGGAAAGCGGGGCCCGGCCATGATCGGAACGAATGCAGCCGATGTGACGATCCCGGACATCGTCCTCTGGGTGATCCTGCCGTACGTGTGCCTGGCGATCTTCGTCGTGGGCCACTGGTGGCGGTATCGCTACGACAAGTTCGGCTGGACCACCCGCTCCAGCCAGCTCTATGAGTCGCGCCTGCTCCGCTGGGGCAGCCCGCTGTTCCACTTCGGCATCCTCTTCGTGGTCGGCGGCCACATCATCGGCCTGGTCATCCCCAAGTCGTGGACCGAGGCCGTGGGCATCAGCAACGACGCCTATCACTGGATCGCGGTGATCACCGGGGCGATCGCCGGGTTCTCCACCGTGGTCGGACTGGTCATCCTCATCTACCGCCGCCGCACGGTCGGGCCGGTCTTCTCCGCCACGACCGTCAACGACAAGGTCATGTACGTCTTCCTGGCCGCGACGATCTTCCTGGGCATGGCCAACACCATCGTCGGCAACATCCTCAGCCACTACGACTACCGCGAGGAGCTGTCCGTGTGGTTCCGTGGGATCTTCTGGTTCCAACCCGACCCGGCACTGATGTTGTCCGCGCCGATGTCCTTCAAGCTGCACGCGATCGTGGCGTTCCTGCTGTTCGCCATCTGGCCGTTCACGCGCCTGGTCCACGTGTTCTCCGCGCCGGTCGGCTACCTCTGGCGTCCCTACGTCGTGTACCGATCGCGTCCGGCGGGCCAGTTCGGCAACCGCCCGTACCGCCGGGGCTGGATGCGCGAGGACGTCGGCGACGTCAGCCGCGAGATCGGCGCCGGGCGGGCCGGATCCGGATCGAGCCGCGCACCACGTCATTGACATGACCCGGTCACGCAGCCTCCCGACGCCCGCGCGACTGTCCCCGGGGTATTTCGCCATGGTCATGGCGACGGGGATCGTCGCGGTCGGAGCCGGGCAGCGGGGCTGGGAGACGGTGGCCGTGATCCTGATCGTGCTCACCGCGATCGAGTACGTGATCCTCGTGCTCCTCACACTGTGGAGGTTGATCGCCTACCGCGCCGAGGTCGTCGCCGATCTCCACGACTCCCGCAAGGCGTTCCTCTTCTTCACGTTCGTCGCGGGGACGAACGTCCTCGCCGTGGCGCTCGCGGGGCGGCACCTGCTCGTGGCGTCCGTGGCGCTCCTGAGCGTCGGGGCGGCCGTCTGGATCGTCCTCGGCTACACGGTCCCCTGGGTCGCGGTCCTGTCCCGCGACGAGCGCCCCGTGGTCGCGGAGGCCAACGGCACCTGGTTCATCTGGGTCGTCGCCAGCCAGTCGGTGGCTGCCGCCGCTGCGACCCTGGAACCCCATTTCGAGTCGGCCCGCGACGCGCTCGCGATCGGGGCCGTGGCGTCGTGGTCGGTCGGCGTCGTCCTCTACGTGGCGTGTGCGGTGTTCGTCTCGCTCCGGCTCATGCTCTATCCGCTGGATCCGCGGGAGCTCGATCCCCCGTACTGGGTCTCGATGGGGGCGGTGGCGATCACCGTCGTCGCCGGCGCACGGGTCGTGGAGATGGCCAGCGCCCCGATGGTCGACGCCGTGCGGGGACTCGTCGCGGGTCTGGTCGTGGTGTTCTGGTGCTTCGCCACCTGGCTCATCCCGGCCCTGGTGGCGGTGGGGGTGTGGCGTCACCGGGTCAGAGGAGTGCCGTTCCGCTTCGAACCCACCTGGTGGTCGATCGTCTTCCCGCTCGGCATGTACGCCGTCGCGGGGATGTACCTCGGGCGCGCCGACGACCTGCCGATCGTCGCCTGGATCGGCGAGACGTGGATGTGGGTCGCGGTCGCGGCCTGGCTCGTCGCGCTCGTCGGCATGATCCGATCCAGACTCCCGCGTATCACGCGGGTCCCGGTATGACAGGAGAGCGAGATGTGCCAGTACTGCGGTTGTCATGAGAACACCATCATCGGCCGACTCTCGGCAGAGCACGACGCCCTGGTCGACCTCACGGGGGACATGGTCCGTGCCGTCGACCGCGGCGACCCCGACACCGCCTCCGCTCTCGCGCTGCGCGCCCGGGACATGCTCCACCCGCACACCAGCGCCGAGGAGCACGGGCTCTTCGCCGCACTGCGACTCGAGGAGGAGGCGTACGCCGACACCATCGACCGGTTGTGCGGGGAACACACGACGCTCGACGGCATGATCGACCGGATCGTCGACGGTGACCTCTCCCTGGGCCGCGAGTTCGCCAGGGGCCTGCGGGACCACATCGATCGCGAGGAGAACAGCCTGTTCCCGGCCTCCGTGGTGACGATCATCGACGGCGACGTGTGGGACCGGATCGAGGCCGACGACGCCGCCGCCCGCGGCGAACCGGCGCCGCGCCCTCACGACCACGACGACCACGACCACGACCACCCGCACGGACACACGCACTAACCGCGGTCGCGCGCCCGCGCGGACGAGCCGTCAGCGCCGGCGGTTGCGCATCTTCTCCGCGAACTCACGGGCCTTGCGCTGGTTCTCGGGCTTCGAGGCTTCGCGCTTGACCACCTGGACGGCCTTGATCGCGAGGCCGCTCCTCAATGCGTTGCGTAGGAATGCCACCGTGCACCTCCATGTCTCGGGGGCGCCAGTCTAGAGTCGGCGACCGCCTACCGCGACCGGGCGACGGGGCGGCCTGGGCTACCGTGACCGATCATGAAGATCGACCCCGCCCCCGGTGGCGACCGTGCGGCCGATGGCGACGCCCTGTGGCGCATCCTGGCGACCCGCCGCGATCATCGCCACTTCCACCCGACACCGATCGACCGCGCGACCATCGAGCGACTCCTCGAGGTCTTCGCCGTCGCGCCGAGTGTCGGACTGAGTCAACCGTGGCACGTCACGGTGGTCGAGGACCGGGACGCCCGGGAAGCCGTCCACGCGGGCTTCCGCGCGGTCCGGGCTGCCGAGGCCGAGCGGTTCGAGGGCGAGCGTCGCGACCTCTACGACTCCCTTCGCCTCGAGGGCATCCTCCAGGCGCCCGTGGGGCTGGTCGTCAGTCATGTACCGCCGCCGGGACCGACGCTGGGGACCACCAGTGTCCCGGCGGCCACCGAGTACAGCGTGGTCTCCGCCATCACCCTGTTGTGGCTGGCGGTGACGGCCGAGGGCCTGGGTATGGGATGGGTGAGCCTCGTCGAGCCAGGCCATCTCTCCGATGCGGTGCCGCTACCGGACGACGCCCGCCCCCTCGCGTACCTGTGCCTCGGCTACCCGTCGCTGGAGCTGGAGGAACCGCTGTTGCAGACCGTCGGGTGGGCACGGCGCTCCCCGCTGTCGGTGAACTGGGTCTGACCGTCCCCGGCCCGGTTCAGCTCTGCTCGACCCCGACCTGGATGAGGGTGCCCCACGGGTCGTCGACGCGCAGGACCGCACCGTCGTGGCGGGTCTCGATCCGATGGTCGGACAGTCGCTGTCGGAGCGCGTCGACATCGTCCGCGGTCGGCAGGTCGATGTTCACCCGGCCCAACCCCAGTGCCGCCGCACGGGGGCCCGCGCCTGCCGTGCCCCACGTGTTGACCGCGATGTGGTGGTGGTAGCCGCCGGCGGCGATGAACAGCGCGGAGCCGACGTCACTCATCACCTCGAAGCCGAGTGCGTCGACGTAGAAATCACGGGCCACGCCGATGTCGCCGACCTGCAGGTGCACGTGACCGAGAGTGGCGGGCGGCGGGCCGGCGATCGGCCGGGCGAGGTGGGTGCGCAGGAAGGCGTTGGGGTCCAGTGGGTTGGTGGCGACCTCGAGCAGCCCGTGGGATCCGGTGGCCCAGGTCTCGCGCGGGCGGTCGGCGTACAACTCGACGCCGTTGCCCTCGGGGTCGTCGAAGTAGAAGGCCTGGCTGTACAGGTGGTCCGAGCTGCCGGTGAAGGATCTCGGCGCGTGCCGGGCGACCGAGGCGACGGCGGCGGCCAGCGACGGCTCGTCGTCGAAGAGGACAGCGGTGTGGAACAGTCCGGCCTGCCCCTGCCTGCGCGGGGGCAGGTCGGGCATGCGGCGCATCCGCACGATCTGGCGACCCGCCCGGCCGAGGACGGCGGTGTCGCCGGTCTGCTCGAGCACCTCGAGGGTCACCCCGCCGGAATAGAAGGCGATCATCGCGTCCAGGTCGCGGACCAGCAGTTCGACCGCGCCCATGCGGGTGTCGGCGGCGAGCAGGTCGTCGGCGGGGCGTTCGACGAGGCTGCGGGGATCGGGGTTCTGGACGTAGACGGGCATGGGATCTCCTCGATCGCGATCGACTTATTGCGTGATGTGTCATCTATATCAACCGCCGGGACGCTCCGTCCATTCCGTGATGCGTCAAATACCCCCGCGGGGCCGGGTCCTGTCACCTACCCCACGACGTCGAGGAAGCCCGTCGCGCCCTTCTCCGCGTCGGCGAAGGAATGGTCGACGAACGTGTAGCGCCCGGGCTCGGCGAAGGTCATCTCCACGAATCCGCCCTGCGACGGAGCCAGGTCGAGGGCCTGCGCCCCGCCGCTCCCGCCGCCCAACGCGTCCCGCCCGTCCCGCAGCAGGTAGGCGCCCTCCTTGTAGACGGTGTCGAACTGGGAACCCACCACGTGGAAGCTCGTCCCGTCGCTCGGGCCGGCCACCACCACCCAGACGCGCACGGTCTCGCCGACCCGGGCGGTCAGCGGATCCCGCCGGTATTGGGTCGCGTGCCCGTTGAACATCACCAGGTCGGGCTGTCCCGCGGCGATCTTGCCGGAGTCGAACGGCTCGTCCTCCGCGCCGAGGTACGACTCGGACTGGACCAGGGCGTACTCGCGGTCCACCTCGGACAGGCCCGGCGGGTCCACGATGAGGGCACCGAACATCCCCGCGGCGACGTGGCCACTCATCGGTGCGGTCGCGCAGTGGTAGAGCCAGGCACCGGCCCGCTTCACGGTGAACCGGTACTCCAGCTCCTCGCCCGGCGGGATCGTCCGCATCACCTCGTCTGGACCGACGTCGCCGGCATGGAAATCGATCGAGTGTCCGATGGTCCCCTCGTTGCGGAAGGTCACGATGAACGTGTCTCCCACCCGGCCCCGGAGGGTGGGGGCCGGGAGCCCGCCGTTGTAGGTCCACACCGGCCGCACCACCCCGGGTGCGAGTTCATCGGTGGTCTCCTCGACCGTGAGGGCGATCCGGTGTTCGCGACCGGCAGGGGCGGGCGCGAGGGCCGGGTCCCGGGTCACGACGTCGCCGGAGGGCGGGGCCAACACATCGATCGCCTCGGTCGGGGCGGTGGCAGCGGCACCGCCGGCCCCACCATGGGCGTCGTGGGCGGCCGCGGGGTCACCGCCCTCGACCAGGACCCGGAAGGTCATGCCCATCGCCTTGTGTCCGGCGATCGTGCACCACCCCTCGAGTGAGCGGCCGACCACGCCTGCGTCCACCGTGACGGAGCCGCCCGGGTCGACCCTGCCCGAATCGGCCCCGTTGGTCAGGTACAGGTCGTGAACCGTCGTGTCGTCGTCGTTCGTCAGTTCGATCACCAACCGGTCGCCCGCGGGGACCGTCACCGTGCTCGGTTCGAACCTCATCCCCACCGCCGTGACCTCCACGGTCGTCGTGTTCCCGGTCGGCGTGACCGATACGGCCTGGTCGGTGCGGCGGAGTGGCGAGGACGGGTCGGCGGCGAGCGCGACCCCCGTGGCGAGGACCACCACCAGTGCGGCGGACAGCGCGCCGACCAGATTCCGCCGACGGCCGGGCGCGATCTCCGGTCGGGGCGTGCCCGGGGTGACGCGGGCGGTCTTCTCGCCGGCCTCGCGGGCCGCGGCCGCGTTCCGGATGACGGCCAGCTGCGCGCGGACGGCGCGGATCATGACCGGGAGGAACAGCGCGAACCCCGCGAACGCCAGTGTGGAGCCGACGACCCGGGTCCAACTGGTCCCACCGGGTACGAGGAAGACGATCAGGCCGGCGTTGACCAGGACGAGGCGGAAGGCGACCAGGCGGTTCATCTCCACCATCCCGGCCCGCACCGCCGCCGGACCACCCCGCATCACGGTGGGCATGAGGAAACTCATCGCTCCGAGGAGGATCTGGGCGGCCGCCCCGGCGAGCAACGGCGTCGTCACCTGCCCCAGGTCCCCGATCCGGCCGGTGGCGACGAGCCACGTCGCCCACGCCAACGCCACCGGCAGCCACACCAGGCCGCACGCGATGCTCATCGAGGCGAACTCCCGCGGCGGTGCCGTGCGCGCGGTGCGGACGAGGTGGACCAGGTGCCACAGCACGGCGAGCAGATACAGGCCCAGCGCCGTGGCGGTCACCGGCGTCACGCCCGCGAGCGAACCCGCCGCTGCCGCCACCACCGCGGCCGACATCACCCCCAGGGACCGGACCGCCGCGGCGTCCTGGCTGTCGGCCATGGGGGTTCGCAGCACCGTCGCCCAGAAGGTCACCAGGGTGGTGAGCACGGTGATCCCGACGAAGCCCAGGACGTTGACCGCGAGGTGGAACGCGTGCAGGCGCACGGCCCACTCCTCCGGGACGCCGACCCCCATGACCGCTCCGGCCACCGCCCCGGCCGGAAGGAACGCCGCGGCCACGGCGTAGTACCGGACGACCGGCCGGAACCGGGTCGGTTCGGCGGCGCGCAGCTGCCGGATCAGGTCCACGACGTACCAGGCCACCGCACCGCCCACGACCGTGGCACCGGCCACGATCGGAATCGGCCAGGACCCGAGCATTCCCGCGATCAGGATCACGATCCCGACGTTGAGCACCATGATCCTGCGCACCTGGAGTGCGCGAGACTCCTCCGGGGGACGCCGGTGCAGCAGGGTCTCGGTGAAGTGCTGGCCCCACACGAGGATCGAGTTGGTGAGCAGGCCCAGGGTGAAGACGTGGATGATCGTCCACGTGGACGCGGGCACCCACCGGTGGACCACACCCACCACGACCAGGGCGATCATCCACAGCTGTACCGGTCGGGTCGCCCGCCGGTGCCACGAGCCCTTCCGTCGGGTCCGGGGCGCCGCGGTGTCCATGTCGCCGAGTCTAGGGACGGCCACCGTCCTGAGGGCGGACTCCTACTGCGGCAACGGGGCCAGGCCCGCGCCCTCGAGGGCGCGGCGGCCGCGGTCCGAGGTCACCAGCGCGAGGAAGTCGCTCGCGGCCTCGCGCTCGGCCTCGGCATCAGATCCGTTCTCGGCGGCGGGGATCCGGGCCACGGTGTAGCGGGTCGTGCCGGCGGCCTGCGCCAACTCCCTGTCCCGCTGGTCGATCTCGGCGTGGGACACCCACCCGTGGGACGCCGCGACATCGGTCCGGTAGACGATGCCCACGTCGAGTTCGTTGTCCGCCAGACGCGCGGCCACGGATCGTGAGCCCGCATCCCGTTCGACCACCGGCGGCGTCACGCCTGCTGCGGCCAGCAGCGACTCCGCTGCGCGCCCGCACGGCACCTCCAGCTGGCACAGCCCCACCCGCAGGTCGGGCCGCTCCAGGTCACGCAGGCCCGTGACCTGGCGGGGATTGCCCGAGGGGACCGCCACCACGACGTGGTTGCGGGCGAACACCATGGGTTCGACCGCCACCCCCTCGTCGACGAGCCACTGCATGGACACCTCGTCCGCCGAGGCGAAGACGTTGATGTCGTCGCGTGCGGGCATCCCCTCCGCGATGGTGTCGGAGCGGCCCAGCTCCAGGCTCACCCGGATCCCGGGATGCTCGTCCTCGAAGAGATCGATCATCTCGGTGAACGCGCCGGACAGGGATGGTGCGGCCGCGACCCCGATCGTCATGACGGGGGACTCGGGGTCCGGCTCGGCGCAGGCGACGAGTCCCGAGCACGCCAGGGCGAGTGTGACCACGCTGAAACCCCGGCCCCGGTTCACCGATCAGCCTCCGGCGAACGGCGGAAGAACGTCCACCGCGGAGACACCGTCGATGGAGGCGTGCGGATCACGGGTCGTCTCCTCACCCACGAGGAACGACGACACGGTCACGATGCTGGCCAGCGGCTCACCGTGGCGCTCGCAGACCTCCCGCGCCAACTCCCCGATGGTCGTGGCATGTGTGTGCAGCCGCTCGCGGGCGGTGCCCGCGGCGTCCTCGGCAGCCGCGTAATACCCCACGGTGATCACTCTCGGAGTCCTGCTCACAGCGTCAACCCTATCGTCCGACACTGACACGTCAACCACCAATGGCGCCCATCGATCGGCGGGGCCTGTGGAAGGCCGTACCGCCGATCCCGTGCCCTGCCTGCTTGCCCCACATCGCACCCCTCCAGACCTCGGAGATCTCGTCATCCGGGGCCCCGGCTCTCAGCACCCCGAGTACGTCCGTCTCGTCGTCGCTGAACAGGCACGACCTCACCGTGCCCTCGGCGGTGAGGCGGGTCCGGTCGCAGGCGGCGCAGAAGTTGCGGGTGACGGTCGCGATCACCCCGACCGTTGCGGGAGCATCTCCCACGGCGCGTCCGGCGACCCGCCACATCTCGGCCGGCGCGGACGGGTCCTCGCGCCCGGCGGGAACGAGGTCGAAGCGGGTGCCGAGGGAGTCCAGCACGTCCTGCGCGGTCACCATCTCCGCGCGCGACCACGTGTTGTCGGCGTCGAGCGGCATCTCCTCGATGAACCGTAGTTGCACCCCCTCCGCCAGGGCCCATTCCAGCAGGTCGGGCGCTCCGTGCAGGGTCGCCCGCAGGGGCACCGCGTTGACCTTCACCGGGTCCAGGCCGGCCTCGACCGCGGCCCGCACTCCCCGCAGGACGGACGGCAGCCGGTCTCTGCGGGTGAGTTGGGCGAACTCGAGGCGGTTGACGGTGTCCAGGGAGATGTTGATCCGGTCCAGACCGGCCTCGACCAGCGCGCCGACCCGGTGTTCGAGCCCCACGCCGTTGGAGGTCATCGCGATCGGCAGGTCGGGGCACTCGGCCCGCGTGCCGGCGATGATGTGCTCGAGGTCGGCCCGCATGAGCGGCTCGCCCCCGGTGAAGCGGACCTCGTGGACGCCCAGTTCGCGGTGCGCGAGGGCCACCAGCCGGATCACCTCGTCCGTCGTCATCCGGGCGGCGTCGGGGATCGGCGGCAACCCCTCCTCGGGCATGCAGTACGTGCAGCGCAACGAACACTTCTCGGTCAGCGAGACGCGCAGGTCGCGGGCGACGCGGCCGAAGGAGTCGACGAGCAGCGGGGTGGCGGGGCGCGCGGAGGGGCGGCCGGTGTCCGGTGCGGTCACGGCGCCCACCTCTCCTCCGCGGTCGCGTGACCCCAAGTGTAGGTGGCCCCGCCCCGCAGCGCTCGGCCCGTCCGGACACCCGCCAATCCGGTCACCTGCCCGGTACGTCCCCGTCCGTCCGGCTCGCCTCCGGCACACCGACGTCCGGATTCGGCCCCAGCAGCGTGAGCTCGTGGATCTCGTCGCGCTCGGCCTGGCCGCGCAGCTGCGGCGCGATCGCCCGTCCCAGGTGGTAGCCCAGGACCACCACCAGGGTGCCCAGGGCGATGCCACCGAGCTGGAAGTCGTCGGTGATGACCAGGGTGGTGTCCCCGATCGCGATCACCACGCCCGCGGCGACCGGGACGAGGTTGAGCGGGTTGCCGAAGTCGACCCGGTTCTCCTTCCAGATCTTGGCGCCGAGCAGGCCGATCATGCCGTAGAGCACAACCGTGATGCCGCCGAGCACGCCGCCCGGGGTCGCGGAGATCACGGCTCCCAGCTTCGGCGAACACCCCAGCACGATCGCGGTCAGCGCGGCCACCACGTAGGCGGCCGTCGAGTACACCTTGGTCGCGGCCATCACACCGATGTTCTCGGCGTACGTCGTCGTCGCCGATCCACCGAACGAGGTCGCCAGCACGGTTCCCGCGCCGTCCGCGGCCAGCGCCCGGCCCATCAGGCCGTCGGTCTCGGTGCGGGTGATCTCGCCGATCGCCTTGACGTGCCCGGCGTTCTCGGCGATGAGCGCGATGACGCCCGGCACCACGAGCAGCACGAACGCCAGCGAGAAGTCGGGCGCGTGGATACCCACCACGCCGGCGGCCTCGTCGGTCATCGGCGGCAGCCCGATCCACGGCGCGTCCCACACGCCCGACCAGTCCACCCGCAGGTGCTCGGTCACCTCACCGGCGGTGGCGTTGAACGAGGTGATGGGCCCGGTGACCAGATCGAGCACCCACGACAGGACGTAACCGAAGACCAGGGACAGGAAGATCGCGATCCGCCCGGCGAAGCCCTTGAGCCCCACGGTCATCCCGATCAGCACGATCATCACCGCCAGCGCGACCCACTGGTCCTGCGGCCAGTAGGTGTCCGCCACCACCGGCGCGAGGTTGAAGCCGAGCAGCATCACCACGGCGCCGGTGACCACGGGCGGCAGGATCGCGGTGACCACGCGGCCGCCCACAACGTGCACGATCAGCCCCACCACCAGCAGCGTCGCGCCGGCGACGAGCATCGCGCCGGTGACCTCGGCGCTCGTGCCGCCCTGCGCGCGGATCGCGGCGACGGCGCCCACAAAGGCGACAGAGGTGCCGAGGTAGCTGGGCACCTGCCCCTTGACCACGGCGAGGAACAGCAGGGTGCACACGCCGGAGAAGAGGATCGCCAGCTGCGGGTTGAGCCCCATGATGATGGGGAAGACGAACGTCGCGCCGAACATCGACACCACGTGCTGGGCACCGATCCCGATGGTCCGCGGCCAGCTCAGCCGCTCCATGGGGGCGACCACCTCGCCGGGTCTGATGTTCTTGCCGTCGCCGTGTACCGACCACAGCGCTGCCGACCCCCGTGCCCTACGTGCCACGTCCCGCCACCTTCTGTTCGTTCCCGCCGGCCGCACCCGCGCGGACCGTAGGCACAGTACAACGCGGGTTACCGTGGGGACATGACCTCCCTGCCCGACAACCCGAGCCGCCCGTCCCCCGCCGAGTACCGCGAGCTCCTGCGCTCGCACCTGGCACCGGTGCTCGAGCGGGCGTCCCGGAGTACGCACCTGCCGCTCGCGGCGTGCGCGGACTCGGTGTTGGCCGCGGAGCTGCGGGCCTCGGTCGACCTTCCGCTGTTCGTGAACTCGCAGATGGACGGGTACGCGGTGCGGTCCGCGGACGTGGCCGGGGCGGGGCCCGACTCGCCGGTGCGCCTCGAGGTGGTCGGGGCGGTGCACGCCGGTGACGGCGCGGGACCCGATGTCGACGACAACGAGGCCTGCAAGATCATGACCGGCGCGCCCGTCCCCGAGGGCGCCGATTGTGTGGTGCCCATCGAGGACACGATCGTGAGCGAGGCCGACCCCTCTGTCGTGCTGGTGCTCGCACCGCGGTCGCGGGGCGAGTTCATCCGTCGCCCGGGCGACGACGTCCGGGCCGGTGACGTGGTGATCGACGCCGGGGTGCGGCTGCAGGCGCGGCACCTGGCGGCGGCGGCCTCGCTCGGGGAGTCCGGTCTCGACGTGCGGCCGCGGCCGCGGGTCGGGGTGGTGGCGACCGGCTCGGAGCTGGTGGCGCCCGGGCGGCCGCTCGCGCCCGGGCAGATCTGGGAGTCCAATTCGGTCACCCTGGCCGCCGCGCTCAAGGCCTGCGGGTGCGAGGTCACCAGGACGCTCATCAGCGGCGACGACCGCGCGACGTTCACCTCGGCCCTGGACGCGGCCGCCGGGGACGCCGACCTCGTGGTGACCGCGGGCGCCGTCTCGATGGGCGACGCCGAGGTCGTGCGCCAGGTGCTCGCCGACCGGGAGGGCGCCCGTTTCGCCCCGATCGCCATGCAGCCCGGCGGCCCGCAGGGGCTCTCGGCCTGGCGCGGCACCCCCGTGGTGTGCCTGCCGGGCAATCCGGTGAGCGCGCTGGTGTCGTTCGTGGTGCTGTTGCGGCCGGTGATCCTCGAGGCGGTGGGGCGCACCCCGATCCGGCCCGTCCGCGCCCGTCTGGCCCGCGAGGTGCGCTCCCCCGCCGGGCGGGCGCAGTACCTGCGCGCGGCCCTGGCTCCGGGAGGCACCCCGGCCGACCCCGCCGACCCGACCGACGGGGCTCTGCCCACAGCCGATCCGGTCTCCGGCCCGGGGTCGCACCTCGTCGCCTCGATGGCCCGTGCCGACGTGTTGATCGAGATCCCCGCCGACGTCACCTCTCTGGCCGTCGGCGCGCAGGTGGACGTCCTGCCGCTGTAGAGCACTGCTCCTCCGAGTCGCTGCTTGCAGGAACTGCAATCTTGCAGTGAGTGCATTTTCGGCGCATCATCGTCTGGTGACCGCCGCCGACCCCGCCGACCCCGCCCTCAGCCTGCGCGAGACCAAGAAGGTCCGGACCCGTGCCGGGATCGCCCGCGCCGCGCTGCAGCTGGTCGCGGACGAGGGCTTGCAGGCCACCACCGTCGAGGCCATCGCGGCCCGGGCGGAGGTGTCGCCGCGCACGTTCTTCAACTACTTCGAGTCCAAGGACGACGCGGTGGTGCACCTCAGCACGGACCGCTACCGGCGGCTCCTCACCAGCCTGTTCACGGACTCCTCGGCGCCCGACGCCAACCCGGTCGTGCAGGTGCGCGAGACGATGCTGCGGTTCCTCCGCGAGTCCGACCCCGGGACCGACGCCGAGCCCGGGGCCGATTCCGATGCCGACGACGACCTCATGCGCGCCGCCCTCGAGCGCGACCCGTCCCTGTTCGGGGCGCTACACGCCTCGATGTCGGTGGTGGGCGCCGAGTTCGAGGCCGCCATCGCCGCCCGCTACGCCAGCGACGAGCAGCGCGACCTCGCCCGGGTCGGGCTCAGCGTGGCGCTCGGCCTCGCCCAGACCGCCATGCTCGACGCCCGCGACGGCCGCTCGACCGCGCACATCGCCGACCGCGTGTCCTACTACTTCGCCCTCCTCGAATCCGCTTTCCACGAAAGGCCGACCACCTCATGACCACCACCTCGTCGACGCCTCCCGCGTCGGCCGAGAGTGATCCGATCACGCTCACCTCGCGTACCGTCTGGATCATCTTCGGAGCACTGATGGCGAGCATGTTCCTCGCCTCGCTCGACCAGTCCATCCTCGGCCCGGCACTGCCGACCATCGTCGGCGAGCTCAACGGCGTCGAGTCGCAGGCCTGGATCATCACGATCTACATCCTCGCCGTCGCTGTGACGATGCCGCTGTACGGCAAGTTCGGCGACCTCGTGGGCCGTCGCAATCTCTTCCTCCTGGCGATCGCCATCTTCACCCTGGGTTCGGTCGGCTCGGGCGCGGCCGGGTTCTTCACCGACCCCGCCACCGAGGCCGGTTTCTGGGAGCTCGTCGCGTGGCGCGGCGTCCAGGGTCTGGGCGGCGGCGGGCTCATGATCCTGTCGCAGGCGATCATCGCCGACATAGTGCCCGCCTCGGAGCGAGGTAAGTACATGGGCCCGATGGGCGCCGTGTTCGGCATCTCCGCGGTCGCCGGCCCACTACTCGGCGGGTTCTTCACCGATTCCGCGCACTGGCGCTGGTGCTTCTGGATCAACGTCCCGGTCGGCATCATCGCCTTCGTCCTGGCGTGGAAGTACATGCGCCTGCCCACCCGGCGCAGCACCGCGAAGGTCGACTGGGCGGGCATCCTGTTCATGGTCCTGGGCACGTCGGGCCTGGTCCTGGTCACCGACCTGGGCGGCGATCAGCTGGCCTGGGACTCCGCCGGCATGATCGCGATGATCACCGGCACCGTCCTCAGCATCATCGCGCTGATCGTGGTCGAGAGCCGCGCCGCCGAGCCGATCCTCCCGCTGCACCTGTTCACCGGCCGCGTGTTCGTCATCGCCACCGCCATCGCGTTCGTCCTGGGCGTCGCGATGTTCGCCGCGATCGGCTTCATCCCCACGTTCCTGCAGATGGCCACCGGCACCTCCGCCGCCGGATCGGGCCTGCTCATGATCCCGATGATGGTGGGCCTCATGGCCACGTCGATCGGCTCGGGCTTGGCGATCGCCAAGACCGGCCGCTACCGGATCTACCCGATCGTGGGCATGGCCCTGACGGTCGTGACGGTCATGGTGATGACGCAGATGACCGGCACGACACCCATCTGGCAGATCATGGGAATGCTGTTGTTCTTCGGCGCCGGTCTGGGCCTGGTCATGCAGGTCATCGTGCTGGCGGTGCAGAACGCCGTGGATCCGCGCGAGGTCGGCGTGGCCACCAGCTCGAACAACTACTTCCGTGAGATCGGCGCCGCGATCGGTACAGCGTGGTTCGGCTCGCTCTTCACCGACCGCTTGATCTCCAACCTCACCGACACGGTCGCGGCGAACCCCGAGCAGGCCATGGCCTCCGGGCTCAATCCGAACGGCGTCACACCGGCCTTCGTGGCGGGCCTACCCGAACCACTGCACCAGGGGATCGTGGATTCCTACGCCAACGCCCTGGCACCCGCCCTCTGGTACGTGGTGCCGGTCCTCGCGGTGGCGCTGTTGTTCGCGTTCTTCCTGCCGCAGGTGAAACTGAGCGACGAGGCCGGAATGGTCGCGCGCGGCGAAGCGGTGTGGGACGACGGCAAGGCTGTCCCGGTCGGTAGGGCCGCCGACGGTGACGGCGACGACGACGAGGTCACCGCTCTCTCAGGAGGGATCGCACCCGGCCGGGCATAGCGGGTAGACCAACGACAAGAGCGTTCCGCACGCCCATCACTCGCGCGATGTGTGCGGAACGCTCTTCTCGACGGGCCCGGTCCGAGTGTCGCCGGACCCCGTGGTCAGAACCAGTGCTTGCGACCACCGACCGCGCGGCCGGCGGCGCCGAGGATGACGAGGATGACGCCGATCGCGATCAGCACCAGGCCGATCGTCCAGAGGATGGGGATCTCGAGAATGAACCCAAGGATCAACAAGATTGCACCGAGGATGATCATTTATTCGTCCTTCCACTCAGTCCTACAGGATGGATCGAGCCTATCCGGCCGGAGCCCCGGCCACGACCGATCAGGCAGACCGAGCGGTCAGCTCGCGCTGTCGAGCGCCTGCTGCCAGAAGTCGATCTCCAGCCGGGTGGCCGTCCGGAACACCTCGGTGAGCTCGTCCAGGCGACGGTCGGTGAGCCCGCCCTCGGACAGGACGTCGAGCTGCTCGATCGCGGCCGCGGACGCGGCGGTGAACTCCACGCCCGAGTACTCCATGATCCACTCGCCGTACGGGTGCTCGCCGTCGTGCTCGGCGAGGCCGGGGAGCAGGTGGGCGCCGATCTCGGCGTAACCGATCGTGCACGGGGCCAGCGCCACGTGGAGGTCGAGCACGTCGCCGGCCATGCCCGAGTCCAGCACGTACCGGGTGTAGGCGACGGTGGCCTGCTTCTCGGGCGCGGCCTCGAGCTCGGCGCGCGGGATACCCCAGCGCTCGGTCAGGCGGAGGTGCAGCTCGGTCTCCGCGAGGATCGCCCCGGTGGCGTTGTGCGCTGCGGTGATGTCGGCCAGGGTGCGGCTCTTGTAGGCGGCCAGGGCGTTGGCGCGGGCGAACTGCACGAGGAAGTGGAAGTCCTGCACGAGGTAGTCGCGGAACACCGCCAGTGGCAACGTCCCCCGCCCGAGCTGCTCCACGAAATCGTGGCGGGTGTACGCCTCCCACTCGGGGCGGCAGCGGTCCTTGAGCGTCTCGAACAGGGTCAACGCGGGTCTCCTCGGTAGCAGGTGTGTCCGTGCACCATCATCCGTCGACACCCCACCGCGTGGTCCCGTCAGACCCACTTCCCGCGCGTGTACTGCGGCGGGTACGGGGCGTCCCGCCAGTCCACACCGAGCTCGGCGGCCGCGCGCAGCGGCCAGGCCGGCTCGCGCAGCGCGGCGCGCCCGAGGAACACCACGTCAGCGCGCTCGTCGACCAGCAGCTGTTCGGCGTACTCCGGGTCACTGATGAGCCCCACCGCTCCGGCCAGCACCGCGCCGGACGCGCGCACCTCCTCGGTCAGCGGCACCTGGTAGCCCTGCTCCAGCTCGACCGGTGGCCGGTCCGGCGTGTTGGCGGCCGACGAGACGTCCACCAGGTCGACGCCGTGCTCGGCGAGCCGGCCCGCCAACCAGCGCGAGTCCTCCGGGGTCCACCCTCCACGCACCCAGTCCGTCGCCGAGATGCGCACGAACAGCGGCTTGCCCTGGGGCCATACCCGACGCACCGCGTCGCAGATCTCCAGCAGCAGGCGGGCCCGGTTGTCGCGCGAGCCGCCGTAGTCGTCGTCACGCTCGTTGGACAGCGGCGAGAGGAACTCGTGGATGAGGTAGCCGTGCGCCGCGTGGATCTCCACCACGTCGAAGCCCGCCTGATCGGCCCGTCGCGCGGCGTCGGCGAACGCGGTCACCACCGCGCGGATCCCGTCGGCGTCCAGCGCCTCCGGTCGCGTCATGTCGCCGAACGGGATCGCCGACGGCGCGACCGTGGACCAGGCACCCTCCTCGGGTGACAGAGAGCCGGCGGGGTAGCCGGGCCACGCCCGGTACGCCGACGCCTTCCGCCCGGCGTGCGCCAGCTGGATGCCGATCGCCGCCCCCTGGGAATGCGCGAAGTCGACGATGGGAGCCCATGCGTCGCGCTGCGTGTCGTTCCACAGCCCGGCGTCCTGGGGGCTGATCCGCCCCTCCGGCACCACGGCCGAGGCCTCCGCGAGGATCAACCCGAACCCGCCCTGCGCCCGCGCCCCGAGGTGCACGAGATGCCACGGCGTGGGCACCCCGTCCCGGTCCTCGCACGAGTACTGACACATCGGCGAGAGCCAGACCCGGTTACGGATCTCGAGGTCGCGGATGCGGATCGGTTCGAAGAGCGTCGCCATGTCCGCGATTAAACCCGGCCCCCGCGACGTCCCGCCCCGACGCACCCCCGGGGACCGCCGCGCCCGGCCGACTACCGTGAACGGCATGACTGACGCGCCGACCGGACAGCATCCGACCCCCGAGCCGCAGGTGACCGCCGCGCCGCAGCTCACCCACCTCGACGCCGAGGGCCGTGTCCGCATGGTCGACGTCGGCGACAAGGCCGTCACCACCCGAACCGCCACCGCCGAGGGGATCTTCCGCACCCGCCCCGAGGTCGTCACCATGGTCGCGGGCGACGCGCTGGGCAAGGCGGACGTGCTGGCCACCGCGCGCCTGGCCGGGATCGGCGCGGCCAAGAAGACCTCCGAACTCATCCCGCTGTGCCACCAGATCCCGCTCAACTCGGTCAAGGTGCACTTCGACCTCGACTCCGAGGCCGGGGAGATCCACGTCCGGGCCACCGCCAAGACGACCGGCCGGACGGGCGTCGAGATGGAGGCGCTCACCGCCGTCTCGGTGGCCGGGCTGACGTTGCACGACATGGTGAAGGCCGTCGACCCGCTCGCCACCATGGACGGGGTCCGTCTCGCCGCCAAGTCGGGCGGCAAACGCGGTGACTGGACACGGGAGTCCGGCAGCGGAATCAGGTACGACGACGAGGGCGCTGATCCGCACTCCGGGCCCGCGGCGCTCGATTCCGGCCGAAGTGGTGTCGTCGTCGTCTCCTCCACCGCCGCCGCGCACGGACACCGCGAGGACACCACCGGTCCGGCCATCGAGGGATGGCTCCTCGAGCGCGGTTTCTCCCCGGTCGAGGTGCACGTGGTGGCCGACGCCGACATCGCGACGGCCGTCACCGAGCAGGTGCGGCGGTCCCCCGCCGTGCTGCTCACCACCGGCGGCACGGGTGTCGCCCCCGACGACCGCACGCCCGAGGCCACCGCACCCCATCTGGACCTGGAGTTGCCGGGGATCGCCGAGGCGATGCGCGCCCGCGGGTTGGCGGCCACACCCACGGCCGCCATGAGCCGCGGTCTCGCGGGCTTCGCCGGACGTACCCTGGTGGCGAACCTGCCGGGCTCGACGGGCGGGGTCCGCGACGGACTGGCGGTTCTCGACGAGCTGCTCGAGCACCTGCTCGAGGTCCACGCCCACGGAGGAGGACACCGATGAGCGACTCCGGTCCACTCGTGGACATCACCGACCGGGTGATCGACCCGCGCGAGGTCGAGAAGAGCGTGTGGACCAGCGCCGACGGCGCGATGGTGACGTTCTCCGGTGTGGTGCGCGATCACGACGGCGGCCGGGGCGGCGTGCTGGACATCGAGTACTCCGCCCACCCCACCGCCCGCGACACCCTCGCCCGGCTCTGCGACGAGGTCGCGGCGGAGCACTCGGCGCGCGTCTCCGCCGTCCACCGCGTGGGCGTGCTGCCGGTGGGAGAGGTCGCGGTCGTCGTGGCGGCCGTCGCGCCGCACCGGGCCGAGGCGTTCGCGGCGTGTTCCGAGCTCATCGAGCGTCTCAAGCACGGCGTTCCCATCTGGAAGCGGCAGCGCTTCGCGGACGGCGTCTCCGAATGGGTGGGCGTCGGCGACTGCTGAGACGGTCAGGCCGGCCGTCTGCGTGGACGGTGCCTGTCCTGACCCGGTGGATTGATGAGTGTGCCATCGTCGGCGACGATGCGGTCCGCATAGGCGTTCCACTCGCGTTCCCAGATGGCGTCACGGGCA
>NZ_JBYMTL010000003.1:0-409305 GCF_057773085.1 Dietzia sp. IBK-p2-16D | reverse complement strand
TTACGGCGGCCATAGCGGCAGGGAAACGCCCGGTCCCATTCCGAACCCGGAAGCTAAGCCTGCCAGCGCCGATGGTACTGCACTCGTGAGGGTGTGGGAGAGTAGGTCACCGCCGAACACAACTTCACACGAGAGCCCCGAATCACCCTCACAGGTGACTCGGGGCTCTCGTCATTCCACCCACACCCACACAAGCCGACGCCGCCGCCGGCCCGACGCCCCTCGATCACCGCCGCGGGGCGCCGGCAGCCTTCATCACACGATCCGCGAGAGTCGACGCGCGCAGTGTCTCCATACCGACCACCTCACCGGTCGGGCCGGACAGCGGCACCCTCCAGTTCGGATACTCATCCGATGTGCCCGGGATGTTCACGGGTCGACGGTCGCCCACGAGATCGGACACCGACACCGCGAACAGTAGCGACGGCGACCCGGCCACGAAGCGATGCAGGGCGACCACCAGATCATCGGGGGAGTCGCCCTCGAGCAGGCCCCGCTCGCGCACTGCTGACGTGAACGCCTCGATCTCGGCCGCGGCACCACGACGCTCCGCCGCGACGTCGCCCGTCAACTGCCCGAGCTCCTCCCGGACGTCCACATGGACGAGTTCGGCGTACCCGGCGGTCGGCGGTAGATCATGGGTCGTCACCGACGCCATACACAGCCGCCGGTAGTCCTCGGGCGGGATCGGAGCGTCGTCGTCCTGCTCGAACCACATCACCGAAGTGCCCAGAACCCCGAGTTCAGACAGTGTCTCCCGGACCCCGGGAGCCACCGTCCCCAGATCCTCGCCCACCACGACCGCGCCGGCACGTGACGCCTCTAGAGCGAGAACTCCGAGCATGGCCTCGTGGTCATAGTGGACGTACGTACCCTCGGTCGGGGCCGAGCCCCGGGGAATCCACCACAACCGGAACAGTCCCAGAATGTGATCGATCCGGACGCCGCCGGAATCCCTCAGTGCAGCCCGAACGATGTCGCGGAACGGGCGGTAGCCCTCCTGCGCGAGGGCGTCCGGACGCAGGGGTGGCTGCGACCAATCCTGCCCCCGTTGGTTGTAGACGTCCGGGGGAGCACCCACCGAGACCCCACGGGCGAGGGAACGGTTCAGGGACCACGCGTCGGCACCTGTGGGATGAACCCCCACCGCCAGGTCGTGCAGTATGCCGAGACGCATGCCGGAATCGACGGCCGCCCGGTGGGCATGGGCTCGCTGTTCCCCGACCAACCACTGCAACCAGAGGTGGAAGCGGATCTCCTCCGAGTTCTCCTCGGCGAAGCGGGCGACGGCCTCCGACTCCGGATCCTGCAGATCCTCCGGCCAGGCGGACCAGTCCGGGCCGTGGGCGCCGGCCAGTGCGGACCAGGTGGCGAATCCCAGGATTCCCGGTCCCTGTTGTTCCACGAACCTGTCGAACGATTCGGCCCGGCCGCCGGACAGCGGGACCGTGAACAGGATCCGGAGCGCCTCGAGCTTCCGGGTCCACGACCCGTCGCGATCGATGGTGTCATCCGTATTGGCTGCAGCCGCGGTGTGGGCGAGACCCTCGACGCGCCTACGGTCGTCATCGGACAGCTCGCCGTACTCGGGAACCAGCTCGGGCCGTAGGTAGAGGGGAGAGGAGAAACGCCGGGTGGTCGGGAGATAGGGCGACGGGCTCACCGGGGCGAACGGCTCGCCCGCATGCATCGGATTGACCAGGACGAAATCCGCACCGAGGTCGCGGCCCGCCCATCCGGCGAGCTCGCCCAGGTCAGCCAGATCGCCGACCCCCCAGGACTCGTCCGACCGGACCTGATAGAGCTGTGCCGCCAACCCGACCGCACGGCGTTCCTCGATGCCGGCGGGTACGGGGATGACGGAGGGATAGACCAACAGGGTGCACTCACCGGACACGGGGTCGATGCCCGGCGCCTCCACGACCGCGGTGACGCGATGCCAGCCGACGGGAATGGTGCCGGGGACCTCCACGGCCACTCGCTCCATCGCCATCCCGTCGACCTCCCGGGCTATCCGGGGCTCATCGAGGGGGAGCAGACTCACCGGCTCGTCGGTGTCCTCGAGGAGGACCGCCACGTTCACGATGGCTCCGCGCGGGACGTGGACCGGGCATCCGATGGCGGTGCCCTGACGCGCCACCAGCGTCGGTGGCAGCACACGCCGCCAGGGGCCCAGACGCACGGCCTCGAGAGCCTCACGTGCGGAGAGGTCGCCCTCGCCGTCGTCATCCGTGACCTCGACCCCCAACGCGGCGAGCACCGCCCGCAGGGTCGAGGCCGGGACCTCGCGACGGACGCCGTGGGCGTCCTCGTAACTCGAGGCGACGCCGCAGGCATCGGCGAGCTCGGCCAGGGCAGGGGACACGGCATGGTTCTCGGTCACGGGGTCCACTGTGCCACCGGCCGGGTGGCGACGAGCGTGCCACCGGAACGAACGGGAAACGGACCACACTCCGTGGGGTCGGGAGGCACCACGTAGCCTGACGATGAACACGTATCAGTTCCGCCCAGAGAAAGGCCGTGGACCACCCATGACCGAGGCATTCATCTACGACGCCATCCGGACGCCCCGTGGCAAGGGCAAGCCCGGCGGCGCCCTCCACGGCGTCAAGCCGATCGACCTGGTGGTCGGTCTCATCGCGGAGACCCGTCGGCGCTTCCCCGACCTCGACGAGAACCGCATCTCGGACATCATCCTGGGGATCGTCACGCCCCTCGGTGACCAGGGGATGGACCTGCCCCGCATCGCGGCCCTCGCCGCCGGCATGCCGGACACCGTCGCGGGCGTGCAGATCAACCGCTTCTGCGCCTCCGGTCTGACCTCCATCAACATGGCCGCCCAGAAGATCCGCTCCGGGTGGGACGAGGTCGTCTTCGCCGGCGGCGTCGAGTCCATGTCCAGGGTGCCGATGGGTACCGACGGCGGCGCCTGGGCCATGGACCCGGCCACCAACTACGACACCTACTTCTCGCCCCAGGGCATCGGGGCGGATCTCATCGCCACACTCGAGGGCTTCAGCCGCGAGGACGTCGACCGCTACGCCGAGCGTTCGCAGCGACTGGCCGCCCGCGCGTGGGAAGAGGGTCGGTTCGCGGGGTCGGTCGTCCCCGTCAAGGACATCAACGGTGTGACCGTCCTCGACCACGACGAGCACATGCGTCCCGGGACCACCGTCGAGAAGTTGGCCGGCCTGAAGCCGTCGTTCGCCATGGTGGGCGACATGGGCGGATTCGACGCCGTGGCGCTGCAGAAGTACCACTGGGTCGAGGAGATCAACCACGTCCACCACGGCGGCAACTCGTCCGGCATCGTCGACGGCGCCGCGCTGGTCGTGGTGGGCTCGGAGAAGGCCGGGCAGGAGATGGGCATGACCCCGCGCGCCCGCGTCGTGGCCGCCGCGACCTCCGGCGCCGACACCACCATCATGCTCACCGGGCCCACCCCGGCCGCCAAGAAGGCGCTCGCCACCGCCGGACTCACCGCCGACGACATCGACTTGTGGGAGCTCAACGAGGCGTTCGCGTCCGTCGTGCTGCGCTTCCAGAAGGACATGGACATCCCGGACGAGAAGCTCAACGTCAACGGCGGGGCCATCGCCATGGGACACCCGCTCGGCGCGACCGGCGCCATGATCACCGGCACCGTGCTCGACGAGCTCGAGCGCACCGGCGGCAAGCGCGCCCTCATCACGCTCTGCGTGGGTGGCGGCATGGGCGTGGCCACCATCATCGAACGCGTCTGACCCCACCGACACCACAGCCCTAGGAGTAGAAGACCAGTGAGCGAAAACATGTTCCGGTGGGAGCAGGACGGCGACGGCATCGTCACCCTCACCATGGACGACCCCGACCACGGCGCCAACACGATGAACGCCCGGTTCATCGACGACTTCGCCGCCACCGTCGACCGCATCGAGGCCGAGAAGGAGTCCATCAAGGGCGTCGTGCTGACGTCCGCCAAGAAGAGCTTCTTCGGCGGCGGCGACCTCAAGTCGATGATCAAGGCCGGGCCCGAGCAGGCCGACGAGCTGTTCGAGCGGTCCATGGGCATCAAGGGCCGCATGCGCGCCCTCGAGACCTGCGGTGTGCCGGTCGTGGCGGCCCTCAACGGCGCGGCCCTGGGCGGCGGCCTCGAGCTCGCGCTCGCCTGCCACCACCGCGTCATGGCCGACGCCCGCGGTGCCAAGGTCGGCCTGCCCGAGGTCACCCTCGGCCTGCTGCCCGGCGGCGGTGGCATCGTCCGCACCGTCCGCATGTTCGGCCTCGCCCAGGCCGTGCCCAACATTCTCATGTCCGGCCGGTCCTTCGCCCCGGACAAGGCGCTCAAGGCCGGCCTGGTCGACGAGGTCGTCGAGTCCGAGAAGCTCCTCGACGCAGCCAAGGCGTGGATCAAGACCGACCCCGAGCCCGCCCAGCCGTGGGACCGCAAGGGCTGGACGCTGCCCGGCGGCACGATCAGCGACCCGGCACTGTCCGGCGTCCTGCCGTCGTTCCCGGCGAACATGCGCAAGCAGACGAAGGGCGCGCCCTCCCCGGCGCCGCGCGCCATCATGGCCGCCGCCGTCGAGGGTTCACAGGTCGACTTCGCGACCGCCGAGAAGATCGAGGCGCGCTACTTCGTCTCCCTCGTGACCGGACCCATCGCGAAGAACATGATCCAGGCGTTCTTCTTCGACATGCAGCACTGCTCCTCCGGCGGGGCCCGGCCGAAGGCTGCCGACGGCTCGGAGATCCCGCGCACCCAGTTCACGAAGGTCGGTGTCCTCGGCGCCGGCATGATGGGCGCCGGCATCGCGTACGTGTGCGCGAAGGCCGGGATCGAAGTCGTCCTCAAGGACGTCGAGCAGGCCTCCGCCGACAAGGGCAAGGCGTACTCCGAGAAGATCGAGGCCAAGGCGCTCGAGCGCGGCCGCACCACGCAGGAGAAGTCCGACGCCCTGCTCGCCCGCATCACGCCGACGACCGATCCGCAGGCCCTCGCCGGCTGCGACCTCGTGATCGAGGCCGTCTTCGAGTCTCCCGAGCTGAAGAAGAAGGTGTTCCAGGAGATCGAGGACATCGTCGCCCCCGACGCGCTGCTGGGCTCCAACACGTCGACCCTGCCGATCACCGACCTTGCCACCGGCGTCAAGCGGCCCGAGGACTTCATCGGCCTGCACTTCTTCTCGCCCGTCGACAAGATGCAGCTGGTGGAGATCATCAAGGGCGAGAAGACCACCCCGGAGACGCTGGCCAAGGCGATCGACCTCACGCTGGCGATCCGCAAGATCCCGATCGTGGTCAACGACTCGCGTGGCTTCTACACCTCTCGGGTCATCGGCACGTTCGTCAACGAGGCGATCGGGATGCTGGCCGAGGGCATCGAGCCCGCCACCATCGAGCAGGCCGGCCGCATCGCCGGCTACCCGGCGGCCCCGCTGCAGCTGTCCGACGAGCTGAACCTCAACCTCATGGTCAAGATCCGTCAGGCGACCCGCGACGCCGCGGAGGCCGCTGGTGAGGAGTTCGTCCCCGACGCCGTCGACCAGGTGATCCTCAAGATGGTCGAGGAGCTCGAGCGCGCCGGCCGCGCCGCCGGTGCCGGGTTCTACGAGTACGCCGACGGCAAGCGGGCAGGACTGTGGTCGGGCCTGCGCGAGGCGTTCAACACCTCGCCGGACAACGCGCCCCCGCTGCAGGACCTGGTCGATCGCATGATCTTCGCCGAGGTCCTCGAGACGCAGAAGTGCGTCGACGAGGGCGTGATCGTCGACGACGCCGACGCCAACATCGGTTCCATCATCGGCATCGGGTTCCCGGCGTGGACCGGCGGCACCCGCCAGTACGCGAAGAACTACTCCGAGCCAGGAGCCAGGGTCGCCTCGGGCTACAAGGGCTTCGTCGCCCGCGCCGAGGAGCTGGCCTCCACATACGGCGAGCGCTTCGCGCCGACCGAGTCGCTCAAGAAGCTGGCGGCCGAGCAGGGCTGACCCACCGGTCGCGTTCCGGCCCCGGGGACACCGGAGTCGGAACGGCCCCAGCGGTACCCATGCGCCCCGGGTCCGATCCTCGCGACCGGAACCGGGGCGCACGGCGTTTGCCGGGCTCCGGGGTTCCGGAATCCTTATGGCTCGTGGAGCCCTCTACGAATCGTCCACGCACGTGAAATGCGCTCACTTGTGGCGCGGTCGGAGAGCAAACCTGCGCTTGACGTGCACTGATGGCACTTAGGTAAGGCTAGGGCAATAGAGGTTAGGCTTGCCTCAGTGATGGGTGCTACAGTTTCCCCATGTTCAGACAGCGCTCAGGTTCTTTTCGGGTCGCCCTCGCTGCGGTCCTGACGCTCTCGCTCGCCTCCTGCGGGGTCGCCACTGGTGCAGGTGGGGAGACCGAGAAGATCTCGGGGATCCCGCTCGCGTCGGAGGTCACCGCGCTCGAGGACCCGCGCTCGTACCAGGGACAGCTCGCGCTCCAGCTCGTCGACGACCCGGTGGGGCCGATCGCCACCGACCCGGTACCGCAGCTGCCGGCCGTGGTGACCGACAACCAGGGCACGGTCGTCGAGGTGGAGGACGTCTCACGCATCCTGCCGCTGGACATCTACGGAACCCTGTCGCGGATCGTGTTCGAGCTCGGCCTGGGCGGCAACGTGATCGGCCGCGACATCTCGTCGGCGTTCCCGGAGATCGCCGACGTCCCGCTGGTGACCACCGACGGACACCAGCTCAACGCCGAGGCGATCCTCGCGCTCAACCCGTCCGTGATCATCACCGACACCTCACTCGGACCGTGGGATGTGGTGCTGCAGCTGCGCGATGCTGGTGTGCCCGTCGTCGTCGTCGACTCCCACCGCTCCCCGGAGAACGTCGAGGCCCTCACCGAGGCCGTGGGCAACGCCCTCGGCCTGCCGGAGGAGGGGCGCGCGCTGGGCGAGCGGACCCGCGCGCAGATCGCCGCAGCCGAGGAGTCGATCGCCACGATCGCGCCCGAGTCGGAGACGCAGCAGCTGCGCACGGTCTTCCTCTACGCCCGTGGCGCGGCCGGCGTGTACTACATGTTCGGCCGGGACAGCGGCGCGGACGAGCTCATCTCCGCGGCCGGCGGGTACGACGTCTCCTCCGAGGTCGGGTGGAAGGGCGCCAAGCCCGCCAACGACGAGGGCCTGATCGCCGCCCAGCCGGACGTGATCATCATGATGAACAAGGGCCTCGACTCGGTCGGCGGTGTGGACGGGCTGCTGGAGAAGTTCCCGGCCATGGCGCAGACCCCCGCCGGCGCGAACGAGCGCATCATCGCGATGAACGATGATCTGGTGCTCTCCTTCGGCACCCGCACCCCGGCCGTCCTCAACGCGCTCGCCGTGGCGCTCTACGCCCCCGACGCGCTGTGACCCTCACCGAGGCGCGGCGCCCGGCCCGGCACGCCGCCCGCGCACCGCGTCGCGAGTCTGGCGGGACGAGCCGCCTGCTCACGGGCGGTCTGCTCATCGCCGGACTGTGCGTGGCGCTGGTCGTGCTGTCCGTGGTGGCGGCCGCCTCCGGGCAGCTGTCGATCCCGCCGTCGGAGGTGGCGTCGGGCTTCCTGCGCGGCCTGGGCCTCGACATGGGGCCGGCCGAGAGCCACCCCCGCGCCGACGCGACGCTGTGGAGCGTGCGGTTCCCGCGCGTGGCCATGGCGATCGTGGTGGGCGCGGCGCTGGCCGTCGCGGGCGCGCTCATGCAGGGCGCGTTCGGTAACCCGCTCGCCGAGCCGAGCGTGGTGGGCGTGTCCGCCGGCGCCGCGGTGGGCGCGGCGTCGGCGATCGTGTTCGGCCTCACCGCCTTCGGTCCCTGGACGAGCGTGGTCTGCGCCTTCGTGGCCGGCATCATCACCACCGCCGCCGTTTACCTCTTCAGCCGTAGTAACGGCCGCACGGAGGTGGTGACGCTGGTGCTCACCGGCATCGCGGTCAACGCGGTGGCGGGCGCGGCGTTGGCGTTCCTCATGTTCCTCGGTGACACCCAGGCCCGCGAGGAGATCGTGTTCTGGCAGCTGGGCAGCCTCAACGGCAGCCGGTGGGAGTACGTGTTCGTGGTGGCGCCGGTCGCGCTGCTCGGGCTCCTGCTGGCGTCGCGCCTGGCCCGCCAGCTTGACCTGCTCGCGTTGGGAGAGCGCCCGGCCCGGCACCTGGGGGTTGACGTGGAGCGCCTGCGCATCTACTCGATCCTGCTGGTGGGATTGCTCACCGCCGCGGCCGTGGCGTTCTGCGGCATCGTCGCCTTTGTCGGCCTGGTGGTGCCGCATGTGGTCCGCATGATCGCGGGCCCCGGACACCGGCTGCTGCTGGCGGCCTCGGCGCTGGGCGGCGCGGTGTGTCTGCTCGCCGCCGACCTGCTGGCCCGCACCGCCGTCAACTACGCGGAACTGCCGCTGGGCATGGTCACCGCGGCCGTGGGCGGCCCGTTCTTCTTCTGGCTGCTCCACCGCACCCGTCGCACCGCAGGAGGCTGGGGATGACCGCCGATCAGGCCCGCACACCGGTGCTGCGCGCGGAGGGGGTGACCGTCCGGATGGGCGGTCGGGTGCTGTTGGACGCGGTGGACCTCGACGTCCACGCAGGCGAGGTGCTGGCGCTGGTCGGCCCCAACGGCGCCGGCAAGTCGACGCTGCTCGGCGTGGTGGCGGGGGACACCACGCCCGAGTCCGGCCGGACGGTGCTGGATGGCACGGACCTGCGCAAGTGGCGCCTGGGCGACCTGTCGCGGCGCCGTGCCCTGCTGACGCAGGCCAACTCCGTGGCCTTCCCGTTCAGCGTGCGGGAGGTGGTGGCGATGGGGCGCGCGCCGTGGACGGGGCTGCCCGAGGGAAACGACGACGAGGAGATCATCGACTCCTCGCTCGCCGCCACCGACACCACCCACCTGCGCCTCCGGACCTTCCCGACGCTGTCCGGTGGGGAGAAGGCCCGGGTATCGCTCTCGCGCGCCCTCGCGCAGCGCACCGGCGTCCTGCTGCTGGACGAGCCCACCGCCGCCGTGGATCTGCGGCATCAGGAGATCGTCCTGGAGCTCGCGCGCGCGGTCGCCGACGCCGGCGGGGCCGTGGTGGTGGTGCTCCACGACCTCGCGCTGGCCGCGGCGTGGGCCGACCGCATGGTGATGATCGCCGACGGCCGGGTCCGCGCCGACGGCCCGCCGGCGGAGGTGCTCACCCCCGACCTCATCCACGAGGTCTATCAGCAGCCGGTTCTCGTCCACCGTCACCCGGTGACCGGGGACCTGCTGGTCACCCCGGATCGCCGGCGGTTCCGTCGTCCCGCCGCCCCGGAGCAGTTCGCCCAGTCGGGCGTCTCTGACCCCGTCCTCGTCAAGGAGTTCTCGTGATGGACACCTCACGCGGCCACGCGCCGATCAGCGTGCCGGTCGCCGCACAGCGCCGGCTGGCAGTGGCGCTCGCCGTACTGCTGGCCGCGGTCGCGCTCGTCGTGGCCGGGGCGCCGCCGGCGCAGGCCGCGGCGCGGCTCAGCGCGTCGAGCTCGATCGGCGGCGCGGTGGCGTCGAGCTCCGGGCCGACGACCTTCACCGTGAGCGGGTCGGGCTATCAGGCCGTGCAGGGCGGCTTCGGTGGAATCTACGTGGGCTTCGGCTGGGTCAACGGATCCAACTGGGGCCCGTCCAAGGGCGGTGCCACCGGCAACTCGTACGACTACATCCCCGACGACCAGTCCCGGAACAACAAGGGCTACCAGGCGTTCGTCGCGTTCCCGGGGTCGGAGACCTCCGGTGAGGCGCAGGGCACGATGGGTGCCGACGGGTCCTTCCGGGTGCAGCTGACGGTCCCGGGGCCGACGTTCACCGGCGCCGGGGGCAAGCGCATCGACTGTCTCAAGATGACCTGTGGGTTCTTCACCTGGGGCGCACACGGGGTGCGCAACGGCGCCAACGAGACGTTCACCCCGGTGACCTTCCAGGCCGGGACGGCTCCGGCCTCGCCCGCAGCAGCCGAGGCGCCGCCCGCACAGGCTCCGGCAGCCCCGGCGGCAGCGGGTCGAGCGGGGTCCGGCCGGGCAGCGGAGGTGGCGGGCCGCGCCGGCCGTGCGCAGACGGCGGTCCAGGCCCAGGGCGCTCCCGCAGCAGGAGCCGGCGGGACCGAGGCGACCGCCGCTGCGCCCTCCTCGGGTGATCCCGGTGCGGCTGTTGAGTCTGCAACCTCTGCAGACGGCGCCGCTGGGGAGACCGGCGGGACCACGCTCAGTAGCGCCGCAGTGATCGAGGTCGACCGCAGGTCGGCCCGGGCTGGCGGGGCGATGGGCTTCGCGGCCGCGGGGTTCTGGCCCGGTGAGCAGGTGTACGTGGTGCTGGGCGACGGCCTTGCGGCGGTGGGGCCGGTGGTGGCCGGGGTCGACGGCGAGGTCGCGGGAGTCATCGTCCTGCCCGAGGACATCGAGGCGGGAACCCACGAGATTCGGGCTGCGGGAGCAGGATCGGGCCTGGAGGCCACTGAGCGTTTTCCTCTGCGAGTCGACATCACCCCGGCGGCGTCGTCCAACACACTGCGCGACTCGATGAAGTGGCTGTTTCTAGCGCTCGCGGGGTTGGCGCTGCTCGCCGCCGCCGCGTTCATGGTCAGGCGTAGTCAGGATGCCGGCGTCGCGGAGGCGTACGAGGCCCCTGCTGCCCAGGGGGTCGACGAACCCGGTGCCGGCGGCGACAACTACCTCTGTCCCCCGGAGGACGGCGCCCACGCGCAGACCGCGTACCCCACCACCGCGACGCAGGAAGAGGTTCAGCGATGACCAGGCAGTACTCCTCGACTCTGAGCAGCTCGAGTCTCCGCAGCGCGACCGCCCTGGCCCTGGCCCTGGTGCTCGCCATGGCTGCGACCGTGTGGGCGCCCCCGGCGCGCGCCGCCGCGGTGGCGATCACGGATGCGGAATTCCGGTGGGGCCTGAACAAGCAGAGCTCCGGGCCGAGCCATGGTCCCGGCCTGAACTTCCTGTCGGCGGGTGACATCGCGGGCGCCATTACCGGGCCCAACACGGCGATCGCCCCGGCTGACTGGAAGGCCAGCTCCGGCGACGTCACGATCGAGAAGCGGACGGCCAGCGGATCGTCCGCCCCGGCGACGTGGGCCGGCGTCCAGACCGATCAGTCGGGGACGACGCTATCCAGCTCGACGAGCAAGTACAGCGGCCTCGAGATGGTCTTCACCGGCGGCGAAGGCACCGTGGACCCGGAGGCCAAGACAGCGGCGATCGAGTGGGACGGCACCGTGTCGGTTCTGTACTACTCCGGATTCGTGTACCTCACCATCAGCGATCCCGTTCTCACGGTGACCCCGTCGCGCGCGGTGGTGACGGCGACCCTGGGTGGGCACCGGACCGACCGTGAGAACTCGTCGGTGTGGACCCCGATGACGCCCAAGTCGGTCACGCTGGCGAACCTGGATCGGCGTGATCTCGACCTGGGTGATGAGACCGGTATCTCGGCGGAGCCGGAATACCGCGGCGTGTCTTATCCTCGTGCCGACAGCGAGATGCCCCAGGTGAAGACCGGCCCGAATTGGGGCGCATTCCCCGAGTCGTTCCTGGATTTCGCTAAAGACTCGGGAAGTGGCGGATTCTGGTATTCCACGGGCGCTTCTTTTGACGCCACCAAACTCCCTCTTCCGATAATCGTGAGTTGGGATTCCGACAATCCGCACAGCGTTCCTGACTCGAATGGTGGCGGGTCCGGAAACTCGGGCAATTCAGGGATTGTCGGTGAAGTTATCGGTGACGCGGTCGAGGACATCATCCGCGCCGCCGGGACCGATGTCAGCGACACGGCTGCAGCCTGGATGGACGAGGCATGGAAGCCGCTGCAGCCGGACGCCGTCAAGGCAGCCCAGGCCGCCCAGGCCGCAGCCCCCGCCCCGGATGCCGGCGACTCGTCGACCGTCGTCGTGGATGAGTTCGCGGAAGAGTACGAGGAGTACTACGCCGCGGGAGCTCCGATGACCGCCGGCACCGTGGGCGCCACCCTCGCGACCATCACCGCCCCCTCGGGCGGCGGCTCGTCCGCTCCCGCGCCCGCGGCACCTGCGTCGAACTTCGCTGCTCCGCAGGCCGCGGCCCCGGTCGCGTCGAATCTGCCCCTCTCCGAGGTGGCCTACGCACAGACTTCCGCCTCGTCAGAGACGGGAAACCCCACCCACCAATGGCAGTGGTGGGTGGGGGCTGCACTGCTCGCGCTCGCAGCAGGGCTTTTCTACCAGACAGTTCGCAGGAAGGACTGATGTGAAGACTTCTCGATCCCGGCTCGCGCTCGCCGGTCGCCGTGGCATGGTGCTGGGGGCAGCGCTCGCGCTGCTCTCCGGCACGGCGATCGCCCCGGTGGCCAATGCCGACGAGGCCGGAATCGGTGCGCTGGTCAGCACCGCGCTCCAGTCCCTCACCTCCGCCTCGGCCTCGGCCGAGCAGGGCGACGGCCCCCGTGTGACGGTCTCGGAGTCCGTCCTCAGTGAGGACGGCGAGCACGAGATCACCGTCTCCGGGACCGGCTTCAAGGATGACGCCGTCGTCGCCAGCCGGCCCCCGCTCGCCGGAAAGAACCCCGGGATCTACGTGATCTTCGGCAAGTTCGCGGATGAGTGGCAACCCTCCGCGGGAGCGGCGTCCACGGCGCGGAAGTCGATCTCCCAGTATTGGGCGGTCAACGCCGAGGACATGGAGACCATCGGTGGGTCGGCGCGCGGAGCGATCGAGCTCGCCGCCGACGGCAGCTTCACCACGACGTTCACCGTGTCCAAGGCCCAGATCGACGATCTGGCCGGCGATGTCGAAGGCAACGTGGGCATCTACACCTACGCGGGTGGCGGAGCCACGCATGCTGCGTGGGAGACCTACCAGCCGATCACCTTCGGGGACCCGTTCTCCCTCGGCTCGGTCTCGCTCGGCAGCCTGGCGGGCCTGCTCCCCGGCTGACCTGACTTCCCGGCAGCCCACCGCTGCGGCCCCAGCGGCCCCGACACCCTCGGTGTCGGGGCCGCTGTCGTCGGCGCGTGAGATCGAGCGGGGGTCGGGCGTGGATAGGAAACGGGAAGGGGCCCAACGAGTCAGGCCCCTGGGTCCGCAGCGCGGATCCGGGGGCCTGAGAAGGGGGCTGGGGCGTCTCAGCGGACGCCTGCGGCCTCCAGGTCGAGGAAGATCTGGTGGTTGAGATCGAAGGCGCGGGTGGCCGCAGCCAGCGCGGACTCCCGGTCGGTCTCGCTCAGGGGCAGCGCATCGAGGGCGGCCCGGTACTCGTCCTTGTAGACCTTGGGCTTGTCGATCTCGAACTCGTAGAAGCTCAGGCCCTCCTCGACGCCGTAGTGGCGGCGAACCATGGTCTTGATGATCTGCCCGCCCGAGAGGTCCCCGAGGTAGCGGACATAGTGGTGGCCGATCAGGGCCGCCGGGTCCGAGGTGCAGGCGCGGAGCTCGTCGACGTAGGCGGTGACAGCCGGGACGACGAGGTCGCTCGTGCGGCCCAGGGCTGCGTGGGCCTGAAGGTCGGCGCGGAGAGCGTCGGTCCGATCGAGGCGCGGGTCGAGGATCGACGCCAGGCGGGGATCCTCGCCGGCGGCACGGCACGCCCCCTCGAGGGCCTCGTAGACGGGGAGGGACTGCCGCAGAAGGGCCACCAGGCCGTTCACCGTCCCCTCGCCCGACATCAGGCGGGTGATGAACGAGGCGTTCTCCGCCTGATCGTGGGCCGCCATCGTCGAATCGTGAAGTGCCTTCGACAAGGGGGCGGAAAGGGTGGTCTCCATTGTTCCTCCGAGGTTAGTTTCGCTTAATGGATATTACGGCACTGAACCTCTGATCGCTATATCCGAACCGAGTCGAATCGGGTACCGGAATTCCGGCGGAAGGCGTGCCGATGAGTTGCCCCCGGCGGCGCGCTGATATCGCTTCCGGAATTGTTCTCGGGGGAATTCCTCAACGGGCATTGTCGAGCATTGGGTAGGGCCGAGGTGAATACTGTGACTGCGTTTGTGGGGTCTCGATAACCCAAGTGGCAGCCCCGGGATACCGGGGCTGTGCCCGGCAGCCCGGGGCTGCTGTTGGGGGAGTGGCTCAGGAACCGAAGTCGAAGAGGTTGCCGAGCGAGCCGAAGATGCCGCCGTTGTCGTCGTCCCCGCCGACCTCGCCGTTGCACGGGGCGGTGATGTCGAGCACCACGGTGACCGGGTCCAGCTGGGTGCCGGAGGGGTAGCTGTCGAATGCGGGGACGAAGGCGTCGCCGATGACAGACGGGTTGGACGAGACGGTCACCTGGCCGCCGGTCTGGAAGACGGAGGCGTTCGGGAGGGTGAAGGTGGCGGCGACGACCTGGGTGCCGCTGATCGGCACGGCGGGGTCGTTGGGGTTCATGGTGAACTCGTTGCCCGCGTAGTCGAGCTTGAGTACACCCGAGGTTCCGGTGATCTCGACCGTCGGGTTGGACAGGGTCGTGTCCAGCGCGCCGGAATGGCCGACGAAGTGGACACTGCCGTCGCCGGAGGCGGTGGCGTTGTTCGCCCCGGACACGGCGCCCTCGGAGATCGGCCATGCGAACCGGCCGTCGGCCCCGCGCTCGGAGCCCTTGAAGGAGACGCCTTCGGAGAGGGTCCAGGTCCCCTGCGCGCCCGTCTGGAAGTAGCTCCGGAAGCTCTGCTTGAAGCCCCACTCGATCGAGCCGCCGGTGACCGAGTAGGTGGTGGCGTCGGGGTCGCAGTTGACGTCCTCAGCGGCGGCGACGCCGGGGATCGCGAGAGCGGACAGGCCCATGAGGGCCGCGGAGGTCAGGGCGACCGCGGCCGACCGGGAAGCGATACGAGACATGTGGGAATTCCTTCGAGGAATCATCCCGGGCGCCCGATGCGCCCGGTGGAAGCTGGCGCCCCCGTCACAGAGGCAAGCCTTACCTTAGTGCGCAAGTTTGAGGAAAGGCTAGCCTAAGTTAAGTTTGTGACGCATCCCACATGTAAACGGATCTCGGCAGGTCAGGAAGCCGAGTTCGCCACCCGGCCCATCCGCACGAACGCCTCGGTGAGCAGCTCGGCGGAGCAGGCGAAGTTCACCCGGGCGAAGCCCTTGCCCTCCGTGCCGAACGCCGGCCCGGGGCTCAGCGCCACCCGCCCCTCGTCGAGGAACGCCGCGGCCGGGTCGTCCCCCAGTCCCGGGTAGGCGCGAAAGTCGATCCAGGCGACGAAACCGGCGTCCGGGCGCCGCCACCGGGCCCGGGGAAGATGCTCGGTCATGAGCTGTTCCATCAGGTCGAGGTTGGCGGCCAGGGCGGACCGCAGTTCGTCGAGCCAATCCAGGGACCCGGTCAACGCGGCCTCCGCGGCCAGTGCCCCGAAGTGCCCCACCGCGCCCGACAGCGCCGAGCGCCGGACGTGGAACCGCTCCGGGTTGCCGTTGATCACGAACGCGCACTTGAGTCCGGCGAGATTGAACGCCTTGGACGCCGACGAGATGGCCAGCCCCACCTCGCGCGCGGTGTCGGAGGCGGCCAGGAACGAGGTGAACTCGACTCCCGGCATGGCCAGGGGCGCCCAGATCTCGTCGGAGACCACCACGGCGTCATGCCGCGCGGCCAGGTCGGCGAGCTCGGCCAACTCTGCCTGGCCGTGAAGAACGCCCGTGGGGTTGTGCGGGTGACTGAGCAGCACGGCCCGGGCCCCATCGGCCAACGCCTGCTCGATGCCCGCCAGGTCCAGGCGCGGGTCCTCGCCGTCGTGGTCGACCAGGGGCACCGCGACCGGCGTCATCCCCACGCGCCGGATCCACGGTCCGAACGGCATGTACACCGGCGGCGTATACACCACGCCGCTCCCGGCCGGGATGGTCCGGGCGAGGGTCTCCCGCACGCCCACGCCCACGTCGTTGACCGGCACCACCGAGTCCTCCGGCACGTCGTACCCGAAGCGCGAGTAGTACCGCGCGCACACCCCGCCGAGTCGCTCGATCTCGGCGAAGTAGCCGGTGTCACCGTCCGCCACCGCGGCGGCGAGGCGCTCCCGGATCGCCGGGGCGAGCAGGACGTCGGTCTCGGCCACGAACAGCGGCAGGACGTCCTCGGGATAGGCCACCCACTTCTGGCTCCGGCGCCTGCGCAGGTCGGACTCGGGGACATCCAGGGGGAACGGCACGCGGTGGATCCTTTCGCAGCGGGTTCGAACGTCCCAGGTTACTCAGTTGCCGGGCACGAACCCCGGGTACACCCACACGTCGAAGTCGCGGGAGTCGGCGCCGAACGGGGAGAGCGGCATCAGTGAGACCCATGTGGTGGTGGCCGAACCGGGGACGGTGCCGGCGGGGACTCCGATGCCGCCCGACGTGGTGGGCCATCCCCGTTCGTGGGCCAGGTTGTAGGCACCCCGGACGCTCCCGTCGGCCGCGGACCCGGTCGATCCGGTGATCACGTCCGAGAGCACCGTGATGCGGTGGAGCCGGTGCGGCGTCCCCGAGGAGTCGCGTTGCCAACAGGCCGATCCCTCGGACACGTAGTTCGAGCACCAGATCTCCGTGTCCGTGCCGTAGGGGGAGAGCACGCGCATGGGAGCTCCGTTCGGTGCCCAGAACTGGGGATCGGACGGCACGACGGCGTAGGGCCAGTACGAGAGCTCCGCCCATCCGAACGGGCCTTCGGTGGCGGGTGGGAACGGGCGGTCCGCCGGCCAGGCGGGATCATCGAGTGACTGGGCGAGGGCGGCGGGAGCGGTCGCGAGGGGGCCGAGCAGCGGCGTGGTCAGGAGGACCGCGGCGAGAGTGACGCGGCGGAGTCGTGTGCCGGTGCGTGACATGATCCCAGTCGACCACGCGAGCGGCACCCTCACAGGCCGATCCGCCAGACGTGAGTACACCGTGACGGGACCGTCACCACGGGTAGCGCAGGGGAAACAGCGGCTTCCTACGGTGGCGTGGCACAGGGCGCCGGCCGGGCGCCCACTACCGGGGAGGGGCGGTTCATGACGCGCTCGCACGTGATCGAGAACTGGGATCCGGAGGACACGGCCCAGTGGGAGGCCGGGGGCCGGCGCACCGCGATGCGCAATCTGTACTGGTCGGTGTTCGCCGAGCACGTGGGGTTCTCGGTGTGGACACTCTTCGCGGTGATGGTGCTGTTCATGCCACAGGACGTCTACGGCCTGGACGCGCCGGACAAGTTCCTCGTCTCCGCGGTGGTCACCCTCACCGGCGCGTTCCTGCGCATCCCGTACACGCTGGCCACCGCGACGTTCGGCGGCCGCAACTGGACCATGTTCTCCGCATTCGTCCTGCTCATCCCGGCGGGCGCGATGCTGTGGATCATGGCCAACCCCGGGCAGCCGCTGTGGCTGTACCTGGTGGTGGGAGCTCTCGCGGGCCTGGGCGGCGCCAACTTCGCCTCGTCCATGACCAACATCAACGCCTTCTTCCCGCAGCGCATGAAGGGCTGGGCACTGGGCCTCAACGCGGGCGGCGGCAACCTGGGCGTGGCGACCATCCAGGTGGTGGGGCTGGTGGTGATCGCCGCGGCGGGGAACCGCTCGCCGCACTGGGTGATCGCGGTGTACCTGGTCCTGCTGGTGGTCGCGGGGATCGGCGCGGCGCTGAAGATGGACAACCTCACCCACCAGACGGTCGACGTGCAAAGCATGAAGGACGTGGTCCGCGACAAGGACGGCTGGGTGCTGTCACTGCTCTACATCGGTACCTTCGGCTCGTTCATCGGGTTCAGCTTCGCCTTTGGCCAGATGCTCACCATGACCTTCACCGGTAACGGGCAGTCCCCGGCGGACGCCGCACTCCACGCCGCGCAGATCACCTTCCTCGGCCCGCTGCTGGGCTCGCTGACGCGCATGCTCGGGGGCCGACTGTCCGACCGGTTCGGTGGCGCCCGGGTCACGCTTCTGACGTTCCTCGGCATGGCCGCCACGACGGTCGCGCTGATCGTCACCTCGAGCATGCAGGCGGCCGACGGCGGCAGGCTCTCCGGCGGTGCGCTGGTGTTGTTCTTCGCGGCCTTCCTCACCCTGTTCGCGCTCACCGGGATGGGCAACGCCTCGGTCTACAAGATGATCCCCACCGTCTACGAGGCGCGCAGCCGCGGCCTGGACCTGCCGGAGGTCGCCCGGGCGGCGTGGTCGCGGGCGCATTCGGGCGCCCTCATCGGGGTCGCCGGCGCGGTCGGCGCGTTCGGTGGGTTCCTCATCAACATGACCCTGCGCAGCTCCTACCAGTCGTCGGGGTCCGCCACCTGGGCGTTCGTGGCGTTCACGGTCTTCTACGTCGTGGCGGCGCTCGTCACGCGGACGGTGTACCTGCGGCGTCCGACCGCCGCGCCGACGGTGGCCGGCGCTGCGACGACGGTGGCCGGTGCCGCGGCGTCCCGCCCCGCGACGGACCCGGCCGCACGTCCGGTGCCGGCCGCGGGCTGACCGACCGGGATGAGGGACGACGACGAGGAGAGCACCATGACGACCGTCCGCAGCAGCCCGGCGGTGCCGAACCTGACGAGGGTGCCCGAGCCCGCCGGGAAGGGCCCCCACGAGGACCGGCCCACCCACACGCACTGCCCGTACTGCGCTCTGCAGTGCGCGATGACGGTGACGCCGGGGCCGGACCCGGCCGCGGCGGCCGAGGTGGCACCCGCGTGGTTCCCCACGAACCGCGGCGGGCTGTGCCGCAAGGGTTGGACATCGGGCGACCTGCTCACCCACCCGGATCGGCTCACCACCCCGCTAGTCCGCCACGACGGACGCCTGGTGCCGTGCGACTGGGACACCGCCCTGGACAGGGTGGCCGACGGGATCCGCCGGGCGCAGGCCGTGGGCGGGCCCGACGGGGTGGCCGTGTTCGGCGGCGGCGGGCTGACCAACGAGAAGGCCTACCAGCTGGGGAAGTTCACCCGGCTCGCGCTGGGCAGCCGGCTCATCGACTACAACGGCCGCTGGTGCATGTCGAGTGCCGCGGCGGCCGCGAACCGCAGCTTCGGCCTCGACCGTGGACTGCCGTTCCCCGTCACCGACCTCGCCGCCGCCCGGGCGGTGCTGCTCATCGGTGCCAACCCCGCCGACACCATGCCCCCGTTCCTCCAACACCTCGACACGGCGGCACGCGCGGGCGGGCTCGTCGTGGCCGATCCCCGGCTCAGCGCGACCGCGCGGCGCGCCCTCGACGGGGGCGGTGTGCACCTGCGACTGCGCCCCGGCACGGACGCGGCGCTCGCGCTGGGACTGCTCCACCTCGTCGTCGTCACCGGCGCGGTCGACACGCAGTACCTCGCCGAGCGCACCAGCGGATTCGACGACGCGTGGGCGCACGCCGCCGCCTGGCTCCCCGACCGCACCGAGCGCGTCACCGGCGTCTCGGTCGCCCACCTCGAGCGGGCGGTCGCCCTTCTCTCCGGCGCGCGCGACGCGGGGGCGGGCTCGTACATCCTCACCGCCCGGGGCGCCGAGCAGCACGCCGACGGCACCGCTGTGGTGGGCGCCGCCATCGCGGTCGCACTGGCGCTGGGACTGCCCGGGCGGCGGGGGAGTGGCTACGGCACCCTCACCGGGCAGGGCAACGGGCAGGGCGGCCGCGAGCACGGACAGAAGGCCGACCAGCTGCCCGGGTACCGGATGATCACCGATCCCGCCGCCCGCGCCCACGTCGCCGGGGTCTGGGGAGTGGACCCGGAGCAGATCCCCGGACCGGGCCTGTCGGCGTTCGAGCTGCTCGACTCGCTCGGCGGACCGGGAGGGCCGACCGCCATGCTCATGCACGCCTCCAACCCGGTGGTCTCCGCGCCCGACGCCGGGCGCGTGACCGAGCGACTGCGCGCTCTCGACACCCTGGTCGTGGCCGACTTCGTCCTCTCGGAGACCGCCGCGTTGGCCGATGTCGTCCTGCCCGTACCGCAGTGGGCCGAGGAGGAGGGCACGCTCACCAACCTCGAGGGGCGCGTGCTGCGGCGCCGCCGGTCGATCACACCGCCCGCCGGCGTGCGCGACGAGCTGTGGATCTGGCACGAACTCGCCCGCCGCCTGGACCGCGGGCCCGAGCGGTTCCCGACCGACGCGCGCGCGGTGTTCGGCGAGCTCGCCCGCGCCTCCGCCGGCGGCAAGGCCGACTATTCGGCGATCGACTGGGATCGCCTCGACGCAGGCGAGGCCCTGCACTGGCCGTGCGGCGCCGATGCGCCGGACGGGACGCCACGGTTGTTCCTCGACCGCTTCGCCACGCCCGACGGCCGCGCCCGGTTCGTCGTGGACGAGCCGCGCGCACCCGCCGAACCACCCGACGCGCAGTACCCGCTGCTCGGGACCACCGGGCGGCTGCTCGCCCACTACCAGTCCGGCGCGCAGACCCGGCGGGTCACCGAACTCGCCGGGGCCGAACCGGTCATGTGGGTGCAGGTCCACCCCGTCGTCGCACGCGCGGCCGGCCTGGTCGACGGCGATCCTGCGCGCATCGTCTCGCGGAGAGGCTCGCTCGACGCCGTGGTCCGCTGCGACGAGGACATGCGCACCGACACCGTCTTCCTGCCGTTCCACTTCCCCGGCGACGGCCGGGCCAACCTGCTCACCCTGCCCGAGCTCGACCCGCACAGCCGGATGCCCGAGTTCAAGGTGTGCGCGGTCCGGCTGGAGGCGGCATGAGCGCGCGCCGCGTCGTGGTGGTGGGCGCCGGGATGGCCGCCGCCCGGCTCGTCGAGGAACTGCGCGTCGGCGAACCGGACCCGCAGCGGCTGTCGGTGACCGTGCTGGGCGCGGAAGCGGAGGAGCCGTACAACCGGGTCATGCTGTCCCACGCCGTCGCGGCCCGGCCGGGGCCCGCCGCCGTCGCTGCCCGCGCGACGGTGGCACCCTCGCCGGTGGCCCGGCTCAAGCCCACGGGATGGTGGGAGCGCAACCACGTCACCGTCCGGACCTGTGCGACCGTCGCGGCGATCGACCGCGCCACGCGCGAGGTGGAACTCACCGACGGTGAACGCGTGGGCTACGACCACCTGGTCCTGGCCACCGGCGCCGCACCCCGCATCCCGCCCGTCGACGGCATCCGCGGCCCCGGGGGCGGCCTGGCGCCCGGCGCGTTCACCCTCCGGGACGCGGCGGGGCAGCGAGAACTGACCGCTCATCTCGCCGCACACCCGGGCACCGTCGCGATCATCGGTGCGGGCTTCATCGGTCTGGAGATCGCCTGCGCACTCGCCGGGTCGGGGCACGACGTCGTCGTCGTCCACCCCCGCGACCGACCCATGAACGGGTGCCTCGACGTCGGCGCCGGGGCCGTCCTGGTCCGCGCCCTCGCAGCCCTGGGGGTGCGGGTCCTGACCGGTGTACGAGCCACCGGGTGGGACGGGGCCACCCTCACCCTCGACGACGGCGAGGTGCGCTGCCGGACCGTCGTGCTCACCGCCGGGTCCGCGCCCCGGACGGACCTCGCGCGTGACGCCGCGCTGGAGGTGGGCAGCGGCGTGGTCGTCGACGACGAGCTGACCACCAGCGACCCCGCGATCTCCGCCCTCGGCGACTGTGCCGAGCACCGCGGGGTCGTCGGCGGGCTGGTCGCGCCCGCCTGGGACCAGGCCGTGGTGCTGGCAGCCCGGCTCAGCGGCGCGGACCCGCAGGCGAGGTACGTCGGCGGCGCGGAGGTGACCAGGCTCAAGGCCCACGGGCTCGACGTGGTCGCCCTGGGCTCGCTCGCGGCGGACGTCTACGGATCGCGATGCCCCGACACCGGAACACCCATCGAGGTCACGACCCTGAGCGAACCCGCCCGCGGCCGGTATGCGCGCGTCGACGTGGCGGGCGGGCGCGTGGTGGGCGCCGCGCTGATCGGGCACCCGGAGCCGGTCGGGATGCTCACGCAGCTGTTCGAGAACGCCCTGCCCGTGCCGGACGACGTGGTGTCGGTGGTGCTGGGCCGGGCCGAGGCAGTGGCGGCTCAGACGCCGTCGACCATGCCGGCCGCGGCGGTCGTGTGCAGGTGCAACGGCGTGAGCAAGGGCGACCTTGTCGCGGCCTGGGCCGACGGTGCGCGCGACAGCGGTGCGCTGGCCGAGCGGACCCGCGCCGGGACCGGATGTGGCGGGTGCTCGGCGGCGGTCGACGGGATATGCGGATGGCTTCAGGAGGCGGGATAACGGGGGACGAGCGGTCACGGGACGCGGCGGCGGGGACGGACGTGGGAGCGGGAGCGGGGGCGGACGAGGCGGTGGAGGGAAACCTGCCGGACACACGCCTCGTTCATGATGGGGGAGTGACCGATTCCGACGTGACCACCTCCGAACCCGATCTCCCGCTGCTCGGACGCACTGTCGCCGTCACCGCCGCCCGACGGGCCTCCGAGCAGCGCACCCTTCTCGAGCGGCGCGGGGCCACCGTCCTGCACGCGCCGGCGATGCACATGATCCCCATCGCCGAGGACACGGTGGTGCGCGAGGCCACCGGGCGCCTGCTCGCGGCGCCCGCCGACCTCATGGTGCTCACCACCGCGGCCGGCGTGCGCTGGTGGATGCAGGTGTGCGAGGAATGGGGCCTGGCCGACGACCTGCTGGCACTGATGGGTGGGATCCCGCTGTACTCCCGCGGACCCAAGACCACCGGTGCGATCCGCGCGGCGGGACTGCGGGAGCACGCCTCGGCCAAGAGCGAGGCCAGCCCGGAGCTGCTGGAGATGCTGCTCGAGCGCGGCGTGGAGGGGCTGACGATCGGCGTCCAGATCCAGGGCGCGGGCTCCGGCTGGAACCCGATGGCGGTGCTGCTCGACGGGTTGCGTGAGGCGGGTGCTGACGTGATCGAGGTGCCCGTCTACCGCTGGGAGCTACCCGACGATCTCGCGGCGCTGGACGATCTGGTGCGGACCATCGCGGCCCGGGGCGTCGACGGGGTGACCTTCACCGCGGCGCCGGCGGTGGTGGCGGTGCTCAAGCGGGCCGAGGCCCTGGGCGTGTTCGACGACCTGCTCGACGCGCTCGGCGGGCCCGTCGCGGCGCTGTGCGTGGGGCCGGTGACCGCGGCGCCCCTGGCAGAACTCGACGTCCCGTTCACCAGCCCGGACCGGATGCGGCTGGGGTCGCTCATGCGGCACACCACCGACGAGCTCGCCGCCCGGACCGCGCCGATCGAGGTCGCCGGGCACGAGCTCACCGTGTGCGCGGCGGCGGCGTTGGTCGACGGACGACTCGTCGACCTCACCCCGGCCCAGCTCGCGCTGCTGCGGGTCCTGGCCCGGCGGCCCGGGGCCTGCGTCAGCCGGGACGACCTGCTCGCGGCACTGCCCGGCGAGGGAACCGACCTGCACGCCGTGGAGACCGCGATGGGCCGGCTGCGGCGCGCGCTCGGCGTTCCCGACCTCGTCACGACCGTCGTCAAGCGCGGTTACCGACTCAACATCTGAGGCGCCGGGCCGCGGCGCGGTGTGGTGGCCCAGGCGGTGTGGTGGCCCAGGCGGTGTGGTGGCCACGAGCCAGCGCATCACACGCCACATGCGCTGGCTCGCCGACTTACGCACTCGGAATGGACCACGTTCGCAGCGTAACCCCAGCAAGAGTGTGCATTCGACCATCGCAAGCCACCGGGGCAGCGCATCCACGAGCGGATGCGCTGCCCCGGTGTCGGGAACGGGCCGCTGGCTGGTCTGGGCCGGCCTCGCCGTGCGGGGCCCGGCGACTACGCCGCGATCACGCGGGCATGCCGGACGGCCGGCTGCGTGGCCACGAACACTGTGCCGTCGGCGGCGACCCTGGCGGGGAACACCGAGAGACCGTGCGAGGGGTCGTCGAGGCCGCGACCGTCGGCCAGGGCATAGGCCTGTTTGCCGATCGGCGAGATCACCGCGGGCTCTCCGGCGCGGTCCCCCACCAGGCCGCGGCTCATCACGGCTGCCCGGGCGACGGGATCGATGTTGCAGAGGGCGCGGACCTCGTCGTCGTCGATCTTGTACACCGCCACCTGGCGGCCGTCGGGCAGCAGGGCGGCGACCCCGCGCCCCGGGATGAGGCGGCCGACCGGGCAGACGGCGATCTCGGCGGGGCGGGTGGCGGTGAACAGCTGGGTGGTGGTCATGGCGGATCTCCTCCTGGTGGGCGGGACTGGCGGGCGGAAGTCGTGGGCGGTGCTGGTGAGCGGGAGTCGTGGGCGGGGTGGCCGGCAGAGCTGGCCGGTGTCCGGCGCGGGACCGTCAGACGCGGGCCGGCATGGACGGCGAGCCGAGGAGGACCGGCACCTTGCGGCCGCCCTTCTCCTCGAACTGCACGGTGGGGTCCGGGGCCTCCGGGGCGTTGACGAACGAGACGAAGCGGGCGAGCTTGTCCGGGTCGTCCAGGACCGCCGCCCACTCGTCGACATAGCCCTCGACGTGGGCCTCCATCCGGCCCTCGAGTTCGGTCGCGAGTCCCAGAGAGTCCTCACACACGACCTCACGCAGGTGGTCGATGCCGCCCGCCAGCGATTCGAGCCACGGTGCGATCCGCTGCAGGCGCTCGGCGGTGCGGACGTAGAACATCACCGTGCGGTCGATGTAGCGGATGAGTTGGTCGTCGGTGAGATCTCCGGCCAGCAGCTGGGCGTGCCGCGGGGTCGCGCCGCCGTTGCCGCCGATGTACAGGTTCCAGCCGGTCTCGGTTGCGATCACGCCGACGTCCTTGCCGCGGGCCTCCGCGCACTCGCGGGCACAGCCGGACACGCCCATCTTGATCTTGTGCGGCGCGCGCAGCCCGCGATAGCGGTTCTCGAGCAGGACCGCCATCCCCACGGAGTCCTGCTGGCCGTATCGGCACCACGAGGTGCCCACGCAGCTCTTCACCGTGCGCAGCGATTTGCCGTAGGCGTGACCGGACTCCATGCCCGCGTCGACCAGGCGTCGCCAGATCCGGGGCAACTCCTCGACCCGGGCGCCGAAGAGGTCGATCCGCTGGCCGCCGGTGACCTTGACGTAGAGGTCGTGGTCGCGGGCGATCTCCCCGATCACGATGAGCTGCTCGGCGGTCACCTCCCCGCCGGGCATGCGCGGGACGACCGAATAGGTGCCGTTCTTCTGGATGTTGGCCAGGAAGTGGTCGTTGGTGTCCTGCAGCGAGGCCTGCTCACCGTCGAGGACGTGGTCTGAGCTGGTCGAGGCGAGGATCGAGGCGACGGTCGGCTTGCAGATGTCGCAGCCGGAGCCGCGGCCGAACCGCCCGATCAGACCCGAGAATGTGCGGATCCCCGTGACCGTGACGATCTCGAACAGCTCCGAGCGGGACTGGTCGAAGTGCTCGCACAACGCGGTGGACTGCTCGACGCCCTCGGCCTCGAGCACCTGTCGCATGAGCGGCAGGCACGACCCGCACGAGGTGCCGGCGCGGGTGCACGCCTTAAGCGCCGGGACGTCGCACGCCCCGCCGCAGATCGCCTCGCGGAGCGTGCCCTTGGTGACGGCGTTGCAGGAGCAGATCTGGGCGTCGTCGGGCAACGACTCCACGCCGACACCGCCGTCCGCCGCGGCGCCCGGGGTGATGAGGGACAGGGGGTTCGACGACGGCAAGGTGCGCCCGAGCAACGGCTTGAGCAGCTGATACGGGCCCGCGTCGCCGACGAACACCCCGCCGAGCAGGGTCAGGGCGTCGTCGCTGAGGACGAGTTTGGAGTAGGTGCGGGTGACGGGGTCGTCCACCACCAGTTCGAGGCAGCCGGGCGTGCGCCCGTGGGCGTCGCCGAAGCTGGCCACGTCCACGCCCATGAGCTTGAGTTTGGTGGCGAGGTCGGCGCCGGCGAACTCGGCGTCGGCACCCGGCCCGTCGCCGAGCCGGGCGGCGACCACCTCGGCGGAGGCGTACCCGGGCCCGACCAGGCCGTAGCAGGTGCCCTCGATGGCCGCGCACTCGCCGATCGCGAACACGTGCGGGTCGGAGGTGCGGCAGGCCCGGTCGGTCAGCACGCCGCCCCGCTCGGCCAGGGCCAACCCGGCCCCGCGGGCGAGCTCGTCACGGGGTCTGACCCCGACGGAGAACACCACGACCGCTGCGTCGACGGCGGTCGTCTCGCCGTCGTCGCCGGTCAGGGTGACCCGCACCCCGCCGGCACCGTCCGCTCCGTCACCGGGCTCGATCACCGTGTCGGTCACGTCCAGGTGCACGTCGATACCGCGGTCACGGATGAGGTCGCACAGCAGCGCGCCGCCGCGCCCGTCGACCTGGACGGGCATGAGCCGGTCGTTGCGCTCGACGACGTGCGGGGTCAGACCGATCAGGCTCAGCGCGTTGGCGGCCTCGATGCCGAGCAGTCCGCCGCCGACCACCACGCCGTGGGCCCCGGCCCCGGCGCGCTCGGCGGCCGCGCGGATCGCGTCGAGGTCGTCGAGCGTGCGGTAGACGTGGCAACCGGGCAGATCGTGGCCCTGAACCGGCGGGACGAACGCGCGCGAACCGGTGGCCAGGACCAGCGTGTCGTACGAGATGCGCTCACCGGAGTCGAGCTCCACCTGCTTCGCGGCCCGGTCGATCGCGGTGACGAGGTGACCGGAGCGGACCGTGACGCGCGGGTCGGCGGCGTGCCGGGCGTCCTCGAGGTGCAGGGCCGCCCGCTCCCACGCGCCGACGTAGGCCGACAGGCCCACCCGGTCGTAGGCGGGGTCGGGTTCCTCGCCGATCACCGTGACGGCCAGGTCGGCGTCGCGGTACCGCGAGCCGAGGGTGGAGACGAATCGGTGGGAGACCATCCCGTGTCCGACGACGACGATGTGCTCAGTCATTCCTGGACCTCCTTCTAGCCTGTGCGGATCAGGCTAGGAAGGCGGTGTTGCCGAACTGTGGCGTCGGATCACGGTCCCGTGACACTTAGTTCACAGGGGGCGGGTCGCCGGGTGAGGGCGCGGGGGGTGTGCTCGGCTCAGTCGAGGGGGAGCAGACTCGTGGGCACGGCCGAGACGTCCTTCACCCGGTCGAGGTTCTGGCGCAGCCGCTCCCACTCACCCGGGGGGATCTCCTTCTCGAGCCGCCGGAGGGCGGCCTGGTCGGAGGTCGCCCACGCGACGGGCATGGGGGAGATGAACTGGTACAGGTTGTCGCTTCCGCGGGCGCTGCGGTTGCCCACCACGGCGACGCAGGGCACGCGCTCGCCGACCCTGGCCTCGTGCCCGGCGATCGGTCCGCAGGTCCGGGCGACCAGGGCGGGCAGGGAGCCGGCCGACCGGTCGACGGCCCGGTCGACGAGCGCCAGCAGGGTGACGCCGCGCGGCCGGACCTCGGCGATGATGGCCGGGACCAGCTCCGAGGTGGCGTAAGTGCGCTGCATGGACCCCATCTTGCGGGGGATGTAGCCGATCATCGCCAGGCAACCGATCGCGAAGACCCCGGCCATCGCCGCGACGATCCAGGCCCAGGCCTCGAAGCCCGAGTAGACGAGCAGGCCCACGGCCGCGGCCAGCACGATCACCCCGAGGATGCCGGCGGACCACTGCAGGCGCCGCACCTCGGCGAGGCTCTCGTTGTTCTTACGGACCCAGGCGTCGTCGACGGGGATGTCGGCGAGGCGGTACTGCTCGTGCGGTGCGCGGGGTGTGCGATCGGCGGCCATGGGCCCAGTATCCCAGGGACCGCGCCTGCCGGGCTCAGCCGACCTCGGGGATCGACGGCCCCAGCAGGTCGTCGGCGTCGACGATCCGGTAGGCGTACCCCTGCTCCGCGAGGAACCGCTGCCGGTGCGCGGCGTACTCGGCGTCGAGGGTGTCGCGCGAGACGACGGAGTAGAAGTGCGCCTGACCACCGTCGTGCTTGGGCCGCAGGAGCCGGCCGAGCCGCTGGGCCTCCTCCTGACGCGAGCCGAACGTGCCCGACACCTGCACCGCGACGCTGGCCTCGGGCAGGTCGATCGAGAAGTTGGCGACCTTGGACACCACGAGCGTGGAGATCTCCCCGGCACGGAACGAGTTGAACAGCTTCTCCCGCTCCTTGTTGGAGGTGGAGCCCTGGATCACGGGTGCGTCGAGCTCGTCGCCGAGTTCCTCGAGCTGGTCGAGGTAGGCGCCGATCACCAGGGTCGGGGCGCCGGCGTGCGCGGCGAGGATCTTCTTGACCACCGGGATCTTGGTCCGCGCGGTCGAGCACAGCTTGTACTTGTCCTCCGCCTCCGCGGTGGCGTAGAGCATCCGCTCGTTCTCCGTGAGCGTCACCCGCACCTCGACGCAGTCAGCCGGGGCGATCCAGCCCTGGGCCTCGATGTCCTTCCACGGGGCGTCGTACCGCTTTGGGCCGATGAGGGAGAACACGTCGCCCTCGCGGCCGTCCTCGCGCACGAGGGTGGCGGTGAGCCCGAGCCTGCGCCGGGACTGCAGGTCGGCCGTCATCCGGAAGACCGGGGCGGGGAGCAGGTGCACCTCGTCGTAGATCATCAGCCCCCAGTCGCGGGAATCGAACAGCTCCAGTGCCCGGTGGACTCCCTTGGTCTTGCGGGTGACCACCTGGTACGTGGCGATGGTGACCGGACGGATCTCCTTGCGCTCGCCCGAGTACTCGCCGATCTCGTCCTCGGTCAGCGTGGTGCGGGCCAACAGTTCCCGCTTCCACTGCCGCCCGGCGACGGTGTTGGTCACCAGGATGAGCGTGGTGGCCTTGGCCTTGGCCATCGCGGCCGCCCCGACCATGGTCTTGCCCGCGCCGCAGGGCAGCACGACGACGCCCGAGCCACCGGCCCAGAACGAATCGGCGGCCATCTGCTGATAGTCGCGCAGCTCCCAGGCCTCGGACTCGGTGGACAGGTCGATGTCGTGGGCCTCGCCGTCGACGTACCCGGCCAGGTCGTCGGCCGGCCAGCCCACCTTGAGCAGCTCCTGCTTGAGGCGGCCACGTTCGGACGGGTGCACCACGACCGTGTCCGTGTCGATGTCGGCACCGAGCATGGGTGCGATCTTCTTGTGGCGTTTGACCTCGGCGAGCACCGCCGGGTCCAGGGAGACCAGGGTCAGTCCGTGGACCGGGCTCTTGACCAACTGGAGCCGGCCGTAGCGGGCCATGGTCTCGGCGATGTCCACCAGCAGCGGCTGCGGGACGGGGAAGCGGGAGAAGTTGACCAGCACGTCGACCACCTGCTCGGCGTCGTGCCCGGCGGCCCGGGCGTTCCACAGCGCCAGCGGCGTGATCCGGTAGGTGTGGACGTGCTCGGGGGCGCGCTCCAGCTCGGCGAACGGGGCCAGCGCCTGGCGTGCGTCGTTCGCCTGCTCGTGGTCGATCTCCAGCAGCACGGTCTTGTCCGACTGGACGATCAGCGGTCCACCACTCACTTCGGCCCTCCTCGGGGTCTCACCGGACCCGCGTGGGTCCGACCCTCCATTGTCCAGGAATCCGGGTCAGCGGGTCGGGTCGACGTCGGAGACGGATATCACGCGATGGAGCGGCAGGGTGACGGGCTCGGCGGAATCGGGTTCGATCCCCTCGATCCGGCCCCCGCCGACGGAGGCCGGGACGAGGAGTCGGGAGGTGGATCGGCCCTGGGCGTCGACCACCGAGACGGTGACGGCGGTGCCCGTGCTCGCGGCCTCGTGCAGACGGGCGATGGCGGCCTCGCCGGTGTAGGCGCCCCCGGAGGCCCCCCGTGCCGAACGCACCCGGTCGGCCGAGCGCATCGCGGCGACCGCCGCCCGCAGCTCGGAGGGGGTCGCCGCCCGCGTGGGGATGCGCGGCGCGCGGGTGAGGCGACTCTCCCGGACCCGCGCCGCCGGGCGGGACAGTGCGACGACGGCCCCGGTGGTGTCCTCGACCACGGGGGAGAACCCGTGCTCCCGGAGGGCCTCGACGAGGTCCAGCGGCCGGGCCTGGGAGATGAGGACGGTCGGCGCCACGGCCCGCAGTGCGCAGTTCTCGGCCACCGGGGAGCCGAGGACCTGGGCGACCAGCGACGGGTCGTCGCAGCGGACTAAGGACTGGGCGGTGCCCACCCGCAGGCGGCCGTGTCGCCGGGCGACGTCGTCGATGAGGTAGTCCAGCGACTGGGGGACGGGGGTGACGGAGGTGCGGGTGAGCAGGTCCCTGATCCCCGCCGCCGTGCGACCGGCGTCGAGGGCGCGGCGGAGTGAGGTCTCGGTGACCCGGAAGGTGGTGGCCGCGCCCGCCGACTCGACGTCGGCGAGGAGGGCGAACTCGGCCGCCAGCTCCGGCACGAGCGGCCCGGGGGCGAGGATCGTCAGGTCGGCCTGGACGATCACCTCCGAGACGGGGTCGGGCAGGGCGGCGGTGAGGACCGGTTCGAGGTCCTCGACGCCCGGGGCGGGGTCGTCGACGAGGGCACGTGCGGCGCTGGTGGCGGTGGTGGCGACGACGAGCCCCATCCGTCGCGCCTCCGCCACGGTCTCCTCCACCGGCCGGGACCCCGCGCGCGAGAACCACACCGGCGAGGACCAGCGCACCACCTCCGCCAGCAGTGTGTCGTGGGGGGCGGCTGCGGGGTCGAGCGCGGCCAGCGCCGTCAGGACCCGTCCCCGTTCGGTCGGTCCGGGCGGGCCGACGGGCTCTCCCAGGGCGGGCAGGGTGCCGCCGCCCTCGAGCTCGGCCCCGACGCGCCACGGCGTGCGCGGCATCGACCACCACGCCAGGACGAGCTCGGCCCACCGGCGTGCGGGTTCACGGGCCGACCAGACGTCGGAGGCGTCGGTGGGGGCCCACACCGAGTCGTAGTCCACGTCCCCGACCTCGGTGTCCCCGACCGCGATGAGGTCGGCGGCCGCGAGAACCTCGAGCAGCAGGGGCAGCTCGCCCTCGCCGAGGCCGGCGGCCCGGGCCACCCGCCGCAGTTCGCGCACCCCCACACCACCGGCCTTGAGCGTGGCGGCCGGGGCGGTCGACAGTGCCGCGAGCACCGAGTCGCAGCGGTGGAGCAGTTCGAGGGCCGCCACGCCTCCGGAGGCATCGATCCGGCCCGCGGCGTCCGCGCCGGACCCGCCCCCCGGAGCGGCCCACTTCGGTGCGTGGAGCAGCGACGACCCCTCGTCCCGCGCTCCGTGGCGGGCCCGGTCGAGTGCGTGGGCGCGGGGGACGACCACCTCGCCGTCGTCGCCACCGGTCACCTCTGCGAGTCCCACGCCGGCCAGCTCGGTCGCGGCGGCGCGGACCGGTTCCGACGCCCCGGCACCGAGCGCACCGACGGGGGTGCGACCGCGGGCGATCGCCTCGAGCACCCCGACGGCGGGGCCGGACAGGCCGGTCCAGGCCGCGTCGAGGTCAGCGCCGACCGGCTCGCCGGGGTGTGGCGCCACCACCGGGGCCGACCGGACGGCCGCCGCGGTGACGGGCACCATCCGGACGTGGCCCTCCCCGCCCCAGAGCAGGGTGAGCTCACGGAGACGGGCGACGGCGGAGTGGAAGACGGGCTCGTCGTCGTCAACACCCAACCGGCCCGACACCGCACCCAGCGGAACCGCCCCGGAATCGGCACCCACCGCGGCGGCGGTGGCCAGGACCACCAGTTCCGGCCACGTCAGCGTGCCCAGCGCGCGGGCGGTGGACGCCGGCAACCGCAACCTGGACGCGAGCACGTCGAGCGCGGCCGGGGGAGGGGTGGCCACGTCCGGGCGCGCCTCACACACGCGCACGAGCTCGTCATCGGACAGCCCGGCCAGCCAGGCGGGGAAGTCCGGTTCGACGCCGGCGGCACCGGGGGAGCCAGCACTGCGGGAGGTGGCACGGCGGGAGGTGGCACGGGAACTCGGCATGATCCGTCCCAGCCTAGTGAGGTCACGCGGACCGTGACGGCCGTGCGGGTCGTATCCGACCCAGTTGCTGACGGGAGGCGCCGGAGGTGAGACACTGACCACGTGGCTGCCAAGAAGAATCTGACCTATGACAACCCGGGATGGCCCGACGCCTCGTTCGGCGAGCACCCGGTGACCGAACTCGCCGCGCTGGTCGCGGGAGGCCTGTCCCCCTTCGGGCAGGAGACCTTCCCGCTGCCGCAGGAACGGCTGGGGTACCTCCACCCCGAGACGGTGGTCAACAGGACCGTCCGTTCCCGCTGAGCACGGCGCACGCACACACCAGAAAGGGCCGCCACTCCCCGTAGGGGGTGGCGGCCCTTTCCCGTGGTCCGGCGGACCGGGAGATCGGGTGCCGCGTCAGTTGGCCAGGTAGGTGGCGACGAAGCCGTCCACCAGAGCCTTGTTGCCGGCGTAGGCGGCGTCGACGGCGTCGCGGTTGGCCTCGTAGGTGTCGGCGATCGGCAGGACGACGCCCCGACCCTCGGCGAAGGCGGACAGCGTCGCGACGTGCTCGGCGGCGGTGACCTGCGCGGGGGCGGCGGGCGCGGCCGGTGCGGGCGCGGGCGCGGGAGCCGGGTTGGACAGGTTGCGCGGGGTCGGCGCGGAGTTCAGGCCCAGCTTGGCCGAGCAGGCGGGCCAGGCGCCCCAGCCCTGACCGGCCAGGGTCTTCTCGGCGATCGCGATCTGCTGCTCACGCGTGGCCTGGTTGGCCGTCGGGGCGTACTGGGTGCCACCGTAGGCGGCCCAGGTGCTCGGCGAGAACTGCAGGCCGCCCTGGTAACCGTTGCCGGTGTTGATGGCCCAGTTGCCGCCCGCCTCACACTGGGCCAGGCGGTCCCAGTCGGAGTCGGGGGCGGCGTTGGCGGCCGGCGCGAGGGCCAGGCCGGCGGCGGAGAATGCGGTTCCCGCGAGCACGACCTTCACGGCGTTCTTGGGCGCGGAGGAGGTGGTGGCAGCACGGTGGCGTCCGGTGTAAGAGGTCATGTACGCGTCAGTCCTTTTCACTCTGTGCCTACGGGGTGAGCTGTCGGGTTCGGACGAGTGCGTCCGGCCGCCGGCGGCGGCTTCACCCCAAGACGACCGTCGGTCGTCGGGCCCGTGGTGGGCCCTGTCGGGTCCCCCGTCCCCGCCCGGGTCAATGGTCACAGTCGCATCGGCCGCTGGGCGGGGTTCGGAAAGGTCGTCCGATGCCGACTCGCTGACGAGTCTGCTACGGAACTGTAGCGGTCCGATGCCTGATCGTCACCATTCTGAAATAAACTGGGGTGGTACAGGCCGGATCGCTACGTCGTTATCCGCTCGTTACCTGGGAGGTTCGAGTGCGGGTGCGCTTGGTCACACCTTGGGCGGGCGCGAGCCCAGGATGGCGTACAGCAGTCCCAGCAGGAACCCGACCGGGGTGAACAGCATCGCGCCGAGATAGAGGACCGTGGGGGCGTCACGCCCGAGCACGAACGGGGTGAGTGCGGCCGCGACCGTGAACGCCACCCCGATCGCGAAGATGACGAGCGCCGTCACGAACAGGCCCCGACGTCGCGGGGTCGGGGCGTCGTGTGCCCGGGCGGGCGCCGCGGTGTCGGGTGTCCAGGGGTCGCCGGCGGGGCGTCGATCGTCGGAGGTCACACCGGGAGGTTACCGTTCGCCTCGCGGTGGGCACCAACGCGCACGAGGGTAGTCTCGGGGTGTCAATCGAGGTGGCCGGTCGCGTTCGCGCGCTCGGCCGGGAGGTGGTTCGCGGTGCCCAGCGGCAAGGTCAAGTGGTACGACGCGGAGAAGGGCTTCGGCTTCCTGTCCCAGGAGGGCGGCGAGGACGTCTATGTGCGCTCCGACGCACTTCCCGCGGGAGTGGAGACGCTGCGTCCGCGGCAGCGCGTGGAGTTCGACATGGTCTCCGGCCGCCGCGGCCCCCAGGCGCTGCGCGTGGTGGTCCACGACGAGCCGACCGTCGCCGAGGAGCGTGCCCCGAGAAGTGGCCCCCGACGCTCGGCGGACGAGCTGCACGGGATGGTCGAGGACATGATCAAGGTCCTCGAGTCGACCGTCCAGCCCGAGTTGCGCCGCGGTCACCGACCCGACGCCAAGGTCTCGGGCCGGGTCGCCTCGGTGCTGCGGGCGGTGGCCCGTGAACTGGACAGCTGATCCACGGATCAGTCGTCGTAGGTGAAGCTCACCGACCACTCGCCGTTGAGGATCGTCTCCGAGCCGTCCCCGGCGTAGACGAGCGCCACCGAACGGAGGGCCAGGCCCTCGAGGCGGCCCTCGTCCGGGGTGGTCACGGGTACGAGTAGCTGCGCGGGCCCGCCCGCCTCGACCGTGTACTCGCGGGTGCCGCCGGCGCGGACCTCGTAGACGTCGATCGTCGAGTCCTGCAGTTCTCCCGGCAGCCGGACCGTGAGGGTGTGTTCATCCTGTACCCGGAAGTCGCCCACCGGGTTGGTGAAGGTGTTGCCGTCCAGGTCGGTCGCGGCGAACGGCAGTACCGTCACCTGGGAGCGGTCACTGGCGACGGTGACCTCCGGAAGCTTGCCGTACCTGGACTCGGAGCCCTGCCACGCACCGACGATCGCGGCGATCATGATGATCATCCACGCCGCGATCACCCAGGTGACGGGACGGACACGGGAGCCGGTCGACGGGGTCTCGTTGCGGGAACTCACCCCTCCATTCTGCCGAGGGGTCGGGTGTCGGCCACACCCGGGTCACGGGGCGGGCCCGGGAAGCGCGGTCGGTTGCCGCCGAGGCCGGGGACGAGGGTGGACCCACGGCCGGTCAGTTGGGACTGGGTGAACATCAGGGCCCCGACCACGGCGATCACCGAGAACCCGACGGTGAAGTCCGGCGGTAACAACACGCCCAGCGCACCGCCCAGGACCCACGCCAGTTGCAGTGCGGTCTCGGACCGCCCGAACGCGGACGACCGCGCGGCGTCCGGGATGTCGGTCTGGAGGGACGCGTCGAGGGCCACCTTGCCCAGGGCACTGCACACCGCCGCGACGAGGGCGAGGACCGCAGCGGCCCAGATGGTCCCGAGGAAGGCGGCGACGACGGCGGCCGCCAGGGCTGCTCCGCCCGCGATGCCGGTGATCCGCTCGGGCCGTCCCAGGGTGAGCCGAGCCCCCACGGCGTTGCCCGCGAAGGTGCCCAGCCCACCGGCTGCGCCCGCGATCGCCAGGAGGCCCGCCTGCTCGACCGCGGAGGCGCCCTCCTGGGCCTTGGCGACGAACGCGAGGAACAGGGTGAGGAAACCGGTCATGAATCGCACGAGCGACACCGCCCACAGGTTCGCCAAGACGTTTCTGCCAAGCGGCCGGGTGAGCACGGCCTTGAGGCCGCTGGCCAGTGATCGGCCCCGCTCCATCCGCAGGGTGGCGGACTCCTCGCCCTCCGACGCCTCGGCGTGCGCCGGAATGGTCATCGCGACGTAGGCCGCGACGAGCGCGACCGCGGCGAGCAACCACAGCGCGGCGTTCGAGTCCCACAGCCACGCCACCGCGCCGGCCGCCGCCCCCGCGACCAGACTGCCGCCGACGTGCCCGAGGACGGTGAGACGGGAATTGGTGCGGACCAGGTCCAGAGCCGGGGGCAACACGTGCGGGGTGATGGACGCCTTGACGACGCCGAACGTCTTGGACAGCACCAGCATGCCCAGGGCCAGCGGGTAGAGGAGCCACGAGTCGAAGTTGAGCGCGAGGATGACGGCGAGCACCGCGCGCAGGGTGAACGTCAGCGAGACGGTCAACCTGCGGCCGCTGCGCAGGCGGTCCAGGGCGGGGCCGATGACCGGAGCGACCAGTGCGAACGGGGCCACCGTGACCAGGAGGTACAGGGCCACGTTGGCCCGGGACTCCGCGGTCGCCGCGGAGAAGAAGAGGGTGTTGGCCAGGGCCACCGCGAGGATGGCGTCACACGCGAAGTTCGCGACCGTGACGTAGCTGAGGGGAGCCAGCCCGGACCGGCCCGCGCCGTCGGCGTGGAAGACCCGGCGAACGCCCCGCCCTGCGGACGAGAGGGCGCGGCGCGCGGGTCCGGTGGGGCGATCAGCCAACGAGGCGCACCTCGTACAGGTTGGGCCACAGCTTGCCGGTGAGCAGGACGTTCTCGGAGTCCGGCAGTGCCGCGATGCCGTTGAGGACCGCGTCGGGGTCCGCGGGGCGCGGCTGCTCGAGCCGCCCGGCGTCGTAGATCGCGGTGACGTGCCCCGTGGCGGGGTCGATCCGCACGAGTTCGTCGGTCATCCACACGTTCGCCAGGACCGAACCGTCCGCGCATTCCAGTTCGTTGAGACGGGTGACCGGCGCGCCCCCCGAGGTCACCTGCACGCGTCCGGTCGGCTCGAAGGTCACGGGGTCACGGAAGGTGAGGGTGTCGGAACCGTCGCTCATCACCAGGGAGGTGCCGTCGAAGCACAAGCCCCAGCCCTCACCCTCGTAGGGCACCTCCGACCGGACTTCGAGGGTCCGCGGGTCGCGGTTGTGGGCGACGCGGTTCTGCCACGTCAGGGTCCACAGCGTGTCGCCGGTGACGGCGAGCCCCTCGCCGAACTCGTCCGGCGCCATGTCCACCGACGCCGCGGGGTCGCCGCCCTCGAGCGGGCGCCGTTCGACGAGGGAGGCGCCGACCCGCCCCGTCGACTCGTAGATCTCGTCGCCCACCACCTGGAGGCCCTGGGTGAACAGTGACGGGTCGTGCGCCAGGGTGCGCACGACCTCGACCGAGCCGCGCGCGGGTTGCGGGTCCGACGGACCGACGGGCACCCCCCGGCTCGACGAACCGCCGGCGACCGAGCCGGCGGGGATGCTCGACGAGGCCAGCGCGGTGCCGGCGGTGGTGGTGGCGGGCGGGGCGTCGCCGTCTCCCGCGGAACACGCCGTGAGAGCGGCGAGGAGGCTCAGGGAGACGACGAGGGGGCCGACCGGGCCGAGGGCGCTGCGCATGTCCCAAGGATGCCGCACGACGGGCCGGACCGTGACCTCCACGCGGAGTTGCGCATAATGGGAGGGGTGAACACCGAGGTAGGCACGGATCAGGGGTCGGATTTCGACGACGCGCTGCGTGAGCGGCTGGCCTCCGGCGTTGACGTGGCACGTCGGGCGGTCGAGGAGTTCGCCGCCGCGGGAGTGGGGGAGCACCTCGGCAGCACCGTCGAGGCGGACTTCACCACCACGCATCGGTTCGTCTCCGAGCTCCCCGGGTACCGCGGGTGGTACTGGGCCTGCGTCCTCGCGCTCGTACCCGGCGGCGACCTGACCGTCGACGAGATCGCGCTCCTTCCGGGTGCGGATGCGCTGGTCGCCCCCGAGTGGGTGCCGTGGGATCGGCGCATCCGGCCCGGTGACCTCGGTGCCGGCGACCTGCTCCCGCCCCCCGAGGACGACGATCGACTCGTCCCCGGCTACGCGCTGTCCGGCGACGACGAGCTGGACGACCTCGCGGGGCCGATCGGCCTCGGCCGCCCCCGGCACCTGAGCCGGGAGGGGCGGGCCACCGCCGCCGACCGCTGGTCGGCCGAGCGCGGACCCGATGCCGAGATCGCCCGCGCCGCCAAGCACCACTGCGGGTCCTGCGGGTTCCTGGTGCCGGTGGCCGGGTCCCTGGGCGCGATGTTCGGGGTCTGCGCCAACGAGTTCTCCGCCGACGGTCAGGTCGTCCACCTCGGGTACGGCTGCGGAGCCCACAGCGAGGTCGAGATCCCCAGGGACACCGGGCCGGCCGTCGCCGAGGCCTACGACGACGCCGCCGTCGACGTGGTGGTCCTGCCGCAGCAGCTCGCCGCGACCGCACGCGCCCGGGCCGCGACCGCCGACGACCGGACCGCAGGTGCGGCGCCGGCCGGCGAGACGGCCGAGGAGACGGCACCCGCCCCGGAGACCCCGGACAGGGGAGCGGACCCGGAGCCCCCGAGCGGGGTCTGACCCGCTCAGTCCAGGTCGTAGTCCAGTCCCTGCTGGGCGCCCGCACTGCCGCGGAGGACAGCCCGGCGCTGCAGGGCGTAGACGATCGTGCCGACAGCGCCGACGCCGACGCCGACCGCGCCCAGGATGACCGAGCGCATGTCGACCTCGTCCATGAGCATGTGCGCCAGGAGGGCCAGTGTCCACGCCAACGTCCCGATGATCACGACGGGCCTCGGGTCCAACAGATAGGCGGGGATCCTCGGCACCCGCGGGTCTGTCGGCTCGTCCGTCATGACCGCGACGCTACCGCAGGCGGCGGGACGGTTACTCTATGACGGTTCCTCACCCACAGCTCAGGAAGGTCACCAGATGTCGCAGAGCACCGGGGCCCCGTCGCAGCCCCCCACGAAGGTCGGGGCGCTCGATCGCTACTTCAAGATCAGCGAGCGCGGCTCGACGGTGTCCCGCGAGGTCCGCGGCGGGCTCGTCAGCTTCTTCGCGATGGCCTACATCATCATCCTCAACCCGCTGATCCTCGGTTCCGGCACCGACGTCGAGGGCAACCAGCTCTCGATCGTCGAGATCGCCGCCGTCACCGCCTTCACCGCAGGCGTCATGACCATCGCGTTCGGCGCGATCGCGCGGTACCCGTTCGCATTCGCCACCGGGCTGGGGATCAACTCGCTCGTCGCCGTCACCATCGCACAGCAGGTGACCTGGGCCGAGGCCATGGGACTGGTGGTGATCGAGGGCATCATCATCGTGATCCTGGCGGTGACCGGGTTCCGTACCGCCGTGTTCAATGCGGTGCCCCCCGAGCTCAAGGCGGCCATCGCCGTCGGCATCGGTCTGTTCATCGCCATGGTCGGCGTCGTCGACTCCGGGTTCGTGCGCCGACTCCCCGACGCGGCCGGCACCACCGTCCCGGTGGGCCTCGGCATCAACGGTTCCATCGCCTCGTGGCCCACCTTCGTCTTCGTCTTCGGCCTCCTGCTCTGCGGAATCCTCGTCGCACGCCAGATCCGCGGCGGGTTGTTCATCGGGATCGTCGTCACCGCGGTCTTCGCGGTGATCGTCGAGGCCCTCGCCGACGCCGGGCCGTCCTTCGTCGACGGTGAGCCCAACCCGACCGGCTGGGGCCTCGCGGTTCCCGGCATCCCCGACTCGCTCGGCGGCATCCCCAACCTGTCGCTCATCGGTCAGGTCGACCTCATCGGCGCGTTCGTCCGCATCGGGCCGCTGGCCGCGGGACTGTTCGTCTTCACCCTGCTGCTCGCCAACTTCTTCGACGCCATGGGCACCTTCACCGGCCTCGGCAAGGAAGCCGAGCTCATGGACGACAAGGGCAACCTGCCCAACATGAAGGCCGCGCTGGTCGTCGAGGGATTCGGTGCCGTCGCCGGCGGTCTGACCTCGTCGTCGTCCAACACCGTGTTCCTCGAGTCCGCCTCCGGCATCGCCGAGGGAGCCCGGACGGGACTGGCGAACGTCGTCACGGGCGGGTTGTTCCTGCTGGCGATGTTCTTCACCCCGCTGTACGAGGTCGTCCCGGTCGAGGCCGCGGCCCCGGCGCTGGTGATCGTGGGCGCGCTGATGATCTCGCAGATCAAGGCCATCGACCTGACCAACTTCGCGGTCGCGTTGCCGGCGTTCCTCACGATCGTGGCCATGCCGTTCACCTACTCCATCGCCAACGGCATCGGCATCGGCTTCATCGCCTGGGTCGTCATGGCCACCGCCACCGGCAAGGGCCGCACCGTCCACCCGATCCTGTGGATCGTCGCGGCCGCGTTCGTCGTGTACTTCGCGATCGGGCCCATCACCGACGCGCTCGCCTGACCGGCCGGCGGAGAGGAGAGATCGAAGTGCACGTCGTCGATGTCTCCGATCCCGCCGACCCCAGGGTGGACGATCTCCGCGACCTCAACAATTCCGACCGTCGGCCCGATCTGCCCGGCGGTCGGGGGTTGGTGATCGCCGAGGGCACGTACGTCGTGGGTCGCATGCTGCTCTCCCGGTTCCGGCCCCACGTCATCCTCGGAACCGACGCGCGGTTGCAGCAACTGCGTCGGGAGGCCGCCGCCGAGGGATGGGACGCCGACGAACGGGCGGCCGACGCGGTGTACCTGCGCACCACCAAGGACGTCCTCAGCGAGGTGATCGGCTTCCGGTCCAGCCGCGACATCCTCGCCGCGGCGGACCGGCCCACGCCACTGGCGGTCGAGGAGGTGGTGGAGGGCGCGCGGACGCTCGTGGTGCTCGAAGGCGTCAACGACCCCGAGAACCTCGGCGCGATCTTCCGCAACTGCGCCGCGCTCGGGGTGGACGGCGTGCTGTTCGGGGCCGCCGCCGGGGACCCGCTCTATCGCCGGGTCGTTCGGGTGTCGATGGGACACGTCCTCCGCCTGCCGTTCGCCCACCTCCCCGGCACGCCCACCACCTGGCAGCGGTCCCTCGAGGACCTGCGGGAGGACGGCTTCCGGACGGTCGCACTGACGCCGTCCGCAGACACCCCGCTGTCCCGGGCCGTCGACGTGGACAAGGTGGCGTTCGTCCTCGGCGCGGAGGGGCCGGGGCTCACCGAGCACGCCATGCGGGCCTGCGACGTGCGGGCCGCGATCCCCATGACCGACGGCACGGACTCGCTCAACGTCGCCACGGCCGCCGCAGTCGCGTTCTACGAGCGGTCCCGCCGGGACTGACCGCGCCGCCAGCCCTTCCGCGAGCAGAGAGGCGCCCGGAACGGACCAGAGCGGGCAGTGAGCGGGCGGTACCCGGGGGAAGGGTGGCCCTGCTAGCGGGATCCGCCGCCGCGCCGACGGCGGGACACCGAATCCGCGCCGCGGCGCACCGCGTCACCGACCACACCGGCGATACCGCGGATCCGGCCACCTCGCGCACCCGCGCCCGGGCCCCGGGAGCCCGGTGGGAGCCGCTCGTAGTCGTCGTCGGCGTACGGGGAGGACCCGTCGGCCCCGCGGTCGGAGTCGGCATCCGGGTCGGGACCGGCGCCCGCGGCACGCCGGGCGGCGGCGTGGAGCTCGGCCCGCGACGGCATCCCCACCACGTGCAGGGCCGGCCCCGCGAGCGGTGTGTGCTGACGGACCTCGCGACGACCGTCGGTGGCGAATCCGTGGACCGGGACGTCGAGACCGCCCGGCTCCAGGTCGAAGCCGAGCCATTCACGGTGGGCGGCATGGAGGAGCGACGACGGCGAGAACGGCAGCGCCAGGAGGTTGTCCGCAGCCCGGTCCAGCGGGAACTCGCCGGCCCAGTAGGGGCGTTCGAACGGCAGCGGCATGCCCTCGTCCTCGACGATCCGGTCGTCGGCGCCGGCGAACGCCCGCACGAGCCGGCCGGATTCCCAGCGGGCGAACCCGCTCACCCCGGTCTCGGCGTCCTGGGCGAACAGCAGGACAGTGGGTGCCTCCACCAGCCGCAGCCACGTCTCGGCGGTGGCGGACGGGGTGAGAGGGCCCTCGACCGGGGTCTGGACGACGGTGAGTCCCGGGAACGACCCCACGTAGATCTCACCCGGCCCGACCGACGCCGACCGGTTGAGCGGGAACGAACCCAGGGACGCCACCGTGACGGTGGGGAACAGTCGCGACAGCAGGCGGCGCGCGAAACCGGGGTCGGACGGACGTCCCGCCCGGATCGGTGCGGCGGGATCGTCCGTGGCCAGGTACCAGAAGGTCGCGACGTGATGGCCCATGACCGGACTCAGTCGTCCTTGCCGCGGACCCCGAGCAGGACGTCCTCCCACGACGGCATCGTGGGATGACGGCGCGCGGGGCGTCGTTCGGGTTCGGTGGGCGTGGGCTGGAGGAAGTCCTCGTCGTCGTCGTTCCCGGCACGGTTCCCTCCGGTGCCCGTCCCCCCGGACGCCGACTCCGACGACCCGGACTCCACCGGCCCCGCCACCGCGGGCGCTGCCGGCGCGGCCGGGGTGACCGGCGCCGAGGGGGTCCCCGTCGCGGCGGGGGTGACGGGCGCGGCGGTCGGGGCCGGAACCGCCCGGATCGGCGGCGGCCCGGGCGGGAGCGGGGGAGGCGAGGAGACCGAACGCAGGGCCGTCGCGCGCGACGGGTCGAGGATGTTCTCGGCCTCGTCGTCGAGTGCGCGGGCCGACCCGCCGTGCGAGTCGGGGACGAACGACCACGTGGCGCTGGCGTCGTCGGACAATCCCGCCGGCCAGGAGGTCCGGACGACCCACCCGCCCGACCGGTCACGCCAGGCGTCCCAGGTGACCAGGTCCGGATCGACCCCGCGGCGGTCGAGGGCGGCGCCCACCCGGTCGGCGAGCGTGTCCAGCGACGGACCGTCCGGCAGTACCGGGTGAGAGGACCGGGCCATGTCCGCCGCGTTGGAACGCTCCAACAACACGGGTACGGCGAAGCCCTGGATCCGCGACAACGAGACCCCGGCGTCGGCGGCGACCTCCTCCGGGGAGGCGCCGTGCCGGATACGGTCCTGGATCTCACGGGGACGCAGGGTGCCGGTCACGGGAGCCCGCCCGGTCCCGCCGCCGGGTACGAACTCACCACGGGCGGCCGCGCGAAGGCGGTCGTCGAGTGGGAGGGAGAACTTCTCGCCGGAGTCCGGGACCTCGCATTCGACGACCGACGACTCGGTGTCCACACCGACGATCCTCAGCTTCCGCATGCCGCCTCCTCGACTCCTCGCGGCCCCGTCGGCGACCCGAGCGGTCCGCTACCCGGGGCCTGGGCGCGTCCTCACATGGTAGGGCAGCGCAGCCCACCCGGCGCGCGGACGGGCCGGGTGGGCTGCGGAAAACCTGCTCGGGCGACTCCGGAGGTGACCCCGGTGGTCCCCGGAGAGGGTCGGATCAGGCGAGCTGGCCGACCACGTGATCGATGCAGCGGGTCAGCTGCGTGACGTCCTCCGGCTCGATCGCCGGGAACATGCCGATGCGCAGCTGGTTGCGGCCGAGCTTGCGGTACGGCTCGGTGTCGAGGATGCCGTTGGCCCGGAGCGTCTTGGCGACGAGCGCGGCGTCGATCTTCTCGTCCAGGTCGATGGTGCCGACGACCTGCGAGCGGTGGGCCGCCTCGGCGACGAACGGCGTGGCGTAGTCGCTGGACTCGGCCCAGTCGTACAGGCGGGACGAGGAGTCCTTGGTCCGCGCCACGCACCAGTCCAGGCCGCCCCGGGTGTTCATCCACTCGATCTGGTCGGCGAACATCAGCAGGGTGGCCACGGCCGGGGTGTTGTACGTCTGGTTCTTGGACGAGTTGTCCACCGCGGTCGGCAGGGACAGGAAGTCCGGGCACCAGCGGTCGGTGGCGGCGATCTCGTCGACCCGCTCGAGCGCGGCCGGGCTCATGATCGACACCCACAGGCCGCCGTCCGAGGCGAACGACTTCTGCGGGGCGAAGTAGTAGACGTCGGTGTCGGCGATGTCGACGGGCAGCCCGCCGGCGCCGGAGGTGGCGTCGATCGCGATGAGTGCGTTCTCCGACCCGGCCGGGCGGGACACGGGGAGCATGACACCGGTCGAGGTCTCGTTGTGCGCCCAGCCGATGAGGTCCACCGACGGGTCGGACGTGGGCTCGGGCGCGGTGCCGGGCTCCGAGGAGATGACGATCGGGTCGTCCAGGAACGGCGCGCCGCCGGTGACCTTGGCGAACTTGGACGAGAACTCGCCGTAGGTCAGGTGCAGGGACTTGGAGCGCACGAGCCCGAACGCGGCGGCGTCCCAGAACGCGGTGGTGCCGCCGTTGCCCAGCACGACCTCGTACCCCTCGGGGAGGGAGAAGAGCGAGGCCAGGCCGTCGCGGACGCGGCCCACGACGTCCTTGACCGGCTTCTGCCGGTGGCTGGTGCCCATCACGGTGGTGGCGGCGTCGGACACGGCCGCGATCTGCTCGGGACGGACCTTGGACGGGCCGCAGCCGAAGCGGCCGTCGGCGGGCTTGAGGTCGGCGGGGATGGTGGGCAGCTGATCGCTCATGCTCTTGGGGTGCCGTTCCTTGTGGTGGTGTGGGACGGGTCCATCGTAGTCCGGCCCGTCCGGGGCCGGGAGTACCGTCTGGGTCATGGAGGAACCAGCCCTGGAACCGACCGACTTCGACGCCATGCGGGTCGGGTACGGCCTGCACCCCCGGCTGGACGTGGCCGACCTCGACGACGGGTGGCTGCCACTGTTCACCGCGTGGTTGGAGGAGGCGGGCCGCCGCGGCGTCCGCGAGCCCAACGCGATGGTGCTCGGCACCGTCGGTGCCGACGGACGGCCCTCGACCAGGACGGTGCTGTGTAAGGGCGCCGACGAACGGGGCATCACGTTCTTCACGACGACGACGTCCCGCAAGGGCGCGCAGTTGGCGGAGACCGGGTACGCGTCGGTGACGTTCCCGTGGTTGGTCGCCGAGCGTCAGGTCCACATCGAGGGCCCGTGCCGTCAGGTCGACCGGGCGGACAGCCTCGACTACTGGCGTACGCGGCCCCGCGGGTCGCAGGTCTCGGCGTGGGCCTCGGAACAGTCCAGGCCGGCCGAGTCGGTGGACGAGTTGGAGTCGCTGTACGCGACCGCCGAGCGGCGGCTGGCCGACGTCGACGAGATCCCGATGCCCGAGCGCTGGGGTGGGTTCCGGCTCGTCCCCGAGCGGGTGGAGTTCTGGCAGGGTGGCCCGGACCGTTTCCACGACCGCATCGAGTCCCTGCTCTCGGGGGAGAGCTGGACGGCCCGCAGACTGCAGCCCTGACCGCCCGCACGGGCCCGCGGGGGGAGAGTCGCAGAACTCCCTTCGAACCGTTGTCGACCGCCACGGTAGGGTGTGGCACAGCACATTCGTGGCGGGATTCAGGCCGCCGGGACCAGTCGTCGGAGAGGGAATCGCGTGACCGCAGGCTCGAACGGTTCGGACCGCAAGGCAACACTGTCCTACCCCGGCGGTGAGCTCGGACTCGATGTGGTGGAAGCGACCTGCGGAAGCGACGCGGTGCAGTTGGGTTCGCTGCTGGCCAAGACGGGGATGACCACCCTGGACGTGGGATTCGTCAACACCTCCGCGTGCACCTCCTCGATCACCTACATCGACGGCAACGAGGGGATCCTCCGCCACCGTGGGTACCCGATCGACCAGCTCGCCGACAACGCGTCCTTCCTCGAGGTCTCCTATCTCCTCATCTACGGCGAGGACCCCACGGAGGCCCAGCTCGCCGACTTCACCGAGAAGGTCCTCGGCGAGACGTCGCTGCCCGGCCAGATGATGCCGCTGCTGCAGGCCTTCCCCCGGGACACCCACCCGATGCCCGTCCTGTCCGCCGGCGTGAGTCTCTTCGGCACCCACGGTGACGACCTGGACATCGACGACCCCAAGGCCGTCGACCTGGCGACCGCGCGCCTGCTGGGTCGGGGTCCGACCCTCGCCGCCGCCATCGAGCGCATCCGCAACGGCCAGGAGGCCATCGACCCGGATCCGTCCCTCGGGTACGTGCGCAACTTCCTGCGCATGACGTTCGGCCCGGACTACGAGGTCACCGACGAGGTCGCCGACGCCCTCGACATGCTCCTGGTCCTGCACGCGGACCACGAGCAGAACTGCTCCACGTCGACCGTCCGCATGGTCGGCTCCTCCGAGGCCCCGCTCTACTCCTCGATCACCGGCGGCATCAACGCCCTGTACGGCCCGCTGCACGGTGGCGCCAACCAGGCCGTGCTGGAGATGCTCGAGCGGATCGAGTCCGAGGGTGGCGACGCCACCGACTACATGGACCGGGTCAAGAACAAGGTCGACGGCGTCAAGCTCATGGGCTTCGGTCACCGCGTCTACAAGAGCTACGACCCGCGTGCCCAGATCGCCAAGAAGCACGCGCACTCCCTGCTGTCGCAGAGCAACGACCCGCTTCTGGAGATCGCCCTCAAGCTGGAGGAGACGGCGCTGGCCGACGACTACTTCGTCGAGCGCAAGCTCTACCCGAACGTCGACTTCTACACCGGCCTCATCTACCGCGCGATGGGCTTCCCGACGGACATGTTCACCGTCCTGTTCGCGCTCGGCCGGATGCCGGGGTGGATCGCGCACTGGCGCGAGATGCGCGAGGATCCCTCTACCAAGATCAACCGCCCGCGTCAGGTCTACACCGGCCCGGCCGAGCGGAGCTTCACCCCGATCAGCCAGCGCTGAACCCGGGAACCTGACTCCAGGAGGAGACACCATGGACAAGCCCGAGATCGACATGCCGACGGGCCCCGCGCCCACCGACCTCGTCGCGGAGGACATCACGGTGGGGGACGGTGCCGAGGCGGTCGCCGGCGGCAACGTCACCGTCCACTACGTGGGGGTCGACTACGAGACCGGTGAGCAGTTCGACTCCTCCTGGGACCGGGGCGAGTCCATCACCTTCCCGCTCAACGGACTCATCCAGGGCTGGCAGGAGGGGATCCCGGGGATGAAGGTCGGCGGTCGCCGCCAGCTGGTGATCCCGCCGGACAAGGCCTACGGCACCTCCGCGGCCCTGCACCCGCTCGGCGGCAAGACCCTGGTGTTCGTCATCGACCTGCTCAACGCCTGAGCCCTCCTCCCAGCCGGGAGACCCGATCGCCCCGTCCTCCCCACGGAGGGCGGGGCGAACGGCGTCGAGGGGAGAATTCGCCCCGATCTGGGCGCACTACGGCGGGCTTGAGTAAAGTCTTTTCTTATCGACGGTGATCAGCGCCGTCCGAACGGGAAAGAGTCCTTATGACCCAGCCCATCCGTCGCGCCCTCGCGGCCGTCTCCGCCACTGCTTTCGCCGCCGCCGGTCTCGGTCTCGCGGTCCCCGCCACCGCCACGGCCGCGCCCCGCGTCGAGACCGTGTCCGGGGCCACGTATGTCACCTTCGACGACCTCGCGCCGGGGCAGCTCGACACCGTCGAGGACCTCGCCGAGCAGGTGAACCTGATCTTCCCGGGCGACCAGGAGGTCGTCTTCGTCATCGACAGGAAGGGGCCCCGCTCCGCGATCGGGGTGTACGGGCCCTCTCGCGGCGGGATCTCCCTGGCGGTCGAGTGTGACCCCGCCGTCGACACGTGGGAGTCCCATCTCGCCGGGTCCTGCCAGGGCAACGAGGAATCCCTCCTCGACTGAACGGCTGCCGGAACGGGAGTCCGAGCCCGCCTGCCTCCTGCGGCGGCGGGCTCGGACCCTATCCCTGAGGCCGCAGGAAGGGCGCCAGCGCGTCCAGTACGGCCGGGTCCTCGATCGTCGAGGGCACCACGACGTCCTGCTGTCCGTCGGCGATCTGCCGCATGGTCTTGCGCAGGATCTTGCCCGACCGGGTCTTGGGCAGACCCTGGACGACCGTGCAGTCCCGGAACGTGGCCACCGCCCCGATCTCGTCACGCACCATCGCCACCAGCTCTGCGCGCAATTCCTCGGGGTCCCGGACCTGACCGGACTTGAGGACCACGTATCCGACCGGTCGCTGGCCCTTCAGCTCGTCCCTGACCCCGATCACGGCGGCCTCCGCCACGGCGGGGTGGGTCGCGATGACGGCCTCCATCGACCCGGTCGACAGGCGGTGGCCGGCCACGTTGATCACGTCGTCGGTCCGGCCCATCACATAGACGTAACCGTCGGAGTCGATGTACCCGCCGTCCCCGGTCGAGTAGTACCCGTCGAAGACCGACATGTACGAGGAGACGAACCGCTCGTCGTCCTCCCACAGCCCCGCCAGCGTCCCCGGTGCCATGGGTAGCCTGATGGCGAGATTGCCCTCCTCGCCCGCGGGCAGTGGGTTGCCCTCGCCGTCGAGGACGTGCAGGTCGTACCCGGGCACGGCGACGGTGGGGGAGCCCGCCTTGATCGGCATCGGTTCCAGACCCCGCAGGTTGGAGGCGATCGGCCACCCGGTCTCGGTCTGCCACCAGTTGTCCACAACCGGCTTCGCGAGCTTGTCGGTGGCCCACTGGTAGGTGTCGGGGTCCAGGCGCTCACCCGCGCAGAACAGGGTGCGCATGGAGGACAGGTCGTACTTGTCGACCTCGGCGCCCTCCGGATCCTCCTTGCGCACCGCGCGGACGGCGGTGGGGGCGGTGAACAGCGCGGTGGCACGGTGCTCGGAGATGACCCGCCAGAACGCTCCGGCATCCGGCGTGCCGACCGGCTTGCCCTCGTAGATGATGGACGTCGCGCCGATCAGCAGGGGGGCGTAGACGATGTAGGAGTGGCCCACCACCCAGCCGACGTCCGAGGCGGTCCACCACACCTCACCCGGACGGACCCCGTAGATGTTCCACATCGACCACGCGAGCGCGACAGCATGGCCGCCGTTGTCCCGCACGACGCCCTTGGGCAGTCCCGTGGTACCGGAGGTGTACAGGATGTACAGGGGATCGGTGGCCCTGACGGGCACCGGGGCCGCCCGCTCGGACGCGGCGACGGCGTCATCCCAGTAGCTCCAGGTGGTGCCCGGTGTCTCCGGGAAGACCTCGTCGGGGAACTGGTCGTGGCGCGGGGCCACGATCACCGCGCCGGGGGTGTGCCGGGTGAGTTCGAGGGCCTTGGCCACCATGGGGAAGTACGGCACCTTGCGGGTCGGTTCGATCCCGCCGTGCGAGGTGACGATGACCTTGGGACGCGCGTCGTCGATCCGGATGGCCAGCTCCGGCGCGGCGAAGCCGCCGAAGACGACCGAGTGCACCGCTCCCAACCGGGCGCACGCGAGCATCGCCACGGCCGCGCGCGGGACCATCGGCATGTAGATGACGACCCGGTCGCCCCGCCCGACCCCCTCGGCCGCCAGTGCCCCGGCGAACTCCTCGACCCGCGTCAGCAGCTGCGCGTAGGTGATGGTCTCCTTGACGCCGGTCACCGCGGAGTCGTAGATGAACGCGGCCTGATCCCCGCGGCCCGCGTCGACGTGCCGGTCCAGGCAGTTGTAGGAGGTGTTGAGCTCCCCGTCCGGGAACCAGCGGTAGAACGGCGGGCGGGAGCCGTCGACCGCCGTGGTCGGGGGCGTGGTCCAGTCGATGTCCTCGGCGATCTTGAGCCAGAACGCATCGGGATCGCTGATCGAGAGCCGGTGGGCGGCGGCGTAGGCCGAGGTGGTGGAGTCCGACATCGGGAGTTCCCCTCACAGACGGGAGCGTGCCCGCCGATCGGGTCGGTGGGCTGTGACAGGACTCACTCTACGGGTAGGCCGAGGACGCGATACCTCATCATGCGCTCGGCATACCTCCGCTCAGGGGGGCGTCTGCGGACCTCGAGGAGGGCGGCCGCGACGGCGTCGGCCATGCGGTCGCAGAAGGCGTCCGGTTCGTCGGCGGCGTCGGGCTTCTCGGGGACCACCACGTCCACGATCCCGGCCTGCAGCAGGTCGGTGGAGGTGATCCCCTGCGAGCGGGCGACCTCGGGCGCGCGGGTGGTCTCGTGGTGGAGGATGGCGCTGGCACCCTCGGGCGGGAGCGGCGCGAGCCACCCGTGTCTCGCGCACAGGACCCGGTCGGCCGGCAGCAGTGCGAGCGCGGCCCCTCCGGTGCCCTGGCCGAGTATCACCGACACGGTCGGCGTGGACAGGGTGACCAGGTCGGCCAGGCTCCGCGCGATCTCGCCGGCCAGGCCACCCTCCTCGGCCTCCCGGGACAGGGCGGCACCCCGGGTGTCGATGAGCAGTACCAGGGGGACACCCATCTCGGCCGCGATCCGCATCCCGCGGCGGGCCGAGCGCAGTGCGGACGGCCCCAGGGGACTCGTCTCGTTCTCCGCATCGCGGTCCTGCGCCAGGACGACCGCGGACTGGCCGCGGAACCTGGCCAGCGAGAGCAGGAGGGATCCGCTGTCCTCTCCCTGGCCGGTGCCGGAGAGCGGAACCCGGCCCGGCGACACACGGTCGAGGAACGCCCGGGCGCCGGGACGGTCGTGGCGACGGGACCGCGTGATGGCATCCCAGGCGTCCGGGGGAGTGCCGTCGTCGGACTCCGGCTCGGGCACCGGCCCGTGCGGGGGGACCGGTTCGTCGTCCGAGGGCGGGTCCTGGCACAGGACCCGCAACGCCCGCGCCGTGAGGTCCCGCAACCCCTCCGGAGGGAGTACGCCGTCGATCATCCCGCGCCGTGCGAGGTTCTCGGAGACCTGGACGCCGTCGGGGAAGGGGGAATCGTAGAGGGCCTCGTACACGCGGGGGCCGAGAAAGCCGATCAGCGCCCCGGGCTCCGCGACGGACACGTGCCCGAGCGAGCCCCAGGACGCGAACACCCCGCCGGTGGTCGGGTGACGCAGGTAGACGAGGTAGGGCAGGCCCGCGGATTTGTGTCCTGCCACCGCCGCCGAGATCTTCACCATCTGCAGGAAGGCGACCGTCCCCTCCTGCATACGGGTCCCCCCGGAGGTGGGCGACGCGAGGATCGGCAGGCCCTCGGCGGTGGCCCGTTCGACCGCCGAGACGATCCGCTCGGCGGCGGCGATCCCGATGGACCCGGCCAGGAAGTCGAACTCGCATGCGATGAGCACCACCCGACGTCCGAGCAGGGTCCCCTCGCCGGTGATGACGGACTCGTCCACCCCCGACTTCTCGGCCGCCCGCAGGAGGGCGTCCTCGTACCCGGGCACCGAGTCCACCTGGGGCGAGCGGACCGGCGAGCCGTCCCATGATCGGAACGAGCCGTCGTCGAGGACCAGGTCGAGGATCTGTAGAGCTCCGGTTCGCGCCATGACCGCATCGTACGGTGGGGGTGACTACCAGCCGGTATCCTCGGCCCAGGGGTGCGCCGCCGCACCCCCCGTCCCGCAGAGGAGGCCCCCGCCGCCATGATCGTCACCCGCAGGGACGGCGCAGTAGTCGTCGTCACCATCGACCGCCACGAGACCCGAAATGCACTCGACGCCGAGGTGTGCACCGCGCTCCGGGAGGCCGTGGAGGCGGCCGGCGCGGAGGCCGAGTCCGAGGATCCGGTCCGAGCGATCGTCGTCACGGGCGCGGGGTCCGCGTTCTGCGCCGGGGCCGACCTGTCCGGCGGGGTGTACAACTCGAACTTCTATGACGCGCACGCCGGCATGCTCCGTGCCGTCGAGTCGGTCCCCGTGCCGGTGATCGCCGCCGTCAACGGACCTGCCGTCGGCGCCGGGGTGCAGCTCGCCCTGGCCGCGGATCTCCGGGTCGTGGCACCGGGCGCGGTCTTCGCGGTGCCGGTCGTCAAGGTGGGCCTGGCGCTCGACAACTGGACGATCAAGCGGCTGGCCAACGTCGTCGGCGGCGGACACGCCCGCTCGGTGCTCATGACCGCCCGGCCCGTCGGCGCGGAGGAGGCGGCCCGGATCGGGCTCGCCAACGAGATCGGCGACATGGAGGCGGCCATGGAGCTCGCCGCCGAGCTCGCGCGCTCCGCGCCGCTGAGCCTGAGACACATCAAGACCGTCATCAACGACGACGACGCCCGACTGCTCCCGCGAGACGAGCACACCGAGCTCCAGCTGAGGGCGTGGAGCAGTGAGGACATGGCCGAGGCCCGGGCCGCCCGCGCCGAGAAGCGTCCCCCCGTCTTCCGGGGGCGCTGAACGGCCCACCGACAGGAGATCGCCCCGCGGCGGCCCGTCAGGTGTCGACACCGCGCGGCCCCCGGCCCGGGTACGATTCCAGCGCCCGACCCGGATCCGCCTGACGTGGGCGTCTGGCACTGCCCCGGGTACCTAAGATCCAGGGGGAACGCCAGCGATGGCCAGGCACAGCGCGTCGCCGCAGAGTGGGAATCCGACGGCCCGGAGAGTGGTCCTCGTCGGGGGTGCACTCCTCGCGGTGGTCCTTCTCGCGGGGCTCGTGCTCACTGGGCTCTCCAGGGCCGGTGTCGGCGGGTTCTGCGGGGAGGACGTCCGGATCAGTGTCGCCGCCGAGCCCGACATCTCCGCCCACGTCGACGCCCTGGCCCGGGGCGCCGACGGGTGCTACTCCTTCGAGGTCGCCCCGGTGTCGTCCGCGGACCTCTCCGCGCGTATCGCCTCCCGCGAGGCCCTCCCCGACATCTGGGTCCCCGACTCGGCCGTGCGGCTCGCGCAGCTGTCACAGGATGTCCAGATCCCCTTCGACACGGTTCTGAACTCCCTCGCGTCGACCCCGGTGGTCATCGCGTTCCGCGACACCCGGATCGACATGTCCACGTGGACCACCGCGCTGGCGACGCCGGGACTGATGATGGGCGATCCCGTCCGGTCCGGGATCGCGGATGCACCGATCCTCGCCGCCACCTCCGAGGTCGAGAACATGCGGTCGACCCCGGAGTCGCTCGGTGCCTCCATGGCCATGCTGGCCCAGGGGCAGGTGAGCCGCATGGAGGCCCCTCCGGCCTCGCGCGAGATGCTCGACAGGGTGATCTCCGGGGGCGGTGCGACGATCGTGACCGAGCGTGAGGCGGTGCTCTCCCGGCGCGACGCCCCGGGCTCCGGGCTCGAGATCGCCGCCCCGGACACCGGCGCCGTCTTCCTGGGATACCCCCTCGCGGTCACCACCCAGGACCCGACCCGGCGAGCCGAGGTCGCCGGCGCCGCCGAGGCCCTCCGTGATGCGACCGCCTCATCCGATTTCCTCGACGGGCTCTCGTCCGACGGCTTCCGGACGGCGGACCGGGCGCCCCTCGCGGACGGGGCGGGGGTCGGCGAAGCGGAGGTGCTCATCGTCCGCGACCCCAACCGCCTCCACGGGACGCTCCAGCGCTGGCGGCTGCTGGCGATGCCCGCCCGGTCCCTCGTCCTGGTGGACACCTCGGGATCGATGGGGTTCGGGGTACCCGGCACGGACCGGACCCGGATAGAGGCACTCGTCGCCACCGCGACCGCCGGACTCGCGCAGTTCCCCGACGACGCGGCGCTCGGGCTGTGGGCGTTCGGCGGTGCGGCCGGACGGAACAGCGCTCCGTACGCGGAGGTCGCCGCACTCGAGCGCCTCGACGCTGCCGGTGCCGTCGGCTCGCACCGGGAGACCCTGGTCGACGCGCTGGCGACCCTGCCCGGTCTGGTGGGCGGAGGGACCGACCTCTACCGGTCGGTCCTCGACGCGTACGCCGTGGTGCGCTCCGGGTACGACCCCAACATGATCAATTCGATCATCGTGATCTCCGACGGGGCCGACGACGCGACGTCGGACCTGGGCGAGGGGGAGTTCCTCGCCCGGTTGCGGGAGATGGTCACGCCGTCGCGTCCGGTGATCGTGGTGTCGATCAGCCTCCTCGACGACACCGGGTCGGGCACCCTCGCGGAGATCTCCCGGGTGACAGGCGGGAGCACCCATGTCGCCCGGACGCCCGACGAGATCGTGCGGGTGTTCGCCGACGCGGTGGGCCGCCGCGGTGGGATCCCCGGGGCCTGACCCGTCTTCAGCCCCGGACTGAGGTAGTGACACCCGCTGATGGGGGTGAGTCGACCCCCAAGTTGCAGGCGGTCACAAGTGTTCGGGCAGTCGCCGTCCTAAGCCTTGTGTTACGTGTCACACTTTCACCGTCACTACCTGTGAGGCGCATCACTACAGCGGTGCGCTGATGAGAACCCGAAACGGAGGACCTCCGTGTCCCAACCCACAGATCCGCCGACGGGGGGCGCATCGCGGCGAACCCCGGAAGCGGCGGAATTCACGGCGATGCAGTCGAGCCCCGCCTTCCAGGAGCTGCGCAGCAAGTTCCGGGCGTTCGTGTTCCCCATGACCGTCGCCTTCCTCATCTGGTACTTCCTCTACGTCATCCTCGCCGTCTACGCCACGGACTTCATGGCCACGAAGGTGTTCGGGAACATCACCTGGGGCCTGATCATCGGCCTGGGGCAGTTCGTGACGACCTTCCTCATCACGTTCCTCTACATCCGGTTCGCCAACCGCGTGATCGATCCCCGTGCGGAATCCATCCGCCTCGAGCTGGAAGGTGAGGCTGTCTGATGGATTGGCTACTCAACATCAACGAACTCGTACCGGGCGAGCAGGTCGGCAGCACGCTGCTCAACATGGTCGTGTTCGGCGTCTTCATCGTCATCACGATGACGCTCGTCCTCAGGGCGTCCAAGTCCACCAAGTCGACGAAGGACTTCTACACCGGCGGGTCCACCTTCACCGGTCCCCAGAATGGTTTCGCGATCGCCGGTGACTATCTGTCGGCGGCGTCGTTCCTTGGTATCGCCGGCGCCATCGCCATCAACGGGTACGACGGATTTCTCTACTCCATCGGATTCCTCGTCGCCTGGCTCGTCGCCCTGATGCTCGTCGCCGAGCTGATGCGCAACACCGGCAGGTTCACCATGGCCGACGTGCTCAGTTTCCGCCTCAACCAGCGGCCCGTCCGTATGGCGGCGGCCCTGGCCACCCTCGCGGTATGCCTCTTCTACCTGATCGCCCAGATGGCCGGCGCGGGCGGCCTGGTCGCGCTGCTGCTCAACATCAACGACTCCACGGGGCAGGCGATCGTCGTCGCGGCCGTGGGGCTGTTGATGATCGTGTACGTGCTGGTCGGCGGGATGAAGGGCACCACCTACGTCCAGATGGTCAAGGCGGTCCTGCTCGTCGGCGGCGTGCTCATCATGTGCCTCATGGTTCTCGTGGCCGCGCGCGGCAACTTCTCCGCGCTCCTCGGGGAGGCCGTCGCCAACTCGGGCAAGGACCTACTGCAGCCCGGTCTGCAGTACGGCGCCACCGAGACCAGCAAGCTGGACTTCGTGTCCCTGTCGATCGCCCTGGTCTTCGGCACCGCCGGACTACCGCACGTGCTGATGCGCTTCTATACGGTCCCCACCGCGAAGGAGGCCCGACGGTCCGTCACCTGGGCGATCGCGCTCATCGGCGGGTTCTACCTGTTCACCCTCGTGCTCGGGTTCGGTGCCGCGGCGATGGTCGGCCCGGAGGTGATCCAGGCCGCGCCCGGTGGCGTGAACTCGGCGGCACCGCTGCTCGCGTTCGCCCTCGGCGGTGAGATCTTCCTCGGCATCATCTCCGCGGTCGCCTTCGCGACGATCCTCGCGGTGGTGGCCGGGCTGGCGATCACGGCGTCCGCCTCGTTCGCGCACGACATCTACAACGGCGTGCTCAAGCGTGGGCAGGCCACCGAGAAGGCGCAGCTCCGCGTCTCGCGGATCACGGTCGTCGTGATCGGTCTGGTGTCGATCGTCATGGGTATCGGCGCGATGGGGCAGAACATCGCCTTCCTCGTGGCCCTGGCCTTCGCGATCGCCGCGTCGGCGAACCTGCCGACGATCCTGTACTCGCTGTTCTGGAAGCGGTTCAACACCACCGGTGCGCTCTTCTCGATGTACGGCGGCCTGATCAGCACCCTGGTGTTGATCGCGCTCTCCCCGGCGGTCTCCGGCGGCGAGAAGTCGATGATCTCGAGCGTCGACTTCTCCCTGTTCCCGCTCTCGAACCCGGGCATCGTGTCGATCCCGCTTGCATTCCTGCTGGGCATCATCGGCACGCTCATCGGCAAGAAGGACGAGTTCCCGGAGAAGCGGGTGGAGATGGAGGTCCGGTCCCTCACCGGCGTCGGTGTGGAGAAGACCATCGCCCACTGACGTTCCTCACCTCGACGGGGTCGCCACAGCGGACCCCCGCCCGGCCCGCCCGGTCGTCCTCGGACGGTCGGGCGGGCCTCGTCGTGGACCGGGAGGGACTACCCTCGGTGAGCACCACACCGATTCGGAGGCGGTAGAGATGTATCCCGGACAGGACGACCAGACCCGACGCATGGGGCAGCAACCCGACTCGCGTGCCTACTCGCGGATGGGCGACGACCAGGCATACGAGCCCGCCTATGACGACGCCTACGCGCCGGAGGGCGGGTACGACGCCGGCCGTCCCGCGCCGCGCCGTGGCCCCGCCCTCGACGTGGGCAAATTCGCCGGGAGCGTGGCCGCGACCGCCCTCGTCGCGGCGATCGCGGGATGGCTCATCGCATGGATCGTGGAAGCGGTCTTCTCGCGTTTCGGCCACCAGTGGGCGAACGGTGGCAACACCCCCACCATGTACGCGGTGTACGGGGCGGTCGCGGCGATCCTGGCGGGGCTGCTCTGGTACCTGCTGCTGATCGGCACCGCCAATCCCCAGCAGTTCTACTCCTGGACGGTCGGGTTGCTCATCGTCGCCGCGGTGGCCCTGCCGCTGCTCGTCACGGTGCCGTTCCTCGACGGACTAGCGGCGGCGGTCGTGCACCTGTTCATCGGCCTGCCGATCCTGGCGTTGACCAGCGCCTTCTCTGCGACGCTCCGCCGGTAGGGTGCGGGCGCGGCCGGCGGCGGCCGACAGTGCGGGTGGTGCCCCCGAGAGGAATCGAACCTCCGACACCGGCTTTAGGAGAGCCGTGCTCTATCCACTGAGCTACGAGGGCGGGAACCGGGGAGAGTCTAACCGATGGCCCGGGGGAACGTGACCGCCGACTTGGAGTGCGCGGTCCCCGGCCGGTAACGTTGACCCTCGGCGTCCATGTCGTCCCCTCGCGGGGCGGTGGACCACCTCGCGCGGGTCACCACCGGCCGCCGTTCGAGGGGGAGGGCGTCCGACCGGCCGGCAGCCCACTAGACAGACAGAGGTATCGCCTGTGTCCACGTACACCCCCAAGCCCGGGGACGTGACGCGCGCCTGGTACGTCATCGACGCCACTGATGTGGTTCTCGGTCGACTCGCCGTGCAGGTCGCCAACATCCTCCGTGGCAAGCACAAGCCGCAGTTCGCCCCGAACGCCGACACCGGCGACTTCGTCATCATCATCAACGCCGACAAGGTCGCGATCTCGTCAAACAAGCGTGAGCGCGTCATGCACCACCGCCACTCCGGCTTCCCGGGCGGGCTCAAGACGCAGTCCCTCGGCAAGGCCATGGACACGCGGCCCGACCGCGTCGTCGAGAAGGCCGTCAAGGGCATGCTCCCGAGCAACAAGCTCGGCCGTGCCGTCGCCTCCAAGCTCAAGGTGTACGCGGGTCCCGATCACCCGCACGCCGCCCAGCAGCCCGTGCCCTTCGAGATCAAGCAGGTGGCCCAGTGACCGACGAGAACATCACCCCCGAGTCCGAGGTCGCTGACGACGTGGTGGCGGATCTCGCCGCCGAGGTCGCGGAGGACTACAGCGAGGCCGACTACGCCGGTGGCACCGAGTACGTCGCCGACGCCGACGCCCAGCTGGGGGCGACCATCGCCTCCGGCCCGGCCCAGGCCGTCGGCCGCCGCAAGGAGGCTGTCGCCCGCGTCCGCCTCGTGCCCGGCTCCGGCCAGTTCACCCTCAACGGTCGCACCCTGGAGGAGTACTTCCCGAACAAGGTGCACCAGCAGCTCGTCAAGTCGCCGCTGGTCCTCGTGGAGCGCGAGGAGCAGTTCGACATCGTGAGCCTGCTGCACGGTGGTGGGCCCTCGGGTCAGGCCGGCGCCCTGCGTCTGGCCATCGCCCGTGCCCTCATCGAGTACGCCCCGGACGACCGTCCGGCGCTCAAGAAGGCGGGCTTCCTCACCCGGGACGCCCGTGCCGTCGAGCGCAAGAAGGCCGGCCTCAAGAAGGCCCGTAAGGCCCCGCAGTACTCGAAGCGCTGATCCACCCGGATCGCGACAACGGAGCAGGTCCCTGCCTTTGCGGGGGCCTGCTCCGGTCCATTTTCCCACTTCACCGACGGCCGGGGTTATCCTGACCCGGCCATTCACGCCCACCGTCCGCGGCGCGGCGACCCACCATCCCCGGAGGATCACACGACATGACGCGACTGTTCGGCACCGACGGAGTCCGCGGACTCGCCAACCGGACCCTCACCGTCGACCTGGCCGTGCGCCTCGGGGCTGCCGCTGCGGCGGTCCTCGCGACCGGGGTCGAGCCGTCGCCCCAGCGCTCCGGGCCCCGACCCCTCGCCGTCGTCGGACGTGATCCCCGTGTCTCCGGGGAGATGCTCGAGGCCGCCCTTGCCGCCGGGCTGGCGAGCCAGGGGGTCGACGTCCTGCTGGTGGGCGAGCTGCCGACCCCTGCCGTCGCCCATCTCACCGCGCAGCACGGGGCCGAGTTGGGCGCCGTGATCTCGGCGTCGCACAACGCCATGCCGGACAACGGCATCAAGTTCTTCGCGGCCGGCGGGCACAAACTCGCCGACGACGTGGAGGACCGGATCGAGTCCGCTCTCACCGACGGCGTGATCACCGGGCCGACCGGGTCGGCGATCGGCCGTATCTCCCGCGCGACGCCGGAGGACGCCCTGGACGGCTATGTCGCGCACCTGCTCGGCGCCACGCCGGGACGGCTGGACGGGCTCGTCGTCGTCGTCGACTGTGCCAACGGCGCCGCCAGTGCGGCGGCGCCCCGTGCCTACCGGGAGGCCGGCGCCACCGTGATCGAGATCCACGCCAGCCCGGACGGCTACAACATCAATGACAACTGCGGGTCCACGCACCTCGACGACGTCCGCGCCGCGGTGCGCAAGCACGGCGCGGACCTGGGTCTGGCCCACGACGGCGACGCGGACCGCTGCCTGGCCGTCGATGCCTCCGGCGAGGTGGTCGACGGCGACCAGATCATGGCGATCCTGGCCCTCGCGATGCGCGACTCGGGCGAGCTCGCAGGGAACACACTGGTGGCCACCATCATGAGCAATCTCGGTCTGAAGGTCGCCATGCGGGAGGCCGGGATCACGATCACCGAGACCAAGGTCGGGGACCGCTACGTGCTCGAGCGGCTGCGCGAGGGCGGGTACAGCCTCGGCGGCGAGCAGTCCGGGCACCTCGTGCTGCCCGCCCACGCCACGACCGGGGACGGTGTTCTCACCGGGTTGCGCATCATGGCCCGCATGGCGGAGACGGGGAAGTCGCTCGCGGAGCTCGCCGGGGTCATGACCGTGCTGCCCCAGGTCCTCGTCAACGTGGCGGTCGAGGACAAGGCCGCCGTCGTGGCGTCCGAGGCGGTCTGCGACGCGGTGGCGGGGGAGGAGCGCCGGCTGGGCGCCACGGGCCGGGTGCTGCTGCGCCCCTCCGGCACCGAGCAGCTCGTCCGCGTGATGGTCGAGGCCGAGGACGCCACGCTCGCCGGCGAGGTCGCAGAGCGACTGGCGGACGTGGTCGCGGCGGTCTGACGGCGGAGGGCCCGGCGCATACCCGCGCCGGGCCGGCGGGTGTGCGCCGGGCCCCGGGCCTCCGCTACGCCGGTCGCTCGTCAGCCACCGGTGAAGGACTTGACCAACTTGAGCAACGGCGGGGTGCTGGCGAGCACGTCGTCCGCTTCCTCGTCGAGCATCTCGTGGGTGACCGTGACGGTGCCCTTGAACTCCGCCTCCGGATCGGCGAACGCGGCGTAGGAGTCGTCGTCGGTCAGCGCGGCCAGCAGGTAGCCCGCCAGGAGCGGTCGGACCGCCCGGTGGGTGCGCTGGTCCGGGTCCGCCAGACCGATCCGCTCGATCAGCGCGTTGCGCTCGACCAGCCCGGTCTCGATCGCCTTCTCCAACCGGCGGTGCACCAGGTCCCCGCGCCAGAGTCGCTGGAGGTCGCGCGCGTCCTCGGAGTGGACCCCACCCGCGGCCGACAGCAGCAGCGCGGAGGCGTCGATGGTCATCGCGCGGTCCGCGGCCGAGGGCACGGTATCGGTCGGGAAGACCATGGCCACGGCGTCGATGTCGGTGCGCTGGGAGGCCAGCAGGGCGGCGACCCCGGCCCCGAGACCGTGACCCGCCAGGGCGATCCGGTGCGGGTCCGCTCGGACGGCCCCACGACCCAGATGGGCCTGGAGGACGTCCTCCACCGCGGCCGACAAGTGATCCGCGAAGTGCTGGTGGTGGGGCCTCAGGCCGCGGTCCGCGGCGGGTGCGACCACCACGAATCCCCACGACGCGAGGTGCTTGAGGGTGTCGACGTAGTGATCGGGTCCCCTGGTCCAGTCGTGGGCCCAGCCCACGAGCGGGGCCGGTGACGGGGCGCCGCGGGGCACGAACACGGACCCCGGGGTGCCGGTGAAACCGAGGTCACCCCGGTCGACGCCGTAGGGGCCGCGCCGGATCACCCGGTCGAGCAGTTCCTTCGTCTTCTTGGCCACGAGGGCCACAGTATCGCCTCGGGGGCGACGAAGGGGCCAGGGTCCCCGGACCGCGTGGCTACACTTAGCGCCCATGTGCGGAATCGTCGGATATGTCGGGCATCGCCCCGCCCTCCCTGTCGTCGTCGAAGCCCTGCGGCGAATGGAGTACCGCGGCTACGACTCAGCGGGTGTCGCGGTCCTCGACGGCGCGGGCAACTCCCGGGTCGAGAAGAAGGAGGGCAAGCTCGCCAACCTCGAGCAGGCCCTCGCGACCGCGGGTGAGGGCGGGTTCCCCGGCAGTACCGGCATCGGCCACACCCGCTGGGCGACCCACGGCCGCCCCAGCGACCGCAACGCCCACCCGCACGTCTCGGGCGATGTCGCGATCGTGCACAACGGGATCATCGAGAACTTCGCCCCGCTGCGCGCCGAGCTCGAGGCTGCGGGAGTCGAGCTCGAGTCGGACACCGATTCCGAGGTCGCCGCGCACCTGGTGCGGTGCGAGATGGAGTCGGGCCGCAACGGCGGCGACTTCGTCGCCGCGTGCCGCACCGTGCTCCGCCGTCTCGAGGGCGCGTTCACCCTGGTCTTCAGCCACGCGGCCCACCCGGATGTCATCGTGGCCGCGCGCCGCTCGACTCCACTGGTTCTGGGTGTCGGTGAGGGCGAGATGTTCCTCGGATCCGACGTCGCCGCGTTCATCGAGCACACCCGCGAGGCGGTCGAGCTCGGCCAGGACAACGTCGTGGTGCTGCGGGCCGACGGGTACGAGATCACCGACTTCGCGGGCGAGCCCAGCGAGGGCCGGCCCTTCCACATCGACTGGGACCTGGCCGCCGCCGAGAAGGGCGGCTACGACTACTTCATGCTCAAGGAGATCGCCGAGCAGCCGCAGGCGGTCGCCGACACGCTGCTGGGACATTTCCAGGACGGTCGGATCGTGCTGGACGAGCAGCGCATGAGCGACCAGGACCTGCGGGACATCGACAAGGTGTTCATCGTGGCCTGCGGCAGTGCCTACCACTCCGGAATGGTCGCCAAGTACGCCATCGAGCACTGGACCCGCCTGCCATGCGAGGTGGAGATCGCCTCGGAGTTCCGCTACCGCGATCCGGTGCTCGACCGCTCCACCCTGGTGGTGGCCATCTCCCAGTCGGGCGAGACCGCCGACACCCTCGAGGCGGTCCGCCACGCGAAGGCGCAGAAGGCCCGTGTACTGGCCGTGTGCAACACCAACGGCTCGCAGATCCCCCGCGAGGCCGACGCCGTGCTGTACACCCATGCCGGTCCCGAGATCGGTGTGGCCTCGACCAAGGCGTACCTGGCGCAGATCACCGCCAACTACCTGGTCGGGCTCGCGCTCGCGCAGGCCCGGGGCACCAAGTACCCCGACGAGGTGGCGGCCGAGTTCCGCCAGCTCGAGCGGATGCCCGAGGACATCCAGAAGGTCGTGGACTCCCTCGACCCGGTCCGCGAGATCGCGCGCGAACTCGCCGGCGCCAAGTCCGTCCTCTTCCTGGGGCGCCACGTCGGTTACCCGACGGCACTCGAGGGCGCGCTCAAGCTCAAGGAGCTCGCGTACATGCACGCCGAGGGCTTCCCGGCAGGGGAGCTCAAGCACGGGCCCATCGCGCTCATCGAGGAGGGCCTGCCGGTCTTCATCGTGATGCCGCCGATCGAGGGGCGCGGCGTGCTGCACTCGAAGCTGGTGAGCAACATCCAGGAGATCAGGGCCCGTGGGGCGCGGACGATCGTGATCGCCGAGGAGGGCGACGAGGTGGCCCGGCCGCTGTCGGACTACTTCATCCCGATCCCCGCGTCGACCACTCTGCTGCAGCCGCTGCTGGCCACCATCCCGTACCAGGCGTTCGCGGCAGAGGTCGCAGCCGCGCGGGGCTACGACGTGGACAAGCCACGCAACCTGGCCAAGTCCGTCACGGTGGAGTGACCTCCCGGGTCTGAGACCGATCGGGATCCGACGATCATGAGGCGCGCACACCCGGTGGACGCGGTCCGTGAGGCCGAGCGTCCCCTCATCGCCGCCGCGGAGGCCTCCGGGGATCCCGACGCGGTGATGCGGCGGGCCGCCGCGGGGGTCGCGCACCACACCGCGGCGCTCCTGCGGGAGATCACGGGCGGCATCTACGGCCGGTCGGTCCTGCTCGTCGTGGGCAGCGGGGACAACGGCGGTGACGCTCTCTACGCGGGGGCGGCGCTGCGCGCACGGGGCTGCCGGGTCGAGGCGGTCCTGACGAACCCCGATCGTGCCCACCCGCGGGGGGTGGCCGCGCTCCGGCGGGCGGGAGGGCGCATCGTGTCCGCCGGCGAGGTGTGCGCGACCGGGCGGCCAGGGCCCGACGTGGCGGTCGACGGCGTGGTCGGGCTCGCCGGCACCGGGCCCCTGCGCGAACCCGCCGCCGAGGTGTTGGCGCGGCTCCACACCGCCGGCACCCCGGTGGTCGCGGTGGACCTGCCCAGTGGCGTCGACGCGGATACCGGGACCGTGCACGAGCCCCACGTGCGGGCCACGCTCACCGTGACCTTCGGTGTGTTGCGTCGCGCGCATCTGTTCGCCTCCCCGGTGTGTGGGCGCGTCGAGGTGGTGGACATCGGTCTGGGCGAACCGGCGGCGGGGCCCGGAACGGTCGCGTGCCCAGTGCCGGGCGAGGTGGGTCGCTCCTGGCCGGTGCCGGGCCCCGCCGACGACAAGTACACCCAGGGCGTCGTGGCCGTGCGCGCCGGATCCGACCGGTACCCGGGGGCGGCGGTGCTGTGCGCGTCGGCCGCCGTCGCGGCGACCTCGGGGATGGTGCGGTACGTCGGGTCGGGGGCGGAGGCGGTCGTCGCTGCCCGGCCGGAGGTGGTGTGTCACCCGACGGTCGCCGAGGCCGGCACCGCCCAGGCGTGGGTGGTGGGACCCGGGGGTGGGACGGGGACCGCCATGGTGTCCGACATCGACGCGGTGCTCGCGAAGGGGCGGCCGACCGTGCTCGATGCCGACGCGCTGACCTGCGTCGCAGCGCACCCTGTCCTTCTTCGCGGCGCGACCGCGTCGGTTCTGCTCACCCCGCACGCCGGGGAGTTCGACCGGCTCACCGGTGGGTGGGACCGCGCGGACCGACCCGGCGCCCTGCGCCGGTTCACTGCGGGCCTCAGGGACCGGGGGATCGAGGCGACCGTGCTGCTCAAGGGGCGTGTCACCCTGGTCGACGACGGCGAGACGACGTACGCCCTGGACGTCGGTTCCTCGTGGGCCGCGACGGCCGGGTCAGGGGATGTCCTGGCCGGGATGGCCGGCGCCCTGCTCGCGAGTGGCACGGGGGCCGGCAGGTCTGTGGCGTGGCCGGCGGTCCTGGCCGCGACGGTCCACGGTGAGGCCGCGCGGCGGGCGGCGCACCGGCACGGCGCGGCGGGCGCGCCCATCGGGGCCTCCGACCTGCTGGCCGCCGTACCGGGGGCGATCTCCGCGCTACGGGGGGCGTGAATCGCGTACCGGTGGCGCTCTTTGGCACAATTGACGAAATGGGTCCAGTTGTCCCCCCGGCACCGTGCCGCGCCGAGATCGACCTGGACGCGATCGAGCACAACAGTCGCGTCCTGGTCCGGGCTGCGCGCGGGGCGCGGATCATGGCCGTGGTCAAGGCGGACGCCTACGGGCACGGGGCCGTACCCGTCTCCCTGGCGGCACTGCGCGGGGGCGCGCACGCCCTCGGCGTGACCACCCTCGCCGAGGCCCTGCAGCTGCGGTCGGCGGGGATCGACGCCGAGATCCTCGCCTGGCTGTACTCGGCGTCCGATGACGTCCGGGCGGCCCTGGAGGCGGACATCGACCTCGCGGTCCCGAGCCCCGGCCACCTCGACACCGTCCTCGAGGCCGCCCGGCGTACCGGGCGCCGGGCGAGGATCACCCCCAAGATCGACACCGGCCTGGCCCGGTCGGGGATCGCGTTGGAGGAGTGGCCGGCGGTGCTCGATCGGCTGGTCGCCGCGACCGCCGGCGGGCTCGTCGAGGTGACGGGGTTGATGGCGCACTTCGCCCACGCCGACGATCCGGGCAACCCGGTGATCGACCTGCAGGTGGCGCGTCTGCACGGGTGCGTGGCCCAGGCCCGCGCCCGTGGCCTGGAGTGCCCGGTCAACCACCACGCCAACTCGGCCGCGACCCTGACCCGTCCCGAGGACGGCTTCGAGATGGTCCGGCCGGGGATCGCCCTCTACGGGCTCAGCCCGGTCGAGGGCCTCGAGGTGGACCTGGTCCCCGCCATGACGTTCTCGGCCGAGGTCCTCATGGTCAAGCGCCTCGCCGCAGGCCAGGGTGTGAGCTACGGGCACACGTGGCATGCCCCCCAGGACACGACCGTGGCCCTGGTCGCGGCCGGCTACGCCGACGGGGTGTGGCGGCTGCTCTCGGGCCGGATGGACGTGATGATCGGCGGGCACCGCTATCCCAACGTCGGCCGGGTCTGCATGGACCAGTTCGTCGTCGACCTCGGCCCAGAGCCCGGCCCGCCGGTCAGGGTGGGGGACACCGCGGTCCTGTTCGGAAACGGCGCCGACGGCGGCCCCACGGCCGCCGAGTGGGCGCGGACGGTCGGCACCATCCACTACGAGGTGGTCACCGCGGTCCGTGGCCGGGCCGAGAAGTATCACATCCTGAGGGGATCGCACGGCACCGAGCGGGAGTCCGCGGGATGAGCGGGGACGACGGCGAGGTGACCGCTCGCCGCGGGAGGCCCCGCCTCCGTCTGCCGAGACGGCCGGCGCGGTCCGCAGCCGAGCCGCCGGTCGAGATCCGACCGCCCGAGGTCGTCGGCGCCGCGGCCGGGGACCTCGAGGCCGTCACCGACCAGATCCGCACCCCCGGCGGGCTGCGTGCAGGCCTGGGCGCCCTCGGAGCGGCGACGCTCGGTTCGGTGGTCACGCTCCTGCCCGGTCGACGCGCCAACGACCCCTGGGCCGGCGAGGACATGTGGGAACTCGGCGTGGACCGGGGCTCCATGGTCGCCGCGAGCGACGGTGTGCCGCTGGCAGTACGCGAGGCCGGCCCCACCGCCGCGCCGATGACCGTCGTGTTCGTCCACGGTTACACCCTGTCGATGGACACCTGGCACTTCCAGCGGCGGCACCTCGCGGACCGGTTCGGTTCCGAGATCCGGATGGTGTTCTACGACCAGCGCGGACACGGACTGAGCGGGATGAGTTCGCGGAGGAACTCCACCATCGACCAGCTGTCCCGGGACCTCGACACCGTCATCTCCGCGACGGCCCCCACCGGTCCGGTGGTGGTGATCGGGCACTCCATGGGCGGGATGACCGTCATGGGGTACTCCGCGCGCCACCCGGAGACCGTGCGTGAGCGCGTCCTGGGGGTCGGGTTGGTCTCCACCGCGATGGCCGAGCTCTCCGAGGCCGGACTCGGCGCGGTGCTCGACAACCGGTCCGTCGCGCGACTGGCCGGCCTCGCGGGCCGCAGTCCCGGGGTGTTCACCAACGGCCGGCGCGCGCTCGGGGCGATCATCTCGCCGTTCATCTACGGAGGGTCGTTCGGCGACCCGGCCACGATGAGTCCGACCGTCGCCCGGTTCGTGGACAAACTCATCGCCTCGACCGACGTTCTCACCATCGCCAACTTCTTCGAGACCCTCACCCAGCACGACGAGTCGGCCGCCGTGCCCGTCCTGCGGGACGTCCGCACGACAGTCCTGTGCGGGGATCGCGACCTGCTCACGCCGCTGGACCGGTCGGTCGACATCGTCGAGGAACTGCCGGACGCCGAGTTCGTGGTGGTCCCGGGGGCCGGCCACATGGTGATGTTGGAGGAACCCGCCCACGTGTCGGAAGTGCTGGGGGACCTGGTGGCCGACGCGATCATCGAGTGGCGGGACCGGGAGCGCCGCGACGGCCGGGGGCCGTCCCCCGACCAGGACAGCGCCGACCACGACAGAGCCTCGTGACGATCCGCGTCCCCGGTGAGCGCGAGCTGCCCACGGTGGAGGACACCCGTGCCCTGGGCGCCGAACTCTCCGCCCTGCTCCGGGCCGGCGACGTGGTGGTCCTCGACGGGCCCCTCGGCGCCGGGAAGACCGCGCTCACGACAGGTATCGCCGCCGGGCTCGGGGTACGCGGCCGCGTCACCTCGCCGACCTTCGTCATCGCCCGCCGGCACCCGCCCGCGACCCCCGGCGATCCCGGGCTGGTCCACGTCGACGCCTACCGCCTCCTCGGCGGCCAGGACCCCGACGGCCCCCAGCCGACCAGCGGAGATCTGGCCGACGAGTTGGAGTCCCTCGACCTCGACTCCGCTCTCGACAGCGACGTCGTGGTCGTCGAGTGGGGCGCCGGGTTCGTGGACTCCCTCGTCGAGGCCCCGCTCGTCGTCACCCTGCGTAGGCCCGACGACACGGACGTCCGGACGGCCACCTGGCACAGGGGCGCCTCGCCCGGTCGCACGGCCGGCCCGGCGGTACCCTGACCCCGTGCTCGTCCTCGCCATAGACACCTCGACCCCCTTCGTCACCGCAGGGGTGTGCCGACTCGTGCCCGGCGACCGCCACCCGCACATCGAGCCCCCGCATGTCGAGACCCTGGCCACCCGGGTCACCGAGGACCCCCGCGCCCACGCGGAGCTACTCACCCCGCACATCCTGCAGTGCCTCGCCGACGCGGGCCTGACGCCGGGCGACCTCGACGCCGTGGTCGTGGGCACCGGGCCGGGGCCGTTCACCGGGCTACGGGTGGGGATGGCCACCGCCGCCGCCTTCGCCGACGCCGTCTCCAGGCCGGTCCACGGGGTGTGTTCGCTCGACGGGCTCGCGGCCACCGCGCGCGCCGCCGGGGCGACCGGAGACCTCGTCGTCGTCACCGATGCCCGACGCCGTGAGGCGTACCACGCCCGCTACTCCGCCGACGGCGTGCGGACGTCGGGCCCCACGGTGGGCCCCGCCGCCGCGATCGACGTGGCCGGCATCGGCCACCTGGTCGGCGACCCCGCCCGTCTGGGGGAGATCACCGCAGCCGACCCCGGTGTCGCCGGCGCGGTCCTGGCCACCGTGTCCGCCCCTGACCCCGCCGGCCTCGTGGCGGTCGCCGCGCCCGACCTCCTGACGGGCGCCACCCCGGCCCCGCTGGAACCGCTCTACCTGCGTCGACCCGACGCCGTCCCGCCCCGGCGCGCCGCACCCTCGACCGCGCTGCGCGGGGTCCAGTGATGAATGAGACCCCGTCGGTGGCCGTCGTCCACGATCACCTGGTCGCCGACGACGCCATGCGGTGCGCCGACCTCGAGAGGGTGCTGTTCCCCGCCGACGGGCCGTGGTCGGCACGAGCGTTCCTGTCCGAGATCGGCTCCCGGCACACCCTGTGCCTCGCCGCGCGCGTTGACGACGTCCTCGTCGGCTACGCCGTGCTGGCCGTGCTCGGACACGAGGGCGACCGCGAATACGAAGTGCACACCATCGGCGTCGACCCGGCACACCAGGGCCGCGGGATCGGGCGGGCGCTCCTGGAACGCATGCTCGCCGTCGCGGACGCCGACGCGGCACCCGTGGTGCTCGACGTGCGGACCGACAACGTCCCGGCCCGCACCCTGTACGAGGCCCACGGGTTCGAGGTGGTGGGGCTCCGGCCCCGGTACTACCGGCCGAGCATGGCCGACGCGCACCTCATGGTGCGGCCGGCGCGCGCCGGTGGAGAACGCGACGCAGGGAAGGGGAGCAGCCGGTGAGGACCGTCATGGGGATCGAGAGCTCGTGCGACGAGACGGGGGTGGCCGTCGCGCGCGTACACGACGACGGGCGGGCCGAACTGCTGTCCGACGTGGTGGCCTCCTCGATGTCCGAGCACGCCCGGTTCGGCGGAGTGGTCCCCGAGATCGCCTCCCGCGCCCACCTCGAAGCGATCGTGCCCACCGTCCGCGCGGCCCTCGCCGAGGCCGGGGTGGAGCGCCCCGACGCCGTCGCCGCCACGATCGGGCCCGGATTGTCCGGGGCGCTGCTCGTGGGGTCATCCGCGGCCAAGGCCTATGCGGCCGCGTGGGGGACGCCCTTCTACGCCGTCAACCACCTCGTCGGCCACGTGGCCGTCGCGGGGTTCGACGGTGACCCCCTGCCCGAGTGCGTGGCCCTGCTGGTCTCCGGTGGGCACACCCAGCTGCTCCACGTACGTTCTCTCACCGAACCGGTCGTCGAACTCGGGTCGACCGTCGACGACGCCGCCGGCGAGGCCTACGACAAGGTGGCCCGCCTGCTCGGCCTGGGGTATCCGGGCGGTCCGGTGATCGACCGACTCGCGGGCACCGGTGACCCCGGGGCGATCGCCTTCCCCCGCGGGATGACCGGGCCGCGCGACGCCCGGCACGACTTCTCCTTCTCCGGGCTCAAGACCTCGGTCGCCCGGCGCATCGAGGCCGCCGAACGCGACGGTGAGGAGTTGGACGTCGCGGACGTCGCCGCCTCGTTCCAGGAGGCGGTGGCCGACGTCCTCACCATGAAGGCGGTCCGGGCCTGCACCGATCTGGGAGTGGACACCCTGCTCGTGGGCGGAGGGGTCGCCGCCAACTCGCGGCTTCGGGAACTCGCCGCCCAGCGGTGTGCCGAGGCCGGGCTGACGCTGCGCGTCCCGCGGCCACGGTTGTGCACCGACAACGGCGCGATGGTGGTGGGGGTCGCCTCCGCGCTCCTCGCCGCGGGCGCGGACCCCAGCCCCCTGACCGTGGCGGCCGACCCCGGGCTGCCGGTCGAGATCACCCAGGTCGCCTAGAAGCCGAGCAGCGCCATCCCCACGGCGGTGAACGTGAAGGTCAGCACCAGGAACGCGGCGAACCCGGCGAGGCAGAGGTAGCCGATCGCGAGGGCCGACACGGCCATCTCCCTGCCCTGCTGACCATTCCGGGTGATCTGCGTCAGCGACACGTGTCCGAGCGCGACCACGACCACCGCGGCGGCGGCGGGGACCAACGGGACGAACATCCCGAGGAACGAGCCGAACACCACGTTGGCGACCGCGATCACGAGTGCGATGACGGACAGTCCGTTGGTGCCGGTGGGCCGCGGCGTCCCCGGCGCGTCGTACGGGTGCCCGGGTCGGGGGTGCGGCGGGCCGGGCTGATCCCCCGGCCTCCGGGAAGGGTGCACCGGACGAGGTCAGGCGCCGCCGGCCCCGGCGGCGGGGTCGGTGTGCCCGGACGCGGCGGAGCGGTCGACCCGCGTGCGCTGCGCGAAATACAGGCCCAGGCCGGCGAGGGTGAATCCGCCGACGAAGTTGCCTATGTGCACGGGAATCTGGTTCCACAGCAACCAGTCGGCGATGCTCACGTCGGCGCCCGACATCATGCCCGCGGGGATGGTGAAGTGGTTGACGACCGCGTGCTCGTAACCGAGGGCGTAGAACGTGAGGATCGGCAGCCAGATGGCCAGGATCTTGCCCGAGGTGCTCGTGGAGGAGAACGACATGATGACCCCGAGCGCGACCAACCAGTTGCACAACACGGCGCTCAACGTGACCCAGCCGAGACCGGTGATGAGACCGGCCTCCTTGTAGTCGACCGTCTTCTCGACCGCGAGATCCACCAGGCCCTGGACCCCGGTGGCATCGGGTTCGGTCCCCATCCCGGTGAGCACCGAGGTGAGCATCCACGCCGCCGCCAGCCCGCCGACGGCGTGCCCGAGGATCATCCAGCCGAACACACGCAGGCAGTCCCGGACCCGGATCCGCCCCTCCATCGCGGCCAACGGGACCAGCCCGTAGGCGCCGGTGACGAGTTCCCAGCCGAGCAGGACGACCAGGGTGAGACCGAGGGGGAAGAGGACGGCACCCAGGATCGCTACGCCGGTCGCCTCGGTGACCACGACGGCCAGCAGGGTGGCCGCGCCGAGCAGGTAGACGGCGAGGAACCCTCGGAGGGCCAGTTGCCACCCCGGGGCGTGGGCCTTCTTCTCCCCGCCCTCGACGGCGGCGGTGACGATGTCGGGGGGTGCGACTGCGGTCATTGCTGGACCTCGCTGTCCTCGATGGATATCGGGTCGGGCAGAGGGGGTTCTCCGGTAGATGTCCGTGCGTGCGGGTGAGCCTACCTCCGGCCGGGTCGGGTGCGACGGGTTCGCCGACGCGCCGGGAACCGAGGTGGAGGTGGACCCCGCACCTCGTTTCCTTGAGTGCTGGCACTCGCCTGTGTAGAGTGCCAATAGACACGGAGCTCCGAGGGCGCCACCCGCGACGGTGCACGCGGCAGCCCGGGTCATACATGAACCACGGGTCGCCCACCGGCGTCCCGATCTGTCGAACCACACTCCGAGTCGCCCGGTTCCCGGGCGACCGCACCCCATACGGGAGGATCATCGTGGCGATCAAGCCGCTTGAGGACAAGATTCTCGTCGAGGCCCTCGAGGCCGAGACCACCACGGCGTCGGGCCTCGTCATCCCGGACACCGCCAAGGAAAAGCCCCAGGAGGGCACCGTCGTCGCGGTCGGCAAGGGCCGCTTCGACGAGGACGGCGACCGCATCCCCATGGATATCAAGGAGGGGGACAAGGTCATCTACTCGAAGTACGGCGGCACCGAGATCAAGTACGAGGGCAAGGAGTACCTGATCCTCTCCTCGCGTGACGTCCTCGCTGTCATCGACTGACGTGAGCTGTTGACCCCCGCCCCGGCGGCGCCGGCCAGAGCCAGGCACCACCGGGGCGGAGGTGTCTCACCCCGCGGTACCCGTCCGTCACGACCACCCACTTCCCTCCAGGAGTTCCATCGATGTCCAAATTGATCGCGTTCGACGAGCAGGCCCGTAAGGGCATGCTCGCCGGTGTCGACGAACTCGCCGACACCGTCAAGGTCACGCTCGGCCCGAAGGGGCGCCACGTGGTGCTCGCCAAGGCGTTCGGTGGGCCCACCGTCACCAACGACGGTGTGTCCATCGCCCGCGAGATCGAGCTCTCCGAGCCGTTCGCGAACCTCGGCGCCCAGCTGGTCAAGAGCGTCGCCACCAAGACCAACGATGTCGCCGGCGACGGCACCACCACCGCCACCGTGCTCGCCCAGGCGCTCATCCGCCAGGGGCTGCGCAACGTGGCGGCCGGATCCAACCCGATGGCGATGGGCAAGGGCATCGAGAAGGCCTCCGCCGCCGTCGTGGAGTTCCTCCGTTCGGCGGCGACCCCGGTCTCCGGTTCCGACGCCGTCGCCCAGGTGGCCACCGTGTCCTCGCGTGATCCCGAGATCGGCCGCATGGTCGCCGAGGCCATGGACGCCGTCGGCGTCAACGGCGTCGTCTCGGTCGAGGAGTCGCAGGGCCTGCACACCGAGGTGGCCGTCACCGAGGGCATCGCCTTCGACAAGGGCTTCCTCTCGCCCTACTTCGTCACCGACCCCGACGAGCAGAAGGCCATCCACGAGGATGTCCTGATCCTGCTGCACCGCGAGAAGATCAGCTCCCTGCCGGATCTGCTCCCGCTCCTGGAGAAGGTCGCCGAGACCGGCAAGCCGCTGCTCATCATCGCCGAGGACGTCGACGGTGAGGCGCTGTCGACCCTGGTGGTCAACTCGATCCGCAAGACCCTCAAGGTCGTCGCGATCAAGGCCCCGTTCTTCGGCGACCGGCGCAAGGCCTTCCAGGAGGACCTGGCGATCGTCACCAAGGCCGAGGTCATCAGCCCCGACCTGGGTATGAAGCTGTCGGAGTGCGGCCTGGACGTTCTCGGTCACGCCCGGCGCGTGACCGTGTCCAAGGACGACACGATCATCGTCGACGGTGCCGGTGACCAGGCGGACGTCGACGCCCGCGTGGCGCAGCTGCGCCGTGAGGCCGAGGCCACCGACTCGGACTGGGACCGCGAGAAGCTCGAGGAGCGCATCGCCAAGCTCGCCGGGGGTGTCGCCGTGATCCGCGTCGGTGCGGCCACCGAGACCGAGCTGACCGAGCGCAAGCTCCGCGTGGAGGACGCCGTGAACTCGGCCAAGGCCGCAGTGGCGGAGGGTGTCATCGCCGGAGGCGGTTCGGTGCTGGTCCAGGCGGCCGCGGCGCTCGAGCGACTCGCCGCCGATACCGCCGACGCCGACGAGGCCGTCGGGGTGAACGTGGTCCGCAAGGCGCTCTCCGCGCCGCTGTTCTGGATCGCCGCCAACGCCGGAGAGGACGGCTCCGTCGTGGTGAGCAAGGTCGCCGAGATGGGTCCGCGCGACGGCTTCAACGCCGCCGTGGGGGAGTACGGCGACCTGATCTCCGCCGGGATCATCGACCCCGTGAAGGTGACGTCGTCCGCCGTCGTCAACGCCTGCTCGGTCGCCCGGATGGTTCTCACCACCGAGACCGCGATCGTCGAGAAGCCCGAGGAGAAGGGCACCGGCGGCCACTCGCACGCCGGTCACTCGCACTGATCCCGATCGGCCCACGGGCCCCGCACCCCGCGCCGCGGGTGGCGGGGCCCGTGGGCCGTTCCGGACCGGTCGCGTGGTCCCACGCGCCCCCGAGCGGTTACGCTTGGCGCTCACCAGTAGTCCCCCGGCACAGGGGTCACACGCCTATTCTGGGCCCGAGCCACACCGGCCGTCAGTCGGGCCGGGATGTGGGACCCGTCGCGACGCGTGTCGCGACTCGAGAGAAAGGCCGTGCCCCGTAACACATCCGTGTAACACGGGGCCCCCGAAATCCGATGACAGGTACAGCAGACGAGTTGGAACTCGCCGTAGCCGATGCGGTCAAGGGTGACCGCACCGCCGCCGCGCGGGTGCTGGAGCTCGTACGGCCCGGTGTGGTGCGGTATTGCCGCTCCCGTGTCGGTGGCTCGGAGAGGGTCAACCTGTCTGCTGACGATGTCGCCCAGGAAGTGCTGATCGCGGTCCTCTCGGCTCTGCCGGGATACCGGGACCAGGGACGTCCCTTCATGGCCTTCGTGTACGGGATCGCGGCCCACAAGGTCGCGGACGCCCATCGTGGCGCCGCGCGGAACAAGTCCGATCCCGTGGAGTACCTCCCCGAGGTGCTCTCTACCGACACGGGGCCGGAGGACCACGTCCTCGACGGCGAGGTGTCGAGAGCGGTGAGCCGCCTCCTCGGCACCCTGCCCGAGAAACAGAGGGAGATAATCCGGCTCCGTGTGGTGGTCGGACTGTCCGCGGAGGAAACCGCGGAGATCGTCGACAGTACGGCCGGAGCCGTGCGGGTCGCCCAACACCGGGCGATGAAGCAGCTCCGGGCGAGGATCGAGCAGGACGGAGAGGAGCGATGGCGATGAACGACGAAGTCGATCCCGGCACCCGGGACGATGACGCCTCGCTCGTCGAGCACGACGTGGACCGGGCAGAGCTGGACCGCGACGACGAACTCCTCGACGCGCTCGGACGAGGCGACCGCCCCGCGGGCGACGACGCGCTCGTCGCGATCCTCGCCGACTGGCGCGCCGACCTGGATTCCGCTGCGCTGCCCGACCTGCCGAGCGACGAGGAGATCGAGGTCGCCCTCTCTCCGAACGTCTCCCGCCTGTGGCCCCGCCGCGGGTGGGCGCGGTCCGACGAACACCACCACGGCCAGCGGCCGGCCCTGTGGCAGGCCGTGACCGGTGCCGCCGCCGTGGCCGCACTGATCGTCGGCGGCCTGTCCGTGGCCGCGCACAGCGCCATGCCGGGGGACCCGCTCTGGGGCGTGTCCAAGACGATGTTCTCCGACCGTGCCGGGAACGTCGAACTGGTCAACGATCTCAGCGACTATCTCGCCGCCGCAGACCTCGCAGCCCGCGAGGGGGACAGGGGTGAGGCCGAGCGTCTGCTCGAGGAGGTGAGCGAGCGCCTCGATGAGGTCTCCGACGCGTCCGAGCGTGTCGAGTTGATGAAGCGACGAGATGCGATCAAGCGTGATCTGAGCAGGGTGACCCCGAGCGCGGTCCCGTCGCCCGCGCCGCCTCCGCCGCCCGCCCCGTCGTCGGCGCCCGCCCCGGGTGCGGCGACCCTCGTGCCCGGTGTCCCGGTGCCGCTGCCGTCCAACCTGATTCCCCCGCCACCTGCGGGGATGCCGGTGATCCCGCTGCCGCTCGACGGGCTGCGGATTTCCACCACGCTGCAGATCCCGATCGACACACAGCGGATCCAGGATTTCCTCTCACCCACGACGGGGCGTGAGAGCGAGGGGGCGGATGACGACCGGGCAGTGGTGGCCCCGACGCCGAGCCGCACCACGGTGACGCAGGTCCCGACCCCCACGCAGCCGGTGCAGTCGAAGCCGCAACAGACGAGCCAGGCGGCCTCTCCGACCAACTGATCGCCACGCCAGACGAGTCGATCCCCGCCCCTCTCGGAGGGGACGGGGATCGACTCGTCTGGCGTGCGGCGTCTTTCCGGGCGCGAGGGTCGACGCCCTCACAGCCCACCGGCACCCGCGGTCAGCGCCGCCAGTTCAACCGGCGCGGCCGCAGGGCGCGGACGGCATCCGCGTAACCGCGGCAGTACTCCCAGGTCACGTAGTCGTCGGGGATCGGGTCGAAGGCGGGCTCGTGCGGCAGCAGGGAACCGTCCTCGAGCAACTGCATGAGGTTGGCCCGGAGCATGTCCCACTCGTGGTAGTGCTCCTCCGCGCAGTCGTCGCACTGGACGGCCACGCCCTTCACCCCGATCGGGGCCAACAGGTGGCGGAACTCCGCGAGGTCCGCGAGATCCTCCTCGATCGCTCGCCGCTCATCCGCGTCGAGGGGGCCGGCGGGCATGCCGTCGTCGACGGGGTCGAGCTCGGCCAGTTCCGCAGCGGGATCATCCGGATCACCGGCGAACGGGTCGGGCGGCATTCCGTGCCGTAGGGGATCGTTCACGCCCTCCACCGTACCCGTGACCACGGTCTCACGGGGTCGACGGTTCGAGTCGCGGCCCCCGGAACCACTATCCTCGGAAGTCAGTACATAGACGACCCCCAGGAGGACGGCAGATGAGCGAGTCGAATGGCCCCGTGCGTACCGGCGGCGACGACCCGACCAAGGTCGCGATGGTGGGCCTGACGTTCGACGACGTTCTCCTCCTCCCGGCCGCGTCCGAGGTGGTCCCCAGTGAGGTCGACACCAGCACCCGGCTGACCCGGGACATCACCCTCCGGGTGCCCCTGATCTCGTCGGCGATGGATACCGTGACCGAGGCCCGCATGGCGATCGCCATGGCCCGTCAGGGCGGGATCGGAGTCCTCCACCGGAACCTCTCCGTGGGGGATCAGGCCGCCCAGGTCGAGACCGTCAAGCGGTCCGAGGCGGGCATGGTCACCGATCCGGTGACCTGCGCGCCCAGCGACACCCTCGCCGAGGTCGACGAGAAGTGCGCCCGCTACCGCATCTCGGGTCTGCCGGTCACGGACGAGCGCGGCGAGCTGGTCGGCATCATCACCAACCGCGACATGCGGTTCGAGATGGACAAGTCCCGGCGGGTCGACGAGGTCATGACCCGGGCACCCCTGGTGGTCGCGCGTGAAGGGGTCACCGCGGAGGCGGCGCTCGGCCTGCTGCGCCGGCACAAGATCGAGAAGCTGCCGATCGTGGATGGTGACGGGCGCCTGACCGGGCTCATCACGGTCAAGGACTTCGTCAAGACGGAGAAGCATCCCGACGCCACCAAGGACTCGGACGGCCGTCTGCGCGTGGCCGCCGCCATCGGTACGGGGGAGGACGCCTGGCAGCGTGCCGGGGCCCTCACCGACGCCGGGGTGGACGCGCTGGTCGTCGACACCGCCCATGCCCACAACCGCAACGCCCTCGACATGGTCGCCAGGGTGAAGCGTGAGCTCGGTGACCGTGTGCAGGTGATCGGTGGCAACCTCGCGACCCGTGGCGCCGCGCAGGCGATGATCGACGCGGGCGCGGACGCCATCAAGGTGGGCATCGGTCCCGGCTCGATCTGCACCACCCGCGTGGTCGCGGGTGTGGGCGCCCCGCAGATCACGGCGATCCTCGAGGCCTCGGTGGCGGCGAAGGCGGCGGGCATCCCCGTCATCGCCGACGGCGGTATGCAGTACTCCGGTGACGTGGCCAAGGCGATCGCCGCCGGCGCGTCCTCCTGCATGTTCGGCTCGCTGCTCGCCGGGTGCACCGAATCGCCGGGCGAGCTGATCTTCGTGGACGGCAAGCAGTACAAGGTCTACCGCGGCATGGGCTCGCTGGGCGCGATGCGCGGGCGCGGCAAACCCGGGCAGGAGAAGTCGTTCTCCAAGGACCGGTACTTCCAGGACGATGTGCTGTCCGAGGAGAAGCTGGTGCCCGAGGGCATCGAGGGGCGGGTCCCGTACCGGGGGGACGTCGGCCAGGTGCTCCACCAGCTCGCCGGCGGGCTGCGTGCGGGCATGGGCTACACCGGTGCGGCCACCATCCCGGAGATGAACCGCGCCCAGTTCGTCCAGATCACGGCCGCGGGGCTCCGGGAGAGCCACCCGCACGCGATCCAGATGACGGTCGAGGCCCCCAACTACAACGTCAAGGACTGAAGTCGCGTGCGCAACGTCGTGGAGATCGGCCTGGGTCGCGAGGCCCGTCGTATGTACGGACTGGGCGAGGTCGACATCGTCCCTTCCCGCCGCACCCGTAGCTCCAAGGAGGTGTCCACCGCCTGGCAGATCGACGCCTACCAGATGGACATCCCCGTGATGACCCACCCGACCGACGCGGTGGTCTCCCCGTCCTCGGCGGTGGAGTTCTCCAAGCTCGGTGGTCTGGCCGTCCTCAACGGTGAGGGACTCTGGGCCCGCCACGCGGATCCCGATGCGGTGATCGCCGAGCTGCGGGAGCTGGCCTTGGACGACGTGACCGGGCACCGGGCCGTGGCGCGGCTGCAGGAGCTGCACCGTGCGCCCATCGACCGCGAGCTCCTCGCCGCCGCGGTCCACCGCATCCGGGACGAGGGCGCGACCGTCGCGGTGCGGGTCTCGCCGCAGCACGCGCGCGAGCTCACCCCGGGACTCGTCGCGGCCGGGATCGACATGCTGGTCGTGCAGGGCACCATCATCTCGGCCGAGCACGTCAGCGGCGAGGACGCCCCTCTCGACCTCAGGGAGTTCATCGGGGGCCTGGACGTCCCGGTGATCGCCGGCGGCGTGGTCGACTACAAGACCGCGCTGCACCTCATGCGCACCGGTGCGGCCGGCGTGATCGTGGGGTACGGCGGCGTCGACGGCATCACGACGACCGGCCAGGTGCTCGGTATGGAGGTGCACATGGCCACCGCGATCGCCGACGCGGCCGCGGCCCGCCGGGACTACCTGGACGAGACCGGGGGCCGCTACGTCCACGTGCTGGCGGACGGTGACATCTACACCTCCGGCGACATCGCCCGCGCAGTGGCGTGCGGCGCCGACGCCGTGGTCCTGGGACCCCTCCTGGCGGGGTCTCTGGAGTCCCCGGGCCGAGGCGTCTACTGGGATGCGGTCTCGGCTCACCCCAAGGTGCCGCGGGGGCACGTGTCCGAGGTGGAGGACGAGACGGCCCTGGCGCCGCTGGCAGAGGTCCTCGAGGGGCCGACCAGCGTCCCGGACGGCACCCGGAACCTCATGGGTGGCCTGCGTCGGGCCATGGCCAAGTGCGGCTACTCCGATGTCAAGGGATTCCAGAAGGTGGACCTGTCCGTCCGGCCCTGACCGTCCGACGCCGCATCTCTCACGTTCACCGCGTGGACAAATCAGGGGCTACTGTCGGGTAGGTTCGATGGTGCTCGGGTACTGTGATGCCCACCATCGACCACCCCTGGGAGTTGCACCATGACGTCGCACGCACAGTCGATCCCGACCGACGCCCCCTCCACTCCGACCGACACCGATGTCGTCGTCATCGGTTCCGGCTTCGGCGGCAGTGTCACGGCCCTGCGGCTGTCGGAGAAGGGGTACCGCGTCACGGTGATCGAGGCGGGCCGCCGTTTCGAGGACGCCGACCTGCCCAAGACATCCTGGCGTCTCAACCGCTACGTGTGGGCGCCCAAACTCAAGCTGTTCGGGATCCAGCGCGTCCACATGATGCGTGACGTGATGATCCTCGCCGGCGCGGGTGTCGGCGGCGGGTCCCTCAACTACGCCAACACCCTGTACAAGCCGACCGGTCAGTTCTTCAAGGACCGGCAGTGGGGCCACATCACGGACTGGGAGGAGGAACTCACCCCGTTCTACGACCAGGGCCGCCGCATGCTGGGCGTGGTCACCAACCCCACGCACACCCATTCGGACGAGGTCATGAAGAAGGTCGCCCGCGACATGGGCGCCGAGGACACCTTCGTCTACACCCCGGTCGGTGTGTTCTTCGGGGAGAAGACGGGCGGGCAGGGCAAACCCGGCGAGCGGGTCCCCGATCCGTACTTCGGCGGGGTGGGTCCGGACCGTAACGCGTGCATCGAGTGCGGCGAGTGCATGACCGGCTGCCGTCACAACGCCAAGAACACGCTGATGAAGAACTACCTGGCCCTGGCCGAGCGTGCGGGAACCCGCATCCTGGACCGGACCACGGTCAGCGACCTGCGCGAGCGGGGCGACGGCACGTGGGAGATCACCCTCGAGCGGACGGGCGCCTGGACGCGCCGCGGGAAGCGCACCACGACGGTGACCGCCGGTCAGGTCGTCGTGGCGGCCGGCACCTGGGGCACCCAGCACCTGCTCCACTACGCCAAGGACTCGGGCTCACTTCCCAGGCTCTCGGATGCGATCGGTCGGCTCACCCGCACCAACTCCGAGGCGATCCTCGGGGCGATGCGACCGAACTACAAGCCGGAGCAGGACTTCTCCGAGGGCGTGGCCATCACGTCGTCGTTCCATCCCCGCCCCGACACCCACATCGAACCGGTCCGGTACGGCAAGGGCTCCAACGCCATCGCCATCCTGCAGACCCTGCTGACGGACGGTGACGGGCCGCTCCCGCGGTGGCGCACCCTGCTGAACGAGGTCCGGCGCGAGCCCCGGATGTTCCTCCAGCTGTTCTACCTGCGCCGCTGGAGCCAGCGTTCGGTGATCGCGCTCGTGATGCAGAATCTGGACAACTCGCTGCAGACCTACGTCAAGCGCGTCGGCCCGTTCAGGTACGTCACCAGCAAGCAGGGCCACGGCGAGCCCAACCCCACCTGGATCCCCGCCGGCAACGAGGCGACCCGGAAGATCGCCGAGGAGATCGGCGGCCTACCCGGGGGCACGTGGGGTGAGATCGCCAACATCCCGCTCACCGCCCACTTCCTCGGCGGGTGCGTGATCTCGGATTCGCCCGAGACCGGGGTGGTGGATCCGTACCACCGCGTGTGGAACTACCCCACGATGCACATCGTGGACGGCTCGGCGATCTCCGCCAACCTCGGCGTGAACCCGGCGCTCAGCATCACCGCCCAGGCCGAACGTGCCATGTCGCTGTGGCCCAACAAGGGTGAGGCGGACCCGCGCCCGGTCCAGGGTGAGGAGTACCGCCGCCTCTCGCCGGTCCCGCCCGTGTCGCCGATGGTTCCGGAGGCCGCCCCGGGAGCGCTGCGGCTGCCGATCGTCGAGGTCAGCTGACGGACGCCCCGTCGGTCAGGGCGCGGTGAGCTCGACCAGCTCATCGAGCGCGGCGGTGATGCCGCGGGCCACCGCGTCCGGGTCCGGCACGAGGTGCTCGCACGAGATCACGCCTAGGTCGAGGCGCCCGTCGGTCGACAGGCTGGTCACGGACAACCCCGCACCGTGCAGCAGCGGGCCGAAGGGGTGCATGTGGGTGATCCGCGCGCCGAGGAAGTAGAGGGCGTGGCGGGGGCCGGGCACGTTGGAGATGATGAGGTTGTAGATCACCGGGTGGACGTCGGCGAGCCTGAGCGACTCGTACGCCCGCATTCCCACATCGAGGACCCAGCGGGGGCTCATCCGGGCCCAGTTGTCCAGCAGGGCCGGTCGGATGCTCGCGGCCTGTCGCTTGGTGGTGTCCGCCGCGGCGGAGATCCGCTCGTACCGTTCGACCGGGTCGGCCACGTCCGTGGCCAGGGACGCGAACATGGCCGACACCTGGTTGGCGCCGCCGGTGGCCAGATCGTCGCGCGTGGACATGGGGACGATCGCCACCATGGGAGGGTCGGGGGCGTCGCCGTGTGCCTCGAGATAGGAGCGGACCGCCCCGCCGACCACGGTGAGCAGGACGTCGTTGACCGTCCCGCCCAGGCGGGCGGTGACCAGCTTGACGGACTGCAGATCGAGCGACGCGGTGGCCAGGGCGCGGTGCGGGGTGAGCGAGTGGTTGAACAGCGTGCGGGGCGCTGTGAACGGGGCGGGCATGGATTCCCCGGCGCCCGCCGGTCCGCGTGCCCGCGTGATCACCGCGGGCACCGACAGGGTCTCGGGGAGTAGACGCAGGAGCGTGAGTGGACGGCCCAGCAGATCGCGGGCGCCGCCGGCTATCAGCTGGAGGGTGTTGGCCCGCCCGACATGCGTGCGCACGAGCGCGGGATCCTGCTCGGGAGTGGTGGCGTCCGTCGCGGCGAGGGTGGAGAGCAACTCGGCGCCCAGCATGCCGTCGATCAGGGAGTGGTGGACCCGGCAGAACGCGCTGACGATCGGTGCGTGGGGCTCGCCCCGTTCGATGACCCAGACCTGCCACAGTGGCCGGGTTCGGTCCAGTGGCGTGGAGGCGAGACGGCCGCACTCCTCCAGCAGTTGGTCCTCGGTGCCGTCCGGGCCGAGCCGGATCAGGCGGACGTGGTGGGAGATGTCGAAGTCGAAGTCCTCGACCCAGGCCGGGTGACCGGGGTTCCACCGGGAGTCGTGGATCCTGCGGCGGAACGGGGGGACGGACTTGACCCGTCGGGCGAGTCCGGACCGGAGGCGCTCGAAGGAGTACCCCTCCTCGATAATGGTCACGTCGAGGTGGACCAGGCCGTTGATCACCATGATCTGCTCGGCGGTCTCGAGGTAGAGGAAGCTCGCGTCGAGCCCGGTCATCCGTTGCACGCGTCAACCCTCCTCGTCCGTCCCGGCCGCCCTGGTGAGCTCGAGCAACCGGTCCATGGCCTCGCGGATCCCGGTGGCGAGGAGGTCGGGGTCGGGCACCAGGTGCTCGCAGGCGTTGATCCCCACGTCGAGTTGACCGTCCACGGACATGGCGGTGACGGACACCCCGGAGCCGTGCATGAGGGGGCCGAGCGGGTACATGTGGGTGACCCGGGCCCCGAGGAAGTCCAGTCCCTCGCGGGGGCCGGGGATGTTCGACACGACGAGGTTGTGCACGACCGGGTGGAGGTCCGCCAGGTGGAAGTCTCCGTAGATCCGCATCAGCAGCTGCAGGGTCCGGGCGGGGGCGAGCGTGGCGACGTCCTGGATGAGGTCCGGACGCATGCCGTTCTTCGACTGCTTCTTGCCCCGGCTGGTGCGGGCGGAGATGGCGCGCAGGCGCTCGAGCGGGTCGGCGATGTCGGTCCCCAGGGACGCGAACAGGACGGTCACCCGGTTGTTGCCCTGGGTTCCCTCGACATCGCGGGTGGAGACGGGGACCACCGCGACGAGCGACTTGTCCGGCAGGTCGTCGTGGGAGCGCAGATACCGTCGGAGTCCGCCGCCCATCACCGCGAGGTAGACGTCGTTGACGGTCACGCCGAACGCGTCCTTGATCTCGGTGATCTCGCCGAGGTCGAGGGAGGCGCCCCAGACGGCCCGGTGGGGGGTGATCGTGGCGTTGAACCGGGTGCGGGGTGCGGTGAACGGTGCGGCCTTGGGGACGACGACGAGGTCGTCGGTCTCCGCGACCGTGCCCGTCGCGTCCGCGGCCGACTCCGCCGACTTCTTCTTTGTCGCCGTGGATCTGCGCAGGGCGAAGGGGAGCCCGACGACCTCGGGGACGAGCCGGGCCAGGGTCAGCGGGCGGCGTACGGAGAAGTCCCACCACCCGCCGGCCAGGAGCCGGATGGGGTTGGCGCTGCCCGCCTGGACGCGCACGAGGTCGAGGTCGCGGGCGGAGGGTCGCTTTCCGGCGGCGCCGAACTTGCGGAGGATGGAGGCGCCGTTGGCGCCGTCCAGGATGGCGTGGTGGGCGCGGAAGTACACGACGACGGTGTCCGGGTCGGCGAGCCGCTCGAGGATCCACATCTCCCACAGCGGGCGTGACCTGTCGAGCGGGCGACTGCCGAGGGTGCCGCACATCTCGAACACCGCGCGGTCGTCTCCGGGGTGGTCCACGTCGACGCGGCGGACGTGCGCGGTGATGTCGAGGTCGTATTCCTCCACCCACGCGGGGTGTCCGAGGTTGAGCGGGGAATCGTAGATCTTGCGGCGCAGTTCGGGCAGTTCCTTGATCCGGCGGCCGAGCTCTGTCCGGAGCCACTCGAAGGAGTACTCGACCTCGAGGTCGGCGACGTCGATGAACAGGATCCCGCCCACCACGAGGGGCTGCTGGGCGGTTTCCAGGTACAGCAGGCTCGCGTCGAAACCGGTCATTCGTTCCATCGGTGCCCTCTCGCTCTGTCGGGCCCGGGCCGGCCGGGGTCATGGTGGAGTTCATTGTGAACCGCAGCACGGGGGATGTGGTCGAGTTCGGCGGATGGGCCGCGGGGCCTAGACTCGACCCCGTGGCCGAGAACGCACAGACCGACTCCCAGCTCGCCGCCGAGGCGGTGGCACCCCGACCGGTACTCGTGGTGGACTTCGGCGCCCAGTACGCGCAGCTCATCGCTCGCCGCGTGCGCGAGGCGCGCATCTACTCCGAGGTGATCCCGCACACGGCGACGGTGGAGGAGATCCGCGCCAAGGACCCGGTGGCACTGGTGCTGTCCGGTGGGCCCTCCAGCGTCTACGCCGAGGACGCGCCCTCGCTCGATCCAGCGGTCTTCGATCTGGGCCTTCCGGTGTTCGGCATCTGCTACGGCTTCCAGGCGATGGCCGGTGCCCTCGGGGGCGAGGTCGCGCACACGGGCAGCCGCGAGTACGGCCGCACCGACGTGAACGTCTCCGGTGGCGTCCTGCACGCCGGGCTACCGGAGCACCACCCGGTGTGGATGAGCCACGGCGACGCGGTCACGGCCGCGCCGGAGGGGTTCACCGTCACGGCGTCGTCGCCCGGGGCCCCGGTGGCGGCGTTCGAGTGCACCGAGCGCCGGATGGCCGGGGTGCAGTACCACCCGGAGGTCCTGCACTCGCCCCACGGTCAGCAGGTGTTGAGCCGCTTCCTCACCGAGGTCGCCGGGCTCGAGCCGACGTGGACCGCCTCGAACATCGCCGACCAGCTGGTGGAGGCCGTCCGGGAGCAGATCGGCGACGGCCACGCGATCTGCGGACTGTCCGGTGGCGTCGATTCGGCCGTCGCGGCCGCCCTGGTACAGCGTGCGATCGGTGATCGCCTCACCTGCGTGTTCGTCGACCACGGTCTGTTGCGTGCGGGCGAGCGCGAGCAGGTCGAGAACGACTTCGTGGCGGCCACCGGCGCGCGCCTCATCACGCTGGACGACTCCGACGTCTTCCTCGGGCACCTCGCCGACGTCACCGATCCGGAGACCAAGCGCAAGATCATCGGCCGCGAGTTCATCCGGTCCTTCGAGCGGGCGGTGACGCAGGCGCTCGAGCTCCAGGGTTCCGGCGAGTCCGCCGCCTCCTCCGTCGACTTCCTCGTCCAGGGCACCCTCTACCCGGACGTCGTGGAGTCCGGCGGCGGTGCGGGCACGGCCAACATCAAGAGCCACCACAACGTGGGCGGTCTGCCGGACGACGTGGAGTTCACCCTCGTCGAGCCCCTGCGGTTGCTGTTCAAGGACGAGGTCCGCGCAGTGGGCCGCGAACTCGGCCTGCCCGAGGCGATCGTCGGACGCCACCCGTTCCCCGGCCCCGGGCTCGCGATCCGCATCGTCGGCGCCGTGGACCGCGACCGGCTGGAGACCCTGCGCGCGGCGGACGCCATCGTGCGCGAGGAGATGACCGCCGCCGGCCTCGACTCGACCGTGTGGCAGTGCCCGGTGGTGCTGTTGGCCGACGTCCGCTCGGTCGGTGTCCAGGGCGACGGCCGGACCTACGGCCACCCGATCGTCCTGCGACCGGTGAGTTCCGAGGACGCGATGACCGCCGACTGGACGCGCGTGCCGTACGAGACGCTGGCGCTGATCTCCAACCGCATCACCAACGAGGTCCCGGACGTCAACCGGGTCGTGCTGGATGTGACGAGCAAGCCGCCGGGCACCATCGAGTGGGAGTGACCCCACCCCCGCCCGGGTCGTGAACTCGACTGTCAGCGACGCACGACCATGATCAGTCCCACGAGCACGGTGAGGACGAGTGCCGCGGCCAGCAGTACGGTCGGGGTGATCACGGGCGCGCCGAGGATCGCCCACGCGGCGACGCCCAGGGAAGCCAGGCCGGCCACCGCGAGGACCGGTGATCCGGCCCGCCGCCTGTCCGACACCTCGACGGTGCCGGTCCGCGCGGCGGCCGGGGCGATGCCGAAGCCGAGGGGCTCGGGGTCGGTGAACCCGGTGCCGTAGGGCAGGGGTTCGTACAGCGGGTGCAGGGACGGGGACCGGTGGCCGGGCGCGGACTCCGCGTCCCCGTGGGCCCGGTTGCCGTCGGCGGCGGGTGTGTCGCCGGTGGGTGTGTTCGTGTTCATTGGGTGACCTTCACGTTTCCCATGTCGTTGGTGATGTCCAGGGTCAGGACCGGCCCGTCGGTGTCGGCGGGGCGGTCGGGGCAGTCGACGGAGCCGACGTCGGTCCGGCAGGTGGCGTCCACGGCGAGGCCGTCGGGCAGCAGCACCCGCACCTCACCGACCTCGTTGGTGATGCTGTAGCTGCGGTCCTCGTCCAGTTCGAGGCCCCGCATGTCCACGGTGACGGTGCCCAGTTCGTGGGTGACCGGTGTGTCGAGCTGCGTGGGGGAGGTGATCTCCACGCGATGTTCGCCGATGTTCTCCCAACCGCCGGTGGGCACCTGGACGAGAGACGCCAGCAGCACGAACCCGGCGAGCGGGCCGGCCACCACGAGCAGCCCGTGTCCGCGGCGGGTGACGGCGCCCACGAGCAGTCCGCCGGCCACCACCGAGAGGGCGATCGCGGCGATCCGGGTGGCGTCGAGCCAGGTCAGTCCGCCCAATGTGGACAGGCCGACGCTGACGGCGGTCGCGATGAGCGCCAGGCCGAGCGTGACCTTGGTCAGGCGCGAGCGGGGTCGGGTGGGTGCGGCCGGGGCGGGGGCGACGCCCGGCTCGGGCAGATCCCAGGCGAACGGTGCGGCGCCGAGGGGGTCCCACGAGGGCGGGACCGGGGGGCCGAACGGGGCGTCGGGTCCGGAACCGGGCTCCTGGGACGCCCCGGGGGCGCGCCAGGGGCCGGTGCCGGTGGCCGCGCGGGTGTCGCGCGCCGCGGGGGGCCGCACCGCGGAGACCTCCGCCCATCCGGTGGGCGGGACGGGGGTGCGCCGGTGCAGGCCGTACCAGCCGGCGAGCATCGCCGCGATCATGAGGAACCCGGCGCCGACGAGGAGGGTCTCCCCGGAACCGCCGAAGGTGGGGGCGGACAGGAGGACGACGACGACGAGGACCACCGCGGTCACCTTGGAGCCCGACGCCCGGCCCTTCCCCAGGAGCGCCTCGCCGGAGGAGACCTCGTCCCCGGCGGAGCGCAGGAGCAGCCACATCAGTGCGTACAGGAACACTCCCGCCCCACCCCACAGGGCGGCGACGACGAACGCGACGCGGAAGAGGACCGGGTCGATGCCGTAGCGCCGACCGAAGCCGCCGCAGACACCGGCGATCTTGGAATCGTCCGGGGTCCGGACGGGTCGGGTCCGCCACAGTGAGCGGAGCTCTGATGGGAGATCGGTGGTGCTCGTTCTGGACATGCCTCCATCGTGCTCGGCGGGCGCCCGTCGCACATCGGGGTCCGACCCTGATATCCGGACCCCGGGGATCTCGGGGTCGGACCCCGATGCGCCCCCGGGGGGTGATCTGTGACGATGGCGTCCATGAGTGAGAACGCGACCGATCCCGCGCCGGCGGCCGAGGCCCGGCCGCCGTCCCCGGTCGCCCGACCGCCGGCGCGGCCCGCAGCGGTGCCGGCGATCGATTTCCGCTGGTACCCGCGGTTGACCCGGGTCACCGACGGGTCCGTGGTCGCCGGCGTGTGCACGGGCCTGGCCGACCACCTCGGGGTGCGGGTCACCCACGTGCGCCTGGTCATGGTCCTGCTGGCCACGCTCTCGGGTGCCGGCGTGGCCCTGTACTCGGCGCTGTGGGCGCTCACCCCCACCGGGCCCTCCGCGCCCACGCGGCCCGGCGCGGGCCCGGTGGACGAGCGCGAGCGCAGACGGGGCATGGCGCTGGCCGTCATGGCGGTGGCGGGCGCGGTGCTGTCGTTCATGCTGACCACCGCCACGGGCCTGAGCGTCATCGTTCCCGTCCTCGTCGTGGCCCTGGGCGCCGGGCTGGTCTGGCAGCAGTACGACGGTGGGGGACGAGTCGCGCCGCGGTCGGTCTTCGACTGGGCCAGGGTCACCGCAGGGGCCACCCTCGTCGTCGTCGGCCTCGCTGTCGTCGTGCTCGGTCAGGTCGAGCTGGCAGCCCTGCGCTCGTCCCTCCTCGCGGTCGTGGCCACCCTCGTCGGCGTGGGACTGCTCAGCGTGCCCGTCGGACTGCGTCTGTGGCGGTCCCTGGAGGAGGAGCGCGCGGCGCGTATCCGGGAGGCCGAGCGCAGCGACATCGCCTCCCACCTGCACGATTCCGTCCTGCAGACGCTGGCACTCATCCAGAAGCGGTCCGACGACCCGGGCCAGGTGGCGCGGCTGGCCCGCCGCCAGGAACGTGAGCTGCGGCAGTGGCTGTTCGGTGCCGGTTCCCGCATGTCCTCGGGCGCGACGACCTTCGCGGGGGCGGTCGAGGTGATGGTCGGGGATGTCGAGGACGTCTACGGCCTGCGGGTGGACCAGGTCGTGGTGGGTGGCGACGGCCCGGTGGGCGATGCCGGGGAGGCGGTCCTGGGCGCGGTCCGCGAGGCCCTGGTCAACGTCGCCAAGCACGCGGGCGTCGACACCGCCGACGTGTTCGTGGAGAACGACGGCCGCACGCTCAGCGCGTTCGTCCGCGACCGCGGGTGCGGCTTCGACCCGGACGCCGTGGACGGCGACCGCCACGGGCTGGCCCAGTCCATCCGGCATCGTGTGGAGAGCCGCGGTGGGACGGTGCGTGTGCGCAGTACGCTCGGGCGCGGGACGGAGATCGGGATCGAGATGCCGCTGGAGGGCGCATGACGGACGGGCCACGGGACGGGTCGGGGGAGTCGGCGGCGGGTGCCGGCGGGATGTGCCGGGTGTTCCTCGTGGACGACCACGCGGTGTTCCGCAGCGGGGTCCGTGCTGAACTCGCCGGGCAGTCGGCGATCGAGGTCGTCGGCGAGGCGGGGTCGGTCGCCGAGGCCGTGGCCGGTATCGGCCGGGTGCGTCCCGACGTGGTGCTGCTCGACGTGCACATGCCCGACGGCGGCGGGGTGGCCGTGCTGCGCTCGGTCCTGGGCTCCGACCCGGGCGGCGTCGCCGATCCCGCCCGCGCCCCGGAACCGACCTTCCTCGCGTTGAGCGTCTCCGACGCCGCCGAGGACGTCATCGCCGTGATCCGCGCCGGTGCCCGCGGGTACGTCACCAAGACGATCACCGGCGAGGACCTGGCCGACGCCGTGCGTCGTGTCGCCGACGGGGACGCGGTGTTCTCCCCGCGGCTGGCCGGGTTCGTGCTGGACGCGTTCGCCCGCGCCGCCCCCGGGCCCGCCGAGCGCGGTGAACCCGTCCACGACCCCGAGGTCGACTCGCTCACCCCGCGCGAGAAGGAGGTGCTGCGGCTGCTGGCCCGCGGGTACACCTACAAGGAGATCGCCGAGGAGTTGTTCATCTCGGTCAAGACCGTGGAGACCCACGCCTCCAACGTCCTGCGCAAGACCCAGCAGTCCAACCGGCACGCGCTGACCCGCTGGGCGCAGTCCCGGCACCTGGACTGATCGCCCGCGCCGACCCGGCCGACCGGGGTGACTTCTCGTCCGGGTCGGCTCCGCGCACCCGCCCGGACCGATACCGTGGCGGGGGTGAGCGAACTGCGTGACCTGCCCGTCTGCATCATCGGCGATTCGTTCGTGGCAGGTTACGGCGATGACACGGGTCGCGGCTGGACCGCGCACCTGGTCGAGGCGGGTCCAGGGGCCGGGCTGCACATCCTCGCCGCGGTCGCCGGGATCGGCGGTGACACCTCCGAGATGATCCTGGCCCGCTGGGACGAGGTCGACCGTCGGCGGGCGGCCTTCCCCACCACCGCGGTGATCGCCGAGTTCGGCGTCAACGACGTCATGGAGCACGGGGGCGGGTTGCGCGTCGGGGAGGCGGGCACCGCCGCGGCGCTGCGCGGGATGATCGACCGGGCCCCCGAGGGGCGGTTCCTCGTGGTGGGGCCGCCGCCGGTCGTGTGGGATGAGGTCAACGAGCGGATCGCCGCCCGGGCCGAGGTCATGGCGCAGGTGTGCGACGAGGCCGGGGTGCCGTTCGTGCCGACCTTCGACGTGCTGGTGGCGGGTGGGGCGTGGATGCGCGAGGTCGCCGCGGGCGACGGCGCCCACCCCGGGCCCGGCGGGTACGAACAGTTCGCGCAGGTGATCTCCGGTCCGGTCCTGGAGTGGTTACGCCTCCTCCCGGACGTCGAGCCGGGCTACTAGCGGGAACTCTTCATGGCGGCCCTGACCGTCACCGTCGGGTCGGCCTCGAGTTCGGCCACGCGCTCGGAGCCCATGGGCAGCAGCGCGATGCGCCCGTCGGAGTCGAAGTGCAGGGCCCAGCCGTAGGTCTTGGCCAGCGGGGAGGTGCGCAGGCACGGCTGGCCTTTGGAGAAGAACCGTTCGCGTTCGGCGGCGCGGTCGGCCTCCGCTACGCCCCGGCGCCGGCAGTGCACGTCGAAGATCAGGTCGTCGCTCGTCCACGTGTAGTCCTCGCCCGAGAGGCGTTCGTACTGCAGCTCGGCGACCGATCCCTTCCCGGAGGGCGGGGCGGTCGCCGTCACGGCCCTGGTGTCGGGGGCGGGCAGGATCAGCGTGTCGGTGTAGTGGGTGGTGTGCACGACGACCCTCTGTTCCTGTAGTGGTTCCGCGCGTCCGGTCGTCCCGGCGGTGCGGTGATGGTGTCCGGTAATCTGATTCTCGCCGTACGCCCCGTGCGGCGGGAGGAGAACGAGGAATGACCAACCCGCAGAACTCTGACCACACCGACGACGCGTCCGCCGACCCGGACGAGAGGGACAACCGCCCGGATTCCAAGGACGAGCTCGTCGACGAGTTGGGCGAGGAGTCGTTCCCGGCCAGTGATCCCCCCGGCGCGCTCTGAGTCAGCGCAGGATCTCGAACTGTTCGGACACCGCCCGCAGCGCACTCGCGCTGCGGGCGAACTGTTCGCGTTCGGTGGTGTCGAGCTCCAGCTCCACCACCCGCTGGACGCCGGTCCGCCCGATCACCGCGGGCACCCCGATGTAGATCCCGTCCTGGTCGTACTCGCCCCGCAGCAGGGTGGACACCGGCAGCGAGACCTGTTCGTTGCGCACCACGGCCCGGGTGATGCGGGCCAGGCCCATCCCGATGCCGTAGCTGGTCGACCCCTTGGAGTCGATGATCCGGTAGGCGGCGTCCCGGGTCTCGTCGAAGATCTGCGTGAGCCGTTCCCGTGTGGCGGGGTCGCCCTCCAGGTCGCCCCGTAGCGGCACCCCGGAGACGTTGGCGGAGGAGAAGACCGGCAGTTCGGTGTCCCCGTGTTCCCCGATGATGGAGGCGTGCACGCTCATCGGGGCCACGTCGTAGTACTGGCCCAACATGAACCGGAAGCGTGCCGAGTCGAGGATCGTGCCGGAACCGATGACCTGCGCGGACGGTAGCCCGGAGTAGCGCCACGAGGCCTGGGTGAGGATGTCGACGGGGTTGGTCGCCACCAGCAGGATGCCGTCGAAACCCGTCGTCATGATGTCTCCGACGATCCTCTCGAACAGCGCCATGTTCCTGCCCACCAGATCGAGACGCGTCTCGCCGGGTCGCTGGGCTGCGCCGGCGCAGATGACCACCATGGTGGCGTCGGTGCAGTCGGCGTAGGTGCCCTCGGTGACGAGGGTGGGGGAGGGCGCCCACACGACCCCGTGGTTGAGGTCCATGACCTCGCCGACGAGTTTGTCGTGGTCGATGTCGATGATGGCCAGGTGGTCGGCCAGCCCCTGGTTGACGAGCGCATAGGCGTAGGCGATGCCCACGTCCCCGGCGCCGATGAGCACGATGCGGTTCCCGACGGAGGCTCTCATGGTCACCGAGGGTAGGCGGTCGGGCGGATGGCGGGGACGACGACGAGGATCACCCGTCTCGAACAGGTGTTCTTGCGTGGTGTCGTACCCGTGGTGTTCACTGTTCCCGTGATCGAAAAGTAGTTCGATTCACGTGGTCGACGGCGTGTCGTGCATGACGGGAGGTTCTGACGATGGTAGTGGACGCTGCTGCTGTTGCCGATCTGTCCGATCTCGACACGGCCGCGCGGGTCGCGGAGCTGCGGCGACGCCTGGCCGCGATGCCGGGCGGGGGCCCGTCCGCGGCCGCCCGCTCGACGGTGCCCGCGGCGACTGCCCCGGTGGTCGGCGCCGGTCGCGGAGCGTCCGTCGCCCCCGCCCCTGTCGGGGCTGCTGAGCCTACGGGGTCCGGCGCACCCGTCTCCGTTCCGGTCCCTGGGGCCACTGCGGTCCCTGGGGTCCCGGTGTCCGCGGTGGCTGTGCCGGATGTGGCCGCGCCGGGTGTGGCGGTGCCGGCCTCCGTGGCGCACCTGTTGCCGGGCGGGGTGCTGCCCGCTGGCCGCGTCACGGCGGTCTCCGGTAGCGCGACCCTCCGGGTGGGCCTGCTCGCCGCGGCCACGGCCGCCGGCGCGAGATGCGCGGTGGTCGGATGGCCGGAGCTCGGGGTGGCCGCGGTGGCCGAACAGGGGGGCCGGCTGGACTGCCTGGCGCTGGTCCCGGACCCCGGGCCGGATCCCGCGGCGGTGGTGTCCGTGCTGCTCGACGGCCTGGATCTGGTCCTGCTCGGGCCCGGTGTCGCGGCCGTGGCCCCGTCGCGAGCCCGCGTGCTCGCCGGTCGGGTGCGAGCGGCCGGCGCGGTGTTGCTCGTGGGTGCGGGGTGGCCCGGGGCGGAGCTGACGCTGGCGGGTCGGCACTGTCGCTACGGCGGCCTGGGTGCGGGCGCGGGTCGGTTGGCCTCGGTCTCCACCCTGGTGCGCTGTTCCGGCCGGGCGACGCCCGGCCGGACCGCGGAGTGGGTGGCGGCGGGATGAGCGCCCGGGTCATGGCGGTGTGGTGCCCGGACTGGCCGACGGTCGCGGCGGCCCGGGCCGAGGGGCACGGGCTGCATCTGCCGTTGGCGGTCGTCGGGCCCCGTGGGGTGCTGGCGTGCAACGCCGTCGCCCGGGCGGTCGGGGTGCGTCGCGGGCTGCGTCGGCGCGAAGCGCAGTTCCGCTGCCCCGAGCTCGTGGTGGTCGAGGCCGATCCGGCCCGGGACGCCGCGTGGTTCGAGCCCGTGGTGCAGGCGCTCGACGCCGTGGTCCCGGGCATCGAGGTCCTGCGTCCCGGACTGTTCGTGTTCTCCGCGGCCGGGGCCCTGCGCTTCCACGGTGGGGTCGAGGAGGTCGTCACCCGGGTCGTGGACGCGGTGGCGGCCGCCGGTGCGGAGTGTCAGGTGGGGCTCGCGGACGAGTTGCCCACGGCGGTGCTCGGCGCCCGCGGGTCGGCACTGCTCGAGCCGGGCGGGGATGCGGGTTACCTGGCCGGGCTGCCCGTGGACGCGCTCGTGGTGGAACCCGCGTTGGGTGAGCCCGAGGTGCTGTCCGAGCTGGTCGGGTTGCTGCACCGCCTCGGGGTCCGCACGCTCGGTGACTTCGCCGCGCTCCCGCCGCGGGACGTGGCCACCCGCTTCGGGGAGGCCGGTGCGGTGGCGCACCGCATCGCCCGTGCCGTCCCGTGGCGGCCTCCCTCGGTGTCCGCGGTGCCCACGGGCTCGGCGGTCGAGCACCGGTGCGATCCGCCCCTGGAGCGGGTCGACGAGGCCGCCTTCCTCGGCCGTCGGCTGGCGGGGGAGCTGCACGCCGTGCTCGCCGCCGCCGGGGTCTCGTGCCTGCGGTTGTCCATCACCGCCCGGGTCGAGGGCGGGGCGGAGGTCAACCGGGTGTGGCGGTGCTCGTCGCCGCTGACCCCGGAGGGCACCGCTGACCGGCTCCGCTGGCAGCTCGAGGGCTGGCTCACCGGCACCGCGATCGCCGGCGGGGCAGGGGGAGCGGTCACCGCTCTGGTGCTGGAGCCTGTGGAGGTCGTCCCCGCGGGCCGTGTCCAGGAGGGGTTGTGGGGTGAGGCCGGGCTCGCGGAGGCCCGCGTCCACCGTGCGCTCGTCCGGGTCCAGGGACTGCTCGGACCCGAGGCGGTCCGTGTCCCCGTGGAGGTGGGCGGCCGCGGCCCGACCGACCGCGTCCGGTCCCTGCCGTACGGCGACGCCCCGGCAGAGCCCGCCGCCCGCGGTCCGTGGCCGGGAGCGCTGCCCGCGCCCTCGCCGTCGGTGGTGTGGCCGGGCCCGGGCTATCGGTTGGAGATCCGCGAGAGCGTCGACCCCGGGGCCGCGGTGGTGGCACGGGTGTCTCTCACCGGGGGCGTCGTACTGCGGAGCGCGGCAGGGGAGGCCGTCGGGGTGACCCTGCGGGGCCTCCTCGGTGGCCGGCCCACCGTCATCGAGGTGGGCGGCCGTCGGTGTGCGTTGCTCGGCTGGTCACGGCCGTGGCCCATCGACGAGGCCTGGTGGGAGCCCACGCCCGACGGCGCGCCCCGCAGACCTCGGGCCCGCATGCAGGTCGTCCCCGAGCGCGCGGCCGCATTGTTGCTCTGCGGCGTGCTCGGGGACGAGCAGGGCCGCTGGATCGTCGAAGGAGTCTACGAATGAGCCGCCCACGATCAGTCGGGCCGGGGACGGGCCGCACGCGGTGCGGCGCGCAGTCGGACGCGCCCGCCCCCGCGTCGGGGTCAGCGTTCGATGTCCACCACCAGGCGGGTGGGGTCCTGCAGCAGGAAGGCGGAGAAGGCGCGGTCGGAACCCTCGAGGCCGATCACGGACTGCGCCTGTCCCTCGAACTGCCCGGTGAACGCCACGCCGGCCACCCCGGTCGCGTCGTCACCGGCCACGGTGCCCACGGGGACCTCCTTCAGGTCGGTCTGGGTGGGCAGGACCTGGCCGCCGATCATCACCTGCAGGAAGGAGTCGCCCGGCACGTCCACCGCGAAGCCGCTGCCCTGCTGGGCGGGGGTGTCGACGTAGTCCACCGAGTAGCTCGGGGTGCCGCGGCCGTCGAGTTCGAAGACCACGCGGTCCTTGCCCTGGAAGTTGCCCATCCGGATCTCGGACACCACCAGCTCGGCACGGCCTTCGGCGGCGTCCGGCTCCTCGCGCTTGGGGGCGGAATCCGTGGGGCCGGCCGTGGGGTCGGCGGCCTCGGTCTCCTCCGGCGACAGGGCCTGCGCGAGGGCGGCCGGGGAGGACCCCGCGGTGGTCGTCTGGCTCGTGGCGGGGGCATCGGTCGAGGTGTCGGTCCCGCAACCCGCCATGGCCAGGGATGCGGTGGCGGTCAGGGCGGCGGCCGCGACGAGGCGGCGATGTCGGGTACGCATGCCCCCAGCCTAAGTCCCTCTCATCACTTTTGTCCCACAAGGTGGCTACAGTTACACCACCGCACGTGGTGGGGCACCATGGGGGCGTGTCAGTCACCGATCCCACCCCACTCACTGCCTGGTGCTCCCTTCAGTCGGCCGATGAGCCGCTGGCCGGGACCGCGGCCCACGAGGAATCGTGGGTCCTGCTGGAGGTTCCCGCGCGCTGGGGACGCGACATCTTCGACGGCGAGGCGCTGGGCGAGGAATTGTCCGAGCAACTCAAGGACCACGTCACGGCCTGCGGGGCCCGGATGCTCTTCATCCGACGCCCCGGCCGAGAGGGCCAACGCATCGACCGCCACCGCTTCTACCTGTGCGACACCAGGCCCGGCCGGCGGAGCATCCGGGTCGGTCGCGTCGACCGCCCCGCGGACATGCTCGGCCTGGACCTCTCGCCCGGCGGGCACGTGGAGGGCGTCCGCGAGGTCGCGGCGCCGGTGCCGCTGGTGTGTACCCACGCCAAGCGTGACCAGTGCTGTGCGGTCCGGGGGCGTCCGGTCGTGGCCGACTTGGAGGACCGGGTCGGAGCCCGCCTGTCCGCGCTCGACCCGGACGCCGCGGTGTGGGAGTGCTCCCACACCGGCGGACACCGCTTCGCCCCGGTCCTGTTGCTGCCCGGCACCGGCTACACCTACGGGCCGGCGGAGTCGGACCTCGCGGCCCGCATCGTCGAGGCCGAGCTGGAGGGGCGGGTCGTCACCGAGCACCTGCGGGGTCGCAGCACGTGGCCACCGGCCGGGCAGGTGGCGGAGGTCGCCGTCCGCGACTCGGGCGTGGAGGCGGGGATCGACGATCTCGTCGTCGACATCGATCCGGATGACCCGCTCGTGGCCGTCGTCCGACACACCGACGGGCGCGCCTGGCGCGTCCAGGCGGCCAGACACCCGCTACCGCCACGCCCGCAGAGCTGCCGTAAGCCCGCCGGCGAGGCCTCGGCGTGGGTCGTGGAGTCCCTCACCCTGCTCTGAACGGGCCCGCCGGCACCGGGCGGGTGAGCACCTGTGAACTGGTACCACGGGCCCACCACGTGGTCGGAACTCGAACGGGTGCTCTCCGGGCGCCCGGGTCCGCGCGGGTCCGAGAACCCGCACCCCGGTGACGGCAGCGACGCACCCGCCTGGGCGCGCAAGCGTGACGAGTACACGCCCCCGCAGCGGCCGCGCGCCCGGGGGCGCGTGCCGTACGCGGAGCTGCACTCCCACACCGCGTTCAGCTTCCTCGACGGCGCCTCCTCGCCCGAGGCCATGGCGGAGACCGCGGCCGAACTGGGTCTCACGGCGCTCGCGATCACCGATCACGACGGGATGTACGGGGTCGTGCGCTTCGCCGAGGCGGCCGCCGAACTGGGGCTGGCCACGGTGTTCGGGGCGGAGCTCTCGCTACCGGGCGGTGAGCACCTCCTGGTCCTGGCCCGAGGGGAGGAGGGATACCGGCGGCTGTCGCGTTCGATCGCCCGTGCCCACCTGCGGGGCGGGGCCAAGGGCGAACCGCGTTACGAGATCGCCGAGCTCGCGGAGGCTGCCGGCGGCCACTGGTACGTGCTCACCGGTTGCCGTCGTGGGCGGGTCCGTCGGGCCCTGGAGCGGGGCGGGACGGGGGCGTCCGCATTCGACACCGCCGCCGCCCGCACGGCACTGGACCAGCTCGTCGAGCTGTTCGGGCGCGACAGGGTCGTCGTGGAACTCACCTGTCACGGGGTGCCCGAGGACACCGAACGGTGCGATGCGTTGGCGGGCCTCGCCGCGCAGGCGGGCCTGCCCGTCGTGGCGACCACCGCCGCCCACTGCGCCGGACCCGAGGAGGCGCGACTGGCCTCGGTCATGGCGGCGCTCGGGGCGCGGGACGCGCTGGAGGCCCATGCAGCGCACCTGCCCGCGGCGGGCGGGGCGCACCTGCGCTCGGGCGAGGAGATGGCGGAGCTGTTCGAGCGGTGGCCCGACGCCGTGGCCGGGGCCGACCGGCTGGGCAGGGAGTGCGCGTTCGACCTCCAACTCATCGCCCCGCAGCTGCCGCCGTTCGATGTCCCGGAGGGGTACACCGAGAACACCATGCTCGCCGAGCTCGCCTACGCGGGTGCCGCCCGGCGCTACGGGACGCGCGAGGAGGCGTCGGAGGCGTACGCACAGATCGACCGCGAGCTGCAGGTGATCGCCGAGCTGGGCTTCCCCGGGTACTTCCTCGTCGTGCACGACATCGTCGAGTTCTGCCACCGCGAGGGCATCCTCTGTCAGGGCCGCGGTTCGGCCGCCAACTCGGCGGTCTGTTACTCGCTGGGGATCACCAACGTCGATCCGGTGCGCGCCCAACTGCTGTTCGAGCGATTCCTGGCCCCGGAGCGCGACGGCCCGCCGGACATCGACGTGGACATCGAGTCCGGCCGCCGGGAGGAGGCGATCCAGTACGTCTACTCCCGGTACGGGCGGGACCACGCCGCGCAGGTGGCCAACGTCATCACCTACCGCGGCCGCTCGGCCGTGCGGGACGTGGCCCGGGCGCTGGGCTACTCCCCGGGGCAGCAGGACGCGTGGTCCAAGAGCGTCGACCGGTGGTCGGGACTGAAGAACCACGAGCGGGAGGCCACCGAGCACAGTGTCCCGTCCGATGTGCTCGCGCTGGCACGACAACTCGTCGGGTTGCCCCGCCATCTGGGGATCCACTCGGGCGGCATGGTGATCTGCGACCGCCCGGTGGCCGACGTGGTGCCCGTCGAGTGGGCGCGTATGCCGGGGCGGACCGTACTGCAGTGGGACAAGGACGACTGCGCGGCGGTCGGCCTGGTCAAGTTCGACATGCTGGGCCTGGGCATGCTCACCGCATTGCACCACGCCATCGACCTGGCGGCCGAACACAAGGATCTCGACGTGGACCTGGCGCAGCTGGACCTCGCGGATCCGCAGGTCTACGAGATGCTGTGCCGCGGCGACTCGGTGGGTGTGTTCCAGGTGGAGTCCCGGGCGCAGATGGCCACGTTGCCCCGGCTGCGACCGCGGACGTTCTACGACCTGGTGGTGGAGGTGGCGCTCATCCGCCCCGGCCCCATCCAGGGCGGGTCCGTGCACCCCTACATCCGCCGCCGCAACGGCCGGGAAAAGGTGGTGTTCGACCACCCGGCGCTGGAAGAGGTATTGGGTCGAACCCTGGGGATCCCGCTGTTCCAGGAGCAGCTCATGCAGATCGCGACCGTGATCGCGGGCTTCACCGGGGCGGAGGCGGACCAGCTGCGCCGAGCCATGGGGGCCAAGCGGTCACCCGAGCGGATGGCCCGACTGAAGGAGCGGTTCTTCGACGGGATGCGCGACCTGCACGGGATCGGCGCCAGCCCGCCCGGGACGCCGGTCACCGGCCCGGAGGTCGGGGAGCGGATCTGGGAGAAGATGTGCGCGTTCGCCAACTACGGCTTCCCCGAGAGCCACTCCCAGTCCTTCGCCGCGATCGTCTACTACTCCGCGTGGTTCAAGTGCCACCACCCGGCCATCTTCTGCGCGGCGCTGCTGCGCAGCCAACCCATGGGCTTCTACTCGCCCCAGTCCCTCGTCGCGGATGCCCGCAGGCACGGCGTCACGGTGCACCGACCGTGTGTCAACCGTTCGATCGGCGGCGCCACCTGTGAGAACGAGGGCGCCGAGGTGCGCCTCGGACTGGAGTCGGTCCGGGCGATCGGCGAGGACCTGGCCACGGCGATCGCTGACGAACGCGATACCCACGGCCCCTACACCTCCGCCGCCGACCTCGCCGGGCGCACCGGCCTGTCCGTCCGGCAGATGGAGGCACTCGCCACGGCCGGGGCGCTCGACTGCCTCGGCACGGGTGGCCGTCGGTCGGCCTTGTGGTCGGCGGCCACCGCGGCCCGCGAGAAGCCCGGCATGCTGCCCGGGCTCAGCCAGGTCGACGCCCCGGCCCTGCCCGGCATGAGCGTCCTGGAACTCACCTCCGCGGACCTGGCCGCCACCGGGATCAGTCCGGAGGAGTACCCGACCGTCCACGCCCGACCGTGGCTCGACTCACGTGGCGTGTGCACCACGGCCGGGCTCGCCCATGTCCCCGACGGCAGCCGCGTCGAGGTCGCCGGAGCCGTCACCCACCGGCAACGGCCCGCCACCGCGGAGGGCGTGACTTTCCTCAGCCTCGAGGACGAGACGGGAATGACGAACGTCGTGTGCTCGGTGGGCCTGTGGGCGCGTTACCGGCCGATCGTCTCCTCCTCCCCGGCGCTCATCGTCCGCGGCACGGTGGAGAACCGCTCGGGTGCGGTCAGCGTGGTGGCGGACAAGATCGAACGCCTGCACCTGGGCATGGCCATCGGTCGCAGTCGGGACTTCCGATGACCGTCCAGCCCGGGTCAGGCGACCGGAGCCGGGTGGCCCGGGTCAGGTGGCCCGGGTCAGGCGGACCGCGTCCGCGACCTCGCGATCGCGTGCACGCTGGCGACCGCACAGAGCACCCAGATGGCGATCAGTACCGCCACCGTCAGCAGACTCGCCTCCTGCCAGCGCAGATAGTAGGCACCCAGTCCACACGTCGACAGCGGATAGGTCATGGCCCACCAGCCCGGGCTGAACGGCATCCGCGCCAGGAACCCCCTGATCGTGGTGACCACCGCGAACGCCCCCAGTCCCGCGCCGGCGATCAACACGGTCGCCCCGTAGGCCCGCGCGACCCCGGACAGCGTCTGCCCCGAGAGCACCTGTGCCGCCGCCGCGGACTGCCCCACGATCCCCAGCGGGATCCACGTCGAGGTCGCCAGGGCCACCGGCACCGGTGTGCGGAACCACGCGTGGTGATACGCCATCGCGATCACCGCCCCGCCCAGCGCCAGCGCGAGGACGAAGCAGACCACACACGCCGCGACCAGCACCGTACGGACGGGGTCCGACTCGATCTGACGAGCGATGAGACCACCCGCGGTCGCCGAGACCATCGGGGGCACCATCGGCAACGCCCACGTGGGCAGCGGGTGGTCGGGACGAGTGGAGAACAACCACACCGCGAACCCCAGCGCTGTCGCCAACCCGAGGACCGTGCCCGCGGCCCACAAGGCCACATCCACCCCGAACGCGATGTGCGACAGCGTCGGGACACGGGCATCCACGACGACGAAAGTCGCCGATCCCACCGCCGCCAGGCCCATCGAGACCATGCCCCACAGCGGCAGCATCGCAGCGTCCCGGACCGACGACGTCCACATGTCGGGGGCACGGGCCACCGAGCGCGCGAACCCCGCGCCGAGTCCCAACAGAAGTACCCAGCCCAGGATCGCCATGACCACCGCGGCCGAGGCGAAACCGGGGACCAGATCCGAGTGGATCTGCAGCAGTGTGGCCAGTCCGCCGGTGCCCATCACGGCGCCGAACCAGGCGGGACCGGGACCCGGGACGGCCGGGGCCGCGGGCGCGGATCCGGGTCCCTGGCTCGTGGTCACCAGGACACTATGCCCGCCCTCGTCGTCGTCGAACACACGGGGGGACAACGACAACGGCCCACCTCGGCGCCCGGCGGGGGAGTGGGCGGATCCCCCGACGCCCACGCGCACGACACCGTACGTTCGGTCACATGAGTGCCACGACCCCCGCCCGCGACCCCGATCCGGCCACCCCGCTGGACGACCTCCGTGCGCGACTCGAGGCCTCCCGACTACTCACCGACCCGGACCTTCTGGAGGGCTACCGCCAGGACTGGGCCAAGGCCCCCGACCCGGGCATGCCCCTGGCCGTGGTCCGGGCCCGCACCACCGAGGACGTGCAGGAGGTCCTGCGCTGGGCGAGCGCGCACGGAGTCCCCGTGGTCCCACGGGGTGCCGGCTCCGGCCTGTCCGGCGGAGCGACGGCGGTCGACGGCGGGATCGTGCTGTCCACCGAACTCATGCGCGACATCGACGTCGACCCCGTCACCCGGACGGCCACGGTCCAACCTGGGCTCTACAACGCCGAGGTCAAACAGGCCGTCGCCGAGCACGGTCTCTGGTACCCGCCGGACCCGTCGTCATACGAGATCTGTTCGATCGGCGGGAACATCGCCACCAACGCCGGCGGACTGTGCTGCGTGAAGTACGGCGTGACCACCGACTACGTCCTGGGGATGACGGTCGTCCTCGCCGACGGCACCGCGGTGCGGTTGGGCGGGCCGCGACTCAAGGACACCGCCGGTCTGAGCCTGACCAAGCTGTTCGTCGGCAGCGAGGGGACACTGGGGATCGTCACCGAGATCATCCTCCGGCTGATCCCGCAGCAGCCGCCGCGCTCCACGGTGGTGGGGATCTTCCCCGACGTGGTCGCCTGCAGCGAGGCCGTCCTGGCCATCACCCGGCGGATCCGCCCGGCGATGCTCGAGTTCATGGACACCGTCTCCATCCGCGCGGTCGAGGCGGACCTGCGGATGGGCCTGGACACCACGGCCGGGGCGATGCTGCTCGCGCAGTCCGACCTCACCGGCCCCGACCGTGCGGCCGAGACCGAGTTCATGGCCGAGGCGTTCCGCACCCACGGTGCGACCGACGTGTTCGCCACCGACGACCCCGACGAGGGCGAGCAGTTCACGATGGCCCGCCGGGCCGCGTTCACCAGCCTCGGCAAGACCGGCACCCTGTTGCTCGAGGACGTGGGCGTGCCGCTGCCGTCGCTGCCCGACCTGGTCGCCGGGATCGAGGAGATCTCCGCCCGCCGAGACATCCCGATCGCGCTGGTCGCGCACGCCGGGGACGGCAACACCCACCCGATCATCGTGCTGGAGGATGACGACCCCGCCCGCGCCGAGCGGGCCCGGATCGCGTTCGGGGAGGTGATGGACCTGGCGATCGGGATGGGCGGGACGATCACCGGCGAGCACGGCGTGGGCCGACTCAAGGCGCCGTGGTTGCCAGCCCAGTTGGGAGACGACGTCATGGAGCTGAGCCGACGCATCAAGTCGGCCCTCGACCCACAGGGCATCCTCAACCCGGGGACGATGCTGTAGCGGCCGCGCGGGGAGTGCGGGCCGCGGGAATCAGGTCCGATCCCGGGGATCTCCCCGATGTGCGGCCGTCACCGGTCGGCGAGTATCGGATCCATGGCCACCGACCGACTCTGCCTCCTGCTCTACCGGGCGTTGCTCCTGTCGACCGCCGCGGTGGCACTGGGCCTGGGGGTCGCCGCCGGACTCGAGGCGCCTACCATCACCCCGGAATACCAGCTCACCGGTTACTGGCGGGCCTACGGCCTGCTCGTCTTCTCCGCCCTGACCGCCTACCTCGGTGCCACCCCGCCCGGGGCCGCGGTGTTGTGGCTGGTCGTGATCTTCCACAAGGCGTCCATGACCATGACCGCGGTGCTCCTTCTACGGCACGACGTGACCGGAGCGCCCACCGCGGCCGCGGTCGACGGGGCGATCGCCCTGGCCACCCTCGTCGCACTCGGCCTGCGATGGCCGGCCTCGCGGGCCGCCCACCCCGACCGCTCGGCGCGGGTCACCGCTGCCCGCACGAGCGCTCCGGCGACCGTCTCCCGCGCGGTCTGAGCGATCGCGGGCCGGGGTGCAACCGCAATCGTCGTCGTCGTCGTCGTCGGTCCTGGCCGTGATCGGACCTGACAGGTCCTGTTCCTGACCGCAGTCACTCCTGGTCGACAGTGTCCGATCCCGTCGCGCCGGTGACCCGGACACGCACCGCCGCAGCCACGGGGGTGCCCATCGGCACGGTGCGGCCGTTGAGCGAAACGGTGATGATCCCCAGTTCCACCTGGCGCGAGACCACCTCCACCGGCGAATCGGGGCGCAGGCCGATCTCGGCGAGGTGGCGGAGGACGGCGTTGTCACGGTCGGACACCCGGGTCACGACACCTGTAGCACCCTCCGGGGCCTGGTCCAGCGGCACGTCACCGAGCGGATCGACGCGGCCGTCGCGCGTGGGGATGGGGTCACCGTGCGGGTCTCGGCGAGGGTGGTCGAGGAACGCGTCCAGGGCGTCGACGAACCGGTCCGACACCACGTGTTCGAGCGCGTCGGCCTCGGCGTGGACCTCGTCCCACGGGTAGTCCAGGCACCGCGCCAGGAACGTCTCGATGATCCGGTGGCGCCGCACCATCGCCACCGCGAACGACCGCCCGGCACCGGTGAGTTCGACGGGCGCGTACGGACGGTGCTCGGCCAGGCCCATCGTCACGAGCTTGCGCACCCCCTCGCTGACGGAGGAGGGGGACGCGCCCAGGCGCTCGGCCAGCGCGCCGGAGGTGACGGGGTCGCCGCCCGACCCCAACGCGTGGGCGGCCATGAGATAGGCCTGGATCGTCGGTGTCAGGTCGGCGAGGCCGGTGGGTGGGACGACTCCGGGTGGGACCACCCCGGGTGGAACGGTTCCGCGTGGATCGACGTGCGGCGGGTCGACGGTCATGCCGCCATCATCCCCGACCGCCGCGCGCGTCGGCCCGCCGCCGCCCGGGGGATCACCCCGCGCCGGGGCGCGAGCAACTGCACCGCCGCGAAGATCACGGCCTGGGTGAGGACCACCACCGCGCCCGGGGGAAGGTCGGCGTAGTAGCCGACGTACAGGCCGGTGACGCCGCCGACGAGGGCGACGACGACGGCGAGGATCATCGTTCCCCGCATCGTGTCCGCCACCAACTGGGCGGTCGCGCCCGGGATGATGAGCGTGGCCACGACGAGGATCACCCCCACCGACTGGACCCCGGCCACGGTCGCGGTGGCGAGCGTCGCCAACAGCAGGGCGGTCAGTGTGCGGGTCCGCAGACCCAGGGTGTGGGCGTGGAGACGGTCGAACGCCAACATGATGAGGTCGCGGCGGAACGCCAGCAGCACGATGACGGTGAACGCCGACACCACCACCACCTGGACGAGGTCGGAGTCACGCACGCCCAGCACGCTGCCGAACAGGATCGAGTGCAGGTCCTGCTCGGTGGGGAAGCGGGCGATGAGGACCAGGCCGAGGGCGAACAGGGCCGTGAACACGATGCCCATCGCCGCGTCCTCACGGACCGTCCCGCTCTCGCGCACCGCGCCGATCAGCGTGACGGCGATCAGGGCGGCGAGCAGGGCGCCGACCGCGAACGGGATGCCGGTCATCGCGGCGATCACCACCCCGGGCAGGACGGCGTGGGACACGGCGTCTCCCATGAGCGACCAGCCCATGTGGACGAGCCAGCAGCTGAGCAGGGCACCGGCGATCCCGGAGGCCGTCACGACGAGCAGGGCGCGGAGCATGAAGTCGTAGCTCATCGGCTCGGTGAGCAGGTCGATCACGGCAGGGCCCCCTCGGGGATGGTGCGGTCGACGCCCGTGCCGTCCGTGGATGCGGGGAGTCGGGCGCCGAGCAGGGTGGACAGGATCTGGGGAGTGGTGGTCTCGGCGACCGGACCGTGGGCGACGAGGCGACCGTTGAGCAGGGCCACCGAATCCGCGAGACGCTCGACGGTCCCCAGGTGATGGGTGGAGACCAGCGCGGTACGCCCCTCTGCCGTGAGCGCGCGCAGGACGTCGATGTACACCTCCTCGCTGCCGGCGTCCATCCCGTTGAACGGCTCGTCGAGCAACAACAGGTCGGCCTCCTGTGCCAGACAACGGGCCAGGAGGACGCGGCGGCGTTGACCGCCGGAGAGCTCACCGACGCGCCGGGCTGCGAGCCCGGACAGTCCGACGCGGTCGAGGGCGGCGGCGACGGCGGCGCGATCGGTGGCCGACGGACGGCGCCACGGGCCGGTGAAGTGACGGCGACCCTGCATGACCACCTCGGCGGCCGTGACGGGGAAACCCTCGTCGAGGCCGTCCGCCTGGGGGACCGCGGCGACCCGCCCGCTGCGCAGGGCGCGACGCACGGATGAATTGAGGATGCGGACGGTACCGGTGGTGGGCGTCACCAGGCCGAGCAGCGACTGCAGGAGGGTGGATTTGCCGGAACCGTTGGGGCCGAGCAGGACGGTGATCTCCCCGGCGGGTACCGAGAGGGAGACCGAGTCGAGGGCGCGTACCTGTCCGCGGTCCACCGTCAGGTCGGAGACGACGACGGGGGACGGGCCGGTGAAGGGCGAGTAGGGCAGTGGCCGGTCCGTCATGTCGTCAGCTCCCGGGAGATGGTCTCGAGGTCGTGGTCGAGGAGGTCGAGGTAGGTGGGGACCGGGCCCGAGGGGGCGGAGAGCGAGTCGACGTACAGCACGCCGGCCAGGCGACTACCGGTCTCGGCCGCGACCTGCTGCATCGCGGCGTCGGAGACCGTCGACTCGCAGAACACCGCGGGGAGCTCCCGTTGACGGATCTCGTCGATCAGGGCCGTGATCTGGCGGGGCAGGCCCTGGTTCTCACTGTTCACCGGCCACAGGTACAGCTCCTCCAGACCCAGGTCGCGGGCGAGGTACGAGAACGCGCCCTCGCAGGTGACCAGGACGCGACGGTCCTCCGGGACGGTCTCCACGGCCGCGCGGGCCCGGTCCGCCATCTCCTCCAGCTCACCGATGTAGTCCGCGGCGCGGGCGTGGTACTCGCGATCGCCCTCCGGGTCGACGTCGGTGAGAGCGGCGGCGATCGTGCGGATGTACTCGGCCCCCTCGAGGGGGGACATCCAGGCGTGCGGGTTGGGCCGACCGGTGTAGTTGCCCGACCGCACGGGTAGGGGGTCGACCCCGGCGGAGGTGACCACGTGGCGCGCGTCGGTGCCGTCGATGAAGCGCAACAGCCAGTCGTCCATCCCGAGCCCGTTGCTCACCACCAGGTCCGCGCCCTCGACACGCTTGAGATCCTCGACGGTCGGCTCGTACTGGTGCACGTCGGCGCCCGGGGTGGTGACGGATTCCACCTGCACGCGGTCCCCGCCCACCCGGCGGACCATGTCCGCCAGGACCGTGAACGTCGTGGCCACCACGACCCGGTCCGCGGGATCGATGAACCGGGGCCGGTCGTCCACATCCGTCGCACCCGAGGGGCCGACCGTGCACGCGGACGAGACGATCGTCGCGCAGGCGACCGTCGCGGCGACCGCGGCGTTCCGCCACCGGGCGCCGCGCGCTTTGCGGCCGCCTCGCACATCGAATTTCGGCATGCCGAAATTCTAAATCAAATGAGCAGAAATTTCCTAGCCGCCGATGTACCCCTGTTGCCGCCAGGCCTCGTAGACGGCCACCGCGGCCGCGTTGGACAGGTTCATCGACCGGCGCCCCGGCAGCATGGGGATGCGCACCGTCGCCGTGACCCGATCGTCGGACAACACCTCCTCGGACAGGCCCGTGGGCTCGGGGCCGAAGAGCAGTACGTCGCCGGGGGAGAACCGCACCTCCGGGAGCGCCAGGTCCGCCCTCGCGCTGAAGGCCCAGACCCGCGCGGGCAGGAGGCTCGCGTACGCGGCCTCGAGATCCTCGTGCACCTCCACGTGGGCGAGATCGTGGTAATCCAGTCCCGCGCGTCGCAACTGCGGCGCGGACAGGTCGAAGCCGAGCGGGCCGGCGAGATGAAGTTCGCAGCCCGCACCCGCGGCCATCCGGATCGCGTTGCCCGTATTGGGCGGGATGCACGGACGGTCGAACAGCACACGCACACCCACACCGGTCATGGGGCCATTCTCGCAGCGCCGTGCCGACGGGACGGACCGGGAGTGGGATACTGGTCCCCGTGACCGCGATCAAGCTGGACGGAAAGCTCACCCGCGACGAGATCGTCGCCGACCTCACCGCACGCGTGGCCGCGCTGCGCGACAAGGGCATCACCCCGGGACTGGGTACCGTCCTGGTCGGGGACGATCCCGGCAGCCACTCCTACGTGAAGATGAAGCACCGAGACTGCGAGCAGGTCGGCATCGCCTCCATCCGTCGCGATCTGCCCGCCGACACCTCCCAGGCCGAGCTCGAGGCCGTCATCGACGAGCTCAACGCCGATCCCGCCTGCACCGGGTACATCGTGCAGTTGCCGCTGCCGAAGCACCTCGACGAGAACGCGATCCTCGAGCGGATCGACCCCGTCAAGGACGCCGACGGCCTGCACCCGGTCAACCTGGGCAAGCTCGTGCTGAACGAGCCGGCGCCACTGCCGTGTACCCCCAACGGCAGCATCCACCTGCTGCGCCGCTTCGGCGTCGAGCTCGACGGCGCGCACGTGGTGGTGATCGGACGCGGCGTCACCGTCGGACGTCCGATCGGGCTCATGCTCACGCGCCGCAGCGAGAACGCCACCGTGACCCTCTGTCACACCGGTACCCGCGATCTCGCCGCCGAGACGCGTCGGGCCGACGTGATCGTGGCCGCGGCGGGGGTCGCGCACATGGTCACCGCCGACATGGTCAAGCCCGGAGCCGCGGTACTGGACGTGGGCGTGTCCCGACTGGACGGCAAGCTCGCCGGGGACGTCCACCCGGACGTGTGGGAGGTCGCGGGCGCGGTCTCTCCCAACCCGGGTGGCGTCGGGCCCCTCACCAGGGCATTCCTGCTGAGAAACGTGGTCGAGCGGTGCGAGCGGCTCGACTCCGGTAACTGAGACCCCCGATGACACACCCGGCTCCCGACCGGCCCCTGAACGGCACGACCGACGCGCGGCCCCGCCGTACGCGGCCCTCGCGCCTGACGTGGGCGCAGGTGCGGGCGCAGTGGCCGCTCGCCCTGGTGCTGGCGGGGGTGGCGGTCGCACTGGGGTTCGTGATCCTCGAGCGATGGCGGCGCGGGGCGTTCCTGCTCGGCGTGGTGGCACTGGCGGCGGCGATCCTGCGGGCGGTGGTGCCGGACGAGCGGGCCCGGCTGCTCGGGGTTCGCGGCAGGGGGTTCGACGTTGCCTTCTACACCGCGCTCGGCGCCGTCATCCTGTGGCTGGCCACGTCGATCGACTCGCTCGGCACCGGCTGACGGCGGCCGGGTCTGCGCGGACGCCTACGCCGAGTCGGCCGGGTCTGCACCGGCCTGCCGTCGCGCGCCGTTGCTAGTGCGGGCCGTAGCCGTCGCGCGCAGTTGCTATCGCGGGCCGTAGCCGTCGCGCGCCTGTGTTCCTTCACGCGCGTGCCCTGCCGCATCCGCCGAACCCCAGCGCCACCTATCGGATGGCGAGTCACCCAGCGGGTCCGATAGGTGGCGGGCGATCTGATAGGTGACGGGCGATTCGATAGGTGGCGATCACGTGGCGTTGCATCTGGCCATCGTCGGCCGGCAACCCGGTCGGCGATCAAGCACGTCGGGGCCGAGGCCGCTCACGCGAGGGCAGGTGGGCTGGTCACGCGGCTGCGGAGAAGAGCACCCGCTTGATGCGCGCAGCCAGGACATGAGGCTCCTCGAGATCACGCCACCGCCAATGTAAGACTCGATAGCCGAGTGTCATGAGTTCGGCATCGCGATCCTTCTCCATCCCCAATCGATGCCGTGTCTCTGCGGGGGTCAGCCCCTCGAAGTACTTACCGAAACCGTCACATTCTCCGACCACGCCGTACTCGGGCCACAGGAAATCCACGCGAGCCACTCTGATGCCGCGGGAGTTGACGATGTCGACCTGGATCTCCGGCTCCGGCAGGCCGTGGTCACGGAATGTCAGCCGGCTCAGGGTTTCTGCCACGCTCTCGCTCCGCCCGTCCGCGAGGCTCAGCGAGTGTCGGGCGCGCCTGATCCCGCGACGGCCCGCGGACTTTTCCAGAGATTCTTCGAGCGCGATCCTGGTGACGAGTTCGCCGTGGAGCGCAGCATCGGCAACCGCCACGCAGGCAGCCCTGTTCGTCGAGATCGCGATGTCCGTCACTGTTCGTGCCGGAGTGGTGACCCGCAGTCCGTTGACCGTCGTGACCTCACCGGCGAGATCAGACACGAAGCGGAAGGTCGTCAGATCGGTGGTGCGGGATCGCGGCGACGCCCCCTCGTCGCACACCGCGACCTTTCGCAGCGGCAGACCCCAGTCCGGAAGACCGTGGATGAGAGCCGCAGATGCGTGAGAGAACACCGGCGAGTCAAGTGCAGTGTTCGTGGCCAGAACCGACAGGAGGTGGCGGTCACGCCTGCAGAGATCACGTGCTTTCTTCTCTACGAAGAACCCGGGTCTGAGCCGGATCAGATCGCCGGACCTCACAGCGCGGCTCAGGCTGTGGCTCGTCATTCCCCGGCTGAGCAGCCGATCGGTGGTGAGGAGCAGAGGGATCAGATCGTCTGGTGTGTTCATACCCCGATGATCACGGCCATCTCGCAGGGAGACCGGCTCAGTGCCGTCTGACGACGGCCGCCTGTGGACAACGGAGGGTCTGGGGTGAGAGGGCCCGCCCGTCACGTATCCCGCGCGGAGCAGCGAGAACGGCGTCTATCGCGATCCGCGGGGGGACGATCTCGCGATCATCGCATCGCCGCAGAGCAGATTCCCTCCGCGGCCCGATTCCCTCCGCGGCGGTGTGGATCACCTATCGGATCACGCGCTGCCCATGGCGCCCGATGGGTGGCGCGACGTTCGATGGGTGGCGCGACGTTCGATGGGTGGCGCGACGTCCGATGGGTGGCGCGACGGAGGAGAGCGAGTCAGCGGAGCCTGAGCGGTACGCCCTCGCGGACGTGCTCACGAACCGCGTCCGAGACGAGGAGATACCCCATCGCCGTCAGGGCGAGCAGGGACAGTACCGTGCCGACGACGGAGATGAAGGTGACGCTGTCCAACACCATCCGCGCCAACGAACTGAGGGCGAGCAGGGCCACGGCAGTCCCGATCACCACGCGCGAACTGCGATGGGCCCGCCACAACAGCACGGCCCCCACGACGAGCAGCGTGCCCATGACGAACGAGGACGCGGCGGTGGCGGCGGCGGGTCCGAAACCCGTCGTGTCGTGACCGCCGGTCGCTGTCGCTGTGAGGCCCAGGAGGGTGGCGAAGCCGATCGCCATCCCGATGACGCCGAAGCCCGCCGCGAGGCCGGCGAGGCCCATTACGGCCGGGCGGGGAGTGTGGTCGTGTTCGGTCACGCGTGTCCTCGGGTGCGGTCTGTGGTGTCCTGCTCGGCCAGTTCGAGAGTGCGCTCGAGCATCGGTCCCACCACGTGGTCCTCGGTGAGAAAGCCGTCGTGGCCCGCGGGGCTCTCGATCACCACGAGCGGGTCCGCGCCGGGGAGCAGGTCTGCAAGTTCCTGCTGCTGACGTAGCGGGTAGAGGCGGTCGGTGGTGACGCCGCCGATCACGCACGGGACGGGACAGGACCGCAGCGCCTCATCGACGCCACCCCGATCCAGCCCGACGTCATGACGGTTGAGCGCGTCGGTGAGCAGTACGTAGGTGCAGGCGTCGAAGCGGGAGACCAGCTTGCCCGCCTGGTGATCGAGATAGGACTGCACGGCGAACCGGCCCGACATGGACAGGTCCTCGCCACGCGGGTCCTCACCGGGTTGGGGCCGGTTGGCGAAGCGCTCGTCGAGTTCCACCTCACCCCGATAGGAGAGATGCGCGATGCGCCGCGCGATGCCCAGGCCGGTGACCGGCGTGCGGCCGGTCCCGTGGTACCCGCCCTGCTGCCAGTGGGGGTCCGAGGTCACGGCCATGATCTGGGCGGTCTGGATGCCGATCTGGTCGGCCGAGGCGCGGGCACCGACGGCCAGGACGCAGGCCGCTCGGACGCGGTCGGGGTGGGTGACCATCCACTCCAGCGTCCGGGCCCCGCCCATTGATCCACCGATGACGGCCGCCCAGCGGTCGATCCCCAGGAGGTCTGCCAGGACGCGCTCGGAATCGACCATGTCGCGCACCGAGACGGCGGGGAACCGGGCTCCCCAGTAATGGCCGTCAGGGTGGAGCGAGCTCGGCCCGGTCGATCCCCGACAGCCCCCCAGGACGTTGACCGACAACACGCAGTAGCGGTCGGTGTCCAGGGGGAGTCCGGGCCCGACGAGCCCGTTCCACCATCCCGGGGTGGGGTGCAGGGAATCGACCGGACCCACGACGTGCGAGTCGCCCGTGAGCGCGTGCTCGACCAGGACGACGTTGGACCGGTCCTCCGCGATCCGCCCCCACCGCTGGACCGCGAGGGTCACCCCCGGGAGGACGACACCGGTGACCAGCGTGATGTCGCCGAGGGCGACGTGGCCGAGGGTGCCGTCGCCCGGGGGCAACAGCGCGAGCGGATCGGAGGAGCGGACCATGGGGGACGGATCAGGAGATCGCGGCGAAACCGAGCTCGAGGTCGCCGATGATGTCCTGGACGGACTCGATGCCCACCGACAGGCGGACGGTCGCGAGGGTGACCCCGGCGATCGCGTTGGCCTCGGGGGTGCCCTGCGAGTGGGTGGTGGTCGCGGGGTGGCACACGAGCGACCGCACGTCACCGATGTTGACCAGGCACGAGTGCAGCTTGAGGGCGTCGATGAACGCCCAGGCACGGGCCTTGACGTCGTCGTCGGACGTGCCCTCCGGCACGGCCAGATCGAACGTGACGATCGCGCCGGCGCCCTTGGGGGCCAGCTTCTTCTGCAGCTCGTTGTAGGGCGAGGAGGCCAGGCCCGCGTACTGGACCTTGGCAACGTCGGAACGGGCCTCGAGCCACTCGGCGATCCGCTGTGCGTTCTCCACGTGGCGCTCGACCCGCAGGCTCAGCGTGTCGATGCCCTGGGCGAGGGTCCACGCGTTGAACGGGGAGGCCGCCGCGCCGGTGTCACGCAGGAGGGTCACCCGGGCCTTGAGCGCGAGAGCGGGCGCGCCGAGATCGGCGTAGACCAGGCCGTGGTAGGCCGGGTCCGGGGTGGTGAAGGACGGGAAGACGTCCTCGCCGTCGCGCTGCACCCGCCAGTCGAACTTCCCGCCGTCGACCAGGACGCCGGCGAGGGACGAGCCGTGTCCGCCGAGGTACTTGGTGGCGGAGGAGACCACCACGTCAGCACCCAGCTCCAGCGGGCGGATGAGGTAGGGGGTGGCCACGGTGTTGTCGATGACGAGCGGGACCTGGTTGCGGTGCGCGACCTCGGCGATGGCCGGGATGTCCAGGATGTCGTTGAGCGGGTTGGAGATCGACTCGCCGTAGAAGAGCTTCGTGTTGGGACGCACGGCCGCCTCCCACGAGGCGGGGTCGTCGGGGTTCTCGACGAACGTGGTCTCGATGCCGTACTTGGGCAGGGTGTGGCGCAGCAGGGTGTCGGTCCCGCCGTACAGGCGGGGAGAGGCGACGACGTGGCCACCGGACTGGGCGATCGCCTGGATGACGGCGGTCTCTGCCGCCTGGCCCGACGCGAACAGCAATCCCGCGACGCCGCCCTCCAGCGAGGCGATGCGGTCCTCGACCGCCGCCACGGTGGGGTTGGTGATACGGGTGTAGATCGGACCCATCTCCGCCAGCGCGAAACGGTCGGCCGCCTGCTTGGCATCGGCGAACACGTAGGACGTGGTCTGGTAGATCGGCAGATTCCGGGCGCCGGTGTCGGAGTCGACGGGCTGTCCGGCGTGGACCTGACGGGTCTCGAAGGCCCAGTCCGTGTTGCTGTTGTCGTAGGTCATAGGGGCGGAGCCCCTCCTCTCATCGAAAAGGGTCCGCCCGCTTACCGTCAGCGGACCCGCGCTTGCCCGTCACCCGGTCGGGTGGGGGCCAGGTCGTCTCCCGGGGCACCCCACCGCGGTGGAGGGTTGCCGTCCAGCGAGCCGGGGCTTGTCGCTGGAACTCATGACCTGGGGTCAGGCTAGCCTAAGCCGCTCGACGGCTGCAACGAGGGGTTACCCGTCGCGGCGGCCGCTCCGGACCGTGTCGGGGCAGTAAAGTGAGACCTACATCACGTATGAGCCGACACGCCGGCCCCACAAGGGCCGGGCGGGAGAAGAGGGTCCGATGTCGAAGATCAAGGTCCAGGGAACCGTCGTCGAACTGGACGGCGACGAGATGACCCGCATCATCTGGAAGTTCATCAAGGAGGAGCTGATCCACCCCTACCTGGACGTGGACCTCGAGTACTACGACCTCGGGATCGAGAGCCGCGATGCCACGGACGACCAGATCACCGTGGACGCCGCGAACGCGATCAAGAAGCACGGCGTGGGCGTCAAGTGCGCCACCATCACTCCCGACGAGGCCCGCGTCGAGGAATTCGGACTCAAGCGGATGTACCGCTCGCCCAACGGGACGATCCGCAACATCCTGGGCGGGACGATCTTCCGCGCGCCGATCATCATCTCCAACGTGCCGCGCCTGGTCCCGGGGTGGACCAAGCCGATCATCGTCGGCCGCCACGCCTTCGGCGACCAGTACCGCGCCACGGACTTCAGGGTCCCCGGTGCGGGCAAGGTCACCATCACCTACACGCCGACCGACGGCTCCGAACCGATCGAGCACGAGATCGTGGACATGCCTGACGAGGGCGGCGTGGTCATGGGGATGTACAACTTCACCAAGTCCATCGAGGACTTCGCGCGCGCCTCGTTCAACTACGCCCTCGACCGCGGTTACCCGGTGTATCTGTCCACGAAGAACACCATCCTCAAAGCCTACGACGGCGCGTTCAAGGACATCTTCCAGGACGTGTTCGACCGTGAGTTCAAGGAGGAGTTCGACAAGGCGGGTCTGACCTACGAGCACCGGCTCATCGACGACATGGTGGCCTCCGCGCTCAAGTGGGAGGGCGGCTACGTCTGGGCGTGTAAGAACTACGACGGTGACGTGCAGTCCGACACCGTGGCCCAGGGGTTCGGCTCCCTCGGTCTGATGACCTCCGTCCTGCTCACGCCGGACGGGAAGACCTGCGAGGCGGAAGCCGCGCACGGCACCGTTACCCGGCACTTCCGCCAGCATCAGCAGGGCAAGCCGACCTCCACCAACCCGATCGCGTCGATCTTCGCGTGGACCCGCGGCCTCGAGCACCGCGGCAAGCTCGACGACACCCCCGAGGTGATCGAGTTCGCGCACCAGCTCGAAGACGTCGTCATCAAGACCGTCGAGGGGGGCCAGATGACCAAGGACCTCGCGCTGCTCGTCGGGGAGGACCAGGACTACCTCACCACCGAGGAGTTCCTCGCCGCGCTGGACGAGAACCTCAAGCGCACCCGCGGCGAGGGCTGACGCCGCGCCGGGGGTTTCCGACGGTCCCGTCCCGTCGGAGCCGCCGCGGCGACCGCGATGGGTTAGCGTAACCGGACAGTGGTCCACATCACAGGGGTGGACCTCCCTCGCGACGCGACCCCAGGAGTTCCCGTGGATCAGAGTCCCCTGGTCGATATCGGCCTGCCGATCGCCCTGGCGATCATCATGGTGGGCATCGGCCTGAGCCTGACCAAGGACGACTTCGCGGTCCAGGCCAGATCGCCGTGGGCGACGATCGTGGGTCTGTTCGGTCAGCTCGTCCTGGTCCCGATGGTCGGTGTCGGTGTGGCCCTGCTCTTCGGCCTCTCGCCGATGCTGGCCCTCGGCGTCGTCCTCGTGGCGGCGACGCCGGGAGGGGCGACGTCGAATCTCATCACCTACCTGGCGCGGGGGAACGTCGCTCTCTCGGTGATCCTCACCGCCCTGACCTCCGTGGCCGTGATCCTCACCCTGCCGCTGTGGTTCGACATCGGTGCGCGGATCATCCCCGGGGCAGCCGAGGCCGAGGTGAGCGTCCCGCTCGGCCAGACCTTCGGGCTCCTGCTGGGCGTCATCCTCATCCCAGTGGCGATCGGCATGGTCCTGCGCGCCAGGACACCGGGTTTCGCCGCCCGGGTCGAGCGGTTCGTGGGGTTGGTCGGGCTCGTCGTACTCGTGCTCCTCATCGTGGGGATCGTCCTCGGCGAACGGGACCGGATCGTCGACCTCGTCGCCACGGTCGGACCCGCCGTGATCGTCCTCAACCTCGCGCTCATCGTCCTCGGCGGCCTCCTGGCGTGGCTGTCCGGGTTGGGGCGCGCGGAGCAGATCGCGATCGCGGTGGAGTTCGGCATCAAGAACACCACCCTCACGTTGCTCATCGCCTTCACGGTGATCGGTGACGAGGAGGTCGGGCTCGCGGCCGCGGTCTACAGCATCGTCATGTACGTCACCGCGTTCCTGCTGGTCTACGGCGGTCGGCGCCTCATGCGTACCGCCCCCTGATCGGGCTGGTACGGCATGGCCCGCCCGGCTGGTGGGCGTAACCTGCTCCGGTGACCACGACCCCCGGCCCCGCCGCCGAGCCCGTGACCGAGCCCGCCGCTCCCACCCCCCGGCGAGTGACGCTGGCGATCCTCGCGCTCGCGCTGGGAGGGTTCGGCATCGGCGTCACCGAGTTCGCGGCGATGGGTCTGCTGCGCTCGATCGCCGACGGGTTCGGGCTCACCGAGCCGCAGGCAGGGAACGTCATCACCGCCTATGCGCTCGGCGTGGTGGTGGGCGCGCCCCTGCTCACCGTGTGGACATCGCGCTGGCGGCGGCGCACCCTTCTGCTCGTCCTCATGGCGCTGTTCACGGCGGGCAACGCGGCGGCGGCCTTCGCCCCGTCCGCGGAGATCCTGGTGGCGGCCCGGTTCATCGCCGGCATCCCGCACGGGGCGTACTTCGGGGTGGCCTCCCTGGTGGCCGCCTCACTCGCCGGACCCGGTCGGCAGGCGCGGGCGGTGTCCCAGGTCCTGCTCGGTCTGTCGGTCGCGACCGTGATCGGTGTCCCCGCGGCGACCTGGCTCGGCGACGCGATCGGCTGGCAGTCGGCGTTCCTCGCGGTCGGGGTGATCGGCGCACTGACCGTGGCGGCGATCTTCGTCGTCGTCCCCGAACCCACCGGAACGGTCGTGGTCAGGGCGCGCGAGGAGCTCGCGGCGCTCGCCCGGCCTCAGATCCTGGCCACGCTGGCCGTGGGCTGCGTCGGGTTCGGCGGCATGTTCGCCGTCTACACCTACATCCAGTGGACGATGGTCGACGTCGCGGGGGTCGACCCCGGATGGATGCCCGCGGTACTCGCCGTCTACGGACTCGGCATGGTGGCCGGCAATCTGCTCGGGGGCGTGGTGGCGGACCGGGACCTCGACCGGGGCCTGGTCGTGATCGCCTCCGCCATGACCGTGGTGCTGGTGCTGTTCTCCGTCGCCGCACTGCACCCCGTGACCGCGCTGGTGGGGCTGTTCCTCGTCGGGTCATCAGGGTCCGCGTTGGTGCCGGGGCTGCAGTCCCGCCTGATGACGTACGCGGGCCGGGGACAGACCCTGGCGGCAGCGCTCAACCACTCGGCGCTCAACGCCGCCAACGCCCTGGGTGCGTGGCTCGGCGGGGCGGTGATCGCACTCGGCTTCGGGTACACGTCCCCGGCCCTCGCGGGCGCGGCGCTGGCGGCGGCCGGTCTGACGATTCTCGTGGGCGCGGTCTGGGCGGCGCGTCGGACGGCGCGGGACCAGTCGGAACAGGTGTGAGCCGGGGACGGTGTGAGCCCGGGACAGTAGGGACTCAGCGCGGCGTGGACTCGGGGAACTCAGCGCGGTGTGCACTCACGACGGGGTGAGCGCCGGCACGAGCCAGCGCTCGACCAGCGCACGGACCTCGTCCTCCGGCCGCGGGACATCGGTGGACGAGTCGAGAAGCGAGATGAGCAGACGCATGATGACCTCGGCGAGACCGTCGAGGTCGGCATCGTCGACCCCGGCATCGGACCACCGCACCGGGAACCGGCGGAGCATCGCCGACCCGTACCCGAGCATCAGCGGCGAGGTGGCGGCGCGGTTGAACGTGGCGGTGTCCCCGAGTTGGAGCAGCAGATTCAGGCGCGGGTCGTGCGGCACCGTGCGGAGGCAGTAGAGGATGCCCTCGACCACGGCCTCGGCGGGGGACCTGCTGCCCTCGAGGTGGGAGACGAGCCGGTCCACGAAGTCCTCGGCCCCGCGCGCGGCCACCACGCTGACGATCTCGCTGATGTTGCCGAGATGCCGGTACACGGTCTGGCGGGTCACACCGAGCTCGGCCGCCACGTCGGACAGGGTCGTCTTGGCGACCCCCTGACGGTCGATGAGTGCAGCGGTGGCGTCGATGATGCGCTGACGCGCCTCCTCCTCGTCCGCCGGGGGCCGGCCGCCCCACCCGTGTCTGGCCATGAGGTCAGGGTGTCATATCGGCCTCGCGGGTCGACGGCCCCTCGGTCGCGGCGGGAGCGCCGCCCGGGACCCTCCCGGACCGGGCCGGGGAGCGGGTCGCCCGGATCGCCGCGACGACGAACCACACGGCCACCGCGAAACAGGCGAGCGCGTACCACCCGTTCCCGATCGGCGTGCCCGCCTCGGTGACGCCCCCCGTCGCGCCGACGAAGGCCGGGAGTGCCGCGATCCAGAACACCGCGTGCACCACCACGTAGGCGGCGGGGTAGAGGCGGACGAAGGCGGGTGAGGCGACCGGCTGCGTGGAGCCCCGCCACGTCCGGCGGGTGGCCTCGGCCAGCAACCACAGGCCCACGAGCCACAGGATTCCGAGGAACGTCCACAGGATCACCTTCTGGAGGGTGCCTTCCCCCTCGGCGTCGACCCCCACCCTGGTGGGCGCGGCCAGGATGACCATGAGCACCGGGGTGAGGACGCCCGCCAGCAGCGTCCGCCAGGCCACCGAGCCGCCGCCCATCGGGGTCCCGGTGCGCGCGGGGCCGCCGAGGAGCTTGACCACAAGCCACACCATGACGCCGAACGAGACCGAGGCGAACACCCACATGCTGTTCATCGGCACGGAAGCGAACATCGGTGTGTTGATCATGTTCTCCGGGTTCCAGGCCCACCACTTGAGCTGCGGCCCGAGCTGGTCGAAGATCTCGTAGAACACCTGGCTGGCGAACGCCGTGGCGATCGCGCCGATCGCCGCACCGCGTCGGGCGAAGATCCCCAGTGCGCGGACGAGCTCGTAGGTGATCTGCGAGATGACCGGGTAGAACGCCACGATGTACAGCGGTAGCCGGTCGAACATGAACTGCACGGTGAAGACGTTGTGGGAGAAGATGAAGCCCACGTAGTCCTGCAGACCGAACCATTCGGGGAAGTACAGCGGTGGTTCGATGACGGCGAGGTAGACCAGCGAGGCGAACCACAGACCGAGGTTGATCGCGTCGCCGTCGCGTCGCCAGCGCCGCCACGCGTGGACGAGGGCGAAGACGGCGCCGGCGATGATGAGCACCTCGAGCAGGGGCATCGTCCAGTGTTCGAGGGCGAACGGGGAGCGCACCGCGCCCACGGGGTTCGCGTCGTCGCAGACGAAGCCGAGGAAGTCGGCCACCTGCCGGGCGTGGGGTTCACAGGTGTACGCCATGGGTCAGCCCAGATTCTGTCGGGTCGCGCCCTGCGGGGTGGCCGCGAGCTCGACGGGGTTGGCCGGGTCGGAGTAGTCGGTGCCGGGCGGGTCGAGGCGGATGTCGAACCCGCCGGGGACGCGGGTGCGTCCGAACAGTTCGCGGACCTTGTGCCGGAGGAGCCCGGTGACGAACCGGGGGTCGGTCATCATCTCCTTGAGGGATTTGTCGAGGTTGAACACCGCGGTGAAGGTCTGCTCCACGTAGTCGTCCTCGCGGGAGGCGGAGGTGATGGCGTTGAACACCGGCCACGACACCTTCGCCATGATCTTGCGGCGCCAGGCCGGCGCGACCTCGGTGCCCTCGGCGAAGTCGTAGCCCTGGTCGCGGGCCATGGCGAGCATCCACGGCACCTCGAGGGACGTGCGCTGCCGGTCGAGGAAGGCGCGGGTGAACGAGGAGTCGAGTGCCCGGCGCTCGGCGAGGACGTCGGAGAGCACGACGGCCGAGCGGGCGGCCGAACTCATGCCCTGCGCGTAGAACGGGTTGAATGCGCAGGCCGCGTCGCCGATGGCCACCAGGCCCAACGGTGGGTGCGCGAGCTCGTCGTAGCGGCGCCACTTGTTGCCTGTCGCGCGGGTGAGGTGCACCTCCGAGATCGGGGTGCTGGCCCTCATGGCGGCGGCGAAGGTGGGTGCGCGGAGGCGGCCGGCGGCCGCCTCGAACGTCTCGGGCTTGCGCGGCATCTCCAGTCCCCACGAGCCCATGCACGCGATCGCGCGGTCTCCCTCCACGGGGAAGAAGTTGGAGAGGAACTCGTGCTCCTGCGGATGGGGCCCGGTGTCCTGGGTGGGGGTGAGGACCAGGTGCTTCCACCACCAGTGCGCCGGCCGCTCCGAGGCGTCCGGGAGCTGGTACCAGCGGGAGGTGTAGGTGACCTTCGCATCGAGGGTCTTCTCGGGCACGGTGGCCCACCCGGCGGCCGCGAGCCAGTCCCGGACGGAGGACCCGCGACCGAGGGCGTCCACGACGAGATCGGCGTCGAGGATCCGGGTCTCGCCGCCGGCATCGCGGTGCTCGACCCCGGTGACGCGCCCGGCGGCCGTCCCGCCGCCGCTGGTGGACAGGCCGGACACGGTCGCGCCCTCACGGATCTCGATGTTCGCCAGGTCGCGGACCTTGTCCCGCAGGACGCGTTCGATGAGGATCCGGGAGGAGTAGATCATCGTCATGGTGCTGGCCTTGCGGGGTCCCCACCCGTCCATCTCGCCGTAGGCGGCTTCCATCGAGGGCATGAGCAGCATCCCGCCCGCCTCGATGAGCGACTCCTCGAACCCGGGGAAGATCGCGCCGATCGCCCGGCGACCCGCGTTGAGGACGAAGTGCGGGTGCTTGCTCTGGGGGACCCCCCGCCGGTGTTCGGCGCCGGGCGGCAGCTCGTCGCGTTCGAGCACGATCACCCTGTCGAAGTGCGGGGCCAGGACGCCGGCCGAGCACAGGCCCGCCACGCTCCCGCCGAGGACCACCGCTGTCGCTCCGTGCATCCCGAGTTCCCTTCATTCATACATTGATCGTCCAAATGTATGATTGGCGGCCGAGTGCGTCAACGGTCACGTTCCCGGCGATCGGTAGCCTGTGGGCCGTGAGCCTCACCGTCAGCACCGTCAACGTCAACGGGATCCGCGCCGCCGTCAAGCAGCGGTCGGAGACCAACCTCGGGTTCCTGCCCTGGCTGGAGAGCAGCGGGGCGGACGTCGTCGCACTACAGGAGGTGCGCGCCGACGAGGACCAGACCCGCAAGGCGCTCGCTCCCGCCCTCGACGCCGGATGGCATCTCGTGGGGGCGCCGTCCTCGCTCAAGGGCCGGGCCGGCGTGGCGATCCTGTCCCGGCACGAACCGTCGGAGACCCGCATCGGCCACGGGGACCCGGAGTTCGACGAGTCCGGCCGGTACATCGAGGCCGTCTACCCCGGGGCCGTCGACGGTGAGACCGTCACCGTCGCCAGCCTCTATCTGCCGTCCGGGTCGGCCAACACGCCCAAGCAGGACGAGAAGGACCGGTTCCTGGCGACCTTCCGCGAGTATCTCGCCGAGCGGGCCGGGCACCTGAAGGGGCGCGACGGTCACGAGATGATCATCTGTGGCGACTGGAACATCGCCCACCGTGAGGCCGACCTGAAGAACCACAAGGGCAACCACAAGAGTTCCGGTTTCCTGCCGCACGAGCGGGAGTGGATGACCGACGTCTTCGCCGACGGCAGCGGGTGGACCGACATCGTGCGGTATCGCCGCCCCGACGAGATCGGCCCGTACTCGTGGTGGAGTCAGCGCGGCAAGGCGTTCGACAACGACGCGGGCTGGCGCATCGATTACCACGTCGTCTCCGACGGGCTCGTCGACCGGGCGGTGTCCGATCGCGTCGACCGGGCGGGCGCCTACGACCAACGGTGGTCCGACCATGCGCCGGTCACCGTCGTCTACGAGTAGGGACGGGCGAGAAGGCGACGACGACGACGACGAGGTCGACCACTGCGTCCGGGCCCGCGTTCGCGGATGCCGCGAGGGGGACGGGTCCGTAACCTCGGCACCATGCCGAAGTATGCGACCGCCGAACGTCCCGATCGAGCCGGCCTCGACGATTTCGTCCGCCCCCGGCACCGCGCCGTCCTCATCACGCGCCGCTCGTCCGGCGGTCTGCAGACCTCGCCGGTGACCTGCGGTGTCGACTCCGAGGGCAGACTCGTCGTGGCCACCTATCCTCAGCGGGCGAAGGTGGCCAACATCCGCCGCGACCCGGCCGTGAGCGTGTGCGTGCTCTCCGATGACTTCAACGGCCCGTACGTCCACCTCGACGGCACCGCGGAGATCGTCGACCTGCCCGAGGCCGTCGAGCCGCTGGTGGAGTACTTCCGCAGCATCGCCGGGGAGCACGACGACTGGGACGAGTACCGGGCGGCGATGGTGCGGCAGGGCAAGTGCCTCATCCGCGTGGCCATCGATGACTGGGGACCGATCGCCACGGGAGGCTTTCCGCCGGAGATGGCGCCGCCCTCCGGCCGCTGACGCCGCGGCGACCGCCCGCGCGAGGGCGTGAGCGGTGGGTGGTCGGCGACGTGGGAAGATGAACGCCATGTCTGAGCAGTCCTCCTCCGCAGTTCCCGCCAAGCGCCAGCGTGTCCTGTCCGGCATCCAACCCACCGCCGACTCGTACCACCTCGGCAACTACCTGGGTGCCGTGCGGCAGTGGGTCGAGCTTCAGGACGACTACGACGCGTACTACTTCATCCCCGACCTGCACGCGATCACCGTGAAGCAGGACCCCAAGGAGTTGCGCGAGCGCGTGTACCGCGGCTGCGCGCAGCTGCTCGCGCTGGGCGTCGACCCCGCACGCTCGGTGCTCTTCGTGCAGTCGCACGTGCCCGAGCACGCCGAGCTGGCATGGGTGTTGGGGTGCATCACCGGCTACGGCGAGGCCGCCCGGATGACCCAGTTCAAGGACAAGGCCGCCAAGCAGGGCACCGACGGCACGACCGTGGGCCTGTTCACCTACCCGGTGCTCATGGCCGCCGACATCCTGCTCTACCGCCCGCACCTGGTGCCGGTGGGGGAGGACCAGCGTCAACACCTCGAGCTGACCCGCGATCTGGCGATGCGGTTCAACTCCCGATACAAGAAGACCTTCGTGGTGCCGGAGGGCAAGATCCTCGAGGGCTCGGCCAAGATCTACGACCTCCAGGACCCCTCCGCCAAGATGAGCAAGTCCGGAGAGAACCCGAAGGGCATCGTCAACCTGCTCGACGATCCCAGGGTCTCCGCCAAGCGCATCCGCAGCGCGGTCACCGATTCCGACGGCAGCATCCGATACGACCGCGAGATGAAGCCGGGCGTGTCCAACCTGCTGGCGATCCAGTCGGCGTTCACCGGCCGGCCGATCGCCGACATCGTGGCCGACTACCAGAGTGCCGGCGCGGGATACGGGGCGCTGAAGACCGACACCGCCGATGCGCTCGAGGCGTTCGTGACCCCACTGCGGGGCCGGTTCGACGAGTACATGTCAGACCGCGCCGAGCTCGAACGGATCCTCGCCGACGGCGCGGACCGTGCCCGCGCGGTGGCCAGCCCGGTCCTCTCGCAGGTCTACCAGGCCGTGGGTTTCACCGCACCGCGCCGCGGCTGACCAGCGACGATAGCTTGAGAAACATCTAGTCAGGTGTAGTAATTCGCTGGCGACCGAGTTCACGATCTCGATCGACGACAGAAACGTCAGCGTCACACTACGTCCCTAGAGTCGGGCCCAGCTCATCGGACAGGAAGAACCGACGAGCAGTCGTATCCCACCACCTGACAAGGAGTCACACTCATGGGTCTAGTTGCCGGTCTGATCGGAATTGTCGGCGATCTCCTCCACTTGCTTCTCGGTGGCCTGTAGGCGCGCAACTGCGCCGAGAGATGGTGCCCCTCACCGGACGCGGTGAGGGGCACCATCTCTGTGGCAGGAGGGGGCTCAGGCCTCCGGCGTCCCCTGCTGGAACGTCTGACGCCAGGAACCACCGGAGCGGACCCAGACGGAACTGCGCAGCGTGGCGCCGTCACCCGACCGCTCCCGCCACACCAGCAGGATCGAATCCGCCCCGATCCGGCGGGCCTCGATGAGGTCCATCGTGGGCTCGACCGTCGACGGACCGGATGCTCCGGCCGCGGCGAGCCTGTCCGCGCGGGACCACACCTCGCCCCGGGCGCACACGTGGCTCCACTCGGGATCCAGCAGCGCCTCGAGCCGTGCGCGGTCTCCGCGCACCGTCTGAGTGAGCAGCGATCTCTCGAGCTCCACGACCAGATCGAGGTCCGTCCGCCCCGGCGCCTCGTCGGCGTCGTCGTCGAGGGAGAACAGATCGGGCTCGGCGGCCGAGGAGGCCCTCGTCGTCGTCCTCGTCCTACCCTCGCGTGCCGGGGCGGACGCCGACCCCGATGCGGACGCCGACCCCGATGCGGACGCCGACACCGATGCGGACGCCGACCGCTGACCCGCGCCACCCGCGGCGGGCGGAGCGGCCGGGTCCTCACCCGCACCGACATCCTGCGCGCCCGGGAAGCCGGGCCCGGGCTCGGGCTCCTTCTTCGCGGAGTGCGCCTTGGCGGCGCCGTTGGCCAGGACGTCGGCCTTCTCGTTGAGGTCGTGGCCGGCATGGCCCTTGACCCACTCGAACGTCACGGTGCGGCCCTGCATGGCCTCGTCGAGGGCCTTCATCACCCCGACGTTGAGCACGGGCTTGCCGTCGGCCTTCTTCCAGCCCTTGCGCTTCCACCCCGCCATCCACTTGGTGATGGAATTGATGACGTACTGCGAATCGCACAGGACGTGCAACGGCTCGTCGGTGTGCGCGGTCTGTCGCAACAGGTCCAGCACGGCGGTGAGCTCGCCCTGGTTGTTGGTGCCGCGCTTCCACCCGCCGCAACGCCACGTGGAGTCGTCGATGTACCAGGCCCAGCCGGCGGGGCCGGGATTTCCGAGGGCGGAGCCGTCCGCGGCGGCGATGATCGTCACGGTCGACGATCCTGCCACCGTGGCCGGCGCCACACGGCACCGGCCACGGCCCGGGCGCCCGAATCCGGCTCGCGGGGAGGCGGTTATCCCTGGAGTTCGCCGTCCTCGATGTCGTCGAGATCGATCGGCCAGGAGTCCTTCTCGCCGCCGGGTCGACCGCCGCGCTGCTGTTCCTCGCGCCGGGAGATCTTGGCCGCCTCGCGCATCTCGATGCCCTCGGTGACGAAGTCTCCGACCTCTTTGGCGATCGACCCGATCGCGTCGGTGATGATGACCGCGATGCGTCCCACCAGTGACGCGCCCGCCTGGACACCTGCCTGGACCTGGTCCTTGTTGCGTTCGAAGTCGCTCATGGACCGCTCCCTTCGTCGGTGATGCCCTTAGACGGTACCCGCGGCTCAGGCGGCGACGGGAGTCTTCCTGCGCTCGATGATGACGGCCGGTGCATCCTCCGCCTTGGGGGGCAGCGGCAGCGCGAGGCGGAACATCTTGGACCACACATTCGCGACCTGCTTCCACAACGGGCCCGTCGTGTACGGCAGACCGTGCTCCTCGCAGATCGCGCGGACCTCGTCCGCGATCTCCGGGTAGCGGTGTGCGGGCAGGTCGGGGAACAGGTGGTGCTCGATCTGGTGCGAGAGGTTTCCTGTGGCCAGGTGCATGAACGGGCTCCCGGAGATGTTGGCCGAACCGAGCATCTGCCGGACGTACCACTCGCCGCGGGTCTCCTCGGCCGTCTCCTCCTGAGTGAACACCTGGGCGCCGGACGGGAAGTGGCCGCAGAAGATCACCGAGAACGCCCACACGTTGCGCACGAGGTTGGCGGTGAGGTTGCCGGCGAACGTCAGCGGGAACAGCGGCCCCGTCAGCGCAGGGTGCACGATGTAGTCCTTCGCCACCTGGCCGCGGACCTTGTTCCACCAGCCGGTCAGCAGCCCCTTGACGTCGGACCACTTGCGCTTGCCCTTGAGGACGTTGTCGTACTCGAGGTCGTGCATCATCACGCCCCACTCGAACAGCATCATCAGCGCGAACGCGTACACGGGGTTGCCCAGACGTAGCGGGTTCCACTTCTGCTCGTACTCCATCCGCAGCAGGCCGTAGCCGATGTCGCGGTCGAGGTCGAGGATGTTGGTGTACGTGTGGTGCATGTAGTTGTGCGAGTGCCGCCACTGGTCGGACGGGCACACGTTGTCCCACTCGAAGCTCGAGGAGTGGAGCATGTCGTCGCGCATCCAGTCGTACTGGCCGTGCATGACGTTGTGGCCGATCTCCATGTTGTCGAGGATCTTGGACGCGCTCAGCGCCGCGACGCCGGCCAGCCAGGCCGGGGGCAGGAAGCCGAGGAACATGAGCCCGCGGCCGGCCAGCTCGAGGCGACGCTGGGTGCGGACCACGCGCAGGATGTAGTCGCGATCGGCGGTGCCGAGGTCGGCCACCACGCGGTCGCGGATGGCATCGAGTTCGCGGCCGATGATCTCGACGGATTCGGCCGACAACACGATCGGGTCCGGGCCGGTGCCTTTCGCGGCCTTCGCGGTGGACGCCTTGTCGGCCGCCTTGGTGCCGACCTTGTCCTGGTCCTCGGCGGGCTTCGGGGTGGACGACTTCTTCTTCGGGCGGAGGTTGGGAAGTTGCAGGAGTGTCATGACGGGGTCCTTCCGGGTCGTTCCGGGCGGGTGGGGAGGCAGGTCTAGAGCTCGATCTCGACGTCGCCTACGGGCGCGTTGATGCAGATCTGGACGTGGCAGTCGGGCGTGGAGTCAATCTCGCCGGTGCGCAGGTCCCTGGTGGCGCCGGAGACGCGCACGGCCGTGCAGGTGTGGCAGATGCCCATCCGGCAGCCGTGCTGGGGGCTCAGGCCGGCGGCCTCGGCACCCTCGAGCAAGGTGGTGCCCTCGTTCCGGGCGGTGACGCCGCTGCGCAGGTGGGTCACGGTGCCGCCGTCGCCGTCGGGCACCGGCCCGGTCGCGGAGGTGAAGCGCTCGCGCAGGACGCCGGAGAACCGCTCGGCACCGAGGGCCTCCTCGAGGCCACGGGCCAGGGGCTCGGGGCCGCACAGGAAGACCGCGGCGTCCCGGTGCCAGGGTGCCGCCGTCTCGAGATGGTCCGGGGTTAGATGGCCGGCCAGACCATCCGGGGTCGTCCCCTCGGCCGTGGGGATCACGCGGACCGACACGCCGGCCCGGGCCAGGTCGCGGAGCTGGTCACGGAACGGGGCGTCCTGCACGCGACGGACGTAGTGGAGCCACGCGACGCGGCCGGGCGCGGTGCCGGTGCCGGTGCCGGTGCAGTGGCCGTCTGCCGCGAGAGTCGAGGCGATCGCCAGCATCGGGGTGATGCCGCTGCCGCCACTGACGAGCAGCACGTCGGCCGGGCGGGCCTCGGTCAGCGCCATCTCACCCACCGGGTTGCCGAGCAGGAGCCGCATCCCGGGCTCGGCCCGGTCCCAGAGGTGGTTCGAGACCACGCCGTCGGGGTGGCGGCGGACGGCGATGGTCGCCAGCCCGTCACGGCGGGACGCGGGATCGACGGGGGAGTAGTGGCGGCGGTGGACGACGCCGTCCACCACGACCCCGATCTCGAGCGCGGCGCCGGGTGCGGGCCGGTCGACCCCGGCGGGTAGCCGCAGGGTGAGGACCGTGACGTCGCGGACCGGCCGGTCGACGGCCACGACGGTCGCCCCGGTGGGGTCGTCGGACCAGTCCACGCCCAGGGAGCGGACGTAGTGCTCGACCGGGTGGGGCGTCAGCAGGGTGCGGGTGAGCCGGCGGGAGAAGAGTCGGCGAACGGGCGGAGCGGTCATGGGGACCTCCGATGAGGATGTGGGTCGGTGTGGTCGGACGCCGTCGGACGCGGTCACTCGGTGGTGTTCGTCGCGCCTCGCACCGGGTCGGTGCCGTCGCGTGTCGGGATCCGCGTCCGTCCGGTTCGACCACCGGACGTTTCTGAGTGTACAGCTGTTCTCTCAAATGGGAAGAGGGCCGGTTTGTGGCCGCGGTTACACCCGGTCGGTGGGTGATGGGCATCCGTAGGTGCTGCTCGGGGATAGGATGACGACTGTGACGACCTCCAGGACCCGCGCGGAACAGAAACGGCACACCCGTGCACTCATCGTCGAGGCGGGCCGGAACGGGGTGGCCACGCGCGGCTTCACGGGGCTCGTCGTCCGTGAGCTCGCGCGCGAGGCGGGCATCGTTCCCACGGCCTTCTACCGGCACTTCGAGTCAGTCGATGACCTCGCCTCGGAACTCGCGTCCGGTGCGGCCGACACCCTCGGGTCGTTCATCGACGAGCTGATCTCCACAGCGACCAGCGACCCGGCCGACGACTGGCCCCGCCTCGCCTCGGTCGCCGCCACCAGGGATCCGCAGACCTGGGCGATGCTCGCACGCGGACTGGTCGACACCGGGCACCCCGACCACCGGGTCCTCGCGGCCGCCGTCGACTCCGCCCGCCGACGGCTGGGGATCAGCCTGGGCCGGCTCGAGACGCTCGCCGGAGCGGACGGCGCCTCCATCGACATCGCGGCCGACCTCGTCGTCGTCGTGCTCCTCCGCGCTCTCATCGAGATGGCGGACGGCCACGACCCCCGCACCGCGGTCGACGAGTGCTCCGGGCGGTTGAGGGTCATCCTGGCCGGAGCCGCAGCCGGAGCGTGAGGGGCGGGGGGACGGCGACTGGTCCCGCCGGTCAGTTTCGCGCCCGCAGCGTGAGGGCCGCCCCGGCCACCACGACGAGTCCCGCCGCGCCCAGAGCCAGCACCGTGCCGTAGCGCTCGAACACCGAGCCGCCGACGGTCGCCACCTCCTGCCCATCCACCGTGCCGAGCCCGCCCGCCAGGTGTTCGGTCGCGTCGGTCGAGTCCTGTCGGCCGGCCTCGAGTACGCCGACCGGGTCCGCGTCACCCGCCGCGAAGCCCGCGTCCAGCAGTGCCGCCGCCTGTTGCCACGGCGAGCTGGGGACGCGCGTGCCGTCGAGCAGGACCACCGCGAGCCTCCGCCCGTCCCGCTCGGCCGCGCCGATGAAGGTGTGCCGGGCGTCGTCGGTGAAGCCGGTCTTGCCACCGATCGCACCGGGGTAGTTGAAGAGCAGCTGATTGTCGTTGCCCAGCACGAATCCGGGATTGACCATGACTCCGTCCGCACGGAGAGTCGGGCCGGTGTTCGCAGGGGCCGCCGCGGGATCCGGTGGCCCCGCGCCCTCCCCGGCGGGGTACCCGGGGAAGCCGGTGGACTGCGTGGCGACGATCTCGGCGAATGCGGGGCGGGTCATCGCGTCGCGGAAGATCAGCGACATGTCGTAGGCCGTGGACATCATCCCCGGGCCGTCGAGCCCGTTCACGGTGGCGACGTGGGTGCTGCGCGCCCCCAGCGCGGTGGCGTGGGCGTTCATCGCGGCGAGCGTGAGCTCGATGCCGCCCATCTGGTGCGCCAGTACCACGGCGGCATCATTGCCGGAGGCCATCAGCAGCCCGCTGACCAGCCGCCCCACGGTGTACTCGCCCCCCGGACCGACACCCACGAGGCTGCCCTCGGCGCCCTCGAGGTCCGTATCGGTGACCTCGACGATCCGGTCCTCGTCGAGCGCGTCGAGGGCGACGGCGGCGAGCAGTGTCTTGATCAGGCTGGCCGGACGGTATCGGCCGTGCGGGTCCTTGGCGGCCACGATCTCGCCGGTGTCCAGGTCGGAGAGCAGCCACGCGCTCGCGGTGACGTCCTGCGGGATCCGGAAGCCGTCGGGCGCCACGACCTCGCAGCCCGCGAGTGCGTCACCACCCGGTGGAGTGTCGGGCACCGGGGGAGGGGCCGGGGCCGTCCGGCCGGGCAGCGGGACCTCGGACTCGTCGACGGGGGCGGGAGGTGTGGTGCGGTAGGGGCACCCGGTGAGGTCGCGTGGGGTGTCGAAGTACTCGGGCGACGTGGTCGACGGCAACACCGCGGCCGGCGGCGGCTCGGTCAGCGGGAGGTCCGCTGCGGGCTCCACCGCCGTGACGGGACCTGCCAGTGCCAGCGGCGCCAGGGCGACGAGGGCTGCGATCACGAGGCCGGCCGCTCGCTGGGCGGGCCGTCGTCGGATGCTGGTCACGGGTGTCGAGTCTACGTCCGGCCGACGCCGGGTCAGGTCGGACTCGCTGGTCGACGAGGCGCCCGGGTCTGCCGGCCGGCGGCGTACGACGACGCAGCGAGACCGGCCCAGGTTGCGCTGCGCCGTGGGCGTGCGCTGCCTCGGTGGTCCCGTCCGCCAGCGCGCCCCGCAAATTCCCGTACTTTCAGCCAGCGTAGGTCGGCGAGGCAGCGCATCTGCGGCGTGGTGCGCTGCGGGGCTGCTCGGGGTCGGCCACAGCTCGGCGAACCGGGCACATGGCGAAGGGGCCGCACCCCCCATGAGTGGAGGGTGCGGCCCCTGTCCGTGCTGCGTCGCGGCGCCGGAACGCCACGGGTGAGCAGTCTGGTCGATCAGCGCGCGAACAGCAGTGCGCGCTTGACCTCCTGGATCGCCTGGGTCACCTGGATGCCACGGGGGCACGCGTCGGTGCAGTTGAAGGTGGTGCGGCAGCGCCACACGCCCTCGGCGTCGTTGAGGATCTCCAGCCGCTCGGCTGCGCCCTCGTCACGGGAGTCGAAGATGAACCGGTGCGCGTTGACGATCGCCGCCGGCCCGAAGTACGACCCGTCGGCCCAGAACACGGGGCAGGAGGTCGTGCAGCAGGCACAGAGGATGCACTTGGTGGTGTCGTCGAAGCGGGCGCGGTCCGTCGGCGACTGGATGCGCTCGGCGGTCGGCTGGTTGCCGGAGGTGATGAGGTACGGCATGACGTCACGGAACGACTTGAAGAACGGCTCCATGTCGACGTACAGGTCCTTCTCCACCGGCAGCCCGCGGATCGGGGCCACCGTGATGGTGATGGACTTGCCGTCCTTGGGGAGCATGTCCTTCATGAGGACCTTGCACGCCAGGCGGTTGACGCCGTTGATGAGCATGGCGTCGGACCCGCAGACGCCGTGGGCGCACGACCGACGGAACGCGAGCGAGCCGTCGATGTAGTTCTTGACGTACATCAGCAGGTTGAGTAGGCGGTCGGACGGCAGGGCCGGGACCTCGTACTCCTTCCAGCCGGCCGAGTCCGGATCCTCCGGGTTGAACCGGGCGATCTTCAGCGTGACCATGGTCGAGCCGGGCGGGACCGGGCGGTCGGTGGTGCCGTCCGTGGACTTGGTGGTGTCGACTGCGGAACTCATCAGTACTTACGCTCCATCGGCTCGTAGCGGGTCTGCACAACCGGCTTCCAATCCAGCCGGATCTCGGAGAGCAGATCGAGTCCGGTCTCCTTGTACGCCATCGTGTGCTTCATGTAGTCGGCGTCGTTACGGTCCGGGAAGTCCTCACGGGAGTGGCCGCCGCGGGACTCCTCGCGGTTGAGGGCACACACGACGGTGACCTCCGCCAGCTCGAGGAGGAAGCCCAGTTCGACGGCCTCCAGGAGCTCGGTGTTGAAACGTTTGCCCTTGTCGCTGACCGTGACGTCGGCGTAGCGGGCCTTGAGGGCGCGCAGCTCGTCACGGGCCTCGGTGAGCGACTGCTCGTTGCGGAACACCGACGCCTTGTCGTCCATCATGGCCTGCATCTCGCTACGGATGTCGGCGGCGTTCTCCGAACCGTGGGGAGCCAGCATGCTCTCCATCCAGTCGCGCACCATCTTCTCGGGCTCGTCGGGCAGCTCCACGAACTCGTGGGCGGCCGCGTACTCGGCGGCGGCGATGCCGGCGCGCCGACCGAACACGTTGATGTCCAGCAGCGAGTTGGTGCCCAGGCGGTTGGAGCCGTGCACGGATACGCAGGCGCACTCGCCGGCGGCGTACAGGCCCGGGACCACGTCGTTCGAGTTGCGGAGCACCTCGCCCTGGATGTTGGTGGGGATGCCGCCCATGACGTAGTGACAGGTGGGGAACACCGGGACGAGCTCGGTGACCGGGTCGACTCCCAGGTAGGTGCGCGAGAACTCGGTGATGTCGGGCAGCTTCTCCTCGAGCACGTCGGCGCCGAGGTGGGTGACGTCGATGTAGACGTAGTCCTTGTTCGGACCTGCACCGCGGCCCTCGCGGACCTCCAGGACCATCGACCGGGCGACGATGTCACGCGGCGCGAGGTCCTTGATGGTGGGCGCGTACCGCTCCATGAAGCGCTCGCCGTCGGCGTTGCGCAGGATGCCGCCCTCGCCTCGGACGGCCTCCGAGATGAGGATGCCCAGGCCGGCCAGACCGGTCGGGTGGAACTGGTGGAACTCCATGTCCTCCAGCGGCAGGCCCTTGCGGAACACCACGGCCATGCCGTCACCGGTGAGGGTGTGGGCGTTGGAGGTGGTCTTGTACATGCGGCCCGAGCCGCCGGTGGCGAACACCGTGGCCTTGGAGTGGAACACGTGGAGGTCGCCGGACGCGAGCTCGTAGGCCACGCAACCGGTGGCCACGGGGCCCTCCGGGGTCTCGGTCAGACAGAGGTCGAGGACGTAGAACTCGTTGAAGAACTCGACCTTGTGCTTGATGCAGTTCTGGTAGAGGGTCTGCAGGATCATGTGACCCGTGCGGTCGGCGGCGTAGCACGCGCGACGCACGGGCGCCTTGCCGTGGTCACGGGTGTGGCCACCGAAGCGCCGCTGGTCGATCTTGCCCTCGGGCGTGCGGTTGAACGGCAGGCCCATGTTCTCCAGGTCGATGACGGCGGTGATGGCCTCCTTGGCCATGATCTCCGCGGCGTCCTGGTCGACGAGGTAGTCGCCGCCCTTGACCGTGTCGAACGTGTGCCACTCCCAGTTGTCCTCCTCGACGTTCGCGAGGGCGGCGCACATGCCGCCCTGGGCGGCGCCGGTGTGGGAGCGGGTGGGGTAGAGCTTGGTGAGGACCGCAGTACGGGTACGCGGGCCCGACTCGATGGCCGCGCGCATGCCTGCGCCGCCGGCGCCGACGATCACGACGTCGTACTGATGCTGGTGGACCTGACGATCGGTCATGGGTTACTCAGTGCTCGCTTTCGGAGAAGTGAAGTCCGCGGACGAATTCAGCCGCGATCAGATGTCGTAGGCGAGGCCGAAGATGGCGTAGGTGCCCAGGACCAGGACGAGGCCGGTGGCGACGAACAGGATCGAGTTGAGCCAGAACCGGGTCGAGTCCTTGCGCGAGTAGTCCGCGATGACGGTGCGGACACCGTTGCCGCCGTGGAGCATGGCCAGCCAGAGCATGAGGAGATCCCACACGGCCCAGAACGGGCTCTGCCAGCGGTCGGCCACGTACGCCCAGTCGATCCGGTGGACGCCCTCGTCGATCATCAGGCCGACGGTGAGGTGGCCGATCGTGAGGATGACCAGCGCGACGCCCGAGTAGCGCATGAAGATCCACGCGGAGCGTTCGAAGTTGCCGCGCGAGCGCAGGCGGGGCGAGCGCGGCTGCGCCAGGGAGGCCGGCCGGTCGTAGGACGTCTGGAGAACAGGTGCGTCTGCCATGGTGATCGTTCCCCTTAGAGGTGCTGGAAGAGAAGGAAGAGGAGGCGGGCGGTGGCCGCGGCGAACACCACGACCCAGATCGCCAGGACCGCCCACAGCATCTGGCGCTGGTACTTGGCACCCTTCGACCAGAAGTCGATGAGGACGATCCGGAGACCGTTGAGTGCGTGGAAGAGCACGAGCGCGACCAGGCCGATCTCCATGAGGCCGACGATCGGGGACTTGTACGTGTCGATGACCGCGTTGTAGCTCTCCGGGCTCACCGTGACGAGAGCGGTGTCGAGCACGTGGACGAAGAGGAAGAAGAAGATCGCGACGCCCGAGATGCGGTGCGCGACCCAGGACCACATCCCCGGGTCACCCTTGTAGAGGTTGAGCTTCTTTGTGGGGGCCGGACGCGCCGGCGCCTGCGCAGTACTCATGGGCTTGTCGTGCCTCCGAATCGCTTGGGCCTGATGCCATCGGCGCGCGTTCCGGCCCTAGAGCACAGCGGGCGCCTACTAGGACTTTAGACCTGAGATCTGACCGGGGGAAAGCAGGGTGGGTACCGTGGTCCGAGCGGGTTCTCCCAGTTAGGGAAGCCTAAATGATGTTACCGAAGGGTAGGACAGGGTGCCTGACGACGAAACCGCAGCACAACGCAACGCGCTTGTCGACAGCCTCACCGAGGCCGCCGTGGGGGCCGCCCGGGGCGCCTACCGCCCGTACTCGGGGCTGGGGGTGGGTGCGGCCGCGCTGGCGATCGGCCCGGACGCGGGGACACCCGCCGGGGCCGCAGACGGGCGGGTGCGGATCGTCGTCGGGTGCAACGTCGAGAACGCCTCCTACGGTCTGACCCTGTGCGCAGAGTGCTCTCTCGTCTCCGACCTCCACCGCACCGGCGGCGGGAGACTGCTCGAGCTCGTCGTCGTCTCCCACACCGGGGAACCCCTCGCGCCCTGCGGGCGCTGCCGCCAACTGCTCCACGAACACGGCGGCCCCGGGCTCGTGGTCCACACCGCGCGCGGCGCGGTGCGACTCGGCGAGCTCCTCCCGGATGCCTTCGGTCCGGAGGACCTTCGGTGACCGCGCGCCACGACGCCGTGCGGATCATCGAGGCCAAGAGGGACGGGCGGGGACTCGACGACGACGAGATCGACTGGATGGTCGACGGGTTCACCCGCGGGGTGGTCGCACCCGAGCAGATGTCGGCGCTCGCGATGGCGATCTGCTTCCGGGGGATGACCGACCGGGAGATCTCCCGGTGGACCACGGCGATGGTGGACTCCGGGACCCGGATGGACCTGTCCGGCCTCGCGCGCGGCGGCGTGGTGGTTCCCACGGTCGACAAGCACTCCACCGGCGGGGTGGGCGACGCGATCACGCTCGTGTTGACGCCGCTGCTGGCCACCTGGGACGTGGCCGTTCCCCAGCTGTCGGGACGAGGTCTCGGCCACACCGGTGGCACGCTGGACAAGCTCGAGTCGATCCCGGGTTGGCGAGCGGACCTCGGCACGGACGAGATGCGGTCCGTGCTGTCGCGGACCGGGGCGGTGATCTGCGCGGCCGGGGCCGATCTCGCGCCCGCCGACCGCGCGCTCTACGCGCTGCGGGACGTCACCGGGACCGTCGCGTCCATCCCGATGATCGCCGCGTCCATCATGAGCAAGAAGATCGCCGAGGGCACCGGGGCCCTGGTTCTGGACGTGAAATACGGCTCGGGTGCGTTCCTGCCCGACCCCGCCGAGGCCGCCGAGCTGGCACGGGTGATGGTGGGGATCGGCGCCGCCTCCGGGGTCCGGACCAGCGCGCTGGTCACGGCCAACCACACCCCGCTGGGCCGGGCCGTGGGCAACGCGCTCGAGGTGGCCGAGTGCCTCGAGATCCTCGTCGGCGGCGGGCCGGACGACATGGTCGATCTGACCTGTGAGCTGGCGCGCGAGGCGCTCGCGGCGGTGGGGATCTCGGACGCCGACCCGCGGGACCGGCTGGGCGACGGTCGGGCGATGGATTCCTACCGGGCGATGATCTCCGCCCAGGGCGGGGACCCGGACGCACCGCTGCCCAGGGCTGCCCACACCGAGCAGGTCCGGGCCGCCACGACGGGCCCGCTCCGGTGGGACGCGCTCGGGGTGGGACGAGCCTCGTGGCTCTCCGGGGCGGGTCGGACCCGCCCGGGGGAGGCTGTCGACCCGGCCGCCGGGGTGGTGCTGCACCGCGTCGAGGGCGACCACGTCCACGCGGGCGAGGTGGTGGCCACCGTGCACGCCGGCGACGAGGGACGTCTACCCGCCGCGCTCGACGAGCTGGCGGCGGCGTTGGGGACGGGCGCTGATCGCGGACCCGCCGGCGCGGTGACCGGGCGCCGGCGCGGCTGGTGACGCGCGCGCCGCGGTCGTATCCGCGCGGATGACCCTGCGCGCGGCGCTGCCCGCGGCCGCCGCGCGGCCCGCGTGGTTCAGGCGATGTCGGGCGTCGTCACGAGCTTCTCCACGTCGTCGACCAGATCTCGCCACTCGGACGCCTCGTCGTCGTACGGCGCGGTGGGCTCGAGCAGCTTGGCGTCGTCGGGATTGAGCACGTAGTGCAGGTACCGCCGCAGCGATGATCCACGGCCGGTCACCGCGGCTTCGAGTTCGGCGTCGCCGACGTAGTTCGCCAGGTCGGTGACGAGTTCCACCGCCAGGCCGAGCTGCTCGGAGTCCACCATGTCCGGCCCGACCTCGATGTCGCGGTCCAGGCCGGCCAGGACGTAGGCGTTGTCGTCGGTGACGTGGACGTCCAGGCTGCCGTCGGTCGCGGCCATCTTGACGCGTTCGTAGGTCGCGACCCGGCTGAGCGTCGCGTCGTCGTTGTCCGCCAGGAAGCGCGACAGGCCGCGCGCGCTGGTGAACACGTACACCTGGTCGCCGTCGCCGAGGAAGACCGGCCGGTCGCCGAGGTAGCAACGCAGGCTCAGGTACTCCTGGTCGGCGAACACGATCCTGACGGGGTCGATCCCCACGCTCTCCCAGAGCGAGCCCTCGGGGTAACCGGTCGGGGCGGGCTCGGGCTCCGGCTCGGGTTCGGGCAGTGCGGCCTCCGCGGTCTCGAGGTCGCGACGGGCACGCTCGACCTCGGCGCGGTCGATCTCCGGGGTGGTCATGACGTCCTGGATGGCGTCGAGGACGTCGTCCCAGCCCTTGGCGACCGTCTTCCGGATGGACTTCCACAGCTTGAGTCCGTCCCGGCCGTAGAACTCGTCCATGCCGTGGGTGACGGACGCGAGTACGGGGTTGCCGTTGAAGAACTTGGTGACGGTGTCCAGCTCGCACACCTCGCCGATCGAGCGGGCGATCGCGAAGGACTGGTCGATCTCGTCGACCGACGACTCGGTCGGATCGTCCCCGAGGAGCTCGAGGACGCCGACGAGGTCGTAGCAGTTCTCCTCGGCGGCGCGGAAGGCGAGCACGTCCGATCCGGCGAACTCCTCCCACGACGGGTGGTCCTGCAGATCGTGCTCCGCCCCGCTTCGGACCAGCGCGAGGAGCTCGGCCGTCGAGTCGAACGCGTAGAGGTCCTCGTCCAGTCCGAGGAACGCCTCCCAGTCGTCGTTGTCCTCCCGCCAACTGGGTGCCCAGAGGGTCGTGACGTCTCCCTCCGGGAGACCGAGCTCGATCGGGACGATGTCCTTGGCCATGTCGGTCAGCATATCCACGGCCCGTCAGCCGGTGCCACGGCCCGCCGGGGCGGGGTCTGTGTGCTCGCGGGCGGCGTCCTCGGCGGCGCGCTTGCGACCGCTCACGGCGAGGGCGACGGATCCCGAGACGAGCTCCGCGCGACGCGCGTTGGCCTGCCCCACGGCATCCGATGTGGACTCGAGGATCGACGCCGACACCGCCTCGGAGCCGTGCCTGCGCAACCCGGGCGCCAGCACGAGGTCCACCACCGTCCCGCCGGAGTCGGCCGTGGCGGTGGCGAGGTGGTCCCGGCTGGTCACCGTCACCCGCAGCGTCTCCAGCTGGTCGTGGGCCGACTCCCACTCCGCCGCGATCCCCCGCAGACGATCGAGGAACGCCTCGACGTCCAGCCCGCCACCGCTCACCCGGGGACCCCGGCCATCTCGGCGTCGCCGTCGTCCCAGCCCTGCTCGTCCCAGTCCTGCTCGTCCCAGTCCTCCGCGGCGAGGCGTTCTAGGAGGTCGCGGGCGTCGCCCGCCGCCGCGGTGAGGGTGCGCAGGACCGCCCGCGCCACCTCCGCGGGCGGACGGTCGAGGAGCCCGGCCGGCAGGGCCAGGCCCACCGGCACGCCGTCGGTGCCGACCTCGGCGACCACCCCGGTCATCGGGTCGGTGCGCCGGCAGGTGTCGGGCGTCATCCGCCGGTCGGGCGATAGAACCCGTGGAAGGTCATGCCGATATTGTCGGTGCGCAGGCCGGAGACCGCTACGGGGTCCCCGGCCTCCACGATCTGCCCGTTGCCGATGAACATGGCGACGTGACCGTCCCACACGAGGAGGTCACCGGGCATGAGGTCCCGGGCGGACACCTGGACGCCCACCCCCTGTTCCTGGGCCAGGCGGGGGATCTCCACACCCGCGTCCCCGTACGCCCACTGCGTCAGGCCGCTGCAGTCCAGCCCCTGCCCGGGCGTGGTGCCGCCCCACACGTACGGCACGCCCTGCTGGCTGAGCGCGTTGCGGACAGCCCCGGCGGCCTGCTCGTTGGGGGCGGTGGCGACCGAGCCGTCGGGCAAGGTCACCTCGGTGCCGCCGCCGATCATCCCGGAGCCGGCACCACCGGATCCCGCGGATCCCGGTGCCGTGCCGGGCCCCGCGGCGCTCTCCGCCGCGCCGCCCGACGAGCCGCCGTCGAACGCACCGCCCGCCGCACCGCCGGAAGCCCCACCCCCGGACGCGCCGCCGACGGCGGTGGAGATCGCGCCCGGCCCGGACCCGGTGTAGGCCACCGTCGAGGCGTTGATCGCGCCCCCCGTGCCGGAATCGGCACCGATCGCACCCGGCATGCGGGGCGCCGGGGGGATGCCGGCGGCGATCGCCCGCATCTCGGCGGTCGGCACCCTGAGCTCGGACTGGACCCGCTCGGCCACCTGGATTCCCCGCGCCAGGTGCTCGGCGGCCAGTCCGAGCAGGGCGGCCTGTCCCGGCGGGGTGAGCAGAGCCGGGCCCATGGCGGCGGCGCGGGCGAGGAACTGCTGCACGATCCCGATCACCTCGACCGTCCCACGGACCACGATCTCCGCGGCCACGGCGGTGACCCGTGCTATCTCCGCCGCGGACTCACCGAGCGCCCCCATCGTCCGACCCACCTCGGCGATCGAGTGCGCGGCACCCAGGGAGGCCAGGGAGTCCCACGACTCGGACAACAGGCGCTCCAGAGGCGGGCCCAGCTGCTGGGCCGCCCCCAACCCGTCGCTGACCGGTCTCATGATGTTCTGCGCCTCGTCGGGGACGAACTCCTCCGCGGACAGCAGATCGAGGATCTGTTTGATGGGGCCGGCGTAGGCCAGCGCGTCGGCGATCACCGGATCACACCCACCTCTCGTCCAGACCGCTCCCGGCGCCGTCGATCGCCCTCGCGCCGGCGACGTCGGACTCCTCGTACAGCCGGGCCGTCTCGAGTACGAGCTCCCCGGCGGCGTCGGTGACGCGGGTGAGGCCGGCGAGGACCTCGCGGTGTCGTGCGGTCGCGGCCATCAGAGCCGACATGAAGTCGGCACCCACGGGCCCGACCACCGGCGCCACCGCCTCGATCGGCAACCCGTCCACAGCCTCCAGTGCTCCCCCGAGCGTGTCGGCAAGGGTGGTCAATCCCGTTCCCAGTTCTCGTAAACCGTCGACATGGACGTCGATCGCCCCGTCCGTCATGTCCTACGTCCCCTCGTCGCTCTTCTCGTCCCGTCACAGGGTTCGACGCGCTGGGAAGGCGATCCGGTTCCACCCGATCCGGAATTCCGTCCGTATGGAATCCTGACGGGCATGGACATCATCGTCGTGGATCACCCACTGGTCGGGGACCGGCTCCGTACGCTGCGCGACTCCGCCACCGACACCGCCGGGTTCCGCGCCGCGATGGACGCCCTCGGCACCATGCTCTGCTACGAGGCCTTCCGGTCCGTGCCGACGACCGAGGTCACCGTGACCACGCCGATCACGGACACCACCGCGGTCGCGGTGGACGGCGTGCCGCTCGTGGTGCCGGTGCTGCGGGCCGGACTGGGCCTGCTGGATCCGGCTACCCGTCTGATGCCGGGCGCGCAGGTCGGGTTCATCGGCCTGGCCCGCGACGAGGAGAGTCACGAGCCGGTGTCATACCTGTGCTCGCTGCCGGACGACCTCGCCGGTCGCCACGTGGTGGTCCTGGACCCGATGCTCGCCACGGGCGGGTCGCTGGTGTCGACATTGGAGACACTCGCGGCGCGCGGGGCGACCGGCGTCACCGTGGTGTGCGTCCTGTGTGCACCGGAGGGTATCGAGGCCGTGCGCACCTCCGGGCTGGCGGCGACCCTGGTCACCGCGACGATCGACGAGTGCCTCGACGAGAACGCCTTCATCGTCCCCGGCCTGGGTGACGCGGGCGACCGACTCTTCGGGCCCCGCTAGCAGGCAACCGCCAGTCGGCAACCGCCAGCCGACAGCCGCTAACCGCCCACCGCGCCCGCGACCGCGTCACCGAGCTCCGCGAGTCGCCGGGCGGCGTCGTCGCGGTCCGATGTCGAGGGCGCCGGCGGAGTCCACGCCTCGACGTACGTCTTGAGCAGCGGCTCCGTGCCGGAGGGCCGTACCACCGCGCGGGCACCTCCCGAGTCCACCCGGAAGCCCGCGGTGCCCTCCAGTGGCCGGACCTCACCGACGGAGGCGAGCAGCCCGGCAGCCCGCCGGAGCGCCGCCGCCGGGTCCGAGTCGGCCGCCAGGGGCAGCGCCACGTTCCGCCGGAGGTGCGCCCCGAACTCCGAGTCCAGCGCGGCGAGCCGCGCGCCGACCGACGGCCCGCCCGACCCGACCATCGCACACCACACCGCTGCCGCCGCGATCCCGTCCTTGTCGGCGACCACGTGTGGCAGCACGCAGTGCCCGATCGCCTCCTCGTACGCGTACCGCAGCGGCTCGCCGGCCCGCATGAGCCACTTGAACCCGGTCAGTGTCGACACGTACCGTCCGCCGCGCGCCGGGACCAGCAGCGACGGCAACCGCGAGGAGACGATCGTCGACGCGACCACCGGCAGGCCGTGCCCCTCGCCCGCGGCCGATCCCGGAAGCGGTTCGCGCAGCAGGTGGTCGGCCATCACCGCGCCCGTCTCGTCGCCGTCGAGCATCCGCCACCGACCGTCCGCGTCGGCGAATCCCACGGCGCACCGGTCGGCGTCCGGGTCGAGCGCGATCGCGACGTCTGCGTCGATCCGCGCGGCCAGCTCCAGCAGCCGTGCGGTGGTCCCCGGCCGCTCCGGGTTGGGGGAGGCGACGGTGGGGAAGTCCGGGTCCGGGTCCGCCTGCTCGGCCACCAGGGTCACGTCGCGCACCCCGATCCCGGCCAGGACGCGGCGGCAGAGCTCGCCGCCCACGCCGTGGACGGGGGTTAGAGCCACGAGGGGCGGCCGACCGGGCCGGGGCAGGGCCGCGACGACGGCCGCCTGGTAGTCGTCGACGAGCGTGGGGTCCACACGAACCGACCCGGGTACGGCCGTGGGAACACCGACGCCCTCCCGCATCGCGGCGTGCAGGTGCCGCTCGATCCGGGCGTCCGTCGGCGGCACGATCTGCGCGCCACCGCGCCCGTAGACCTTGATGCCGTTGTCGCTCGCGGGGTTGTGGGAGGCGGTCACCATGAGCCCGGCCACCGCGCCGCGCGAGCGGACCGCCGCGGCGACGACCGGTGTGGGGACGGGCGCGCCGGGCACGACGACGACGAGGCCGTGCGCCGCGAGCACCGCAGCCGCGACGTCGACGAATCGGGCCGACCCGTGCCGGGCGTCTCCGCCCACGATGACCGTCGACCCGGTCGGTTCACGTTCCCGCAGATACCGTGCGACCGCGGTCGCGACGGCGGCGACGGTCCGCTCGTTCATCCGGTCGGGCCCGGGCCCGAGGGGTGCGCGGACGCCGGCGGTGCCGAAGGCCAGCGGGGCGGGATCGGACACGGGCGCGGTCACCGGTCGCCCTCAGGCGCGGGCCACGGCGGGGACGAGCGCGCGCAGGGCCCCGGTCAGGCGGGCGGACCCGGCGGCGCCGGCGGCCAGCACCTCGGCGTGGTCCAGCGGCTGACCGGTGACACCGGCGGCGAGGTTCGTCACGAGCGACACCGCGACCACCTCGAGTCCGAGCCCGCGGGCGGCGATGGTCTCGGGAACCGTCGACATCCCCACGAGGTCGGCCCCGAGGGTGCGCAGCATGCGGATCTCGGCCGGCGTCTCGTACTGGGGGCCGGGCATGGCGGCGTAGACGCCCTCCGGCGGGCGGGTGGCGGTTCCCTCGGCTGCTGCGGTCTCGGCGGACCCGATCGCGTCGGCGGCCGCGGCGCGCAGCCTGGGGGAGTAGGCGTCCACCAGGTCCACGAACACCGGCCCGGTCAACGGCGAGCGCCCGGTGAGGTTGAGATGGTCGCGGATGAGCACGAGGTCGCCGACGGACATGTCGTCACGCAGGCCCCCGGCGGCGTTGGTGAGCACCAGCGCGCGGGCCCCGACCGCCGCCGCCACGTGGGCGGGGTGCACGACCGGCCCGGTTCCCCTGCCTTCATAGAGGTGGGTGCGCCCGGCCACGGACAGCAGCGGGACCCCGTCGACCAGGCAGCTGGTGACGGTCCCGCGGTGACCGGCGGCGGCGGGGACGACGAACCCGGGCAGGTCGGCCGCGGGGATCGTCACGGCGGTGCCCGGATCCGCGAGTCCGGTCACGACCTCGGACCACCCCGATCCCAGGACGAGGGCCACATCGTGGTGGCCCCGGTCGCTCAGCTCGGCGATCCGGGCGGCGGCCGCGCGGGCCTCGCCGGTGGGGGACAGCAGGTGCGCCATCCGCGTCAGGCGCCCGGACCGACGTTGCGCGATTCGCGGGTGCGCAGCTCGTGCACGTAGGACTCGGGGGCACCCGCGCACTCGGCGGCATCCGCGAGCAGGCCCAGGTACCGCGCCGACGGCAGGCCGCCCTCGAAGGCGTCCATCACGTACAGCCAGGCGAGCACGGTGTCGTCGGTGCCGGCCGGGGCGGCGTCCACCGCGAACTCGGACTCCTGCGCGCCGACAGGGGGGCCGTCGGGCACGGTGGGCCGGCGGGTGATGCGGACCCGGATCTTGCGCGCGGGCATCTGATCCGTGCCCTCCCAGCGGTCGAGGGCGCGGACGTCCTCGTCGGGGACGTCGTAGAGCACCACGAACACCCTGGAGTCCGGGTCCTCGACGACGGTGGCGACAGCACCCTCCCACGTGGGGTCGTCCCCGGCGAAGGTCAGGCGCCAACCCTCGAGCCACCCCGTCCCGGCGAAGGGAGAGTGCGGCGCGCGGGTGTTCATCTGATCGGGATACATGTTCGTCCCGTACGCGGCGTAGAGAGGCACGCCCACAACCCTAGCCCCTCGGGCGGTGCCGGCCAGATGTCCCGGCGTCCCCGATCGAGACGTTCGACTACCGTGTACGGCGGACGTGACGCGATCCGCCACAGCGGGCCGCGGCGCCCGGCCCTTACCCCTGTGAGCCGTGGAGGACATGTGACGCAACGCATCATCATCATCGGTGGCGGACCCGCCGGATACGAGGCCGCGCTGGTCGCGGCCCAGTACGGTGCGGACGTCACGATCGTCGACTCCGACGGCATCGGTGGCAACTGCGTCCTCAGCGACTGCGTCCCGTCCAAGACGTTCATCGCCACCACCGGCGTCCGCACGGACATGCGGCGGGCCGAGGAGATGGGCGTGCAGGCGCACTTCGATCCCACCGCCTACAAGCTGGGCCAGGTCAACGGCAGGGTGAAGTCCCTGGCCCGCGCCCAGTCCGCGGACATCCGGTCGCAGCTCCAGCGCGAGGGCGTGCGGCTGCTCTCCGGACGGGCCCGTCTCCACGACTCCCAGCCCGGTATGGCCTCGCACCGCGTCGCGGTGACCTTCGAGGGCGGCCAGGAGAAGATCTTCGACGCCGACGTGGTGCTCATCGCCACCGGATCCAGTCCCCGGGTGCTGTCGGGGGCCGAGCCGGACGGCGAGCGGATCCTCAACTGGCGTCAGCTCTACGACCTCACCGAGCTGCCCAAGCACCTCGTGGTCATCGGCTCGGGCGTCACCGGTGCGGAGTTCGTCTCGGCGTTCACCGAGATGGGCGTCAAGGTGACAATGGTGTCCAGCCGCGACCGTGTGCTGCCGCACGAGGACGCCGACGCCGCCCTGGTGCTGGAGGAGGCGCTGAGCGAGCGAGGCGTGTCGCTGGTCAAGCACGCACGTGCCGACGCGGTCGAGCACTTCGAGGACGGGATCATCGTCCGGCTCGGCGACGGCCGCACGGTCAAGGGCTCCCACGCCCTCATCTGCGTGGGGTCCGTTCCCAACACCGAGGGACTCGGTCTGGAGAGCGCCGGCGTCGAACTGCAGCGCAGCGGCCACATCAAGGTCGACCGCGTCTCGCGGACCTCCGCGCCGGGGATCTACGCGGGCGGCGACTGCACCGACCTGTTCCCACTCGCGTCCGTGGCCGCCATGCAGGGGCGCATCGCGATGTACCACGCACTCGGCGAGGGCGTCAGCCCCATCAAGCTGCGGACCGTCGCCTCGGCGGTGTTCACCCGCCCGGAGATCGCCACCGTCGGTATCTCGCACGCGCAGATCGAGAGCGGCGAGGTGCCGGCGCGCGTGGAGGTCATGCCGCTGTCCGGTAACCCGCGGGCCAAGATGCGCAGCCTGCGCCGCGGCTTCGTCAAGCTCTTCTGTCGTCCGGCGTCGGGAGTGGTGATCGGCGGCGTGGTCGTCGCCCCCACCGCCTCCGAGCTCATCCTGCCGATCTCGGTGGCGGTGCGGAACCAGCTCACAGTGGGCGATCTCGCGGGCTCGTTCTCGGTCTACCCGTCGATGACGGGCACGATCACGGAGGCGGCCCGCCAGCTCATGCGCCACGACGACCTCGACTGAGGGGCGGCGTCCGGCCCGATGGAGGGGCGCGGCCTGCCGTGGGCATCATCCGGAGTGGCCGTTCAGGTTAGGCTAAGCTCCGTCGGCGTCGACGACACGGCGCCGAAAACCGTGAAGGAGCCACCATGACGCTGCGCCGTCTCGCAGCCCTGGCCACCGCCGGGTCCCTCGTGCTCGGGCTGGCGGCCTGCACCTCGGACTCCGGCGAGTCGGAACCGCTGGTGCTGTACTCAGGTCGCAGCGAGAGCCTCGTGGCCCCGCTGATCGAGCAGATCTCGGACTCCACCGGCGTGGACATCGAGGTGCGGTACGCCTCCACCCCCGAGATGGCGGCGCAGATCGCGGAGGAGGGGGAGGCCAGCCCCGCGGACGTGTTCTTCTCGCAGGACGCCGGCGCCCTCGGTGCCCTCGACAACGCGGGCCTGTTGCAGGAGCTCGACGAGTCCGTGACCGGCGTCGTCCCCGCGGAGTACCGGGCGGCAGACGACACGTGGGTCGCGACCAGTCTGCGGGCGCGCGTCCTGATCTACGACTCCCGGACGCTGGACGAGGCGGAGGTGCCCGACACCATCGACGCGGTCCTGGCCCCCGAGTGGAAGGGGCGGGTGGGTTACGCGCCCACCAACGCGTCGTTCCAGTCCTTCGTCACGGCGCTGCGAGTGGACCGGGGAGACGAGGCCGCCGAGCAGTGGCTGCGGGACTTCCTCGCCAACGACCCGCTGACCTTCGAGAACAACAACGCGCTCCTGCAGGCCGTCGACGCGGGCACCGTCGAACTCGGTCTGACCAATCACTACTACTGGTACAACTCGGCCGCGGAGCGGGGTGCGGAGAACATGCGCGCCCGCGTGAAGTACATGGCGCAGGGTGACCCGGGTGCGCTCGTCAACGTCGCGGGCGTGGCGATCCTCGCCTCCACGGACCGCCCCGACGACGCCCGCCGTGTCGTCGAGGCACTCCTGGCCGAACCGGCCCAGACGTACTTCGTCGAGGAGACCAGCGAGTACCCCGTGGTCCCGGGGATCGCCACGGACGCCGCCGGCCTCCCACCGCTGGACACGCTCGGAGGCCCGGACATCGACCTCGGTCAGCTGGACGGTCTCGAGCAGACGCAGGCCATGCTCGCCCGCGTCGGCATGATCTGACGGACCGGACATCGACCTGCTGACGCGACTGCGCGGCGGCCGGCCCCTGCTCGGGACCGCCGCCGTGCTGGCGTGTTCGGCGACGCTCATCCCGCTGGTCTACCTGGTCATCCGGGCGGGCGAACGCGGCCCGGCGTCCGCCGCCGAGGTGCTCGGCTCCGGTCGGACGCTGACCCTCCTCGGCAACACCGTCGTGCTGGTCGTGTTGGTCACCACCGCGAGCGTGATCGTCGGGGTGGGGATGGCGTGGCTCGTGGTCCGCACGGACCTACCGGGGGCCCCGGTCATCGGTGCGCTCCTGTGCGTTCCGCTGGCCACCCCGTCGTATGTCCTCGGCTACCTCTGGGTGGCCGACTTCCCGGAGGTCCTCGGGTTGCCGGGGGCCGTCGCGGTGCTCACCATCTCCTGCTACCCGTACGTGTTCCTCCCCGCCTCCGCCGCCCTCCGGCGGGTGGACCCGGGACTGGAGGAGGTCGCGCGCACCCTCGGTCACGGCACCACCCGCGCCGTGTTCGGGGTGACCTTCCGGCAGATCCGGCCGGCCGTCGCCGCGGGCGGGCTCCTGGTGGCGCTGTACACGCTGTCCGACTTCGGGGCGGTCGCGATGCTCCGCTACGAGGCGTTCACTCTGGGCATCTACCACTCCTACCGGGCGGCGTTCGACCGCGTCCCGGCGGCCGTCCTGGCCTGCGTCCTCATCGTGTTGGCCCTGGTCGTGATGGTCGGCGAGCGGCGGGCCAGGCGCGGCGAGGTCGCGAGGGTCGGCGCCGGGGTGGACTCGGCGCCCACCCGGCTACCGCTGGGTCGCCTGAAGGTGCCCGCCCTCGTCGTCGTCGCCGTCATCCTCGCGGGCGGGGTGTTCGGCCCACTCGTCGGCCTCGCCCGGTGGGTGCGCGCGGCAGCGAGCGTGGACGTCTCGTGGGCGCCGGTGTTCCGGGCCGCCCTCACGACCGCCGGGGTCTCGGCGGTGGCGGCGCTGGCCACCATCGTGCTGGCGCTGCCCATCGGGATCCTCGCGGCACGCTCGGACGGGCTCGTCGCGCGGGCCACCGAGACCGTCGCGCAGGTCGGCTTCGCGCTCCCGGGCATCACGGTGGGCCTCGCGGTGGTGTTCGTGGGTATCCGACTGGTGCCGGGCCTCTACCAGCAGACACCGATGCTGGTGTTCGCCTACGTGGTGCTGTTCCTGCCGCTCGCGGTGGGGGTGGTGCGCTCGTCGGTCAGTGTTATCCCGGTGAGCCTCGAGGATGTCTCCGCCGGACTGGGCTCCGGGCGGTTGCGCACGTTCGCGCGGGTGGTCGCGCCACTGGCGATGCCGGGGATCCTCGCGGGCGGGAGCCTCGTGTTCCTCAGCGTGGCCAAGGAACTGCCCGCCACGCTACTACTGCGGCCCACGGGCACCGAGACGCTCGCCACCGCGATGTGGTCGCACACCGAGGTGGCGGCCTATTCGCAGGCGGCCCCGTACGCCGCCATGTTGGTGGTGGTGGCCGTCATCCCCGCGTTCGTGCTGAGTCGGTCGTTCGGCTGGGGCGCGGGCGGCGGGCGCACCCCGGGGGCGGCGACAGTGGCCCCGGGTCCGGCGAACGAGACCGAGCGGAGCGAGCCATGACCTGGAATCCCAGCCCCGGCGGGGTACTGGAACTCGACGCCGTTTCCGGCGGTTACGACGGCACCTCGGTGGTCCGCGGCGTCGGCCTGCGGGTGGAGGCGGGGGAATCGGTGGCGGTACTGGGCGCCTCCGGATCGGGGAAGACCACGATGCTGCGCATGATCGCGGGTCTCCACCCGGTGTCGTCCGGACGGATCCTGCTGGACGGTCGTCGCATCGACCGGCTCAGTGCCCAGCGGCGCGGGATCGGGCTGGTTCCCCAGCAGGGCGCGCTGTTCCCCCACCTGGACGTGGCGCACAACGTGGGGTTCGGACTGGTTCCGCCCGGCCCGCTCGCGAGGTGGCGCGGCCGCGCCGAACGCGCCGAGCGTGTCCGCGAGGTGCTCGACCTGGTCAGGCTGGCGGACCGGGCGGGTGATCGGCCATCACAGCTGTCGGGCGGTCAACAGCAGCGGGTGGCACTCGCGCGGGCACTCGCTCCCGGTGCCGGGCTGATCCTGCTCGACGAGCCCTTCAGCGCGCTCGACGCGGCCCTGCGCGGAGCGGTGAGAGCGGAGGTCGCGGCACTGCTCGCCGAAGCCGGGGCCACCTCCATCCTCGTCACGCACGACCGTTCCGAGGCGATGGCGACGGCTGACCGCGTCGCGGTCCTCATCGACGGGGAGCTCGCCCAGGTCGACACCCCCGAGAGGCTCTACCACCATCCGGTCAGCCGCGGGGTCGCCGATCTCTCCGGCGAGACCGTCGCCCTGCCGGCCACGGCGACCGGCGTGACGGCGGAGACGGTCCTCGGCACCGTGTCGCTGGATTCGCCCGCCAGGGGACGAGGGACCGTCCTGTGGCGCCCCGAGAGCCTGGAGGTGCGCGGGATCGGGGCCGACGGGCACACCGCCGGAGACGACGACGAGGAGATCCGTGGCCACGCCGTGTGCACCGCCGTGGAGTTCGGGGGCGCCCGGACCCTGGTGCGGATGCGATTCGACGGCACCGACCAGATCTGCGCCGTGCCGGTACCCACAGGTCAGCGCGTCGAGACGGGCTCCCGACTGGCCGTCCGTCCGCTGCGGCCGGCGGTCTTCCACGCCGTCTGACGCCGCGTCGGACGGCGTGCACGCGGACGCCGGGGTCCCGACCGTGGGACCGCGCAGGCCGGCAAGCCCGCGCGGCTGCCGGTTCAGCCCTCGACGTCCGCCCAGCCCAGCGTCCGCTCGACCGCGTCGTCCCATCGACCGATCAGCCGTTGGCGCTCATGCTCGGGCATCTGCGGCGTCCACCTACGGTCCTCCCGCCACAGCTCGCGGAGCCGGCCGGGGGAGTCCCACTGACCCACCGCGAGGCCGGCGGCGAACGCGGCACCCAGCGCGGTGGTCTCGGTCACCTCCGGACGGATCACGTCCACCCCGAGGATGTCGGCCTGGAACTGCATGAGGAAGTCGTTGACCACCATCCCGCCGTCCACCCGCAGGGCGTCGGCGGACTCCCCGGCGTCGGCGACCATCGCGGCGGCCATCTCACGGCTCTGGAACGCCGTGGCCTCGAGAGCCGCCCGCGCCAGGTGTGCCCGGGTGTGGAAGCGGGTCAGGCCGACCATCGCGCCGCGGGCATCCGGCCGCCACCGCGGTGCGAGCAGCCCCGAGAACGCCGGCACCAGGTAGCAGTCACCGTTGTCGTCCAAGGACTCGGCCAGGGCCTCGGTCTCGTCCGCGGTCGAGATCACCCCGAGATTATCGCGCAGCCACTGCACCAGTGACCCGGCCACGGCCACGGACCCCTCGAGTGCGTACACGGGGTCGTCGTCCCCCAACTGGTAGCAGACGGTCGTGAGCAGCCCGTTCTCGCTGAACTGGGGGGTGGTGCCCGTGTTGAGCAGCAGGAACGCACCCGTGCCGTAGGTGTTCTTGGCCTCGCCCGGCTCGAAGCACGTCTGGCCGAACATCGCCGCCTGCTGGTCGCCGAGGATCCCGGCGATGGGCGTACCGCCGAACATCCGCCGCGTCGTCACGTGCCCCAGTACCCCGGAGGAGGGGACTATCCGCGGCAGCATCGCCCGGGGGACGCCGACCTCACGGCACAATTCGTCACTCCACTCCAGGGCCCGCAGATCCATGAGCAGGGTCCGCGACGCGTTGGTGACATCCGTGACGTGGAGGGCCGCCTCGTCGTCGTCGCCACCCCTGCGCCCACCCGTGAGGTTCCACACCAGCCACGAGTCGATGGTCCCCGCCAGCAGTTCCCCGGCCTCGGCCCGCTCGGTGCCGCGCTCCCCCCGGGAGTCCAGATGCTCGAGGATCCACCGGATCTTGGGACCGGCGAAGTAGGTCGACAGGGGCAGGCCGGTGGCGTCGCGGAACCGGTCGTCGCCGTCGGGGTGAGCATCGGCCAGGCGCGCGCAGATGCCGGAGGTGCGGGTGTCCTGCCAGACGATCGCGTTGTGGACCGGTTCGCCGGTGGCCTTGTCCCACACCACCGTGGTCTCGCGCTGGTTGGTGATCCCGATGGCGGTCACCGCCGCCGGCTCGAGATCCACACTGCTCGCGACCTGGGCCATGGCGGCCCGCACGTTCCGCCAGATCTCCAGGGGGTCGTGTTCCACCCAGCCCGCCCTGGGCAGGATCTGCCGGTGCTCGACCTGGGCCGTCGCCGCGGGCACCGGCATGCCCCTGTCGTCGAAGAGGATCGCCCGCGTCGACGTGGTGCCCTGGTCGATCGCCAGAATGTAGGTGCTGCGAGTCACACGGCCAAGACTACGTCCGCTCGCGCGTAGAGTCGTCGACGACCGGCCGGAACCCGCGCCCGGCCCCTTCAGGGGAGCATCCATGCCCACGACCAGGTCCCGATCCGTCCTCGGCCCCGACCGTCGCGCCGAGGCCTGGCGCAGATTGTCGGAGGACACCTTCGACATCGTGATCGTGGGCGGGGGGGTGGTGGGCACCGGCAGCGCCCTGGACGCGGCCACCCGGGGGCTCAACGTGGCGCTCGTCGAGGCCCGGGACTTCGCCGCCGGCACCTCGTCCCGCAGCTCGAAGATGTTCCACGGCGGACTGCGCTACCTCGAGCAGCTCGACTTCGGCCTGGTCGCCGAGGCACTGCACGAGCGTGAGCTCAGCATGACGCGCCTGGCCCCACACCTGGTCACCCCGCTGAAGTTCCTCTTCCCGCTCACCCGTCGGTTCTGGGAGCGCCCCTACATGGCCGCGGGATTCATGCTCTACGACGTGATGGGCGGCTCCAAGAGCGTCCCGCCGCAGAAGCACTACAGCCGCGCCGGAGCGCGCCGGGTCGCCCCCGGGTTGCGGGAGGACGCCGTCGTGGGCGGGATCCGCTACTGGGACACCCTCGTCGACGATGCCCGCCACACCCTCACCCTGGCCCGTACCGCGGCGCACCACGGTGCGGTCGTGACCAACTCGACCCAGGTGATCGGTTACCTGCGCGACGGCGACCGGGTCACCGGCGTGCGGGTCCGCGACGCCGAGACCGGCCGGGAGACCGACGTCCGGGCGGGGGCCGTGCTCAACGCCGCCGGGGTGTGGACGGACCAGCTCCAGAAGATGCTCGGCGAGGAGGGCGGGTTCACCGTGCGGGCCTCCAAGGGCGTGCACATCGTGGTCGACCGCGACAAGGTGGACTCCGAGGCCGCGCTCATCCTGCGCACCGAGAAGTCCGTGCTGTTCGTCATCCCGTGGGGCGAGTACTGGATCATCGGCACCACCGACACCGACTGGCAGCTGGACCTGGCCCACCCGGCGGCCACCGGCGCGGACATCGACTACATCCTCGGCCACGTCAACTCGGTGCTCACCACCCCGATCGGGCGCGAGGACGTCCGCGGTGTGTACGCGGGCCTGCGCCCCCTGCTGTCGGGTGGTGCCGACTCCACCGCCAAGCTCTCCCGCGAACACGCCGTGATGACGGTGGCCCCCGGCGCGGTCGTGGTGGCGGGCGGGAAGTACACGACCTACCGTGTGATGGCCGCGGACGCGGTGGACGCCGCCGTCGCGGAGCTGGGGGAGCGTTCCGCCACCGTGCCACCGTCGACGACGGAGCGGATCCCGCTGCTGGGCGCCGACGGCTACCCGGGGATGGTCAACCGAGCCGACCGGATCGCCGACCAGTACGAGATCCGCGAGGACCAGATGCAGCACCTGCTCGGCCGGTACGGCACGCTCGCCGAGTACGTGCTCGAGCTCGCCGCCGACCGGCCCGACCTCCTCGATCCCGTCCGCGGAGCCGAGCGCTACCTGCGTGTGGAGATCGTGCACGCCGCTCTCGCCGAGGCCGCACTCCACCTCGAGGACGTCCTCGTGCGTCGCACGCGGATCTCGATGGAGTATCAGCACGGTGGCGTCGACTGCGCCCGCGAGGTGGCCGAACTGATGGCCGAGGTGCTCGGCTGGGACGAGAACCGGGTCGCCAGGGAGGTGGAGCTGTTCGAGCGGCGTATCGACGCCGAGGAGGCGAGCCAGGTGGCGGAGTCCGACGACGAGGCCGACGGATTCCTGCGGCGTGTGCCCGAGGTCCGCGAGTTCCTGGCGGACGCGATGTTCGATCCCGCCAGCGCGGAACCGGTGGTCGAGAGCTCGGCCGGCTGAGTCGGTCCCGTACGGGCGGGCCGGCCGGGTGGCTCGGCCGCGGTTGGGGTGGCTGGGCTGCGGTCGGAGTGGCTCGGCCGTGTCCGGACTGGCTGGGCTGCGGTCGGAGTGGCTGGGCCGTGTCCGGACTGCCTGACGACGAATCCGCCCCTCGGATCTCGATTCGCTCCCGGGGGCCGGGGCGGAGATCGAGATCCGAGGGGCGGATTCGTGTTCGACGCAGATGCGCCGGGGATTCGGCACGTGGTGGGCGCGAGAACGCCCACCACGTCACGAGGTCACTTGATCTCGCAGAGGACCGTTCCCTGGGTGACGGCGGCGCCGGCATCGACGGACAGGTCCGTGATGACGCCGTCCTTGTGCGCGGTGACCGGGTTCTCCATCTTCATGGCCTCGAGCACGGCCACCAGCTCGCCGGCCTTGACCTCCTGGCCCTCCTCGACGGCGACCTTCACGACGGTGCCCTGCATGGGGGCCGACACGGCATCACCGGACGCGGCCGCACCGGCTGCGCCGCCACGGGTGCGGGACTTGGCCTTGCGGCGGACCGTGCCGCCGGCGTGCGAGCCACCGAAGGCGAGATCGCCGGGCAGGGAGACCTCGACGCGACGGCCGTCCACCTCGACGACGACCTTCTTGCGCTCGACGGGCTCGTCGTCATCGGCCGGGGCGCCGGTGGGCGACCACGGCTCGATCGGGTTGTCCCACTCCTCCTCGATCCACTTGGTGTAGATGTCGAAGCTCTCGCCGTCGCCGACGTACGCCGGGTTGGTGACGATGTGCTGGTGGAACGGCAGGACCGTGGCCATGCCCTCGATCTTGTACTCGGCCAGGGCGCGGGCCGAGCGGGCGAGCGCCTGGTCGCGGTCCTCGCCCCACACGATCAGCTTGGCGAGCATGGAGTCGAACTGACCGCCGATGGTGTCACCCTGCTCGACGCCCGAGTCCATGCGCACGCCCGGGCCGGTGGGCTCGTGGTAGCCGGTGATGGTGCCGGGGGCGGGCAGGAAGCCACGGCCGGCGTCCTCGCCGTTGATGCGGAACTCGAAGGCGTGGCCACGCGGGGCCGGGTCCTCGGTGAACTCGAGCACCTCGCCCTCGGCGATCTTGAACTGCTGCAGCACGAGGTCGATGCCGGCGGTCTCCTCGGTGACCGGGTGCTCCACCTGGAGGCGGGTGTTCACCTCGAGGAAGGAGATCGTGTCGCCCTGGACCATGTACTCGACGGTGCCGGCGCCGTAGTAACCGGCCTCCTTGCAGATGGCCTTGGCGGAGTCGTGGATGCGCTGGCGCTGCTCATCGGTGAGGAACGGCGCGGGGGCCTCCTCGACGAGCTTCTGGAAGCGGCGCTGCAGGGTGCAGTCGCGGGTTCCGGCGACGATGACGTTGCCGTGCTGGTCGGCGAGAACCTGGGCCTCGACGTGGCGGGCCTTGTCGAGGTACTGCTCGACGAAGCACTCTCCGCGACCGAACGCGGCGACGGCCTCACGGGTGGCCGACTCGAAGAGCTCGGCGACCTCCTCCATCTTGTGGGCGACCTTCATTCCGCGGCCACCGCCGCCGAAGGCGGCCTTGATGGCGATGGGCAGGCCGTACTGCTCGGCGAACTTCACGACCTCGTCCGCGCCCGCGACCGGGTCCTTGGTCCCGGCGGCCATGGGGGCGTTGGCCCGCTCGGCGATGTGGCGGGCGGTGACCTTGTCACCGAGGTCGCGGATGGCCTGCGGCGGGGGGCCGATCCAGATCAGGCCGGCGTCGATGACGGCCTGGGCGAAGTCGGCGTTCTCGGAGAGGAAGCCGTAACCGGGGTGGATGGCGTCGGCGCCGGACTTGGCGGCGGCGTCGAGGATCTTGTCGAAGACCAGGTACGACTCCGCGGAGGTGGTGCCTCCCAGGGCGAAGGCCTCGTCGGCCAGCTTGACGAACAGTGCGTCGGCGTCGGGCTCGGCGTACACGGCCACGCTGGCCAGGCCGGCGTCCTTCGCCGCACGGATCACACGGACGGCGATCTCGCCGCGGTTGGCGACGAGGACCTTGGTGATGTGAGAGCTGGCATGACTGGGCACTCAGGGCCTCCTGGTGATAAACGTCTCTACTGTCGATCGGCCGTGGGGCCCACCGAGTTCCTCACGCAGTCTAATGAGAGGCCCCCCTCATGTGTGGTGTTGGGGGTCCAAGGGCTGGCCCGCGGGGGCGGACTCCTCGGAAGCGGCGAGGCCTGACCTGCGACGTTGTCGTGGGGGTCACGTTCGCGGTCGCGCGGAACCGGGTGGAGTCACGTCCGGAGTTCGGGTCGCCAGACGTGGTGGGCGTTCAGACCGGCGCCCTCGAGGAGGCGCCGCAGCAGCGGAAGGCTGAGTCCGATCACGCTCGACGGGTCGCCCTCGATGCGGTCGATGAACCACCCGCCGAGGGACTCGATGGTGAACGCGCCCGCACACTCGAGCGGCTCCCCGGTGCGCAGGTACACGTCCAGGTCGGCGTCGGAGGGCGCGCCGAAGTGCACCGTGGTGTCGGAGGTGTCGGTCTCGGAGAAGGTGACCGCGACGGGCTCGTCCCCGGTGAGGTCGGCCACGATCAGCGAGTGGCCGGTGAGCAGGACCCCGTGACGCCCGCGCATCCTCCGCCACCGCTCCATGGCCCGCTCGTAGGTGTGCGGTTTGCCCTCGAGTTGGCCGTCGACCAGCAGCATCGAGTCGCACCCCACGACCACGAGTGTGTCCGCCCCGGCCGACCTCGCCTCGGCCGCGAGCGTCTCCCCCTCGCGATGGAGGACGTCCTGCGCCTTGGCGCGGGCCAGCTCCTCCACGACCCGCACGTGTGGGGTCCCCGGGGGCAGCGAGGCCTGGAGCGCGTCCTCGTCGACCTGCGGGTGGCGGATCAGGGGGTCGACCCCCGCCTGCTCGAGGATCCGCAGTCGGGACGGGGAGGCCGAGGCGAGGACGAACGCGATCATGGGCCTCAGCGTAGCCACGGGGTCAGGATCGCGGCAGCAGCATCGTGATGGTCAGCGTGGTGGGCTCGAGTGCCCGGACCCGGTGGCGGAGCTTCGCGGTGAGGTGGAGGATCTCGCCGGGGTTCAGCTCGACGGTGCGGTCGGGTAGGCCGAACTCCACGTGCCCCCGCAGAACCTGGACGAGGATCGGGTGGAACGCGGCGTGGTCGGCCATCTCCTGGCCCTCGTCGAACTCGAACGCGACGATCTTCGTCGTCTCGTCCTGGTGGACGATCGTCGCCCCGGGTCGGGTCGCTGCCGGATCGGTCCGCCCGATGATGTCGGTGTGATGGGTCGCGGTGCCCTCGTCGGTGCCGGCCCGTCGACCGTGATCGCGGTCGACGTCCGCCGGGTCGTGGGCGGGCTCGTCGCCCGTCGCCGGGGCCCCCTGTCCGCGGGACGTGGTGTCCTCGGTCATCTGAACCTCCTGGAGAACTGCTCGCCTACCACCCGGCGGCGCTCCGGCCAGCCTAGGGAAGCCGACAGGTCCCGGCGGGTGAACGACGCCGCCCCCGCGCCCGGACTCCGGCATGTGCATCGGGGCACGCGGGAGGACGGGGACGGGGGCGGCGGGGTGTGTCTTCGGTTTTCGGCGCTCAGTACTGGCGTCGGTTGAGGAACGAGCTCGGGCTGTACCCGAACGGCGGGCGCAGGCGATCGTCGTAGGATCCCCAGTCGTCCTTGATACCGGTGTCGTGCTCGCTCGCGTGGGCGGCGTTCCCCTGGGCGGTCGCGAAGACCGCGGACAGGATGCCCACCTCCGTGGGAGTGGGGTTGCCCCCCACCACCTCGAAGAACGGCTTCTCCGGCTGCCGGGCCGGGTCCTGCTGCTGCTCGCCGGTCACAGCGGGATGTTCCCGTGCTTCTTGGCCGGAACCTCGACGACCTTCCGGTCGAGCAGACGCAGCGCCTGGGCGACCTGGAGTCGGGTGTGCGACGGGGGGATGACCGCGTCGACGTACCCGCGCTCGGCGGCGACGTACGGGTTGACGAGAGTGTCCTCGTACTCGGCCTGCAGCTTGAGGCGCAGTTCGTCGACGTCCTCGCCGTTGGCCGCGGCCTGCTTGAGCTCGTTGCGGTAGACGAACCCGACGGCTCCGGACGCTCCCATGACGGCGATCTCGGCGGTCGGCCAGGCCAGGTTGATGTCCGCACCCATGTGCTTGGAACCCATGACGTCGTAGGCGCCGCCGTAGGCCTTGCGGGTGATAACGGTGACCTTGCCGACGGTGGCCTCACCGTAGGCGTAGAGCAGCTTGGCACCGCGGCGGATGATGCCGTCGAACTCCTGGCCGGTCCCCGGCAGGAAGCCCGGGACGTCGACGAGCGTGAGGATGGGGATGTTGAACGCGTCGCAGGTGCGGACGAAACGGGCGGCCTTCTCCGACGCCTTGATGTCCAGGCAACCGGCGAACTGGGTGGGCTGGTTGGCCACGACGCCCACGCTGCGGCCCTCGACCCGGCCGTAGCCGACGATGATGTTCATCGCGTACTGGCCCTGGACCTCGAGAAACTCGCCGTCGTCGACGATGTGCGAGATGACCTCGTGCATGTCGTACGGCGCGTTGGAGGAGTCCGGGATGATCGTGTCGAGATCCTGGTCCTCGAGCGTGAGGTTGTCCTCGATCGCACCCTCGGCGACCGGGAACGGGAACCGGGGGGCCTCGGCCCGGTTGTTGCTCGGCAGGTAGGAGAGCAGGTCCTTGACGAAGTCGAGGGCGTCCTGCTCGTCACTGGCGGTGTAGTGGGACACGCCCGACTTGGTCATGTGCGTGGTGGCGCCGCCCAGTTCCTCCTGCGAGACCTCCTCGCCGGTGACGGTCTTGATGACGTCGGGGCCGGTGACGAACATCTGCGAGGTCTTGTCGACCATCACGGTGAAGTCCGTGAGGGCGGGGGAGTAGACGTGCCCGCCGGCCGAGGGGCCCATGATGAGGGAGACCTGCGGGATGACCCCCGAGGCGAGCACGTTGCGGTGGAAGATCTCGCCGTACAGGCCGAGCGAGACGACGCCCTCCTGGATACGGGCGCCGGCACCGTGGTTGATGCCGATCATCGGGCGGCCGGTCTTCAGGGCCAGGTCCATGACCTTGACGATCTTCTCGCCGTAGACCTCGCCCAGTGATCCGCCGAAGACGGTGGCGTCCTGCGAGAAGACACATACGCTGCGGCCGTCGATGGTCCCGTACCCGGTGATGACACCGTCGCCCAGCGGGCGACGCTCGGCGAGGCCGAAGGTGGTGGCGCGGTGGCGGGCCAGGGCGTCGATCTCCACGAACGAGCCCGGGTCGAGGAGGTTCTCGATCCGTTCGCGGGCCGTCATCAGGCCCTTCTCGTGGGTCTTGTCCACCGCGGCCTGCCCCATCGGGGCCCGGGCCTCGTCGAGGCGCCGACGCAGCTCGGACAGCTTCCCGGCGGTCGTGTGGATGTCGGGGGTCGCGGATGCCGTCGGTACGTCGTTAGACAGAGCCGAGTTCACGTCCGGTTCTGAGGCAGTCGTCATGTTGCAAGACTCTAACCAGTGACCGGCTCGCGTGGCGACGTGACCCGGCGTACATCCCCCGGCGTCGACCCCGCCCGATGTCGGGCCGGCCGCATACGCTGGGGGTCGTGCACGCAGATTCCGGTCCCGAGACCCAGCCCAGGTTGGACGCCGACGCGCTCCGTCGTGTTCTTGTCCAGGGCCCGGACGCGCCGTATTCCTCGCTCGAGGTGGTCGACGACATCGGGTCGACGAACGCGGAGTTGATCGCCCGGGCGACCGGGGGTGCGCCCGATCGCAGCGTATTGCTGGCCGAACACCAGGCGTCCGGACGCGGTCGTCTCGGTCGGGTGTGGACCGCCCCGCCCCGCACGCAGGTCGCGGTCAGCGTCCTGCTCCGCCCCGGGGCCGTCTCGCCGACCCTGTTCGGGTGGCTGCCCCTCGTCACCGGTCTCGCGGTGCGGGACGGGCTGCGCGAGGCCGGCGGCGTCGACGCGACCCTCAAGTGGCCCAACGACGTCCTGGTGGACGGGCGCAAGATCGCCGGGATCCTCGCCGAGATGACCACCGTGCCGGGCGGCGGGGACTTCCCGGTCCGCCTGCCGGCCGTCGTGGTGGGGGTGGGGATCAACGTCTCGCTCACCCGTGAGCAGCTACCAGTTCCCCACGCCACCTCCCTCGCCCTCGCCGGGGGGTCGGGCGACCGGGACGCCGTGGCCCGCGCGGTCCTCGAGGCGCTGGCCCTGCGTCACCGCCAGTGGCGCGAGTGCGAGCGCGGGAGCGGATCGACCGTCTCCGACCTGCTCATGACGACCTACACCGAAGCCTGCTCCACCATCGGCGCCGAGGTGAGGGTCGAGCTGCCCGGGGACGTCGTGCGGACCGGGAGGGCGGACAGGGTCGATCGTGACGGTCGTCTCGTCGTCGTCGACCCCGACGGTGAGTTCGCCGTCGCCGCCGGCGACGTCACCCACGTCCGCGGCGCCGGCGGTCGGTGGGGCGGCTGACCCGTGGGTTTCATCCGATCGGTCCTCGCGCCGGGGGAGACGCTCATCGTCCACACCCACCCGCACTGGCGCGCCCTCGCGCGCCCCGCGCTGGTGACGATCATCGGGGCCGGCCTCGCGGGTATTGCCGGCGGCTTCATCGAGGTGCAGGTGGTCCACGCAGCCGACCGCACGGCGACCTGGGCCATGGTGGCGGTGCTGTACGCGCTGATCGTCCTCCGGTTGGGGCTGTGGCCGTTGATCCGGTGGGCGCGGACCGACCTGGTGGTCACCGACGAGAGGGTGCTCTACCGACCGGCCGGGTCCTCGCGACGGTGCGTGGACGTGCCGCTGCGCAGGATCAGCGCCGTCAGGTTCCGCCACACCCTCACCGACCGCGCCCTGGGCACGGGTTGCCTCATCCTCGAACTCGGTCACCTGCCGCCGGTGGAGATCGACCACGTCCCGGAGGTGGCCCGCGTCCACGCGGCCGTCTATGACGAGCTCATGCGCCTGCCGCCCCCGCCCCCGCCGACTCCCGCCGTCGCGGGGCCGCGGTTCCGATGGGGGCTCCCGGGGCGTCGGTGACCGGCTCGCCCCACGTGAGACGATGGGCGACGTGAACGACGACTCGCGCATCCGCCGCAATCCCCTCGGCACGCCCGTCGTGGCGATGATCGGCGGGGGACAACTCGCCCGCATGACCCACCAGGCGGCCGTCGCCCTCGGCCAGACGCTGCGCGTGCTCGCCGCCGACCCGCAGGACCCGGCCGCCCAGGTCACGCCGGACGTGGTCATGGGTGCCCACGATGACCCCGAGGCCGTCCGTGCCGCCGCGGAGGGCGCCGACGTGATGACCTTCGACCACGAGCACGTGCCCCCGCAGATCCTGCTCGACCTCGAGGCGGCCGGCGTCGCGGTGCGGCCCCGCGCGTCCGCACTCATCCACGCGCAGGACAAGCTGGTCATGCGTCGGGCGCTGGCGGAGATCGGTGCCCCCGTCCCGCCGTTCACCGGCGTCGACTCGCTCGAGGACGTCCGTCGCTTCCACGCCGAGCAGGACGGGAACATCGTCCTCAAGGCCGCGCGCGGCGGGTACGACGGACGCGGGGTGTGGATGCCGGACTCCCTCGAGGAGGCCGAGCGGATCGCCGACTCCCAGCTCGCGGCCGGCGTGCCGATGATGGCCGAGGCCCGCGTCCCGTGGACGCGTGAGCTGTCCGCGATGGTGGCCCGCTCGCCGTTCGGGCAGGGCGCCGTGTGGCCGGTCGTCGAGACCGTCCAGCGTGACGGGATCTGCTCCGTGGCGATCGCGCCCGCCCCCGGCCTGCCGGACGAGCTCCGCTCCGCCGTACAGGCCACCGCGCTGCGACTGGCCGAGCACCTCGACGTGACCGGCGTGATGGCCGTGGAGCTGTTCGAGGTCATCGGCTCGGACGGCCGCCCGGGGGTCCTGGTCAACGAACTGGCGATGCGGCCCCACAACTCCGGCCACTGGACCATGGACGGGGCCACCACCAGCCAGTTCGAGCAGCACCTCCGGGCCGTGCTCGACTACCCGCTCGGCTCCACCGTCCCCACCGCGCCCCTCACCGTCATGGCCAACGTGCTCGGAGCCCCCGAGACGCCCGGGATGAGCATGGACGAGCGGGTCCACCATCTCGCCGCCAGGTTCCCGCACGCCAAGGTGCACCTGTACGGCAAGTCCGAACGGCACGGCCGCAAGATCGGACACGTCAACGTGCTCGCCGACCCGGGCGTCGACCCGGACGACGCGGACCAGGTGTCCACCGTCCGCGCGGTCGCCGAACTCGCGGCCCACTGGCTCTCCCACGCGCAGTGGGCCGACGGCTGGGACCCCCACACGGGGGCTCCCGCCGGAGACTTCGAACGCTGAGCGAACAACCTCTACGAAAGGCGACACCGATGACCGATCGACAGGACGGGCCTCAGGTCGGTCTGATCATGGGCAGCGATTCCGACTGGCCCACCATGGAGGCCGCCGCGGAGGCGCTCGCCGAGTTCGGCATCCCCTTCGAGGTCGGGGTGGTCTCGGCCCACCGCACACCGCAGAAGATGCTCGACTACGCCCGCTCGGCTGCGGGTCGGGGGATCCGCGTGGTGATCGCCGGCGCCGGGGGTGCCGCCCACCTGCCCGGGATGGTCGCCTCGGCGACGCCGCTGCCGGTCATCGGTGTCCCCGTGCCGCTCAAGCACCTCGACGGCATGGATTCGCTGCTGTCGATCGTGCAGATGCCCGCCGGCGTCCCCGTGGCCACCGTGTCGATCGGCGGGGCGCGGAACGCGGGTCTGCTGGCAGTGCGGATCCTCGCCGCCTCCGACCCCGCCCTGCGCGAGCGGATGGAGGCGTTCCAGGCCGAGCTGGAGGCGATGGTAGAGCGCAAGGACGAGGCCCTGCGTCGGCAGTTGCTCGGCTGACGGGGCCGGGGGCGGCCGACGGCGGCGACGGGGGCGACGGCGGCGACGGGCGCCGTCCTCCGACTGGTAATTTGAAGGACCGGACGCGGCCTCGCGTCTCCCGCGGCGATAAGGGCGGCCGACGAGCGTCAGTGGCCCCTCCGCGAGAACCTGGCCCGCGCCCGCCGCGCGATCACCACCGACGAATCCCTCATGGAGGCCCGCACATGTCCGGTAACCCCGACTTCGACCTGTACCGCCCGGCGGAGGAGCACGAAGAGCTCCGGGCCGCGATCCGAGCGCTGTCGGAGAAGGAGATCGAGCCCCACGCCGCGGCCGTCGACGAGGACGAGCGGTTCCCCCAGGAGGCCCTCGACGCGCTCAACGCCTCGGGCTTCAACGCGGTCCACGTGCCCGAGGAATACGGCGGGCAGGGCGCGGACTCCGTGGCGGCCTGCATCGTGATCGAGGAGGTCGCCCGCGTCTGCGGCTCGTCCTCGCTGATCCCCGCCGTCAACAAGCTCGGCACCATGGGCCTCATCCTGGCCGGTGGCGAGGAGCTCAAGCAGAAGGTCCTGCCCGAGATCGCCGAGGGCAAGATGGCCTCCTACGCGCTGTCCGAGCGAGAGGCCGGTTCCGATGCGGCGGCCATGCGCACCCGCGCCAAGGCTGACGGCGACGACTGGATCCTCAACGGCAGCAAGGCGTGGATCACCAACGGCGGCAAGTCCACCTGGTACACCGTCATGGCCGTGACGGACCCCGAGAAGGGCGCCAACGGGATCTCCGCGTTCATGGTCCACGCCGACGACGAGGGCTTCGGTGTCTCCAAGACCGAGAAGAAGCTCGGCATCAAGGGCTCGCCCACCGCGGAGCTGTACTTCGAGAACGTCCGCATCCCGGGCGACCGGATCATCGGCGAGCCGGGCACCGGGTTCAAGACGGCCCTGCAGACCCTCGACCACACCCGCCCCACCATCGGCGCGCAGGCCGTGGGGATGGCGCAGGGCGCCCTGGACGCGGCTGTCGCCTACACCAAGGAGCGCAAGCAGTTCGGCCGCGCGATCTCCGACTTCCAGAACACGCAGTTCATGCTGGCCGACATGGCCATGAAGGTGCAGGCCGCGCGCCTGATGGTCTACACGGCCGCCGCCAACGCCGAGCGCGGGAGCGCGCCCGGCGGGGAGAAGCTGGGCTTCATGGCCGCCGCGTCCAAGACCTTCGCCTCGGACGTGGCCATGGAGGTCACCACCAACGCGGTGCAGCTCTTCGGTGGCGCCGGGTACACGCGTGACTTCCCGGTCGAGCGAATGATGCGCGACGCCAAGATCACGCAGATCTACGAGGGCACCAACCAGATCAACCGCATGGTCATGGCGCGTCAGATCCTGGCCTGAGCTGAGCTGAGCTGAGCCGCGGCGGGCCGAGCCGGGCCCGCCGTGAGGCGGCCTCGCCGTTCGACTCCGGAATCCGCTACTCCGAATCCGGATCCGCTATCCCATTAGGCATAGCGGATCGGGAGGGAGGGTAGCGGATTTCGTGTCTCAGAGGGTGAGCGTGGTGCGCTCGGTGGCCGCGACGTCGGCGACCGAGGGATCGTCCGCCTCGGCCCCGGTGACGAGGACCGCCGTGCCCCCGGAGGCGAACAGCCGGGCCAGGACCCGCACCACGTCGTCCCGCTCGGTGCCCGCCACGAGAGCACGGCCGGCCAGCGCCGGGTCCGCCAGGTCGGCCAGCGGTGCGCCGTCCAGGGCGAGCGGGCCCCGGCCCGAGGGTGCGAAGGCGTCCGGGTGGATGCGGCAGGCCTCGGCGAGGTCGGTGACGCCCGGGGGGATCTCGATGCCGGAGGCCGCCAGGGGGCGGCCCATCGGGTCCGTGGTCATGAGGAGGGTCTCGACGTCGGTGGGGTGGCGGTCGAGGCGCTCGGGGACGGTGACGACGACGACGGCGTCCTCCGCGGCCCCCGTGCTCACCTCCGCGCCCGCCCACCAGGCGCCCAGGAGGACGCCCGCGGTGAGCCAGTGGGCGGGCAGGTCGCACACGATCACGTCCCCCGGCATCACCCCGAGTTCGTCGCGCAGGAGTCCGGCGATCTTCGCGGCCCAGTTCGCCGTCGAGGTCACCGACAACTCGACACGCGACGGGGCGGCCTGGTCGTAGTGGGTGACCATGGGGGAGCCCGGGTCGAGCGCGAGGAGCGGCTGGAGGACGGTGTCGGCTGCGGTGTTCACTCTGGGCCTCCGTTGGCGTGGTCGGTCGACGTGCTCGGTCAGTTGACGCAGGGTACGTCCGAGCCGCCCGCGTCGAAGGTCGGGCGTTCCGCGATGGACGGCGGCAACGGCGCGTAGGTGGTGGTGGCGGGGGAGGCGGACTCGACACCCGCGGCCTCACTGGTGGGGCCGCTGTAGTCCTCGGCCAGGACGACGCGGACGGTACCGGCGGGCAACGCGGGGTCGACCTGCACCGGCAGTCCGCCGAGGGCGTCCGACACGGCGAAGGCGGCCTCGTCGTCGGCGGAACCCGCGGCCACGTGTGAGGTGTACGCGGCGGCCGGGTCGGTGAGCAGGTCGCCCGCCGTGTAGCCGAGCTCGGTGAGGGCACCGGAGACCTGGGCGGCCAGGCCGTCGATGGCAGTGGTGTTGACCACGGACACCGTCACCGCTGCGGGGTCGAGGACCGGTTCGCCGGTGGGGGTCTGTTCCGGCGCGTCGGCCGCGGCGTCGTCGCCCTCGGTGCTGGCGAAACCGGCCACGAACTCCGTGACCTGTTCGGGGTCGGCGGTCACGATGGACTCGCCCCACTCCGTGAACGAGTCGATGCTGGTGACCGGGATGGTCTCGAACCGCACGTTGCCGCCGCTGATGTCCTGGAGCTTCATGGCGAAGTCGACGAAGTCCCAGTTCTCGTCGATCACGAAGGACCGCTTGGCCGCGTCGACCAGCGCACCGAGCTTCGAGGGGTCCGCCAGCGTGCCGGCGGAGAGGATCTTCTTGACGAGCTGGGACATGAACGCCTGCTGGCGCACGATGCGATCGAGGTCGCCCGCGGGCAGATCATGGCGCTGGCGCACGAAGCTCAGCGCGTCGGACCCGGAAACCGTCTGGACCCCGGCCCGGAAGTTCGCGCCCGACAGCGGCTCGTCCACGGCCTCGTTGAGGCAGACGGGGACGCCGCCGACCGCATCGGTGAGCAGGACGAAACCCAGGAGCCCGATCTCCGCGTAGTGGTCGGCCTGCACTCCGGTGAGTTCCTGGACGGCGCCGATGAGCCCGTTGCGTCCGGCCTTGACCGCCGCGCGTTGGTCCTCCTCGGTGAGTCCGCCGTCCGGGGCGTCGGCCACGGAGCGCTCGAGGTAGGCCTCCTTGTTGGCCGCGTAGACGCCGTTGATCTTGCTCCCACCGACCGAGCTGGTCTCCACGTACACGTCGCGGGGGATGGAGACGGCGGTGGCGGAACTGCCGTCCTCGGGGATCCTGATGAGCAGGATCGTATCGGTGTTCTCGCCCTCCTCCTCGCCGGTCCGGATCGTGGCGAGCTCCTCCTGGCTGAGCGGATTGCCCTGGGCGTCGGTCCGGTTGTCGGTGCCCACGAGCAGGATGTCCACGGCGCCGTCGAGGCCACCATCGCCCACGTCGAGACCGCCCGCGGAGGTCAGGTCCGAGGCGAGCCCGTTGAACAGGGTCCATCCGACGCCGGTGACCAGGAGGCACAGCGCGGAGACCAGAGCCGTCACGACGCGTCCGATCCGGGACGCGATCGGGCGGGCAGGAGTGGCGTGACGCCTGCCCCGCGCCCGACCGGGGGCGCGACGGGGAGTCGCTGGCAGCTCGGCGCTCATCCACCGTCCTTGTCGTCGAGTAGGGCCGCTCGAGGCCGCCGATGATGTTCAACGGTACCGCGCCGCGCGCCGGGCGTCGGAATCCACGGGGTGCGTCGTAGGGTGTTGCGCGTGACGACCCGACTACCCGTCGTGACGGTGACGTATTCACCGGGCGACCACCTCCGCAGCTTCGTCGAGACCCTCCCCGCGGCCACGGCCCGGCCGGTCGGGCTGGTCATGGCGGACAACGGGTCGACCGACGGGGTCCCGGAGGCGGTCGCGGCGGAGTACGGATTCGCCGAGTTCTTCCCGACCGGCGGGAACCTGGGCTACGGAACCGCCATCAACCGCGCCGTGACGGAGATCGCGGGTCGTCCGGGGGAGTTCGACCAGGAGTTCGTCCTGGTGGTCAACCCGGATGTGACGTTCGAGCCCGGCTCGGTGGACGAGCTCCTCGCCGCCGCCGAACGCTGGCCACGGGCCGCCGCGTTCGGTCCGCGGATCGCCGAGGCCGACGGGTCGGTGTACCCGTCCGCCCGGGCCGTGCCCCGCCTGGGTGCGGGCATCGGACACGCCCTGCTCGGCCAGGTGTGGCCACGCAACCCGTGGACGGCGGGGTACCTCGACGACGCGGACATGGGGACGGAGCGGACGGCCGGGTGGCTGTCGGGCTCGTGTCTGCTGCTGCGCCGCGAGGCGTTCGACGCCCTGGGCGGGTTCGACGAGCGGTACTTCATGTACCTCGAGGACATCGACCTGGGCGACCGTCTCGGCAGGGCCGGGTGGCAGAACGTCTATGTCCCCACCTCGGTCATCCGCCATGACCAGGGGCACGCGGCGAGGACGGTGCCGGAGTTCACCCTCCGCGCGCACCACCGCAGTGCCTACCTGTTCCAGGCGGACAGGCACCCGCAGGCCTGGCAGGCACCGATACGCTGGGCCCTGAGAGTGGGCCTGGAGCTGCGGTGTCGTCTGGCGGTCCGCACCGCCCGGCGCGCCGCGGGTTGAGCCCGGCACCCACGACAGAGTCCATCCCACCCGCCCCCGGAGCAGCGCGAGCGCGCCCCCGCCCGCGGCCCGACGACCCCCAGGAGCGTTCATCGTGACCTCGACGACCCCCGGCAGCGCCACCGCCGGCGACGACCTCATCGCGGACACCGAGGCGGTGGTTCTGGTCGGCGGAAAGGGCACCCGGCTCAGGCCCCTGACGATCTCGGCGCCCAAGCCGATGCTGCCCACCGCGGGCCTGCCCTTCCTGACCCACCTGCTCTCCCGGATCCGGGCGGCCGGCATCCGTCGGGTCGTGCTGGGGACCTCGTTCAAGGCCGAGGTGTTCGAAGAGTACTTCGGGGACGGTTCGGCGCTGGACCTGGACATCTCTTATGTCGTGGAGACCGAACCCCTGGGGACCGGCGGCGGCATCCGCAACGTCCTGTCCGAGCTGACCGCCTCGACCGTCATGGTGTTCAACGGCGACGTCCTCGGCGGCACCGACCTGCGGGAGATCCTCGCACTGCACCGTGAGAAGGACGCCGACCTGACGATGCACCTGGTCCGCGTCTCCGATCCGCGCGCGTTCGGCTGCGTCACCACCGACGACGACGGCCGGGTGCAGGAGTTCCTCGAGAAGACCCAGGATCCGCCGACCGACCAGATCAACGCCGGCTGCTACGTGTTCCGCCGCGAGCTCATCGAGCAGATCCCTGATGGGCAGCCGGTCTCGGTCGAGCGTGAGACCTTCCCCCAGCTGCTGAGCGAGGGCAGGCGGGTCTACGGGTTCGTGGACTCCGCCTACTGGCGGGACATGGGTACGCCCGAGGACTTCGTACGCGGTTCGGCGGACCTGGTGCGGGGGATCGCCCCGTCGCCGGCGCTCGACGGCCACGCGGGGGAATCTCTGGTCCACGAGGGTGCCGGGATCGGGGCGGGTGCCGTCCTGGTCGGTGGCACCGTCGTGGGACGCGGCGCGGAGATCGGGGCCGGCGCCCGGCTGGACGGCGCGGTCGTCTTCGACGGCGCCCGCATCGAGGCGGGGGCGACCGTGGAACGCTCGATCGTCGGGTTCGGCGCGAGAATCGGCCACCGGGCGCTCATCCGGGACGGCGTGATCGGCGACGGCGCGGTCATCGGCGCCCGCTGTGAACTCCTCCGTGGTGCCCGCGTGTGGCCGGGTGTCGAGATCCCCGACGGCGGGATCCGCTACTCCACGGACATGTAGGCCCGGCCGGCCTTCGCCGCCCATCCGATGTCGCGCTGCCTATCGAATCCGGCAGGTGGCGCGACATCGGATGGGTGGCGCTGATGCCGGCTGGCGCTCACCCGGCTGGCGCTGATGCCGGCTGGCGCTCACCCGGGTGGCGCTGATGCCGGCCGGCGCGATTGCCAGCCGGCGCGCAGTTCGATGCGTCACGCCCGTTCCGGCCGGCGGCACGGTTCCAGCCAGCGGCGCGAATCCGGCCGGGGGACCGGTCGGCGTGCGGCTACCGACTCACTCGATCGTCAGATAGGCGTCCCCGGCCGGCCGCGGCTCCCGCGGCGGGACCGGGTCGGCCGGAACGCCCACCGCGACCGCGCCGAGTGGTCGCCACGAGGCAGGCAGTCCGAGCTCGCGGCGGGTGGTCTCGGCGGCGAAGATCGTCGACCCCACCCAGCAGGAGCCCAGGCCGCGCGCGGCCAGCGCCACCAGCAGCGACTGCACCGCCGCGCCGCCGGCCACGGTGAACATCGTCTCCTCGCAGGCGGCCCGCCGGGCGTCCGGGTAGTCGTGCGCGCCGGCGGAGTCGTCGACGAACGGCAGGATCAGTTCCGGGCAGGTGCGCAGCAGATCGCCGCGCCCGAGTCGGCGGCCCAGGATCTCGCCGGAGTGCCCGTCGGCGCGCAGGTCGCGCTCCCAGTCCGCGCGGAGGGCGTCCAGCAGCCGCGCGCGGGCGTCGCCCGAGACGCGGACGAAGCGGATCGGCGTGCTGTGGTGCGGCGCGGGGGCGGTCAGCGCGTCCGCCACGGCTCCGGCCAGCAGGTCCGCGTCGACGGACTCGTCGGAGAACCGTCGCACCGAGCGGCGGGCGGGCACGGCCTCCCGCCGCCCCTGCGCCACGGCTTCGGCGGTGCCCAACCGGAACAGATCGGCGGAGCCGTCCCTGACCAGGTCGCGGGCCCGCCGGGGGACGTTCACGTCGTCGTCGTCGTCGTCGTCGCCATCGTCGTCCAGCAGCAGGTGCGCCACCCCGCGCACCACGGCGACCGGTCGGGCCCCGAGCTTGCCTTTGACCAGGTCCGCGGCCGAGGCGATCTCGTCGGCCACGGCCACGTCGGTCACCAGCAGTTCGTTGCCCTGGCGGTCCACGGCGCCGTCGTAGCCCACCGACACCCGCAGCCCGGCGGCGCCGATGGCCATGTCGATCTGGCCGGTGCGCCAGGCCCGTCCCATGGTGTCGGTGACGACGACGGCGAGGCGCGCGCCCGTGAGGCGGCGCAGGTCGCGGGCGAGGGAGGCGGCGGAGGCGTCGGGGTCCTCGGGCAGCAGGGCGAGCTCGCGGGCCTCGACGTTGGATCCGTCGACCCCGGCGGCGGCCTGGACGATCCCCAGCCGGTTCTCCGTGATGAGCGTGCGGTTGACGCGCGCCACCACGCGGACCGACTCGGCGTCCACGAGCCGTCGGCGCAGGGCGTCACGCTCGTCCGGGTCGGTGGGGGCGGGCACGATCCGCCCCTCGGTCTTGGACAGGACCTTGGAGGTCAACACCACCACGTCGCCGTCGACGAGGCCGTGCGGGTCGGCGGTGAGCGCGTCGGCGAGGATCCGCGCCAGGTCGTCACCGGGCCGGAACTCGGGCAGTCCGTCGGGGGCCCACATGACCACGTCCGCGGGCGCGGCGTGCTCGACGGTCCAGCGACGGATCTCGGGGAGCGCGCCGTCGGTCATCGGTCGGTCCGGCCGGGGACCTCGAGGCCGGCCAGGTCGATCGCGGCGGCGACCATGTCCGCGGTGGCGTCGGGATCGGTCATGAGCAGCGGGACCTCCCGGATCGCGACACCGTCGACCGCGCCCGAGCCGTCGGTGGGCGCGTCGCCCGGGGCCACGAGCCAGCCGTCCAGCAGGCCGGTGCCGGAGCGGGCGCCGTAGTGGCGCGCCACGGCCGTCGCGGAGGTCTCCACGCCGATCGCCGTGAGGCACGCGTCCGCCATGCCGCGCAGCACCGCCCCGCCGATCACGGGGCTGATGCCCACCACGGGGGCCGGGGTGGACCGCAGCGCGGCGCGGATCCCGGGGACCGCGAGGATCGCGCCGACGGAGACCACGGGGTTGGAGGGGGCGACGACGACGAGGTCCGCCGTGGAGATGGCCTCGAGGGTCTCGGGGGTCGGCGCGGCGGCATCGGCCCCGATCTGTACGAACGCCGAGGCCGGCAGTTGGGCCTTGTGCTTGACCCACCACTCCTGGAAGTGGATCGCCCGCGGGCCGGACCCGTCCGCCTCCGGGCCGTTCCCCGTCGCGTCGGGGGTGCTGCCGGTCACCACGACGTGCGTCTCGCAGCGGTCGTCGGTCACGGGCAGCAGGCGCACGCCGGGGGACCAGCGGGTGGACAGCGCCTCGGTGACGTCGGTGAGGCGGTACCCCGCGCCGAGCATCTGCGTCCGCACGAGGTGGGTGGCCAGGTCCTTGTCGCCCAGGCCGAACCAGTCGGGCTGCACGCCGTAGGCCGCGAGCTCGTCCCGACAGTTCCACGTCTCACCGGCGTGGCCCCAGCCTCGTTCGGGGTCGATGCCGCCGCCGAGGGTGTACATGCAGGTGTCGAGGTCGGGGCAGATGCGGACCCCGTGCATCCAGGCGTCGTCGCCGACGTTGACCACCGCGTCGATACGATGCTCCGAGCGTGCACGGGCGGACTCGTCGTCCAGTCCGAGTAGCCGGCGGGCGCCGAGCAGGAAACGGGCGCCACCGACGCCGCCGGCCAGAACACAGATCTTCACACCGTCGAGAGTAGTGACGGTGCGTGCGGAGCCGTCCCGGTGGGCTGCCGACCGGAGCGTGCCCGTGTCCTACGCCACATCCGGAGCGGCGTGTCACCGGTCATAGCGGGCGACGAAAATGGTAGGTCTCGCCGATTTCGCTTGACCTGAGCGTCTTGCATGTGTGTAATCACAGGTGTGTCATTCCCTGGTGGGTGACGGTAAATGTCGCACAGACATCAGACAGGCCGCGATTCGACGAGGCTCCCTCAGCCCCGTCGGCGACGGGCCCTCCACCGCGGACCATCGCGGACGAACACGTAACACGAAGGGATGACCGTGGATCGACAGTCACGCACCGTCGCGGGACCCGAGCTGGCCCTGGTCGACCTCGGTGTCTCCGGCCTGTTCGTCGAGGACGAGCAGGAGAGCTGGCAGGAACGGGCTCTCTGCGCGCAGACCGATCCGGAGGCGTTCTTCCCGGAGAAGGGCGGCTCGACCCGCGAGGCCAAGAAGATCTGCACCGGCTGCGAGGTCAAGGCCGAGTGCCTCGAGTACGCGCTGGCCAACGACGAACGGTTCGGCATCTGGGGCGGGCTGTCCGAGCGCGAGCGGCGACGCATCAAGCGCGACGCCGTCATGTGACCCCCGGGCGGCTCCTCCTCCGCCCGCACCCCGCACCCCGCTTCCCGCCCCTCGTATCCACCGCCCCCGGCGAACTCCCGTCGAACACGCCGCCCCTCCCACGCCTGACCGTCCGGCACCGGGCGGTCAGTTCTCGTCTGCTGGGTCCTCGATCGGCCCGGAGCCCCGCCCGGCGCCCCGCCCGCGGCTACGCTGCCGCGTTGACCTGTGATGGCGGAATGTACGCAGACGCCCGGGTTGCGCTGCGGGTATGGACCATTCAGGGTGCGCAAGCCGACGGGCCCCGGCCCCGGCCTGCGGGTCCCCGTGCCCGGGCCCGCGGGTCAGCTCTCGTCGGGGCCGGACTCGACCTCGTCCGGAGAGATCTCCAGGTGCTGGGAGACCAGCTCGACCAGGACCGAGTAGATGAGATCCCGGAGGTCATCGCTGTCCGGCGCCCGGCGGGACAGGGGCTTGCGGAACAACACCAGCCGCGCCCGGGTCGGCTGCCCCGAACGGTCGACGCCCGCCGGCACCAGACGCGCGAGCGGGACGTCGCCGTCGGCCACGACCTCCTCGGGCCACGTCTCACCGGGACGCAGCCGCATGCGCGGCACCATGTCCACGGCGAGATCCAGGTGCACCAGTCGCGAATGCCAGTGCTGGTCGATCTCCGCGAACGCCTCCAGTGCGGCGGCGTCGAACTCGGCGGACCGGCTGCGCCACCTCGGAACCTCCGGGGGCAGGATCGGGCCGCGGGGACCGTGACCGCGTCTGTCCGCGCGCCGGGAGGTCACCACTCTCGGGCCGCGACGGCCCGGGTCCCCGGGGAAGTCGCGCACGGAGATCCGACTGCCCGCGCACACGTCACTCTGGCCCGCGCCGGGGATCGCGGTGCCGGTGGGCGGTCGTCCGGGTACCGGGGCGGCGGGGGTCATGGCGCGAGAATAGCCCCGTCCGCGGCGGGCGCGTCGTACCGGCGTGGGCGGGTCGCGGCCCACGCGTCCCGGCTGCGGGACTACCCTGGGGCCTCGTGAGTGAGAACCGTCGTTGCTGCCGTCCGGGATGTCCCAACCGCGCGGTCGCCACGCTCACCTACGTCTACGCGGACTCCACGGCCGTCATCGGGCCGCTGCCCGCGGTCCGGGAGCCACACGCCTGGGATCTGTGCGCGGCCCACGCGCTTCGCATCACCGCCCCCCGTGGCTGGGACCTGGTGCGACATCCGGACATCGACACCTCGGCCGAGGACTCGGACCTCACCGCGTTGCTCGACGCGGTCACGGGCGGACCCGTGGGTGGACGCAGGACCGGCGCGGCGCTGGTCGACGCCGACCGCCTGCGCCGCCTCGGTGTCTCCGATCCCGGTCCGGTCCTCGACGACGCCCGTACCCGGATCGCGGCCGGACCCGGATCCGCCGCGGGCTCGTCGGGTGCGACCGGGCGTCCCCACCTGCGGGTGGTCCCCGACATGGGCCCCGCATCCGACACCGAGGCCGGTGGGTCCGGCGAGGGCCGACGCGGGTCGGGCCCGTCCCCCCGCTGAGCCGCGGCCCGCGAGGGTGGTCCGCCGCGTGAGCGGCGCGGGTAGTGTCGGGCACGATCCCGACCGACCCCGTCTCACACCCTGGAGCAACACGTGGCACGTAGCGCCGAGTCCGTCCGAGCAGTCATCAAGGCGTACGACGTCCGTGGTGTCGTCGGTGAGCAGATCGATGAGGACTTCGTCCGCGAGGTCGGAGCGTCGTTCGCCCGCCTCATGCGGTCGGAGGGTGCGAACACCGTGGTGATCGGCCACGACATGCGGGACTCCTCCCCGGGACTGTCCGCCGCGTTCGCGGACGGGGTCACCGCCCAGGGACTGGATGTGGTGACGATCGGCCTGGCCTCGACCGACCAGCTCTACTTCGCCTCGGGTTCACTCGACTGCCCCGGCGCCATGTTCACCGCCAGCCACAATCCCGCCGCCTACAACGGGATCAAGCTGTGCCGCGCCGGTGCCAAGCCGGTCGGGCAGGAGTCCGGTCTGCGGACCATCGCCGACGAGGTCATCGAGGGGGTCCCCGCACACGACGGTGAGCCCGGCACCGCCACCGAGCAGGATGTCCTCGACGGCTACGGCGAGTACCTGCGCGGGTTGGTCGACCTCTCGGGAATCCGTCCGCTCAAGGTGGCGGTGGACGCCGGTAACGGGATGGGCGGCCACACGGTGCCGGCCGTCCTGGGCGGCCTCCCGCTCGAGATCGTCCCCCTCTACTTCGAACTCGACGGCAACTTCCCGAACCACGAGGCCAACCCCCTGGAGCCGGCCAACATCGTCGACCTGCAGGCGCTCGTCAAGGAGAGCGGGGCCGACATCGGCCTGGCGTTCGACGGCGACGCCGACCGGTGCTTCGTCGTGGACGAGCGCGGCGAGCCCGTCGCGCCGTCGGCCATCACCGCCCTCGTCGCCCAGCGGGAACTGGCCAAGGACCCGGGTGCCTCGATCATCTACAACCTCATCACCTCCCGCGCCGTGCCGGAGCTCGTCGAGGAGAAGGGCGGTGTCGCCGTCCGCACCCGGGTGGGCCACAGCTTCATCAAGGCCCAGATGGCCGAGACCGGCGCCGTCTTCGGCGGCGAGCACTCCGCGCACTACTACTTCCGTGACTTCTGGGGTGCCGACTCCGGCATGCTCGCCGCGATGCACGTCCTGGCCGCCCTGGGTGGGCAGGACGGAACCCTGTCCGAGCTCATGGCCGAGTACACCCGGTACGCCGCCTCCGGGGAGATCAACTCCACGCTGGATTCCGCCGAGGCGCAGACCGAGCGCATGGAGGCGGTCCTCACGGCGTTCTCGGACCGGGCCGAGTCCATCGACCGGCTCGACGGTGTGACCGTGGACCTCGGTGACGGGTCGTGGTTCAACCTCCGCGCCTCGAACACCGAGCCGCTGCTGCGCCTCAACGCCGAGGCGCCGACCAGGGAGGGCGTCGCCGCGGTGGTCGACGAGGTCCTCGCGATCGTCCGTGCCTGACCTGACCAGCGACACCGGGGCGGGACGGGTCGATCTCGACGACTCCGAGGCGCTGCGCGCGGCCGACGCCACGGGGGCCCTGCTCCACGCGTCGATGGCGGGTGCCCAGCTGCGCACCGTGGCCACCGCGGTGGACGGCGGGGCGCTCGACGCCCTCGACCGGTTTCGTCCGCGCGCGGTGGTCTGGGTGTCCGGACGGTCCGACCGCGCACGCCACGCGGCGGGGGTGGTCGCCGCCCTGGCGGAGATCGTCGGCGGCCCGGCCGTCCCCCCGCTGGTGCTCGCGCGCACCCTTCCCGCGTGGGTGGGGGCTCTCGACGTGGTCCTCGTCTCCGGGGACGACGCGGGCGACCCCCGGCTGGTGACCGCGATCGACTCCGCCGCCGGCCGCGGTGCGACCGTCGTCGTGGACGTACCCCGGGAGGGACCGGTGGCCGAGTCCGGCCGCGGCCGCGCCACGTGGCTCGAGCCGCTCCCGTACGTGCCGCCGTACCGTGGCGTGCTGCGCCACCTGGCGGCCGGGATGGCAGTGCTCGCCGCGCTGGGCGCCCAGGGCCTGGACGTGGCCGCCGCCGCCGACGCCGTCGACATCGAGCTCGAGGGGCTCGGCCCGGAACTGGCCACGCCGGTCAATCCGGCGAAGCTGCTCGCGACATCGGTGGCGGGCCGTGACCCGCTCGTGTGGATCCACTCGGATCCGGTGTCCGCGGCCTACTGTGACCGTGCGGTCGCCGCGTTCTGCGACGCCGGCAGGGTCACGGCGGCGTCCTCGGTCCCGGACGCGGTGCGTGCGCACGCCGAACGGGCCCAGGGGCGTCCCCCGACGGATCCGCTGGCGAGCCTGTTCCACGACGAGGAGCTGGACGGACCACGCGACGATCTGCCCGTGAGGTACGTCGGTATGGTGTTGGGCGCGGACGAGGAGATCGTCCGGCTGGCCGCGGGCCCGCTCGCGGATGTCGAGTGGATCACCGATCGCGGTCGGGACACGGCCGGCGACGCCCCGGCCCCGTTGAGCGGAAAGGTGGCAGCGCTCATGGCCCGCACGGAACTGGCCGCCGCCTACCTCCTCGTCGGAGGTCTGTAGGTCCGTGGTCGCACTCGAACCGGTGGTCCAGGCCTACGCCTGGGGCTCCCGGACCGCGCTCCCCGAGCTGTGCGGGACCACCTCGCCGGCGCCTCACCCGGTCGCCGAGCACTGGTTCGGCGCGCACGACTCCGGGTCCTCGCGGTGCTCCGACGGTCGTGGTCTCGACGCCCGGATCGCCGCCGACCCCGAGCGCGAGCTGGGCCCGCGGGTGCTGGCCGAGCACGGCGGGGGACTGCCGTTCCTGGTCAAGCTGCTCTCCGCCGAACAGGCTCTGTCGCTCCAGGCCCATCCGTCTCCGGAGAAGGCGCGTGAGGGCTTCGCGGCGGAGGACGCGCGCGGGATCGCCGTCGACGCGGCGGACCGCAACTACCGGGACGCCAACCACAAGCCCGAGATCCTCGTCGCGCTCACCGAGTTCCACGCCCTCGTGGGCTTCCGCCCGGTGGAGAGCACGGTGGCCCTGCTCGACGCGTTGGGCGTGCCGTCGCTGAAGCCCTACCGGGACATGCTCGCCGGGCAACCCGACGCCGAGGGCCTGCGGGCGGTGTTCACCACGTTCGTCACCATGCCGCACGTCGTGCTGGCCGCTGTCGTGCCCGACCTGGTGACGTGTGCGGTCGCCTACCTCACGGAGCACGGCGTCGAGGGCCCGTGGTCCCCGGTGGCCGCCACGATCACCGAACTCGCCGAGCGGTACCCGACCGACCCGGGGGTCCTGGGCGCGCTGCTGCTCAACCGGGTCATCCTGCAGCCCGGTGAGGCCGTCTACCTGGGTCCGGGGCAGCTCCATGCCTACCTGCGCGGTGTCGGCGTGGAGGTCATGGCCAACTCCGACAACGTCCTGCGCGGCGGCCTGACCCCCAAGCACGTCGACGTCCCCGAGCTGATGCGGGTGCTCGAGTTCAGCCCACTGACCGATCCCACGGTCCGGGCGGTCGAGGCCGATCGTGGCATCCCCGGGGAGGTCGACTACCCCACGCCGGAGCCCGACTTCGCCCTGTCGCGCATCGACGTGCCAGCCGACGGCGACCCGGCAGCCTGGCGACCGGAGGGGCCCGAGGTGCTGCTGTGCACGTCCGGCGAGGCGATCGTGGACTCCGACGGGACGAGTGAGGCCCTCGCGCCGGGGAGGGCCGTGTGGGTGCCCGCCTCGACCTCCCGGGTGCGCCTGCACGGCACAGGTGGGGCCACCGTGTTCCGTACCCGCGTCGCCGGCGGGTGACGGGGCCGACACCCCGGCAGGTCGTCCCGCTAGTGTGGGGCGGAGTCTTTCGTGAGTCAATGAGGAGCTGGTCGAAGAACATGTCCGCTGATCTGCAGGTTCAGTCCGTCAATGGTGTCGAGTTCAAGGTGGCGGATCTGTCGCTGGCGGAGGCGGGCCGTAAGCAGATCCGTCTGGCCGAGCACGAGATGCCGGGTCTGATGGCGCTGCGTGAGGAATACGCGGCCGAGCAGCCGCTGGCCGGTGCCCGGATCGCCGGCTCGATCCACATGACGGTGCAGACCGCGGTGCTGATCGAGACCCTGACCGCGCTGGGCGCGGAGGTCCGGTGGGCCTCGTGCAACATCTTCTCCACACAGGACGAGGCGGCCGCGGCGGTCGTGGTGGGCCCGGAGGGGACCCCGGAGGCCCCGCAGGGCGTGCCGGTGTTCGCGTGGAAGGGCGAGACCCTCACCGAGTACTGGTGGTGCACCGAGCAGATCATGACCTGGCCGGGCACCGAGCCGAACATGATCCTCGACGACGGTGGCGACGCCACCATGCTCGTGATCAAGGGCAAGGAGTTCGAGCAGGCCGGCGCCGTGCCGTCGGACGACTCGGCCTGGTCGGCCGAGGAGAAGGTCTTCCACGCGCTGCTGCGTGAGTCCGTTCCGGCCAACCCGGGCAAGTACACGGCCATCGCCGAGTCGGTCCAGGGCGTGACCGAGGAGACCACCACCGGCGTGCACCGCCTCTACCACTTCCACAACGAGGGCGTGCTGCCGTTCCCGGCGATGAACGTCAACGACGCGGTCACCAAGAGCAAGTTCGACAACAAGTACGGCACCCGCCACTCGCTGCTGGACGGCATCAACCGCGGAACCGATGCCCTCATCGGCGGCAAGAAGGCCCTGGTCTGTGGCTACGGCGACGTGGGCAAGGGCTGCGCCGAGGCGCTGGCCGGGCAGGGCGCGCGCGTGCAGGTCACCGAGATCGACCCGATCAACGCGCTGCAGGCGCTGATGGACGGCTTCGACGTGGTCACCGTCGACGAGGCCATCGAGGACGCGGACATCATCATCACCGCCACGGGCAACAAGGACATCATCACGTTCGAGCACATGACGCGGATGAAGAACAAGGCCATCCTGGGCAACATCGGCCACTTCGACAACGAGATCGACATGGCCGGCCTCGAGTCCGCCGAGGGCGTCACCCGGATCAACATCAAGCCGCAGGTCGACGAGTTCGTCTTCGACGACGACGGCCGCTCGATCATCGTGCTGTCCGAGGGGCGTCTGCTCAACCTGGGCAACGCCACCGGGCACCCGTCGTTCGTGATGTCCAACAGCTTCTCCGACCAGGTGATCGCCCAGATCGAGCTGTTCACCAAGGCCGACCAGTACCCGATCGGGGTGCACCTGCTGCCCAAGATCCTCGACGAGAAGGTCGCCCGCCTGCACGTGGAGGCGCTCGGCGGGTCCCTGACCACGCTGGCCAAGGACCAGGCCGAGTACATCGGCGTGGACGTCGAGGGCCCCTTCAAGCCCGACCACTACCGCTACTGATCGCAGTACCGGTGATGGCCGCGCGGCTGGTGGTCGTCGAGGGACTCGACGGTGCGGGCAAGAACACACTGACGACGGCGCTCGTCGGCGAGCTCACCGCCCGCGGTCTCTCGGTGGGTCGCCTGGCCTTCCCCCGGTACGGCACGCTGCACGCCGACCTGGCCGCCGACTCCCTGCACGGCGGCCAGGCCGGCCTGGCGGACTCGCCCCACGCGATGGCGCTGCTGTTCGCGATGGACCGGCACGCCGCGCGGGAGGAACTGCTCGAGTTGGGCGAGACGCACGACGTGGTGCTCCTCGACCGGTACGTCGCCTCCAATGCCGCGTACACGGCAGCCCGGCTCGGACCGGACCGTGAGGCCGAGGTGGTCGAGTGGATCGGCACCCTCGAGTTCGACCGGTTCGGAGTGCCCGTCCCCGACCTGCAGGTCCTCCTCGACACCCCCGTGGAGGTGGCCGCCGCGCGCGCCGGCACCCGGGAGGCCGCCGATCCGGGGCGGACCCGCGACCGCTACGAACGCGACTCGGACCTCCAGGCGGCGACCGGCCGGGCCTACCACCGGCTCGCCGCCACCGCGTGGCGTTCGCCGTGGCGCGTGATCGGGGCGGACCCCGACGTGCACGAGTTGGCCGACCTCGTCGTCGTCCCCGCTCCGCACGCCGCGCCGCACCCCGGTCCGGAGGGTCTGCCGGGTAAGGTCTGAGAGTGCAGGAACACGACCCGCGGTGCGTGCCCACGGGGGGTGCGCCTGACGACGCCTACACGACACGCCGACACAAGTGGTGACCATGACCCCGAAGATCCTCGTCGTCGACGACGACGCCGCACTGGCAGAGATGCTCACCATCGTCCTGCGGGGCGAGGGGTTCGAGACCGAGATCGTCGGCGACGGAGTCCAGGCCATCGAGACGTTCCGCGCCGTGCAGCCCGACCTCGTGCTGCTGGACCTCATGCTCCCCGGCAAGAGCGGTATCGACGTGTGCCGTGAGATCCGCGCCGAGTCCCGCGTGCCGATCGTCATGCTCACCGCCAAGACCGACACCGTCGACGTGGTCCTCGGGCTGGAGTCGGGCGCGGACGACTACATCATGAAGCCCTTCAAGCCGAAGGAGCTGGTGGCCCGGATCCGGGCCCGGCTGCGCCGCGGTGAGGACGAGCCCAGCGAGGTCCTGCACATCGGTGACGTCTCGATCGACGTCCCCGCGCACACGGTCACCCGCGACGGCACGCCGATCCCGCTCACCCCGCTGGAGTTCGACCTCCTCGTGGAGCTGGCGCGCAAGCCCCGCCAGGTGTTCACCCGTGAGGTCCTGCTCGAGCACGTCTGGGGCTACCGGCACTCGGCCGACACCCGGTTGGTCAACGTCCACGTCCAGCGCCTGAGGGCGAAGATCGAGAAGGACCCGGAGAATCCGGAGGTCGTCCTCACCGTCCGCGGCGTCGGCTACAAGGCCGGCCCGGTCTCGTGACCACCGCTCGTCCCGACGGCGCGGTGGCGTCCACCGGGGACGAGCGCGACACCCGGGACGTGACCGACTCGTCACCGACCCTCCGGGAGAGGTTGTCCGATCTGGACCCCGCCGCCGTCGGCGGCCGGATCGCACGGCTGTGGCGGCGCTCGCTGCAGCTGCGGGTCGTGACCTCCACGCTGGCGCTGTCGATGGGTGTGATCCTCACGATCGCGTTCATGTTGCAGAGCCAGATGGCGGCCCAGCTGCTGTCGACCAAGCTCGACGCGGCGATGGAGCAGGCCAGCAGGCTCCGCCTCACGGTGCAGGCACAGATCGCCGCCACCGACGAGGGCACGAGCGAACAGTCCCGACTCGACCAGGCGCGCAGCGCGATCAGCGACCGCGGCCTCGCCTCGGGCGGGGACTCCGTCCACGCCGGCACCTTCGACCCGATCCTCGTCGTACCGGACCAGACCGGCCGCGGCCAGGTGGTCAGCCCCGCCGAAGCGCAGGTGCCGCCCGAGTTGCAGTCCCTGGTCCAGCGGGGCCGGATCGCCTACCAGTACGTCACGGTCGACTTCCGCGGCGAGCAGGCCAAGGCGCTCATGCTCGGCACCCCGACGGACTCCTCGATCCCCGGACTGGAGCTGTACCTGGTCTACCCGCTCATCGCAGAGGAACAGACCCTCGGGATCATGCGCGGGATCGTCGCCACCGCGGGACTCGCGATCATCGTCCTGTCCGCGGCGATCGCGTGGATCGTGGCCCGACAGGTCGTCCTACCGGTGCGGCAGGCGGCGTCGATCGCCCAACGCTTCGCCAACGGGCACCTTAAGGAACGGATGGTCATCCGCGGCGAGGACGACGTCGCACGGCTGGCCATGGCGTTCAACGACATGGCGCAGAGTCTGTCCGACCAGATCACCCAGCTCGAGGAGTTCGGTGACCTGCAGAAGCGGTTCACCTCCGATGTCTCCCACGAGCTGCGTACCCCACTGACCACCGTCCGTATGGCGGCCGACATCATCTCCGACTCGGCGGACGACCTCGACGCCCCCACCAAGCGGGCGGTCGAGCTGCTCGAGTCCGAGCTCGACCGGTTCGAGAGCCTGCTCACCGACCTGCTCGAGGTCTCCCGGCACGACGCCGGCATGGCAGAACTCGCGGTGGCCGAGATGGACGTGCGCACCGCGGTCAAGGACGCGGTGGGCACCGTGGCCCACATCGCCGAGGCGGCAGGGGTGGAGGTCGACGTCGACATGCCCGACGAGCCGGTCGTCGCCGAGGTCGACTCACGGCGCGTCGAGCGGATCCTGCGCAACCTCGTGGCCAACGCACTCGACCACAGTGAGTCCAAGCCCGTGAAGGTGACCCTGCGCAGCTCGGAGACCGCGCTCGCCGTCTCGGTGCGAGACCACGGCGTGGGGCTCAAACCCGGCGAGGAGACACGGGTGTTCAACCGCTTCTGGCGTGCCGACCCCTCGCGCGTGCGCCGCTCCGGTGGCACCGGCCTCGGTCTGGCGATCGCCCTCGAGGACGCCAAACTCCACGGGGGCCGGCTGGACTGCTGGGGCAGCCCGGGGGAGGGATCCTGCTTCCGCCTCACCATCCCGCGGCGCCGCGGCGGCACCCTCACCTCGAGCCCGCTCCCGCTCACACCCGAGGACGAGGCCAGGCTCATGCGTACCGGCTCGCCGACCCCCCTCGAGCGGGTCCCGGGGTCCGGGGAGAGCCGGCCGTGACCCGGCCCCGGTTCCTGCTCGTGTCGATGACACTGGCCTGCGCGACCGGGCTGGCGACCGCCGGATGCGCGACGCTGCCCTCGTCGTCGTCCCCCCAGGTCATCGACACCTTCTCGCCGGAGGGCAGCGAGCTGTCGGTCCCCACCCCGGTCCCGGACCAGGAACCGGACCTCCTGGTCCGGGACTTCCTCAAGGCCGCGGCGATGGCCGACCAGCGGCACGCCGCCGCCCGCCAGTTCCTCACCCCGCGGGCCGCGGAGACCTGGGACGACCTCGCCGAGACCGTCATCGTGCTGCGCGCCGACCTCAGCGCCGAGGGAGGCCGGTCGGCCGACCGCGCCGAGTACACGCTGCGAGCGGAGAAGGTCGGCACGCTCGATCCCGGCGGGATCTTCCGGGAGGACGTCGGCCAACTCGAGGTGACGATCGGCCTGACCCGCACGGACGGCCAGTGGCGCATCGACGAGTTGCCACCCGGGGTCGTGATCGAACGCACCGAGTTCTTCTCCACCTACGCCCAGCGGGACCTGTTCTTCCTCTCCGGATCCGGCGACGCGCTCGTCCCGGACCCGCGCTGGACGGCCGCAGACCGCACCGACCTCGAGTACTCACTGGTCAACCTCCTCGCCACCGGCCCCCGCCCCGGGCTGACCGACTCGGTCCTGTCCCGGGTCCCCGCCTCGGTCTCGGTGCGTCCGGGAGAGGACGGGGAGGGTGGCGGATCCTCCGGCACGACGATCGACTTCACCGGGTTACCCGTCCTCAGCAGCCAGGCCACGACGGAGTTCGCCGCGCAGGTCGTGTGGACCCTCGCCCGCGCCGACGTCCCCGGACCGTTCCGGCTCGAGCGGGACGGCGCGCCCCTGGACGAGCGGTACGCGGACGGCTGGACCACCGAGGACGTCCGAGACTTCGACCCGTACCCGCCGGCGGAGCCGATGCGCAACGCCCTCACCGCGGCGGACGGGTTGGTCCGACTCGAGGACGACGGCGCGCGACCGGCCGGGGGGCCCTGGTCGGAGGTCCGCGGGGGTAGCAGCGCGGTGCTGTCCTATGACGGGCGGAACCTGGCGGTGGTGACCGGGGAGGCCGGGGACGGACCGAGCCGGATCCTGGTCGGGGCACTGGACGGCGGGCCCGTCGAGGCCCTCACCGCCAGGACCGTGGCCGGCCCGACGTTCCACCCGGTCACCGGTCGGGCCTGGGTACTGGTCGACGACGCGCGACTGCTCCGGATCGGGATGGGTGAGAACGCCCCGTCCATCCAGGAGATGGACGCCGGACCGATCCTCGCCCTGGGGTCGCGGGTGACCGGGTTGCGCATCGACCAGTCCGGAGCCCAGATGGCCGTGGTCGTCGACGGCAAGGTGTTCATCGGCTCGTTGTCCGCCGAGACCGGACAGCCGCTACCGGGCACGTTCCGTCAGGTCGGCCGAGCTCTGGGGGAGACCGCCTCCTCCGTGGCGTGGCGGGACCGGTCCACGATCGTGGTGGGCCGCGAGACCACCGAGGCCCCCGTCGCGACCGTCTCGGTGGACGGGGCGATCGCCGAACCGCTCTCGCAACGCAACATCTCCGGACCGGTGACCGCGGTCGCCGCGGCCGGGCGCGAGATCTACGTGGTCGACCGACGCTCCCTGCTGCGGCTCGACACCGGGGCCGAGACCGGGGACAGGTACTGGCGGGAGATCTCCGGGCTGGCGGCGATCCGCGCCGACCCGGTGGTCGCGGGCTGAGCCGGTGGCCACCGGGGACGGGGACGCGTCACCCCGGTGGCGTGGCGGTGGGTCCTGGGCCGCGGCGTTCGCCGACCTCGTCGTGCCCCTGGAGTGCGCCGGGTGCGGTCGCCCCCGGCAGCGGTGGTGTCCGGACTGCGCCTCGACACTGTCCGCGGTACCGCTGACCGTGCGGACCCGGGCCGACCTGCGGATACCGGTCTGGGCGTTGTCCCGACACACCGGCCCGGCCGCCCTGGCGGTCTCCGCCTACAAGGACCGCGGACGGACCGACCTGGCCCGACCCCTCGGGGCCGCGCTGGCCGCGGCGGTCGACCGGCTCCGGGCGGACGGGGAGATCGCCGAGGCCGACGAGCGTCCCACCGTGCTCGTCCCCGCACCGGCGTCGGCCCGGGCCCGTCGACGGCGGGGGTTCGACCACGTCCGCCAGGTGGTGGACGTCCTCGCCGCCGAACTCGCCGGCGCGGTGCCGACCGGGCCGGTCGTGGTGGCCCCGGTCCTCGAGGTCCGCGGTCGGGTGAGGGACGCGGCCGGGCTCGGCGCGCAGGCCCGCGCGGACAACCTCTCCGGGCGGATCCGTCGCCGCCCGGCGGGCACCCCGCTGCGCGCGACGCCGGGAGCGCCGGTGACCGTGCCCGCTCTCCTGGCCACACCGTCGACGGTGCTGCTCGTCGACGACGTCGTCACCACTGGCGCGACGGCAGCGCAGTGCGTCGCGGTCCTGGAGGCGGGTGGGCTGCGGGTCACGGGTGTCCTCGCCGTCACCGCGGCCTAGGGCGGACGCCGCGGACGCCGCCTCCCGAGCTGGTCCGCAGGGGACTGGTCGGGATGAGGTTCCCGGTCCCGGGGTCCGCGCCGACATGAGGGGGTAGGGTGGGTTTCGGACGCGTTCACCAGCACGTTCGCCGTTCGTCGGCTCCGGTGGACCGTGTCCTGAGAGTAACCACTCAGCCATGTGGGTGGCCCTTCGGCCGGGATTCCGGGCGGTTACCGGATCGGTCGCAGCGGTCCGCCGCAGGCCCGATGAGGAGGAGCTTCGATGGCGAAGACCCCCGCAGTCCTGCTCGATCCCGCCACCTTCGACGGTCCGTCGACCGACGATCCCGGTACGCCGGAGGCACAGGTCACGATCCGTGGCCGCAACGTCGAGGTCCCCGAGCACTTCGCGAGCCGAATCAATGCCAAGCTCGCGAAGATCGAGAAGATCTCGCCGGCCATCCAGAGGTTCGACGTGATCCTGCTGCACGAGAACAACCCGCGGTTGTCCAAGGTGAGCCAGCGGATCGAGATCACCCTCAAGGGCAAGCCCGGCGTCGCCCGCGCCGAGGCGGCAGAGGACACCTTCTACGCGGCCCTCGAGTCGGCGGTCGCCAAGCTCGAGCGGCAGATGCGCAAGGCCCGCACCCGGCGCAAGATCAGCCACTCCGGCCACCGCCGCCCGCAGTCGGTGGCCGAGGCGACCGCCGAACTGGCCGCCGACGCCGCCCCGGCCGAGGCGTTGGACGGGGTCGACGGTGCCGAGTACGGCGGGGCCGACGAGCAGCTGCCCGGGCAGATCGTGCGTCGCAAGGAGCACGACGGCGCCCCGATGTCGGTCGACGAGGCGCTCGAGAAGATGGAGCTGGTGGGTCACGACTTCTACCTGTTCCGTGACACCGAGACCGGACGCGCCACCGTCGTCTACCGCCGGCACGCGTTCGACTACGGGCTCATCACCCTGAGCGACGAGGGCTGACAGCCCCGACCCGCACCCACGAGGCGGTCCGGTCGCCCCTGACCGGACCGCCTCGGCGTGTCACAACGGCCCGCAGCACCTAGGATGTGGACGGACCCGCGTGTCATCACGCAGGTAGCCGTATCCACGACCACTTCCCCGACCACGAGGACGTTCGAGACTGTGTCGATTCTTTCCAAGCTGCTCCGGGCCGGCGAGGGGCGAAAGCTCAAGAAGTACACCGCTCTCGCCGACTACGTGGACTCGCTCTCCGACGAGACGGAGAAGCTGAGCGACGACGAACTCCGGGCGAAGACCGACGAGTTCCGGCGTCGCGTGGCCGAGGGGGAATCGCTCGACGACCTCCTGCCGGAGGCGTTCGCGGTGGCCCGCGAAGCTGCGCACCGCGTCCTCGGGCAGAAGCCCTACAAGGTGCAGATCATCGGCGCCATCGTGCTGCACACCGGATCGGTCGCCGAGATGAAGACGGGTGAGGGCAAGACCCTCACCTGTGTGTTGCCGGCGTACCTCAACGCACTGTCCGGCAACGGTGTGCACGTGGTGACGGTCAACGACTACCTGGCCAAGCGCGACGCGGAGTGGATGGGTCGTGTCCACCGCTTCCTGGGCCTGTCGGTGGGAGCGATCCTCGGCGGGATGACCCCCGCGCAGCGCCGCGAGGCGTACCACGCGGACATCACCTACGGCACGAACAACGAGTTCGGGTTCGACTATCTGCGCGACAACATGGCGCACGACACCGCCGAGCTGGTCCAGCGCGGCCACAACTACGCGATCGTGGACGAGGTCGACTCGATCCTCATCGACGAGGCGCGTACCCCTCTCATCATCTCGGGCCCCGCGGACGGATCCAGTAAGTGGTACGGCGAGTTCGCGCGTATCGCCCCGCTGCTCGAGGAGGGGACCCACTACGAGGTCGACCGCAAGAAGCGGACCATCGGCGTGACCGAGCAGGGTGTGGAGTTCGTCGAGGACCAGCTGGGGATCGACAACCTCTACGAGGCCGCCAACTCGCCCCTGGTCAGCTACCTGAACAACTCCATCAAGGCCAAGGAGCTGTTCGCCAAGGACAAGGACTACATCGTCCGCGACGGTGACGTGATCATCGTCGACGAGTTCACCGGCCGCGTCCTCGACGGACGGCGCTACAACGAGGGCATGCACCAGGCCATCGAGGCCAAGGAGCGGGTGGAGATCAAGGCCGAGAACCAGACGCTCGCCACCATCACCCTGCAGAACTACTTCCGGTTGTACGAGAAGCTGGCCGGCATGACCGGTACGGCCGAGACCGAGGCCGCGGAGCTCTACTCGATCTACAAGCTCGAGGTCATGCCCATCCCGACCAACCGTCCGATGGCGCGCGAGGACCAGTCCGACCTCATCTACAAGACGGAGGAGGCGAAGTTCGCCGCCGTCGTGGAGGACATCGCCGAGCGGGTCGAGAAGAAGCAGCCGGTGCTCGTGGGCACCGCCTCGGTGGAGCGCAGCGAGCACCTGTCCAAGCTGCTCACGCGCAAGGGCATCAAGCACCACGTCCTCAACGCCAAGTTCCACGCCTCGGAGGCGCAGATCATCGCGCAGGCGGGTAGGCCCGGCGCGGTCACCGTCGCCACGAACATGGCCGGCCGCGGCACCGACATCGTGCTCGGTGGCAACCCGGACATCATCGCCGATCTCAACCTGCGCGAGCGCGGCCTCAACCCGGTGGACACCCCGGAGGAGTACGAGCAGGCATGGGACGCCGAGATCGATCGGATGCGCAAGCTCACCAAGGAAGAGGCCGAGCGGGTCCGTGAGGCCGGTGGCCTCTACGTGCTCGGCACCGAGCGGCACGACTCCCGGCGTATCGACAACCAGCTCCGTGGGCGCTCGGGACGTCAGGGCGACCCGGGCGAGTCCCGCTTCTACCTCTCGCTGGGCGACGAACTCATGAGGCGCTTCAACGGTGCCGCCGTGGAGGCCATCATGAACCGTCTGAGCCTGCCGGACGACGTGCCGATCGAGGCCGGCATGGTCTCGCGGGCGGTGAAGAACGCGCAGACGCAGGTCGAGTCGCAGAACTTCGAGATCCGCAAGGACGTCCTCAAGTACGACGAGGTCATGAACCAGCAGCGCACGGTGATCTACGGCGAGCGCAAGCGGATCCTCGAGGGTGAGGACATCACCGATCAGGTCGAGTCGATGATCTACCAGGTCGTCAGCGCCTACGTCGACGGCGCCACCGCCGAGGGGTACGTCGAGGACTGGGATCTCGACAAGCTGTGGGATGCGCTGCGTCAGCTCTACCCGGTGACGATCACGGCGCAGGACATCATCGACGGCGACGAGTACGGGTCGTCCGGCGACCTGTCCGCGAAGAACCTCAAGGACGCCGTCCTCGACGACGTCTTCGCCCGCTACGACGAGCGTGAGGCCGAGATCGAGGGCATCGGCGGCGCGGGTGCGATGCGTCAGCTCGAGCGGTCGGTCATGCTGCAGGTGCTCGACCGGAAGTGGCGTGAACACCTGTACGAGATGGACTACCTCAAGGAGGGCATCGGTCTCCGGGCGATGGCCCAGCGCGATCCACTCGTCGAGTACCAGCGTGAGGGCTATGACATGTTCGCCGCCATGATGGACGGCGTCCGTGAGGAGACGGTGGCGTTCCTGTTCAACGTCAAGGTCGAGGCCGGTCAGCAGCAGAAGGCGATGGCGGGTCCCTCCGCGGCGCAGGCGGCGGCCCTGGCCGGCGCGAACCCGATCCTCCGGGCCGCGGGCACCGGACGGGATGTGAGCGCGGACCAGATGCAGTTCTCCGGCCCGTCGGAGAGCGGCGATCCGGAGCTGGTCGACGAGGGAGCCTCCGCGAATCGTGCCGATCGGCGGTCGCAGGAGCGCCAGCAGCGCGCCGAGCGTCGCGAGAGGGCGGCCAAGGCCGCGACGAGGGGTCGCCGCGACTGACGCGGTACCCCACGCCCGCAGGGCGGCTCACGCCAGCCTGAGGGCCGCGCAGCGGGCGCCGGTGGGGGTCACCTGTATGCGGGCCGCGACGGCGAACAGTCGCGGCCCGCGGGCGTACGTGGCGCACACCTCGTAGTCGACCGCCGCCGGGCCCGGCCCCTCGTGGGAATCCGTCCGGCCGGGGTCGGCCGCGTGGATGTGCAGCCGATGGATCCTGGCCGGCCCCAGGTGCCGGCCGGGTACCCCGTCTCGCGCGAGCGTGCGAAGCATCTCGACCAGGTGGGGCGGGAACGCCCCCTTCGTGTGCTGTGGGGCCCGCCTGCGGTCGACGACCTCCAGCGCCATGACGACGAGGGCGTGCGCGGCCCTCCGAGCGGGAACCGGGACACCGCCCTCCGGGTCGGGCACCGGCCTCGGGGGACGGGCGGCGGGGCCGGTGCCCTGATCCGCGGTACCCGCGTCGCCCGACGCCCCCGGCACGGGTTCGACCGAGGGCAGGGGGCGCACCCGGCCGGCGGCGTCGCCGGTGTCCGGAACCGTGCCGGCCGCGGGGGGAGGCCGCACGCTCGTGGGCGGTGAAACGGGTGTCGGTGACATCTGGGCCTGCTCCCTCCCGCGCCGGACCCGGTGTGGTCTGGCGTCCTCTACCCCTCATGACGCGCCGGAACAGGACCCTGGTTCCACCTCGCCTACTGCACCGTGACCGGGTGTTGCCTAGGCTGTCCCCATGCGTGGACTGATAGTCGACTACTTCGGGGTGCTGGACGGCACGGACGAGGACCGTGAGAACTGGCGGTCGATCCTGACCGGTGCGAGGGCGAATGACGTCCGTCTCGCCATACTGAGCAACGAGCCCGAGGGGCCGGGGGCGGAGCGCGTCCGCGAGGATGCCCGGGACCTCGGGATCGAGCACGTGGTGCTCAGCGGCGTGATCGGGGTCGAGAAGCCGGAGCCCGAGGCGTTCCTGGAGGCCGCGCGCCGACTCGAACTCGAGCCGAGGGAGTGCGTGATGGTCGACGACGCGATCGAGAACATCCTCGGTGCCGTCCAGACCGGCATGATCGGCGTGTTCTATCAGGTGTTCGATCGGGCCGCCGTCGAGATCCGGGGCCTCCTCGGGTTGGACGAGGCGGTCTGACACCGTGGCGACCAGACTGGCCACAGCGGACGCGGACCTGCTCCTCGGTGACGCGGCGCGTTCCCGAAGCAGGCACTCGTGTTCGCTGGCGCTGGTCGCCAGGGACGAGCCGTGGGACATCGACCGCGTGATGGAGTTCGTGGACGCCCGGCTGGCCGACGCGCCGCGGTACCGGCAGCGGATCCGGCACGTCCCCTTCTCCCTTGCCAGGGCTGTCTGGGTGGACGACCCGGACTTCGACCTCAGTTTCCATGTCCGGCGGTCGGCGCTGCCGGCCCCCGGCGGGATGCGGCAGCTGGCGGACCTGGTGGCCAGGCTCGTCGACCGGCCACTGGAGGCGGACCGCCCGCTGTGGGAGCTCTATCTCATCGAGGGGCTGCCGGACGGACGCCTGGCGATCCTCACCAAGACACACCACGCTCTGCTGGGCGGTCCCCACGCGGTGGACCTGGCCCAGGTCCTGGTGACGGACGAGCGGGCCTCCGCGGACGTCGACGAGGTCGCCACGTGGACCCCGGTGCCGTCCCCGGGGGACGGGGTCCTGGTGCTCGACGCGCTCATGACCATCGCGACCGATCCCCTGGAGCTGGTACGCCGCTCGGCTCGCCTGGCCCACGCGCTCGAGCGGGCCACCCGCGGCCTGGTGGGCGCGGCCAACCTCTCGGTGCTGCGCCCCGCCGGCGGCCTGGCGGAGATGTTCCGCACCACCCGCCCCCGCGGGAGCCGGGTGGGGCTGGCGTCGTTCCCGCTCGCCCAGGCGCGGGAGATCGCCCGCGAACACTCCTGCAAGGTCAACGACGTGGTCCTCGCGGTGCTGTGCGGGGCCCTGCGGTCCTGGATACTGTCATGCGGCCACCCGCTGTCGACGTCGGACACGCTCAGGGCGATCGTGCCGATGGCCGTGACCTCCGAGGCCGAAGGGTCGGAGAACCAGAGCGAGGCCACCTCCGCGGAGATCGCCTCGGCGCTCATCGGCATGCCGGTCGGGGAGCCCAACCCCCGCATGCGACTGGCGCAGATCGCCCGTGAGACCGCGACGCAGCGCCATCCGCGGGAGGCGGTGGGGGCGAAGTCCCTGGCACGCCTGTCCGGGTTCGCCCCGCCCACCCTGCACGCCCTGGCATCCCGGGCGGCGATCATGTTGCCGTCGGAGAGCTACGACATCGTGGTGACCAACGCACCCGGCCCCCAGCGCAAGGTGTACTGGGGGGACGGTGAACTCGTCGAGGTCTACCCCGTCCCCGCCCTGCTGGGCGAGCAGGCGCTGGCCGTGTCGATGAGCAGCTATGCCGGAACCGTGTACTGCGGATTCACCTCCGATCGCCAGGCCGTCCCGGACGTGGAGGAGATCGGCGAGCTCATCTCGTCCGCGTTGGACGAGCTCACCGGAACCGCCGGCTGAGCGGCACGCCTGCTGACCGTCACCCCGTACGAGGAGAGACCACCATGCGCCTGTTCGTCCCCGCCACCCTGACGATGCTCGAGACCCTTCTCGAGGCGGGGGAGATGCCCGTGCGGAGCGGAACCGCGTTCGCCGCGACTCCCGCGCTCATCGAGTCCTACGCTGAGGGTGATCTCGAGGAGATCGAGCACGTGGCGTTCCTCGAGGCCTCCCGTGCGTCGCTCCGACTGCTCGGTGGGGAGCTCGATTCCGGCGCCGCGCACGAGTCCCACCCGTACCGGCGGGTCGTGGTGAGTGCGGACGTCCCCGATGACCGGGTGCAACCGCGGCCGGACCTGGACACCGCCGTGGTCAGGCTGAATGGTGCCACGGTGTCGACCGCCGAGATCGCCGCCGTCCACGTGGACCTGGCCGGGGCCGTGGACCTCGTGCGGGACGCTGTCGAGGCGGTGGACCGTGCGGACCTGGGGGACGAGGACGCCGAGCTGACCGTCGGCGACGCGCTCGACGTGGACCTGGCGTGGTACGACGCCGTGGAACTGCCGTTCCTGCTCACGCTGCTCTGACGTCGGTCCCGTCCGGGTCGTCGGCGGACCGTGCCACCGGGACGCGGAAAGTCTTCCCGGAAGATCCCGTCGGCCGCTAACCTACGCTACCGTAGGTTCATGTCCGGAAGCGTCGGCCCGACCCACGGGCCACGGGTATCCGGTTTCAAGGAGGCACCAGTGTCCGAGTCGAGAAGTGGACTCAATCGCGTCCTGCGTGCGGCGGCCGCGCGGGTCCCCGAGCCGCGGGGGGCGCGCAGGTTCCTCAACCGCCTCACCCACCCGCTACGGATGGACGACTACTCGTCGCTCATCTACCCGCTGTGGTCCTCGCGCGAGCTGCGCGGTGAGATCGTCTCCGTCCGACGCGAGGCCGACGACGCCGTGACCCTCGTGATCAAGCCCGGCTGGGGCGCCACGCCCGAGTACCGCCCCGGCCAGTACCTGGGGATCGGCGTCCTGCTCAACGGCCGGTGGACCTGGCGGTCGTATTCGTTGACCTCGGCGCCCACGAGTGGCCGTGGCGAGTACTCGGTGACCGTCAAGGCCCTGCCGGAGGGGTTGCTGAGCAATCACATCGTCGGGACGGTCGAGCCGGGGACCATCGTCCGGCTGCAGGCGCCGGCCGGTGATTTCCACCTGCCCTCTCCCACCCCTGAGAAGCTGATGTTCGTGACCGCGGGCTCGGGTATCACCCCGGTCATGGGCATGCTGCGGTCGTTGGACCGGCGCTCGGCGAACGAGGGGTTCCCCGACGTGGTCCACGTCCACTCGATCCGGGACCGCGAGGACGCGCTGTTCCACGACGAGTTGCTCGCGCTCGAGCGCACCCAGCCGGCGTACACGCTGCACTTGCGGGTGACCAGCGAGGACGGCCGGATCAACTCCGAGCAGATGTCGGCTCTCGTCCCGGACTGGTCGGAGCGTCCGACGTGGGCGTGCGGCCCCTCGGCGATGCTCGACGAGCTGACCGAGCACTTCGAGGCCACCGGGCGGGACGACCTCCACATGGAGCGCTTCACCGTCGACCGCAACGCGGGCGCCTCGGGCGGGACGGTGACGTTCGGCTCCACCGGCAAGACGGTCGAGCTCGACGGTGCCACCACGATCCTCGAGGGCGGCGAGAGCGTGGGTGTGCAGATGCCGTTCGGCTGCCGCATGGGCATCTGCCAGACCTGCGTGGTGGGTCTGGACGAGGGCCACGTGCGGGATCTGCGCAACGGAACGGACCACGGGCCGGGGGAGCGGATCCAGACCTGCGTCTCGGTGGCGCTCGGGGACGTCGAACTGAAGATCTGACCGGACGGCCGGCGCCCACCGGAGGGTGGGGCGCCGGCCCTCCGGGGTCAGTCCTGGTCCAGCCCCAGGGCCCAGGGATCGTTGGACTGCAGCGCGCCCAGCAGTTCGCGGACCGCCAGGGCCCGACGGTGCACAGCCGGGTCGGTGACGGCGTCGAAGGCGCACTCGGGGTCCGCGGGCGGGCCCTGGTGGGTGCATCCGCGCGGGCACTCGCGGGCGATCTCGTCGAGATCGGAGAAGGCGGCCACGACATCGTCGGGGGAGACGTGGGCGAGCCCGAAACTGCGGATGCCCGGGGTGTCCACCACCCAGCCGCCCGTCGCCAGTTCGAGTGCGACCGACTGGGTGGAGGTGTGCCGGCCCTTGCCGACGCCGGAGACCACGCCCGTCGCCCTGTAGGCGTCGGGGACCAGGCGGTTGACGAGTGTCGATTTACCGACGCCCGAGTGTCCGATCATCGCGGAGATCCGGCCGTCGATCAGGTCGTGGAGATCGTCCAGCTCGTCGTCGACCCCCACTCGCAGGACCGGCACGTCGAGTTCGGCGAACTCGGCGGCGAACACCGAGGGGTCGTCGAGGTCGCCCTTGGTCAGGCACAGGACCGGTTCCAAGCCGCCGGTGTAGGCGGCGACGAGCGCCCGTGCGACGAACCCGGCGCGCGGCGGGGGGTCGGCGACGGCCACCACGATGAGCAGCTGCTCGGCGTTGGCGACCACCACCCGCTCGTAGGGGTCGGAGTCGTCGGCGGTCCGGCGCAGCACCGTCGAGCGCTCCTCCACGCGGACGATCCGGGAGAGGGTGTCGCGCGCGCCGGTGAGGTCGCCGACCACGCCCACCCGGTCGCCCACCACCACCGGGGTCCGGCCGAGTTCGCGGGCCCGCATGGCGACGACGCGGGTGCCGGCGGTGTGGTCCGGGCCGTCGTCGAGCAGCACGCAGCCCCAGCGCCCGCGGTCCACGGCCACGACCATCGCGGCCGCGGCATCGTCGTGGCTGGGCCGGCGTTTGGTCCGTGGGCGTGAGCCCTTCCCGGGCCTGATCCGGACGTCGGACTCGTCCCACCCTCGTGCGCTGCCCGCACCCCGTCCGCTCGGCATGACCGCCCGTCAGCCCTGTCCGGCGAGCATGTCGGCCCACATCGTGGTGAAGCCGGGCAGGGTCTTGGCGGTGGACTCGACGTCGTCGACCTCGACGCCCGGGACGACGAGGCCGACGATGGCACCCGCGGTGGCCATGCGGTGGTCGGCGTAGGCGCGCCACGGGGCGCCGTGCAGCGGCGCCGGGGTGATCTCGAGGCCGTCGTCGAGTTCGGTGACGCCGCAGCCCACGGCGCCGAGTTCGGCGGCCAGTGCGGCGAGGCGGTCGGTCTCGTGCCCGCGCAGGTGCGCGATACCGGTGAGCCGGGACGGGCCGTCGGCGAGCGCGCACAGCGCGGCGATGGTCGGGGTGAGTTCGCCGATGGCGGACAGATCCAGGTCCACGGGGGATAGGTGTGACGGACCGACGACGACGAGGGTGCCGTGGCCCGCACCGTCGGCGGACTCGAGGGTCACCGACGCACCCATGTCCTGCAGGATGCCGCGGATGGCGTCCCCGGGCTGGGTCGTGGTGACCGGCCAGTGGGGGATGCGGACGGTCCCGCCGGTGACCGCGGCGGCGGCGAGGAACGGGGTGGCGTTGGACAAGTCGGGCTCCACGACCCTGTCGACCGCCGCGATCGGGCCCGGCGCGACCCGCCACGACGACGGCGTCGGCCGGTCGACGGTGACCCCGGATTCGCGGAGCATCTCCAGCGTCATCTCGATGTGCGGCCCCGAGGGGACGGGGGAGGAACCGGTGTGGACCAGCTCGGCGCCCTCGTCGAACCGCGCGGCCGACAGCAGCAGGCCGGAGACGAACTGGGACGAGGCGGAGGCGTCCATCTCGACGCTGCCGCCCCGCAGCGAACCGGAGCCGTCGACGGTGAACGGCAGTCTGTTCCCGGTGACGGCGGCGCCCAGCGCACGCAGGGCGTCGAGCACGGTGGCCTGCGGGCGGACCCGGGCGGCGGGGTCGCCGTCGAAGGTGGACCGGCCGGTGGCCAGGGCGGCAACCGGCGGGACGAAGCGCATCACGGTCCCCGCCAGGCCGCACTCGACGTCGGCGCCCCGCAGCTCACCGGCGGTGATGACGAGATCGGTGTCGTCCGGGTCGAGCGGTCCGGACGGGCCCTCGATGCGTGTCCCCAGCGCCTGCAGCGCGCCGATCATGAGGTCGGTGTCCCGGCTGCGCAGGGTGCCGACGAGTCGGGAGGGGCCGTCGGCCAGTGCCGCGAGCACCAGGGCGCGGTTGGTCAGCGACTTGGACCCGGGGACGGCGACGTGCGCGTTCACGGGGCCGGAGGCGACGGGTGCGTTCCAATGACTCACCTGGCCATTGTCGCCCATCGGGGCGGCGTCCGGCCGACCCGGGTGCGAGGATGTCGGCATGTGTGGACGGTTCTCGCTCTCCTCGGACCCGGCGCAGCTCGCTGTGGAACTGGACGCGGTCGACGAGGCGACCTCCCCGCCCCCCGGGCTGTTCCCCGCCGTCGTGCCCCGGGAACCGCGGTTCAACATCGCGCCCACCACGACGATCCCGGTCCTGGCGCTGGACGTACCGCGGTCCGAGAGCCTCGACGAACCCGCCGGACCCGGGGAGACGGCCCATGCGGGTGGGCCTCGACGGGTCCTTCGGGGAATGCGGTGGGGGTTGGTCCCCTCGTGGGCCCGGGACACCCAGCGGTTGCCCAACCTGTTCAACGCCCGGGTGGAGACGGCGTACTCCAAGCCGTCGTTCCGGTCCGCGGTCGCCCGTCGTCACTGCGTGATTCCGATGGACGGATGGTACGAGTGGGTGCCCGGCGAACCGGCGACCCCCGGTGGGAAGGCCGGTCCCAAGCAGCCGTACTTCATGAGCATGCCGGGGGACCGCGGCCTGCTCATGGCCGGGCTGTGGGAGGCCCGTCGTGACCCGGTCGACGCCACCGTCACGCAACTGTCGTGCACGATCCTCACCACGGAGGCGCTCGGGTCGCTGCGCCGGGTGCACGACCGGATGCCACTGGTGGTGCATCCCGGGGTACTCGCGGACTGGCTCGATCCGGCGGTGATGGGCGACCCGCGTGCCCTGGTGGACGGCGCCGGCGGTGACCTGGGCGAGTGGGCCGAGTCGGTGGAGATCAGACCCGTGTCGCGGGCGGTCTCCAGCGTGCGCAACGACGGGCCGGGGCTCGTGCGGCCGGTCGACCCCGTGGAGGGGATGCTCTTCTGACCCCGTGCTCTATCCGTTCGCCGTGCTCTATCCGCCCGCCGTGATGGGGGCGGTCACCGCCCGGGTGAGCGTGACCAGATCGGCGGGGGCGAGCTCGATCTCCCATCCGCGCCTCCCCGCGCTGCACAGGATCGTGGGGTGGCCCAGCGCCGAGGCGTCCACCACCGTCGTCAGGCTCCGCTTCTGGCCGACGGGGGACACTCCTCCGACGACGTACCCGGTGGTCTTCTCCGTCACGTCGACGGGGGCGAGTGCGGTCCTCCCGCATCCCAGGGCGGCGGCGGTGGCCTTGAGATCCAGAGAACAGGTCACGGGCAGTACGGCCACGGCGAGCGGGACCCGTGAACCCTCGGGAGGCCTGCCGGTGGCCAGGACCAGTGTCTTGAACACGCGGCCGGGGTCCACGCCCAGTCGCTCACCCATCACGCGGGCCGCCTCGTCGCCGTAGGCGGTCTCGCCGGTCGGGTCATAGGTGTGCACGACGTGGTCGACGCCGGCCTCACGTAGTGCGGCGATCGCCGGCGTCGCCGCGGCTCCGCTCCGTCCCCTCTTACTGCTCACGGGAGGGGAGCCTAGCGTCCGGGGCACCGCGGAATAGCGAGGTGGACCTCCGCGTTGATCCTGAGCAGGTACCCGGGGTCGGTCCCGGGTAGGAAGGGAGGGTGCGATGCGGACCGCGGTCCTCGACGCCCCGGGCGTGCCGTTAGACTCCGGGACATCGACAGGTGAGGAGTTCCGGTTGCCGACCGAGTTGCGGCCCGACGAGGCCGACCAGCGCGCGGAGAGGTTCGAGGAGCTGGCCATGCCACTGCTCGACCAGCTCTACGGCGCGGCCCTGCGGATGACCCGGAACCCCGCCGATGCGGAGGACCTGGTGCAGGAGGCCTACGCCAAGGCCTTCGCCGGGTTCCACTCGTTCAAGCCGGGGACGAACTTCCGCGCGTGGATGCACCGCATCCTCACCAACGCGTACATCAACCACTACCGCAAGCGACAGCGCCAGCCCGCGCAGTACCCGACCGACGAGATCACCGACTGGCAGCTGGCCGCCGCGGCCGAGCACACCTCGACGGGCCTGCGCTCGGCGGAGGTCGAGGCGATGGAGTTGCTGCCGGACGACGAGATCCGGGCGGCGTTGGCCGAACTCCCGGAGGAGTTCCGGATGGCGGTGTACTACGCCGACGTGCAGGGCCTGCCGTACAAGGAGATCGCGGAGATCATGGACACCCCGCTGGGGACCGTGATGTCGCGTCTGCACCGCGGTCGCAAGCAGCTGCGGGAGTTGTTGCGCGACGTCGCCACCGAGCGGGGCTTCGGCCGCGGCCGTGAGGAGGGGGCGAAGTGATGAGGGAGCACGACCCGCGACTCGACGAGATCGACTGTCAGTCGGCGTTGCGCGATCTGTCGCTGCTGGTGGACCTCGAGTGCGATGACGCCTGCCGCTCTCGTCTCGAACACCATCTCGCCGGCTGCCCGGACTGCCGGGAGATGTTCCTGTCGGAGCGTCGTCTCAAGGCGAAGCTCTCCAGTTCGTGCTGCGAGAAGGCGCCCACCGGGCTGCGGGAACGTCTGATGGTCGAGATCCGACGCACCACGGTGACCACGACGGATGTGGACGGCACGACCGTGGTCCACAGGCGCACGACCGTCGAGAGGCGCGACATCAACTGATCCGCGGATGCGGCGACGGACGACGAGGGGGCGGGCACCGGTCAGGTGCCCGCCCCCTCGTCGTCCACGGTGTCCGGACTCAGCTGTTCGGACGCTTGCCGTGGTTGGCGTTCTTCTTACGGCGATCCCGCCTCTTGCGGCCACGCTTGCTCATGGTCGCCTCCTTTCGTCGGTGTACAAGTCTTCCATGCGCGGGCCCGTGTGGTTGCATTGGAGGTGTCCGGGGGCCGTTGTCGAGGAAGCAGAGGAATTATCCATATGACTGAACAGGTCCGTGCCGAGATGGTCGCGAACGTCTTGGAGGTTGTCGCGGCGGCCGGCACCGAGGTCGCCGAGGGCGACACCATCGTGCTCCTGGAGTCGATGAAGATGGAGATCCCGGTGCTGTGTGAGGGCTCGGGCACCGTCACCGAGATCGCGGTGAAGCCCGGGGACGTCATCCAGGCGGGCGATCTCATCGCAGTCATCGACTGACGCGGGTTCGCCACAGAGGCGAGAGGCCGGCCCCCACCCTGATCGGGTTGGGGACCGGCCTCTCGTGCGCTGGCCGTCTGGGGTTCGGACGACGGCCGCGTCAGACGGTCGGGGTCAGACCGTGGTGCGGGTGCGGGCCCGGCGACGCTTGAGGGCGCGTCGCTCGTCCTCGCTCATGCCACCCCACACGCCGGCGTCCTGGCCGGACTCGAGGGCCCAGGTCAGGCACTCGGCGGTGACGGGGCAACGGTTGCAGACGATCTTCGCCTCGGCGATCTGCGCGAGGGCGGGTCCGGAATTGCCGACGGGGAAGAACAGCTCGGGATCCTCGTCGCGACAGATGGCCTTGTGGCGCCAGTCCATGGGAGCTCCTTCGGTGTGAGGCCGTGATCGGGTGCGCCGGACAGCACGAAAAGGCGCCGTTCAGGCGTGGACCTGTAGGATCGACGAAAGAACGCGCGTGTTCGGTGACACCCGGCGGGGTGGTGGGGGTAGTACCCGCTCCGCGGGCTCGCTCCTGGCGGAGTGGCTCCCGGTTAAGGCTAGGCAAACACGGTGTGTCTGCGCTGTTACAAATGATCGTCCCACGATTCTGGGACAAGTCAACCCTCTCGAGCGACTATGTGTTAAACGTCACGCGCTTTGTCAAATCGGTGCGAAACCGCACACCAGAGGCTGTTATGGCCTAAGCGAAGTGTGCTCCGCCCGGGGTGTGGGGCCTGCCGGATCCGGCTCCGCATACTCTTGAGAGGTGAACGTGAGTCGACGGGATGAGCCCCGTTTCCAGGCCGACCCCCGGGTCGCGATCCCCGGTCCGGTCCGCCTCGCCGGCTGGATCGCCTCTGCTCAGGGGCTCATCGGGGTCGGAGTCGCCGTGGTCCTCCTCGTCCGCGCGATCGGGGGCCATCGTGAGGAGACCGTGGTCATCAGCGGGTACGGGACCGCTGTGTGGTTCGCGATCCTCGGGGGCGGGTTGTTGGCGGCGGGCCTGGGGCTGCTGCGCGGTCGGAGGTGGGGGCGTGGTCTGGTGGTGATCGCCGAGCTGCTGCTGCTCTTCGTCGCGTGGTACGTCGGGGTGGGGTCGCACCAGTACCTGGCCGGGATCATCCTCGCGGCGGTGTGTGCGACGGCGTTGGTGGCGCTGTTCCGGCGTGACGCCGTCGAGTGGTATGCCACCTGACCGACCGCGTCGGCCTGCGCGCCGGGGAGATCTCCCGGGGCGCGGTCAGGTCAGCAGTTTGTAGGCGTGGATCTGCCCGGCCCGGCGTTCGTAGAGGATGTCGCCGATCTGTGCCAGCCCGGTGACGCCGCCGCCTGATGTGCCGGTGGCGCCCAGCCGCAGGGTCTCGAATCCGGTGTCGTGGTCCAGGAGCCCGAATCCGCCGGCGACGGGGATGAGCACCCAGTCCCGCGCGGTCCGGACCTCGGGGTCGGGTGACCACCCGCCGGTCATACCCGGGCCGGTGGTCCCTCCGGCAGTCCACGAGTGCTGGCCGGTGTCGGTCCGGAAGGCGTGGGTGGAGGCGCCGTCGTACCACCGCGCCTGCGTCTCGTCGGCGGACAGGGTCGGGACGCCGGGCTTCATCGCGGGTTCGGAGTCCAGCCGCAGGACGGGGGAGTACTGCCGAGGGGCGGTGAACCATTCCACCGCCCAGGCACCGTCGCGGCTGGTCAGGGCGAGGACGCCGTCGTCGCTGACATCGATGATCCAGAGGTCGTCGGCTCCGGTGGTGTCCGAGGCGATCTCCTCGGGCTTGCGACTGTCCTCGGGGACGGTCTCGGCCAGGGTGAGGCGTGCGGAGTCGTCACCGGGGCAGCGTTCGGCGACCGCGAACCGGTCGTCGGTGAGGTCCGCCGTTCCGAGCGTGCACCCGGCGCGCGGTTGCATGTCCGCCTCCTGGGGTGCCTCGACGGAGCCGTACTCGACGGTGCGGACCAGGTCGTCGCGCCAGATCTCGAGCCGGTCGGGGCCGGAGGCGAGCGCGTGCCGCCACGTCGAGGTCAACTCCATCCCGTCGGAGAAGGCGCTCTGCCGGGTGCTCGTGTACTGCTGCGTCGTCGGGTCGAGGGCGGTGACGTCGCTGCAGCCGGCGGCGCCCTGAAAGGCGGCGGCCAGGACGTCGGCGTAGAAGGTGGCCGCGCAGAAGCGGCCGGCGTGCGAGTACGCCCACCGCTGCTCCCCGGAGCCGGCGTCGCGACCCACCAGGGTCCCGTCGGCGTCGAGGGTGACGAGGTTGCCCTTGGTGGTCAGCGGGGCTCCCGTGCCCTCCGAGGCGTGGGACCACAGGGGGCGGAGCGAGGCGGGTCGCTCGACGGCGGGACCGTAGACGGGCTGCTCGTCGTCAGCAGGACCGAACTGAGATCGCGCCGCGCTGCCCGACAGCAGAACGGTGGCGGCGACCACAGCCATGACGACGACGATGACGGCCGCGGCCACCAGGTCACGGCGTGTCGCCCGTTCGGAGGGCACGCCGAGGACCCGGCGGCCCCGGCCGCCGGAGGCGTGACTGTCTGCGCGCACGTGCCGTGGGTGGGGACGTGGTGGCCTGGTCAGTCCTGACCGGACTGATCGGACGACGACGACGAGGGGCGCCGACGGCGACGGCGGCGCCGCGCGGGTGCATCCCCGGAGCCGGCCGAATCATCCCCGGTCGCCGTCCCGGGAGCGGGGTCACCGGACGAGGTGGGCGCCGGGGACCCGTCAGCGCCGGAGGCGTCGGTCCGGGTACGTCGTCGGCGGGGCCGCGATCCGGTCCCGGTCTCCCGCGTGGATCCGCGGGACTCCCGGTCGGCCGGGCGGCGGCCGGAACCGGTTCCGGTGGCGGCGCCGACACGCCCGCCCGCGCCCTCGGGGATCCCGAGGTCGGACCGCAGGTGCGGGGACGTCGAGTAGGTCTCGGCGGGTTCGCCGGACTCGAGCCCGAGCGCCTTGTCGATCAGACCCCACCGGGGCAGGTCGTCCCAGTCCACGAGGGTGACGGCGACACCCGTGCGCCCTGCACGGCCGGTGCGGCCGATCCGGTGCACGTAGGTCTTCTCGTCCTCGGGGCACTGGTAGTTGATGACGTGGGTGACGTCGTCGACGTCGATCCCGCGAGCCGCGACATCGGTTGCGACCAGCACGTCGACGTCACCGGAACGGAACGCCCTGAGCGACTTCTCGCGGGCACCCTGGCCGAGATCGCCGTGGATCGCCCCCACCCGGAAGCCACGTTCGGCGAGATCGTCGGCCAGCTTCTGGGCGGTGCGCTTGGTGCGGCAGAAGATCATCGTCGCGCCCCGGCCCTCGGCCTGCAGGATCCGCGAGACCACCTCGGGCTTGTCGAGTGAATGGGCCCGGTAGACGTACTGGGTGGTGTTCTCGTGCGTGGCACCGGAGTCGGCGGCCTCGGCCCGGATGTGGGTCGGCTTGGTGAGGAACGTCCGCGCCAGGGTGATGATCGGCCCCGGCATCGTGGCCGAGAAGAGCATGGTCTGGCGCTTGTCCGGGACCATGCGCAGCAGCTTCTCGATGTCGGGCAGGAACCCCAGGTCGAGCATCTCGTCGGCCTCGTCCAGGACGAGCGCCTCGACCTTGCCCAGGACGAGCTTCGACTGGTTCGCGAGGTCGAGCAGGCGCCCGGGCGTGCCCACGACCACGTCGACGCCCTTCTCCAGGGCCTCGGTCTGCTGCTCGTACGGCGTGCCGCCGTAGATCGCGAGGACCTTGAGCGGGCGGGTGCCCGAGCCGGAGGGTGCGGTGAGTCCGGTGGCGGCGATCTTGAGGTCCTGGGTGACCTGGACGCACAACTCACGGGTGGGGACGATGATCAGTGCCCGCGGGGTCCCGTCTAGCTCCCTGGTCGCCTCGCCGGTGGCGATGCGGTGCAGGAGCGGGACACCGAACCCGTAGGTCTTGCCCATTCCGGTGCGGGCCTGACCGATCAGGTCGGATCCCGCCAGCGCCAGGGGGAGGGTGAGCTCCTGGATGGCGAACGTGTGGGTGATCCCGCGCTCGGCGAGCGCGGTGACGATCTCGGGTCGCACGCCGAGCTCGGCGAAGCTGGGGGAGGAGTCGGAGGACGGGGCGTCGACGACGGCTGTCGTCGTGGCCATGCCGTCGACTTCTTCGGTGGTGACATCTGTGGTGGACAGGGCGGTGCCTTTCTCGTCTCGCGCGCGGATGGTTCGGGCCGCACAAGGTCCGGCCTCGCGAGCGGGGCGCGCGCACATTTCCACGCGGACCTGTCGCGCCCGACACCGGAGCGATCCGGATCCGGGGAGTGATCCACGTGCACACATCCTATCCCGTGCCGCCGCCTTCCGAGCACGTCGGGCTAGCCTGGATCGCACGTATCACCGAAGACGGCGTGACAGGCGCCTACGACGAGAAGGGCAGGCACCGTGGAGGTCAAGATCGGCATCGCCGACAGCAACCGTGAGCTCGTGTTCAAGACCGGGATGGCGCCGGAGGACGTCTACAAGCGCGTCGAGGCGGCCCTGACCGCCGAGGCCAAGTCCGTCCTCGAGCTCGAGGACGAGAAGGGGCGCCGCTACCTCGTCTCCACGGATCGGGTGGCGTACGTCGAGATCGGGGAGACCGCGCGCCGCGCGGTCGGGTTCCTCTCCTAGGGGCTGGAGACCCCGCGGGGTCCGCGGTGACGGTCCCCGCGGCCCCGGGGTCGGTTCCCGGTCCGGACCCGGGTCCGGACCGGGAACCGGGACCTAGGTCGGCTGATCGCCCGGACCGGGGCGGTCCCCTCCGTGTCGCGGGATCTTCGACAGGCCACCCCAACAGAGGGTGACCGTCGTGGAGACCGCGTCCGCGCGGGGGATCGGTCGGCCGGCGTCGAGCCAGTGCCCCGCGCTGACGCGGCTGGCGCCGACCAGTCCGACGGCCAACAACCGCGACCGGTGGGCGTCGAGACCGGAATCCCCGCGGACGAGGTCGTGGACCGCCTCGATACAGCCGTCGGTGGCCCGGTCGAGTTCCCGCCGGACATCCTCATCGCCGGACTCGGAGTAGAACACCAGGCGGAAGCCGCGGGTGTCGGAGTCGGCGTACGCGAAGAACGTGTCGACGGCGGCCTCGACCCGGCGACGGTTGTCCGAGGTCGAGTCCAGCGCGGCGCGGATGCGCCCGAGCAGTTCGTCCACATGGTGGCGCAGTACCTCGATGTACAGGTCCCGCTTGGAGTCGAAGTGCTGGTAGAGCACAGGTTTGGAGACGCCGGCCAGGACGGCGATGTCGTCCATCCCGGAGGAGTGGAAGCCCTGGTCCACGAACACGGTCCCGGCGGCGTCGATCAGCTGGCTGCGGCGGGCCCCCCGGGGGAGGCGGGCAGCCCTCGCGCGGCCCGGGGCGGCCGGGAAGGGTCCGTCCGGGCTCGGCATGTGCTGGCTCCTGTCCGCCCGGGCGGGAGTCGACAGGCGTCCGGGCCAGACGGACAATACCTGCACCGGCGGAGTGCGGGAGGAGGCGCCTCACCCCGCATGTGGGATCGTGTAGGCCTTGACTTCAGGAGCGGACGTGGAGGTGTACCGATGAGCGACGGCCGTCGCCGGACGCCCGACGGTGTGGACACCGGGGGCCGTCAGCGGGCGCCGTACTACCCTCCGCACGGTGAGCCGCTGCGCGCGCCGTGGGACCCGCAGGAGTCGACCCCGGGTCGTCGCCGGTCGGTGCCCGGGTCACGGGATCACCTGCCCCGGCAGACCGCGATCGGCCGGTTCTTCTCCACGTGGGGCTGGCGGGCGTACGCGATCCCGGTCCTGCTGGTCCTCACCGCACTGGTGATCGGGGACGCGATCGTCTCGCCGGGGACGTCGGACGAGGAGCGGGTCGTCCGCGCCGAGGAGACACCGGCCGTCGTCGGGGTTCCCGCGACGGGCGAGGTCCCGCCCAGCGGGGAGTTGCCGGAGGGCGGCCCCTTCGTCGAGGCCGCGGGCGGCGGGTTCAGGACCGTGCCCGGGGACACCGATCCGGTGGGGAGTCCGTCGGCCGAGCGGTACACCTACACGGTGGAGATCGAGGACGGGATCGACACCACCGACTTCGGAGGGGACGAGTCGGTCGCCCGGATGGTCGACGCGACGCTCGCCAACCCCAAGAGCTGGACGGCGGACGGGGCCGTCGCGTTCCAGCGGGTCACCGGGGCCGAGCCGGCCTTCCGGGTCTCGTTGGCCAGCCCCATCACGGTTCGTGAGAACTGCGGGTACGACATCGAACTCGAGGCGAGTTGCTACAACTCCGCCACGGGACGCGTCTACCTCAACCTGGCCCGCTGGGTGCGTGGGGCGAGGTCCTTCCAGGGGGACATCGGGTCATACCGGCAGTATCTGGTCAACCACGAGGTGGGCCACGCGATCGGCTACCCGGCGCACGACCCCTGCCCGGCCGACGGCGCACTGGCGCCGATCATGATGCAGCAGACGTTCGGGGTGAACAACGGCGACATCCACAAGCTGGATCCCGAGGGTGTCGTCCCGGACAACGACGACACGTGTCGATACAACGCCTGGCCGTTCCCCGACGGACCCCCGGTGACGAGATGAGTGCCGTGGGCGGGGCGGCGGAGCGCGTACTCCCACCCCTGGTCGACCCGGTGCCGGAGCTGACCAGGGACGAGCGGGAACTGTACTCGCGGCACCTGTTGCTCGGCGCGATCGGTGACGAGGGGCAGCGTCGCCTGCGCGCCGCGTCGGTGTTCGTCGTGGGCGCCGGCGGCCTGGGCGCCCCCGTGCTCATGTACCTCGCCGCGGCGGGGGTCGGTCGGATCACGGTCGTCGACGACGACGAGGTGGACCTCGGCAATCTGCACCGGCAGGTGATCCACTCCGTGGGAGCGGTGGGCCGACCGAAGGTGGATTCGGCCCGGGACCGGCTGGCCGAGTTGGCCCCCGGGGTCGAGGTCGAGGCTCTCCACACGCGACTCGACGCACTGAACATCGGTGCCCTGCTCGAGGGCCATCATCTGGTGATCGACGGCAGTGACAACTTCGCCACCCGGTATCTGGTCTCCGACGCGTGCGAGATCGCCGGGATCCCGCTCATCTGGGGGACCATCGACCGGTTCCGGGCGCAGCTCGCCGTGTTCTGGTCGCGCCCGCCCGCACCCGCGGACCCGGTGACGCTGCGGGACCTCTACCCGTCGCCGCCACCACCGGGGTCGGTGCCCAGCTGTGCCGAGGCCGGTGTCGTGGGCGCCCTGTGCGGCACGGTCGGGTCGATGATGGCCATGGAGGCCGTCAAGCTCGTGACCGGTGCCGGCCAGCCGCTGCTCGGGCGCCTCGTCCTCATGGATCTGCTCGAGTCCACCCACCGGACGGTGACGATCCGCCCGGACCCGTCGAGGGAACCGGTCACCCGGTTGCCCGACGGCGCCGACGACGTCTCCTGCGAGGTGCCGACACCCGGGTCGCCGACCGTCACCGCCGCCGAGCTCGCGGAGGAGTTGGGCGGGGCCGGGCCCTCCGGTGCCCCCGCCCCGGTCCTCGTGGACGTCCGCGGGGCGGGGGAGCGGTCCATCGCCCGGATCGACCCGTCGGTGTGGGTGCCGTTGGACTCCGTAGCCGAGGACGCGGGTGATCCGACCGGTGTCCTCGGTCGCGCCGCCGCCCGCGGGCCGTTGGTCCTGTACTGCAAGTCGGGTGTGCGGTCCGCCCGCGCCGCCACGACCCTGGCCGGGGCCGGTTTCGCCGGGGTCCGATCGTTGGCGGGCGGGATCGAGGCCTGGACACGCGACGTCGACCCGTCCCTGCCCGGGTATTGACCGTGGGGATGGGTAGCGTGGGCGGATGGGTAGCGTGGGCGGAGTGAACGACGTGAGCGTCCCCGAACACGTCCGCGGCGCGTTCGGCGTGGCGGACGGCCCTGCCGTCCCCGTGATCGCCGGCTCCGGTACCGGCTGGCTGGTGTCGACGTCCGGGGCCGCCCTCGTACTCCGGCCCGTCGCGGACACCGCACTGGCGAACTGGTCCGCCCGGGTCCGCGAGGAACTCGATGTGACGGGACTGCGGGTCGCGCTGCCGGTCCGCTCCCGCGACGGTCGGCACGTCGTGAGCGGATGGCGCGCCGACAGGGTCGTCACCGGTCGGCCAGAGGCGCGCGCCGACGAGACCATCGCGTGGTCGGCCCGGATCAACGCGGCGCTCGCCGGCGTCGAGCGACCGCGCCCGGCCACCCGCCCGGCGACGAGGCCGTGGGCCGAGACCGACCTGTTCTCGTTCGCCGAGGCGGCCGCCTGGGACGGTGATCCCGAGCACGACCTCGCCCCCGGGATGGAGGACCGGGGCACCCCTTTCGCGACCCACCGCGCAGCCGCCCTGCTCGGTGCGACGGGCCTGATCCGACATCGCCGGCCGGTCGGGACGACAGTGGCCGGCGTGGTCCACGGGGACCTCGCCCGGGGACTGCTCTTCGATTCCTCCGCCGAGCCGGCGCTGACCGACGTCGTCCCCTACGCCCGGCCCGCCTCGTGGTCGGCCGCGGTCGTCGCCGTGGACCACCTGTCGTGGGGCACGGTGGACTCCGGGGTCCTCCGCAGGTGGCGCCATCTCGAGCACTGGCCCCAGATGGTCCTGCGCGCCGCCGTGTTCCGCCTGGCGGTGCACGCTCTCCACCCGGGTTCGCGGCCGCACGCGATGGACGGCTTGCAGTCGATGGCCCGTGAGGTCGGCGAGTTCGTCGGGGACACCGCCGAATGAGCCCCGACTCCCCGCGGGGGTCGACCCGCCGGGGCGCCCTCGCGTTCCCGCTCGTTGCTCTGGTCGGTGTCATCCTCGTCTCGCTGAACCTCCGGACGGCCGTGACCTCCCTCAGCCCGCTGCTCGGGGTGATCGACGCCGAGATCGGTCTCGGCGCCGCCGGGATGGGACTGCTGGGCATGGTCCCCACCGCCATGTTCGCGGTGTGGGGTGTCCTCACCCCGATGGTCCTGCGTCGGATGGGCCTGGAGCTGCTGACGGTCCTCGCGATGGTCGCGGCGGCCGCGGGTCAGATCATCCGGGCCCTCGCCCACGACCCGGTAGTGATGGGGGTCGGGTCCCTCATCGCACTGGCCGGGATGGGTATCGGCAACGTCGTCGCCCCGCCCCTGGTCAAGAAGTACTTCCCGCGGCACGTGGCCGCGGTCAGCATGGCCTACATCACCGGCCTGCAGCTGGGCACCGTCGTTCCCGCGCTGGTCGCCGTGCCCGTCGAGGAGGCCGCGGGGTGGCGGGTCTCGATCGGCTGGTGGGCGGTCCTCGCCGTCGTCGCCGCGATCCCGTGGATCGTCGAGATCCTGAACCCGGGGGTGCCCACCGCCCCGCCCCGCCACGTCGACGGTGCCACCGACGCCCCGGCCCGGCGCATCCGCCCGTGGCGCTCGCCGGTCGGCGTGGCCCTGGCCCTGTTCTTCGGCACCAACTCCCTGTGCACGTACGCGTTCTTCACCTGGCTCCCGGCCGTGGCCGAGTCGATCGGGATGACCCGCGCCGAGGGCGGGTTGGCGCTGGCCGTCTACTCGGCGATCGGGCTCGTCGCAGCCCTGGTGGTGCCGTGGGCCGCGGGCCGTTTCGAGGACCCGTACGCCGTCGTCGTCGTCTCCGTCGTGTCCTATCTGGCCGGGTTCGCCGGCCTGCTCTGGGCGCCCGGCGCGGCGTGGGTGTGGATCTGCCTGCTCGGGGTGGGGCCCAGCACGTTCCCCCTCTGCCTGACGTTGATCAACCTCCGCACGCGCACACAGGCGGGTTCCGCTGCGCTCTCGGGGTTCTCCCAGGGCGTCGGGTACACGGCCGCGTCCCTGGGGCCGCTCGTGTTCGGCATGCTGTTCGACGGACCCGGGCTCGGTGCCGGCCTGGCGTTCCTCACGGTGGTCCTGGTGATCATGACGGTCGTCTCGCGGACCGCCTGCCGCCCGAACATGCTCGAGGACACCCTGCGCTGACCCTCGCGGCGGGGCGATGTCGTAGGCGTGTGGTCTCATCGAGCCGTGACAGAGCCCGTCGACACCCCGACCGCTGGTCGCGCCGACCGCGCCGACCGCGCCGACCGCGCCGACCGCGCCGACCGCGCCGACCGCGCCGCCCGCGCCGACCGCGCGGTCGGCCATCCGGGGACATCCTGGCCGGCAGATCTCGACGATCTCCTCGGCCGTGACTGGTCGGGCGCCCGGACCGGTCGGCAGGATCGGTGGGTGGTCCGCGGGGGCCCGGGTAGCGGGAAGACCTCGCTGATCGTCGACGTGGTGCGTTCGGCGGTGGCCGGTGGGGTGGGCATGGACGGCGTCCTGGTCCTCACGGGTTCGGCGACGGCGGCGGCCGCCCTGCTCGAACAGTCCACCCGCGGCCTGCCTCCGGAGCTCGTGGTGGGCACCGATGCGCCGGTCCGCACCGTCCACTCCCTGGCCCACGCGGTCGTCCGGTTGGCGGCCGCGCGGGCCGATGCACCGCCCCCGCGGTTGCGCACCGGGGCCGAGCACGACGCGGTGGTGCGGGAGACCCTGTCGGGCGAACTGGCGGACGGGGCGCCGCACTGGCCGGAGCAGATGCGTCCGGCCCTGGCCACGGTCGGGTTCGCCCGCGAACTGCGCGACCTGCTCCTGCGCTCGCTGGAGAGGGGCATCGGACCACGCGAACTCGCCCGGTTGGGACGGACCGCGGGTCGGCCCGCGTGGGTCGCCGCCGCCGGGTTCTTCCGCCGCCACGAGGAGCAGATGGCACTACGCTCCGGTGTGCGTTCCGGGCAGTCCGACATCCCGGAGGCGCTCAACGCCGCGGAACTGGTGGGGGCCGCCCTCGACGCACTCACCGCGGATCCCGATCTCCGTGAGATCTTCCGGTCACGCCGGCTCGTCGCGGTGGACGACGCGCACCATCTCGATCCCCTCGCCGCCGAGTTCGTGGCGACGGTCGGTGGCGGCGCGGATGTGCTGCTGGTGGTCGAGGACGGCGACCAGTCGGTGTTCCGGTTTCGCGGGGCGGACGGCGGGCTCGCGCGCGCCGTGGTGGACCAGGGCGGCCGCGCCGTCGACCTCCACGCCGGACACCGCATGTCGCCGGCGATCACGGCGGTCGCGGCGCGTGTCGCGTCGCGGCTCCCCGGGGCCGCGCGCCACCGCCCCCGCGAATCGACCGGCGGTGCCGAGGGCTCGGTGGGGGTGACCGTCGCGGGCTCGGCCGCGGGGGAGGCGGCCGTCATCGCGGATTTCCTCCGTCGCCGCCACGTCCTGGACGGTATCGACTACGGGGAGATGGCCGTGGTGACCCGCTCCCTGCCGCGGGTGGCGGATGCGCTCCTGGCGGCCCTCGACGCCGCGGACGTCCCCGTCGTCGACGCGGGTGCGGAGATCCCGCCGGCCCACGATCCCGTGGCGTCCGGGCTGCTTCTCCTGGTGCGGTCCGCGGTGGAGGGCGAGGCCGGGACCGACGCCGAGCGGACCCTGGCCATGCTCTCGGGCCCGATCGGTCGCGCCGACGCGGTCGCGATGCGTCGCCTCCGGCGCGGCCTGCGGCGCTCCGGGATAGGCGGCACCGAACCGAGCGCGGACACGCTGCGGCGGCTGGTCCTCGCGGCGGAGGACCAGATCCCGCCGGGCCTCACCGCCGTGGAGCTCGCGCCGGTGACGAGGATCCGACGGGCCCGGGCGGCCGTCCTGGCGGAGCTCGAGGCGGGCGGGACCGCGGAGGAGGCACTCTGGGCGGCGTGGTCGGCGTCCCGGCTGGAGCGGCGGCTCGTCCGTCAGGCAGTGGCCGCCGACCCGTGGTCCCGGTCCGCGGACCGCTCACTCGACGCGGTCGTGTCGTTGTTCGACCACGCGGCCGACTTCGTCGACCGGGTGCCCGGCGGATCCGTGGCGCTCTTCTGCGACATCGTCTCCGGCGAGGACCTGCCCGCGCCCGGTCGCGCGGACACCAGGGCCCGCGGCGGGGCGGTCAGCGTGCTGTCCGCGCACGCCGCGGTGGGCAGACAGTGGCGGGCCGTGGCCGTGTGTGGCGTGCAGGACGGGGTGTGGCCCGCACCCCGCCGGCGGTCCGGGCTGCTCGGGGTCGACGAACTGGTGGATCTGACCGAGATCGCCGGCGACGGTCCCGTGCCGTCCGAGGCCGAGCGGGCCGTGTCCTCCGCCGCCGCCCGCTCGGCCGAGGAACGTCGCCTGTTCTACGTCGCCTGTTCCCGCGCGAGCGATCATCTCCTGGTGACCGCGGTCGAGTCACCGGAGCAGGGGGATGTGGCCCCGTCCCGGTTCATCGACGAGATCTCCGACCTGGCCACCGTGGCCCCCACCACAGCCCCGACCGGGCAGGTGACGGGCCCACCCCCGCACGCGCCCACCGTGTTCACCCTGCCGCACCTGGCCGTCGATCTGCGGGCGGCTCTGCACGACCCGGCGACCGACCCGGAAGACGCCCGTCACGCGGCCGGGCTCCTCGCCGGCCTCCGCGACGCCGGGGTGGGGGTCGCCGATCCGCGGACCTGGTTCGGCGCCGCCGAGCCGTCCACGGCCGAGCCGGTGGTCACCGCGACGCCCGGCGTGCCCCTCGCGGTCCTCTCGCCGTCCGGTTTCGGCGCCCTGGAGGAGTGCCCCCTCCGGTGGTTTCTCCAGAAGATGCGTGGCGACTCGTCGGACGCCGGATCGGCGGCGCCGCTCATCCGGGGCTCGGCGGTCCACGCGCTCACACAGGCGGTGGAGGGAGGGATCTCCGAGGACGCGGTACGCGCGGCCGTCCTGCGCCGAGCCGAGGCGCTCACGATGGCCCGCGGGTGGTTCGCCGAGCGGGGAGCGGAATCGATGGTCGAGATGGCAGAGACGTTCCGACTGTGGCGCTCCTCGACCCGCGGCGAGTACACCACCGCCGGGGTCGAGGAGCCGTTCGAGTTCGAGGTCGAGGGCCCCGTGCGCGTCCGGGGTCGGATCGACCGGCTCGAGGCGACCACGGCGGGGCAGGTGATCCCGGTCGACGTGAAGACCGGCGGTGCCGTGGCGAGCCAGGCCGATGCAGCCGTCCACCCGCAGCTCGCCCTCTACCAACTCGCCCTGGCCAACGGGGCGGTCGACTCCGCCGCGGGGCGGGACCCGGGCGGAGGCCTCCTGCTCTATCTGGCGGGTCGGGAGGGTCGCATGCCGGCCGAACGGACCCAGGACCCGCTCGGGGCCGAGGCGGCCGAGGCGCTCACCCGGCGGGTGACGGAGGCGGGCCGCGCGACCGTCGGGCCGTCCTACTCGGCGAGAGCGGGCCGCTGGTGCGACCACTGCGACGTCAGATCCAGCTGCCCCGCGCAGCCCGAGGGAGAACAGGTGATCGGATGACCGCGACGATCGAGCCCGATGCCATCGCCGACGCGCTCGGAATCCACCGGCCGACCCGCGAGCAGGCCGAGGTGATCGCGGGTCCGGCGGAACCGACGTTGGTCCTGGCGGGAGCGGGTGCCGGAAAGACCGAGACGATGGCCGCCCGCGTGGTGTGGCTGGTGGCCAACGGGTACGCACGACCGGGGGAGATCCTCGGCCTGACCTTCACCCGTAAGGCCGCGCAGCAGTTGTCCCGCCGGATCCGCCGGCGACTCGACGCGCTCGCACGCAGTCCTCTGTGCACGGGCCCGGGAGCCGCCCCCGGGGTCGCCGAGGCCATCCGCACCGAGGACCCACAGATCTCGACCTACCACGCGTTCGCCGGGACACTGCTCGGGACGTACGGACTGCTCGTCCCCGTCGAACCGGACTCGCGGCTGCTCACCCCCACCGCCGCCTTCCAGCTCGCGCACGACGTGGTGTCGAGGTGGGAGAGCCCCCTGATGACCGGATCGAACCCCGGCAAGGTGACACGGGATGTCCTGGCGTTGGCGGGCCAACTGTCCGACCACCTCGTCACCACAGACGATCTGCGCACACACCCGGACCTGGTGACCACCCTCATCGCAACCCTGCCCCCCGGCCCGCGGCAACACCAGACCCCCACGAAGTGGCTCCGGGAGACGGCCGACGTGCAGGGGCATCGCGACGAACTCGCGGACCTGGTGGACGCGGTAGCGGAACGCATGCGCGCCGAGTCGGCTCTCGACCACGGTTCGCAGATGGCCCTGTCGGCCGCGGTCGCCCGCGACCACCCCCAGGTCGGACAGGCCGAGCGCCGGGCGTTCCGGGTGGTCCTGCTGGACGAGTACCAGGACACCGGGCACTCGCAGCGCGTCCTGCTCGCGTCCCTGTTCGGAGGCGGGGCGGGGCCGGTGCCGGCGGTCACCGCAGTCGGGGACCCCATGCAGTCCATCTACGGTTGGCGCGGGGCCTCGGCCTCGAACCTCGACCGGTTCCGTGAGGACTTCCCCCTGGCCGGCGGTCAGCGCTCGCACCTGCGCGAACTCACCACCTCGTGGCGGAACCCCCCGGAGGTACTCACACTGGCCAACAGGATCACCGAGCCGCTGCGGGGCCGACCGGGGTCGATCCCCGTCCCCGAGTTGCGAGCCCGGCCCGGTGCCGAGCCCGCCGACCTCAAGGTCGCGGTCCTCGACACCGCGGCGGACGAACGCGAATGGCTGGCGGACGCGATTGCCGAGCGATACCGTGCGGCCGCCCGGGACGGGCACACACCGACCGCCGCGGTCCTGGTCAGGCGCAACGGGGACTCGGCGGCGATCGCCGACGCACTCGAAGCGCGCGGACTGGCCGTCGAGGTCGTGGGCGTGGGGGGACTGCTCGACGTCCCCGAGGTCGCAGATGTGGTCTCACTGCTCACGGTGATCGCACGCCCGGGGGCCGGAGCCGCGCTGTTGCGCCTGCTCACCGGCTCACGCTTCGCACTGGGAGCCGCCGACCTCGCCGCGCTCGCCCGGCGTGCCTCGCACCTGTCGCTCCGTCGGGCGGCGACCCCGGGCGGGGCGGTGACCGGCCTCGACCAGTTGGAGGACATCCTCGACGCGATCGCCAGGGGAGAGGAGACCGACTCGGCCGGGCTGGCCGACGCCCTCGCCGACCCGGGTCCGGCGCGCGACTACAGCCCGGCCGGCGCGGCGCGCATCAGCGAACTGGCGGGGATCATCTCGGGTCTGCGCGCCCGATCCTCCGCACCCCCCGCCCGCCTGGTCGCTGCCGCCGAGCAGGCACTGGGACTCGACGCGGAGGTGCGTCTCCGCCAACGCGCCGGGGCCGGGGAGGCTCGCGAACAACTCGACGCGCTGCAGGAGGTGGCGGCGGGATTCCGACCCGACCGGGGAACCGGGCTGGACGCGTTCCTGGCCTACCTCGACCTCGCTCGCACTGTCGACAGCGGACTCCCCCGCGGAGAGGTCGCCGCCACCCCGGGGCGGGTGCAGATCCTCACCGTCCACTCCGCCAAGGGGCTCGAGTGGGAGATCGTGGCCGTTCCGCACCTGGTACACGGGGTGTTCCCCTCCGACCAGGCGCCCGAGACGTCGGTACGCACGGCGACCCAGTTGCCCGAGCAGTTGCGGGGGGACCGCGAGTCAGAGGACAACCCGGGCGGCGTCCCGGTGCCCCGGCTCGACGACGTGACCGACCGGAAACTCCTCCAGAACGCCCTGGAGAGCCACATCAAGCGGGTCAAGCGACGCTCCCTGGACGAGGACCGCAGGTTGTTCTACGTGGCGGTGACACGAGCGGAGCGGACACTGCTGCTCTCCGGGTCGCACTGGATCGGAGCGACCGCGAAACCCAAGGGGCCCTCCGAGTTCCTCGACGAGGTCGTCGAGGCGTGCGGGGGAGAAGACCCGCCCGGCGAGGTCGACCACCTCGTCGTCACACCGACTCCCACCAATCCCGCCACGGCGACCATCGTCGAGGCGACGTGGCCACGCCCGGCCGCGCCGGACCGCGTCACCGTGGCCCGTGCGGTCGACGCGGCCGTGCCCGTGGACCCCGAGAACGAGGACCCACCGGAAGCGGGCGCCGCACGTCGCTGGCACCTGGCCGCGGCACCGTTGCTCGCCGACGCGCGGCGGGCGGCCGAAGAGCGGGACGAGGTGGTGTTGCCCCGCCGGCTCACCGCGGGCCAGATCGTCGCCCTGGCGTCGGATCCCCGGGAGTTCGCGGACCGTCTGCGCAGACCGGTCCCCTTCCGCCCCGACCGCTTCGCGCGGCGCGGCACCCGGTTCCACCTCTGGCTGGAGCACCGCTTCGGTGCCACCCACCTGTTGGACATCGACGACCTGCCCGGCGCCGGCGACCAGGGTGCCGTCGACGGACTGTCCGAGGCGGACCTGACCGCACTGCAGGAGGCGTTCGAGTCGTCCCCGTGGGCACGGATGACCCCCGAAGCGGTCGAGGTGCCCTTCGAGGTGGGACTCGGCGACCACCTGCTGCGCGGCAGGATGGACGCCGTGTTCGGGGCCGCCGGGGACGGCGACGGGTGGATCATCGTGGACTGGAAGACCGGACGCGTGCCCGCCGAACGCGACATGCCCGCCGTGGCCCTCCAGTTGGCGGTCTACCGCTACGCCTGGGCCAAGATCGCCACCGCCCGCCTGGGACGACCCGTGGAGCTCGAGAGCGTGCGCGCCGCGTTCCACTATGTGCGATCCGGGCGCACGATCGAACCAGCCGATCTGCCGGACGCCGATGAGCTGCTCCGTATCCTCTCGGAGGGCCCCGGGCGGGGTCGGTTGTTGTCCCGGGGCGTGCGATAGGCGACTATTCATGTCGAAGACGGCAGGGTCCCCCGAGGGACACGTCGCGGAAACGGAGTCCCATGGTCAACAAGCGCGCACTGGCGTCGCGATTCCGTGGTCACGATCCGCTGGACGAGAGCCCCGACCACGCCCTCGTGGGCGTGGTGAGCATCCCGGAACACAGTGAGACGCCCTGGCGGCTGATCGGGAAACGCGTCGCGATGGCGCTCACGGCACTGTGTCTCGGGGTCCTCGTGGTGTGGCTCGACCGCGGTGGTTACACGGGCGGCGGCGGCCCGGGCGGTGAGATGACGCTCGTCGACTGCTTCTACTACGCCACCGTCTCCCTCTCCACCACCGGGTACGGCGACATCACCCCGATCACCCAGCAGGCGCGGTTGATCAACACCATCGTCGTCACGCCGCTGCGCCTCGTGTTCCTCATCCTGCTCGTCGGCACCACACTGGCCGTGCTGACAGAGCAGTCCCGTCAGGCCTTCAAGATCCAGCGATGGAGGAGTCACGTGCGCAATCACACCGTCGTCGTCGGGTACGGCACCAAGGGCAGGTCCGCCATCGCGGCGATGCTCGCCGACGACACAGCCCCGGACGACATCGTCGTCGTCGACACCGACCCCCAGGCGCTCAAGGCCGCGGCCGCCCACGGACTGGTCACCGTCCACGGCTCGGCCACCCGATCCGATGTACTCAAACTGGCGGGACTCACGCGGGCCTCCGCGGTCGTGGTCGCCACCAACTCGGACGACACGGCCGTGCTGGTCACCCTCACCGCGCGGGAACTCGCGCCCAACGCCAAGATCGTCGCGACGGTCCGCGAGAGCGACAACAAACACCTGCTCAAGCAGTCCGGCGCGGACTCCGTGGTCGTCTCCGCCGAGACCACGGGACGGCTCCTCGGCCTGGCCACCATCACCCCGACCGTCGTGGGGATGATGGAGGACCTGCTGACCCCCGACGAGGGCTTCTCCATCGCGGAACGGCGGGTCGAGGAGTCCGAGGTGGGCGGCTCGCCCCGACACCTCGCCGAACTCGTGCTCGGTGTGGTGCGCAAGGGGCAGCTCATCAAGGTCAACGAGTCCGAGGCGGACGCACTCGAGAGCGGCGACCGGTTGCTCTACATCCGGATGGTCTCCGGCTGAGGCACGGGCAGCGCGAGGATGCCGAGGGGACCGGGCTACGCTCGGTGGCGCCCGTCACGCCCCCGCGAAAAGGACCCCACACGATGCCGCTGGACTTCACCCTCGACTCCGACCCGGTGCTCGCGGTGGCGGCACCCGACAGGGCTGCGCCCCTACGGCAGGACACCGACGAACTGACCAGGGGATGGGCGACGGCCCGCGTCATGAAGGTGGACCGACGCAACAGGTTCGCCGTCGAGCCGGCACCCGGTGACCGGCAGCGGATCCGCCTGGAGCCGGCCGTAGATCTCGCCGACGCGCTCCCCGAGGAGGCCGTGTTCCTCGGGCGGACCGAGGACGCGCGGCACATCTGGGCGGTCCCGGTCGAGGAGCTCCCCGCCGACCCCGCGGTGACCTCGCTCCGATCCTGCGGGGCGGACCTGGTCGAGGGTGACGGGTCTCTGGCCGCCCAGGCCATGGCCCTGCTCGGATGGCATCGCGACAACGTGCGTGGGCGCGACCGCACCCACCACCCGCGCAGGGTGGACGCGGGATGGGCGATCGAGGACCCGTTCCACGGCGGCCTCGAGTACCCACGCACCGACCCGGCCGTGATCTGCCTGGTCCATGACGGGGGGCGCCGCGTCCTGCTGGCCCGCCAGCCGATATGGCCCGCGGGCATGTACTCACACGTCGCCGGGTTCGTGGAGGCGGGCGAATCCCTCGAGGGCTGCGTCCGCCGCGAAGTCGCCGAGGAGGTGGGCGTGGTCGTCGACCGCGTGCGCTACCTGGGCAGTCAGCCCTGGCCGTTCCCCCGGTCCCTCATGGTCGGCTTCCACGCCATCGCGGACCCGGATGCGCCCATCGTGCTCGAGGACGAGGAGATCAGCGAGGCCGCCTGGTTCGACGTCGACCGGGTGCGTGACGCGCTGGCCGGCCGTGGCGACCTCATGGTGGCGCCGGCGGTCTCCATCGCGCACGTGATGCTGCGCTCCTGGGTCGCGGCCGTCGACGGGGACGGCGACGCCTGAGACCAGGGTCTCCGGCGTCGCCGTCGGGCCCGGGTGGGCGGGACGGTCCGCGTGTCAGGCCCCGGCGAGCTCCGCCAGCTTGGCGCGCACCTGCGACGCCGGGGGATTGGTGGCGGTGGTCCCGTCGGAGTACAGCGCCGTCGGGACGACCCGGTTGCCGCCGTTCACGCTCTCGACGAAGGCAGCGGCCTCGGCATCGGCCTCCACATCGATCTCGGTGTAGTCGATCTCCTTCTCGTCGAGCAGCTTCTTGAGCCGCGTGCAGAAGGGACACCACGTGGTGGTGTACAGGGTCAGGGCGCCGGCATCGTCGTTCGTCGTCTCATCGCTCATGACGGGGTGTAACGCGCGCGACCGTGGGAATCATCCCGGGGGGGAGGCCTCCGGCGCGATGTCGGAGCCGGATGCCACGATGGGGGCGTGAGTGACATGCGGCGCGGCGCGGGGTCAGGCCCGACAACAGGCCCGACAACAGGCCCGACAACAGGCGCGACATCGGGCCCGGGTTCCGGTCGGGCTGTCGGACGGGGAGGCGGTGCGACGTCCGCGCTGGAGGGCCTCGACCCGCAGCAGCGGCACGCCGTGCTGGCACCACGTGGACCCGTCTGCATCCTCGCCGGCGCCGGGACGGGGAAGACCCGCACGATCACCCGTCGGATCGCCCACCTGGTGACCACCGGGCACGTCCGCGGCGACCAGGTGCTGGCGGTGACGTTCACCGCCCGCGCCGCCGGGGAGCTGCGGATGCGGTTGGCGGGGTTGGGAGTCGCGGACGCCGGGACCGGACCCGTCCAGGCGCGGACATTCCACTCGGCCGCCCTTCGCAACCTGTCGTACTTCTGGCCCCGGGTGTACGGGGAGGAGCCCTGGCAACTCCTGGATGGGCAGTTCCGCGCGGTCGCCCAGGCCGTGCGACGGGCCGGTCTGGACCCCGCCACCGAGACCATCCGCGACGTCCTGACCGAGATCGGCTGGGCCAAGTCCAGCCTGCTCACCCCGGACACCTATGCGGAGCAGGCGGTCGCGCTGGGCCGCGATCTGCCGGTCCCGGCCCCCGAGGTCGCGCGCGCGTTCCGCGCGTACGAGGACCTCAAGGTGTCCGGACCGGTCCGGATGCTCGACTTCGACGACCTCCTGAGCCACATGGCCGAGCTCGTGGAGGACGTTCCCGCGATCGCGGAGGAGTTCCGGGATCGGTATCGCTGCTTCGTCGTCGACGAGTTCCAGGACGTCACCCCGGCCCAGCAACGGTTGCTCACCGCGTGGCTGGGCAACCGGGACGACCTCACGGTGGTCGGTGACGTCAACCAGACCATCTACTCGTTCGCCGGTGCCGAACCGGATTTCCTGCTCGGTTTCGCCGACCGCTACCCGGGGGCGGCCGTCGTACGCCTGGAGTCCGACTACCGCTCGACCCCACAGGTCGTGGACCTGGCCAACGCGGTGATCGGGGCCGGTAGTGGACGCTTCCGCAGCGCCGGGCTGACCCTGCGCGGCATGCGGCCGCCGGGTCCGGATCCGGTTCTCGCCGAGTATCCCGACGAGGACGCCGAGGCCGAGGCGGTGGCGGGAGCTGTCGCCGATCTCGTCCACGGGGGGATGGACCCCGCGGAGATCGCGGTGCTGTACCGCATCAACGCCCAGTCCGAGCGGGTCGAGGCGGCCCTGGACGAAGCGGGGATCGGATACCGGCTCAAGGGTGGCGAGGGCTTCTTCGAGCGGCCGGTCGTGCGCCGGGCGATGTCGGCGATCGACCGACTGATCGACGGCTCGGACGAGGCCCGGTCGCAGGCGTACGCGCAGCTGACCGACCCCACGGAGATCGTCGCCGTCATCAGGCAGGCCCTGGAGCCCCTGGGCCTCACGGCCGCCGAGCCGTCCGGTGCACAGGCCCGGGAGACCTGGAACTCACTGAACTCGCTGGTGGGTCTCGCGGAGGAGATCGCCACCGTCGAGGCCCGCGAGGGGTTGCTCCCGGTGGTCGCGGGACTTCGTGAGCGGGCGGCGGCGCGCCACGCCCCGGACGAGCGGGGGGTGACACTGGCGTCGTTCCACGCCGCCAAGGGGCTGGAGTGGGACGCCGTGTTCCTCATCGGTGTGCACGAGGGGAGTCTGCCGATCAGCCATGCGATCAACGCGGGGCCGGACGCCATCGAGGAGGAACGGCGCCTCCTGTACGTCGGCGTCACCCGTGCCCGCGAGCACCTGACGGTGTCCTGGAGTCGAAGTCGCCGCGCCGGGGGACGGGCCACCCGTCGGCCCAGCCGCTTCCTCGACCCCGTCCGTCCGGCGCAGACCCCCGTCGGACCCCGGGGGTCCGGCGACACCTCGGACAAGGGACGGTGCCGCGGGTGCGGGGAGAAACTGACCGGACCCATGCACCGTGCTCTGGGCCTGTGCCCGGAATGCTCCGTGGAGGTCGATACCGGGTTGTTCGAGCGACTGCGCGACTGGCGCAAGGAGACCTCGGAGCGGATCGGTAAGCCCGCCTACACGGTGTTCACCAATGACACGCTCGCCCAGATCGCGCGCGAGCGGCCCACCGACACCCGGGCACTGGGCCGGATCGGCGGGATCGGGGCGCACAAGCTGAGTGAGTACGGTGACGACGTGCTGAAGTTGATCCGCGCCACCTGACCCCGCTCCGCTCGGTAGGGGGGTCGGCCACCCGGGCCGGATCAGTCCTCGTCGGCGAAGATCTCCGGCATCCAGCGCTGAACGATATCGCGATATGGGGCGGATGCCTCGAGCTGGCAGAGCATGCCCACAGAAGCCGACAGCACCCGGTGGATCAGGACGTACTCGCGGGGCAGGGTGAACGAGCGGGAGGTGCGGAACTCCCGCCCCGACACGTCGCCGTAGACGGACATGATGCGCTGCATCCACGCGCGGCTGAAGTGGAAGACGGGCTCACGCATCGGCTCGATGAACGGGTTGAGGAACGCCATCGCGTCGGCGGGGTCGAGGCCGTTCCGGCCGACGTAACCGGCAGCGGTCATCAGTTCGACGAGCTTCTCCGGCTCGTCCGCCAGTGCGAGCCGCATCATCGAACTCAGCACCTCGGGCACACCCTCGGGCAGGGGGATCGACGCCCCGAAGTCCAGAATCACCAGGCGGCCGTCGTCGGCCAGCAGGAAATTCCCGGGATGGGGGTCGCCGTGCATCAGTCGGGCGCGGACGGGGGAGCTGAACTGGAACTCGGTGAGGAGCTCACCGGCCCGGTTGCGCTCCTCGGTGGTGCCGTCCCGGGAGATCCGGCTGAGGGCCCGCCCGTCTGCCCATTCGGTGACCAGGACCTTCGGCGATGAGGCGAGGACGGAGGGCACCCGGAACAGGCGGTCGTCGCGGTATGCGGCGGCGAACACCCGCTGGGTGTCGGCCTCCGTGCGGTAGTCGAGTTCGCTCACCGTGCTGTCGTACAGCTCGTCGATGATCCCCTTGATGTCCGTGCCCGGGTTCAGCGGGCGCAGCAGGGGAGCCAGTCGCCGCAGCTGGCGCAGGTCCGAGCGGAGGGCCTCGTCGGCACCGGGGTACTGGATCTTGACCGCGACCTCGCGACCGTCGGACCAGGTCGCGCGGTGGACCTGGCCGATGGAGGCGGCGGCGGTGGCCTGGCCGTCGAATTCGGCGAACCGTTCCCGCCAGCGCAGACCGAGCTGGGTGTCGAGGACCTTCTCCACCTCGGCGGCGGGCAGGGGCGGTGCCTCGGCCTGGAGTTTGGTCAGGGCCTCGCGGAACGGCTCGGCGTACTTGTCGGGCATCCCGGCCTCGAACACGCTGAGGGCCTGACCCACCTTCATGGCGCCGCCCTTGAGTTCGCCGAGGACGGCGAAGACCTGCTCGGCGGCCTGATCGGCCAGCTCTTCGCTCAGGTCCCCGTCCCCCCGCCCCAGAGCGCGACGACCGAGCGACCCGGCGGCGCGACCGGCGATGCCCAGTGGGAGTCCCGCGAGGCGCGCGGCGCGGCGGGACGAGGTACGGGGTAGGTCGGACACGCCTCCAATCATGACAGAGGACGGGCATGCGGCGCGGCGCCACAGTCGCAGCCCTCGTCGGCCTGCCACTCGAGCCGGCGCCAGAGGCCCTCGGCCGGGTTGATCTCCACGGTGGCGCCGACGGTCTGGAGCTCGGCCCAGGGGTCCCGGGTGGCGGCGACCTCCGCCAGCACGAGCGCGGCAGCGGCGGTGAGGGCGGGCACCGCGGCCTCGGGGCTGTGCCCGATGAGCTGGGCCGCGACGAACGGCCACCTCGGGTCCCGTCGGGCGCGGTACAGGTCGGTGCAGCGCAGGCACGGGCTGGCCCCCGGCACCACGGTCGGGCCGACCACCACCCGGCCGTCGCGGCTGTACACGTGCATGTGCGCCTGACCGGATCGGGTGAGAGCGGAGGTGACCACAGGGTCGACCGAGACCGTCCCGGTGAGGATGACCAGGTCAGGAACCATGCCGCGCCGGTACCAGGGCGGTTTGTCGGCATCCAGGGTCAGCCCCGGGCTGGGGCCGGTCGTCACCCGACAGCCGTTGACCGCCAGAGGGCCCCGGAGCACCTCCGATATCTGGCCGACACCCAGGAGGTGCACCCGTCGCACCGGTGCGAGGCGCAGCAGGGGGTCCTCCGCCGCCGTGCCCGGGCCCGCGTTGCGACCCGCGCCCGGGGGGTCGAGTCGCAGGTGACCGAGGTCGGCCAGATTGACGAGGATCCGGGCGACGGCGGCCAGCCCGGACGTGCCGATCCCTACGCGAGTGGCCACCTCGTCGAGGTGGGCACCGCCCTCGAGGCCGGCGAGCAGTGCCGCGAGGCGACGGGCGCCGACGGTGGCGGGGGCGTCGACCACCACCGCACGGTCCGGTGCCAGACCCACCTGCACGCAGTGGCGGTCCCGGGCGACCACGACGGTCCCGGGACGCAGCGTGGCCCGGACCCGGGCCGACGTCGCCTCGGCCGACGCCGCACCGACCGACGTCGCCTCGGCCGGTGCGGCGACAACGGGGGAGGCGGTGTCTCGGGGGTCGCTGTCGCGGGAGACGGCGCGACGGGAGACGGGCGCAGCTGTTCCGGTACCGGCCGCGGCGCGAGCCGGATCGTCAGCGGGAGCGGTCACGGTGGTCACGGGGCACATCGTGGCACGCGCCGGTCGTGTCCGGCCCCCACGCGGTCGCGGTTATCCACAGGCGCCCGTGCCCGGGATGCCTGTGGAAAACCCCTGGGGTCGTGGTGGTCTACCGTTGTCCGCGTGTCACCCGCCCCGCGCTCCGCCGACAGGACCCCCGGCCCGACGTCGGCGGGTCCGGGTGCGGTGTCGGCGCTGCCCACCGACCCTGATGACCCGAGGATCGAGATCCGCCGCTCCGCGCGTCGGAAGAGGACGGTGTCAGCGCGGGTGGAGGGCGAGACCGTCGTGGTGCTCATGCCGGCGGGGCTTCGCCGGGCCGAGGAGCGGCGGTTGATCACCGACATGCTCGCCCGGTTGGCACGGACCGGCCGCCGCAGAGGCCCCAGGGCCTCCGACGGGGACCTGATGCGGCGTGCCACGGACCTGTCGGCGAGGTGGCTGGAGGGCCGCGCGCGGCCGGCGTCGGTGCGGTGGGTACCGCCGATGACCACCCGCTGGGCGTCCTGTTCTCCGGACTCCGGGGAGATCCGGATCAGCGAGACCCTGCGGGACGTGCCGGCCTATGTGCTCGACTACGTCGTGGTGCACGAGCTGGTCCACCTCATCGTCCCCGGCGGGCATCCGCCCGGGTTCTGGGAGGTCGTCCGTCGGTATCCGCGCACCGAGCGGGCGATGGGATACCTGGAAGCGTATTCGCGGGTCCTCCGTGGCGGGTCCGGACCGGACGTCGCCGACGACGGGGGAGGGCCGACCGGTGGCGACGAGGGCGTGGGTGACCTCGTCGAGGGCGACGACGACGACGAGTCCGGCCCGATCTAGGCGGGCCCGCCCGTCACCGGGTCCGCCGATCAGGCCCGGTCGCCCGGCCCCTCGGGGCCGGAACCGTCGGTCCCACCGCCGGACTCGCGGAGGAACCGCTCGATCTCGTCGACGCCACTGGAGTCCCCGGTCGTCTCGTCGAGGAGACGGTCGATGACGGCGGCGGGGTTCTCGAGGTCCTCGCCGACCGGCAGCAGGTCGGGGTGGCTCCACAGGCCGTCGCGGCGTTCGGTGCCCACGGCCTCGCCGACCCGGCGCCACAGTTCGGAGGCCTCGCGTGCCTTCCGCGGACGCAGTTCGAGCCCCACGAGGGAGGCGAAGGCCTGCTCGGCGGCGCCACCGGTCGCCCGGCGCCGCAGCCACATCTCCCGCAGCTTGTCGGCGCTGGGCAGCCGGTCGGCGACCGCGGCGGCGACGACGGCGTCGACCCAGCCCTCGACCAGCGCCAGCAGCGTCTCGAGTCGGCCGAGGGCGGCCTCGTTGACGTTGGTCACCTTGGGACCGATGGCCCCGGCACCGCCGGAGAGCAACTCCTGGAGCTTGGCCGGGTCCTGCAGGATCGACGGGTCCAGGCCGGAGGCGAGGTCGTCGAGCCCGGATGTGTCCACGCGGATGCCCCGCGCGTACTCCTCGACGGTGGCCAGGAACCGGGCGCGCAGCCAGGGCGCGCCGGAGAACAGTCGCAGGTGCGCGGCCTCGCGAGCGGCAAGGAAGACGACGACCTCCTGGCGGGGCAGTTCCAACTCGTCGGCGAACGCGTCGATCGCGGCCGGGCTGAGTGCTGCCACCCCGTCGTCGCCGAACGGGATCCCGACCTCGGAGGAGAACAGGACCGCCGGCGCGAGCTTGCCGAGTCCCTGTCCGAGCTGCATGCCGAAGCCCATGCCGCCCATCTGGTCGAGCATGCCGAGCAGCGGGCCGGCGAGCTGACGGGCCTCCTCGGGCATGGCGCCCTTCGTGGCCGAGTTCATCTGCTCGGCGACGGGGGTGCAGATCTTCTCCCAGGTGGGCAGGGAGTGCTCGACCCATTGTTGCGGCGTCCACACCTCGGTGCGGTGCACTCCGGAGGGGAACAGGGTGGTCTCGTCGAGCCACAGCTCGGCCAGTCGGACCGATTCCTGCGCGGCGGTGCGCGAGGAGTCGGTGATCACGGGCGTGCGGCCGAGCGACTGGAGGGCGACCGTCCGCGCCAGTTGGTAGTTCACGGGGCCCGAACTACCGGGCCCGGACATGGCCGAACCCATGGAGCCGAGCATCTGCCCGAACTGGGAGAGCATCTGGCCGAAGTTGCCGAACTGCGAGGGATCGAAGCCGCCGGGACCGCCGGGACCGCCCTGGCCGCGGTCGCGGTCGTCGTCGCGCCCGTCGTCGTCGGAAGCGGAGAAACCGAAGGGCTGGTTCATGCCACAACGGTACAGCGTGCAGGGGTGCGGGGTCCGGCCGCGACGCGGCCGGCGGCCGGTGCGGTCTACCCTTGCCCCCGTGAGTCGTCGCCTGTTCACCGTTCTCGCCGCGCTGGTCCCGGCGGTGCTGCTGCTCGTCCTGGCGACGTCGGCCACCGTCCCCCTGGTGTCGATGGGGCCGGGCCCCACCTACGACACGTTCGGGACGGCTGAAGTGGAGACGGAGGACGGTGACACGGAACGGGTCCCCGTGGTCGACGTGGTGGGCCGTGAGGCGGACGACACCGTCGGATCCCTGTTCATGACGACGGTCGCGGTGCGTGACCGACTGACCCTGCTCGACGCGATGCGGTTCTGGGTTGATCCGGCGCAGGTGGTGGTACCGCGGGACCAGGTGTTCCCGCCGGACCGGTCACGGGACGAGGTGCGCGAGTCCAACGCCGCCGAGATGGTCGGCTCGGAGAACTCCGCCGAGGCTGCCGCGTACCGCTTCCTCGGGATCCCCATGCAACCTCGCGTCGAGGGGGTGGAGCCGGACGGGGCCGCCGACGGACGGTTGCGGCCCGGTGACGTGTTGACCTCCGTCGACGGGGAGCCCGTCGACGACGCGACGTCCGTCGTGGAGCGGGTCGGCGCGCGCCGCGCGGGCGACGAGGTCCGCATCGGGTACACCCGTGACGGGCGTGAGGGGACGACGACGGCGACGCTGCGGTCCGCGGGACCGGACGGCGATCCCGAGCAGGGCCGACTGGGCATCCTGGTCGGAGACACGCCGGCGGACGGTACCGACGTCGACATCACGGTGGACCCGGCGGTCGGCGGTCCGTCGGCCGGCCTGGTGCTGGCCATCGCGATCGTCGACAAGCTGTCGCCCGGTGAGGCCACCGGGGGGTCGCGGATCGCGGGGTCCGGCACGATCCGGCCCGACGGCACGGTGGGGCCGATCGGCGGGATCCGGCACAAGATCCGAGCGGCTCACGAGGCCGGGGTGAGCGAGTTCCTGGTCCCGTCCGCCAACTGTGCGGAGGCTGTGCAGAGCCCGCCGGAGGGCATCCGGCTGATCGAGGTGGAGACGTTGGGGGGCGCACTGGAGGCGCTGGAGACGGCCGCTTCCGGGGGGCAGCCACCGACCTGCGGCTGAGGCGCGGGTTTTCCGTAAGGTGGGACCCACGAGCATGTCCGCCCCAGCAGTGCAGGAGCATTCCAGGTGTCCGTCCGCCCACCCGGCAATTCCCCCGGTCGGCCGATCGCGATCTCCCGTCGCGGTCGCGCCGTCGCAGTCGCCGTCGTCGTCCTCATCCTCCTCATCCAGGTCCTTCCCAGGCTGAACACCGCCTACACGGACTGGCTGTGGTTCGGCAGTGTCGACGCCACCAGCGTGTTCCGGACCGAGCTGCTGACGCGGCTCGGTCTGTTCGTGGTGGTGGCGCTGCTGGTCGGCCTCGCGGTGGGCGTCGGCATCCTGCTGGCCTTCCGGTACCGCCCGGTGTTCCTTGCGCAGCCGGGGGTGCCGGACGCACTGTCCCGCTATCGGGCGGCCATGGGGGACTCGCCCGGCAAGACCGTCATCTGGATCCCGGTGGTCCTGGCCATCCTGGCCGGGTCGATCGCCCAGACCGGGTGGCAGACGGTGCTGGCGTTCTTCAACTCGACGCCGTTCGGTGAGACCGATCCCCAGTTCGGCCTCGACATCTCGTTCTACGCCTTCGAGCTCCCGATGTGGCGCGCGCTAGTCACCTGGCTGATGGTGGCCGTCGTCCTGGCCTTCCTGGCGAACCTGTTCACCCACTACCTCTTCGGTGGGCTGCGACCCGGCGCGCGCGAGGGCGCGCTCACCCGCGCCGCGCGGATCCAGCTGGTGTCCCTGGCCGGGTTGTTCGTGCTGGCCAAGGCGGCGGCCTACTGGCTCGACCGCTACGAGCTGCTGTTCAGCGAGAACAGCACGTTCACGGGCGCCAGCTACACCGACGTCAACGCCCTGATGCCGGCCAAGATCTTCATGTTCGCGGTGGCGCTGGTGTGCGCTGTCGCGTTCTTCTCCGCGATCGTCATCCGGGACCTGCGGATCCCGGCACTGGCGACCGTCCTGCTGCTCTTCTCGGCGCTCGTGGTGGGGTCGGCGTGGCCGCTGGCCGTCGAACAGTTCTCGGTGAAGCCCAACCGTGCCGAGAAGGAACGGGAGTACATCGCCCGCAACATCGCGGCGACCCGCGCCGCGTACGACATCGGCGAGGAGCGGGTCACCTACATCGACAACTGGGGGGCCGTTGATCCGAACCCCCGGGAGGCGGCCACGGACCTGACGACACTGTCCAACGTCCGCGTGCTCGACCCGAACGTCCTGGCGCCGACGTTCACCCAGCTGCACCAGCTGCGCAACTTCTACGGTTTCCCCGAGACGCTGGGGATCGACCGGTACACGATCGACGGCGAGATGCGGGACTTCCTCGTGGCCGCTCGTGAACTCAACCCCGAGTCCCTCCAGGCCAACCAGCGGGACTGGATCAACCGGCACACGGTGTACACACACGGCAACGGGTTCGTCGCGGCACCGGCCAACCGGGTCAACGAGATCGCCGACGACGCGGGCTCGGACCGCGGCGGGCTGCCCAACTTCCAGGTCTCGGACCTGGAGGCCATCTCCAGCGGTCAGGAGATGATGATCCCGGTGACCCAGCCGCGGACCTACTTCGGTCCGCTCATCGCCCAGTCGGACCCCGATTACGCGATCGTGGGGGACAACGGCGACGGCCCCCGCGAATACGACACCGACACCGAGCAGTACACCTACACGGGCGAGGGCGGCGTGCCGGTCGGTGGTTGGGTCAACCGGGTCGCGTACGCGCTCAAGTTCGCCGAGCGCAACATCCTGCTGTCCAGCATCATCGGCGACGACTCCAAGATCGTCTACGATCGCGATCCGCGGGACCGCGTGCAGAAGGTGGCTCCGTGGCTGACCACGGACACCAACACGTACCCGGCGGTGATCGACGGCCGTATCAAGTGGATCGTCGACGGGTACACGACGCTCAAGACCTACCCGTACGCGGAGCTCAGCTCGCTGGAGGCCATGACCTCGGACTCGCTCAACGACGCGAGCGGGCGGGTCCTGCCGGACGAGGAGGTCTCGTATATCCGGAACTCGGTCAAGGCGACCGTCGACGCGTACGACGGCACCGTGGACCTGTACGCGTTCGACGAGTCGGACCCGGTGCTGCAGACGTGGATGAAGGCGCTGCCGGGCATCGTGCAGCCCCGCGACGCGATCTCCGAGGAGCTGGAGGAGCACCTGCGCTACCCGGAGGACCTGTTCAAGGTGCAGCGCGAGCTGTTGGCGAAATACCAGGTCGACGACCCGGGTCAGTTCTTCACCAATGACGCGTTCTGGTCGGTGCCGTCCGATCCCACGGTGACCTCGTCGATCCAGAACCCGCAGACCCCGCCCGTCGGCGGTCCCGCGGGCGGGCCGGCCGGGGGCCCTGCGGGTGCCCAGACCGTCGACCGTGACGGGCCGGCCCAGCCGCCGTACTACGTGGTGGCCTCCGACCCGACGAACCCGGATGCCGACAAGCCGTCGTTCCAGCTCATCTCGGCCTTCCGCGGCTATGAGCGCGAGTTCCTGGCCGCACACATGACGGCCAGCTCGGACCCCGAGACCTACGGGCAGATCACGGTGCGTGTCCAGCGGCCCACCGAGCCGCTCTCCCAGGGCCCCAACCAGGCTCAGGACATCATGATCGCCTCCCCGGCGATCGCCGAGGACCGGCGCCTGTGGGGCGAGACCGCCGAGATCACCGAAGGCAACCTTCTGGCGCTGCCGTTGGCGGACGACTCCGTCCTCTACGTCGAGCCGATCTACACGCAGCGCAAGGACCAGGACTCGGCGTTTCCGAGGTTGCTGCGTGTGATGGTCTCGTACGACCGTGCCGTGGGCTACGCGCCCACGCTGTACGAGGCGTTGCGGCAGGTGGGTATCGAGGCGGACCCGGACGTGGTGCGAATCGACGAGAGCGGGGAGGCCGAGGCGGAGGCCGAGGAGAGCACCTCCCGGCCCGCGCAGGGCACCGCGGCGCGGCCGTCGGCGCCGGCCACCGGTGGAGGCGCCGGCGACTCCGAGCGGGCGGCCGCCGTGCGCGAACTCAACTCGGCCCTGAACGCGGTCCGCTCCGCCCAGAGTGGGGGAGACCTCTCGGATCTGGGTCGGGCTCTAGAGGACCTGCAGAACGCCGTCGACGCCTATCAAGGGCTGGGAAATTGATGTGACCTGCGACGATGTGGCCAGGGGTGTGAGTTAGGCCATCTTCCGGTCGTTTCGCGTCCGCCGATTTGCATTGCCCGGCGAGTGGCACGTAGTGTCATAGACGCAAACGACGCGGGGTGGAGCAGCTCGGTAGCTCGCTGGGCTCATAACCCAGAGGTCGCAGGTTCAAATCCTGTCCCCGCTACCACGCACCAGGCCCGGTTCCCCTCAGGGGAGCCGGGCCTGAGGTCATTTCGGGGTGGAGTGTGTCCACGGGTCCGCCCCGGGCTGCGATTCGACACCCTCGAGCGGGTCCGGAGTCCGCGTCCCGTCGTCTCGGTTACGGCGTTTTCCGGGTGGGGAGACGTGGGGCGACCTAGAGTGGACAACTGTCTAGGCAGCCGTCCGCGCGCCTTCGTCCACCATCTCCCGAGGAGATCGCCCCATGACCACCTCTCTCGACCGCGACGCCCTGCTGATCGGTACCCAGTGGCGTTCGCCCGCCACCGATGACGTTATCGAGGTGATCAGCCCGCACACCGAGGAGGTCGTCGCCCGGGTTCCCGAGGGCTCGGTGGCGGACATGGACGCGGCGGTGGCCGCCGCGCGCGAGGCCTTCGACCACGGGCCGTGGCCCCGCATGAGCCCTGACGAGCGGATCGACGTCGTCGCCCGGCTGTCCGCGCTGTACGCGGCGCGGCTCGACGACATGGCGACGATCATCTCCACGGAGATGGGTTCTCCGATCTCGTTCAGCAAGCTCGCGCAGGCGCCCGCGCCGTGGATGCAGATCGAGGCCTTCCTCACCATCGCGCGAGAGTTCCCGTGGGAGGAGACCCGACCCGGCGTCCTCGGCGGGGACGTGCTCGTACGCCATGAGCCCGTCGGCGTCGTCGCGGCGATCCCGCCGTGGAACGTCCCGCAGTTCACGGTGCTGTCCAAGCTGATCCCCGCGCTGCTGACGGGGTGCACGATCGTGATCAAGCCCGCGCCGGAGACGCCGCTGGACACCTACCTGCTGGGCGAACTGCTCATCGAGGCGGGCGTGCCCGAGGGCGTCGTCAGCATCGTCGCCGGCGGCCGCGAGGTGGGGGAGCACCTGGTGCGCCACCCCGCGATCGACAAGGTGGCGTTCACCGGATCGACCGCGGCGGGACGGAAGATCGGCGCGATCTGCGGCGAGCAGCTCAAGCGCTGCTCCCTGGAGCTCGGCGGCAAGTCCGCGGCCATCGTGCTCGACGACGCGGACCTCACGACCGTGGTCGAGGGACTGAAGTTCGTGGGCGTGATGAACTCCGGCCAGGCATGTGTCGCACAGACCCGCGTCCTGGTCAGCCGTGGCCGCCACGACGAGGTCGCACAGGCATTGGCCGACGGCATCGGATCCATGGTGGTGGGGGACCCGCTCGACCCGGCCACGGAGATCGGGCCGATGGTCGCCCGCCGCCAGCAGGAGCGGGTGAACTCCTACATCGAGATCGGGCAGCAGGAGGGTGCGACGTTGCTGGCCGGGGGATCCGACCGCCCCGACGGGCTGGACACGGGCTGGTATGTGCGGCCCACCGTTTTCGCCGGGGTGGACAATTCGATGCGCATCGCGCAGGAGGAGATCTTCGGACCCGTCATCTCCGTGATCGCCTACGACGGCGTCGACGATGCGGTGCGCATCGCCAACGACTCCGAGTACGGACTGGCGGGCACCGTGTGGACGGCCGACCGTGAGGCGGGACTGGGCGTGGCACGGCGGGTCCGGACCGGCACCTATGGAGTGAACACCTACACGATGGATTTCGCCGCGCCGTTCGGCGGCTTCAAGGCCTCCGGGGTGGGCCGTGAGTTCGGTCCCGAGGGGCTGGCCCAGTACACCGAACTCAAGTCCGTCTACCTGGAGCAGAGCTGATCGTGGCGGGAGCCCAGAAGACTCCGGGACTGTCCGTCGCCGACGCCGACCGTGTCCGGACCCTGACGCTGGCACGCCCCGATGCCCTCAACGCCTTCAACGAGGCGCTGTACGACGCGGTCACCGAGGCACTGCACGACGCCGCGGCCGACCCGACGGTCGCGGTGGTGCTGCTCACCGGCGAGGGGCGGGCGTTCAGCGCCGGCACCGATCTGCTGGAGATGGGCGAGCGGATCACCAACCCCGACTTCGTCCCCGGTGAACACGGGTTCCTGGGTCTCGTGGACGCGCTCGCGGGGTTCGACAAACCCCTGGTCCTCGCGATCAACGGTCTCGGGCTGGGGATCGGTATGACGATCATCGGGTTCGCGGACCTGGTGTTCATGGCCGACGACGCCCGCCTCAAGTGCCCGTTCACCAGCCTGGGTGTGGCGCCCGAGGCGGCCTCCAGTTACCTGCTGCCCAGGCTCGTGGGTCGGCAGAACGCAGCGTGGGCCCTGCTGTCCTCGGAGTGGATCACCGCCCGCGAGGCCCACGAGATGGGCCTCGTCTGGCGGCTGTGCGCTCCCGCCGACCTGCAGCAGGTGGCGGGCGACCACGCGGCACGGTTGGCGCGGCTCCCGATCTCGAGTCTGCGGGCGGTCAAGCAGACGATGACCGAGCCCCTGGCGCGTCAGATAGCGCAGGCCCGCGAGCGGGAGAACCGGGCCTTCGCCGAGCTCATGGGCGGGCCGGCCAACTCGGAGGCTCTGGCCGCGTTCGCCCAGGGGCGGAAGCCGGACTTCACCTCGCTGCCCGACGGGTCCTGACGGCGACCGCCCCGGGGGCGGATCAGAGTCGCGTCCCCGTCCAGAGCAGGTACTCCCAGTCCATCCGGCCGTCCCCGGTGTCCTGGGACCGGCCGAGTCCGGCCAGCGCCGAGTCCAGGGCCGCGACCGCGTCGGGGTCGTCGGCGATCGCCCTGTAGATCGCGATCGTCGGGCCGTAGTGGGCCTTGAAGAAGTCCCGGAAGTCCTCTCCGCTGTCGAAGCAGTCGACGGCCAGCGGGACCGTGGCCGCGGAGACGTCGCGGACCCGTTCCCCGAACAGTCCGGCGACGTGGTCGGCATCGCCCCACAGAGGCGGGGGCTGTGCGCCGGGCGGGGGCGGGGGCGCGTAGGGCTTCATCATGGCGAACATCCGACCGATGAAGCCCGCCGGAGTCCAGTTCGCCATGGCTATGCGGCCGCCGGGCCGGACCACCCGCAGCAACTCGTCGGCGGCGATCTGATGGTGGGGTGCGAACATGACGCCGACGGTGGAGATGGCGACGTCGAACTCCCCGTCACCGAACGGGAGCGCCTCGGCGTCGGCGACCTGCCAGGTGAGGTCGAGACCCTCTGCCTCCGCCCGGGCCCGCCCGGAGTCCAGCAGCTCCGGGGTGAGATCGGTGGCGACGACCACCGCGCCGGCACGGGCGGCCGGGAGAGAGGCGTTGCCGGCTCCTGCGCCGATGTCGATCACCCGGTCGCCAGGGCCGATGCCTGAGGCCTCCACCAGGTGCCGACCCAGGGTCGGGATCACGACGTCGGCGACCCGGGTGTAGTCACCCGACGCCCACATCTGCCGGTGCATGGCCTTGAGTCGGGAGTCGGCGGTGGCGGGCACGGTCGTGGGTGTCATGGGAAGCCTCCGGATGGATGTGCGGGAGTGGGACAGTTCGATCCTGCGCCGCGGTGGCGGTGGGCTCCAGTCCCGGATCTGAAGCGGGCACGGTTCACGATCTGTACCGGTATCCGGCGCGATCGGGGGTCTAGAGTGGGACGCCGAGGAGTCGTCATGACCGGATACGGACAGTTCTGCCCCGTCGCCAAGGCGATGGAGCTGCTGGACGAGCGGTGGACCCTGCTCGTCGTCCGCGAGCTGCTGTCGGGCAGCACCCACTTCAACGAGCTGCGCCGCGGGAATCCCAGGATGTCGCCGGCGCTGCTGTCCAAGCGGCTGCAGACGCTCGAACACGCGGGTGTGGTCCGCCGAGACGAGTGCGCCGGTCGCAGCAGCTATCGGCTCACCGAACGCGGTGAGGAACTGCGCCCGGTCGTGGAGGCGCTCGGGGCGTGGGGGATGCGCTGGGTGGGTGAACTCGGCGATCGCGACCTCGACCCGCACCTGCTCTTCTGGGACATCCGCCGCACTGTCCGGGTGGACCGCTGGCCCCGGGGCCGCACCGTGCTCCTCTTCATCCTGGCGGACGTCCCTGCGGCCACCGCCCGTTGGTGGCTCGTCGTGAACGGCGACGACGTCGACGTGTGCGATGCGGATCCGGGGCACGGGATCGACGCCACGGTCGAGTCGAGCCTGCGCACCATGGTGGAGATCTGGAGAGGGGACCGGTCGTGGGGGGACGCGATCCGGACGTCGGCGGTGGTGCTCAGCGGGTCGGGTGATGTCACCACCCGGGTCCCCGGCTGGATCGGCGCGATGACACTCGCGTCCGTGCCGCGCCCCGGTCAGACGGTCGCCGCATCCGCGGTCGCCGACCGTGGACGCCCGTAGTCACCGCCCACAGATACCGCTCACAGACACCGGCCGGTGGTCACCGGTTCGTGGGAGTACCCGATCATGGTGTGGTGACACCCGCGCAGCAGCTCCCGGCACGCCGGGTCGACGTGGTGGTGATCGGTGCCGGCCAGGCCGGACTGTCGGCCGGCCACCACCTCCGGCGGCGGGGCTTCGCGCCGGTCGACCGTGCTGAGGCGGGGGAGCACACCTTCGTCATGTTCGACGCCGAGGACGCCCCCGGCGGAGCATGGCGACACCGGTGGGAATCGCTCACCATGAGCACGGTCAACGGCATCTTCGAACTCCCGGGCCACCCCGTCCCCGTAGTGGACAGTGCCGCCCCGAGTCGGGACGTCCTGCCGCCCTACTTCGCCGACTACGAGGACCGGTTCGGACTCGATGTCCGGCGGCCGGTCCGCGTGCGCTCGGTCCGCAGACCCACGCCGGGGCTGGACGGGCCGGGGTCCGACCACCTCGTCGTCGTCACCGATCCAGGCGGTGACACCCGCCCTGAGGGCTGGGCGGCGCGCTACGTCATCAACGCCACCGGCACCTGGACCCGGCCGTTCTGGCCGTACTACCCCGGCCAGGAGACGTTCCGCGGGCGGCAGCTCCACGTCCACGACTACGTCGCCGCCGAGGAGTTCGCCGGGCAGCGCGTGGTGATCGTGGGCGCGGGGATCTCCGCCACGCAGCTGCTCGAGGAGATCTCGCGCGTGGCCCGGACACTGTGGGTGACCAGGCGGGAGATCGAGTGGGAGACGGACCCGGCGCCGGAGAACTTCTCCGCCGCGATCGACCGGGTCGCCGAACGCACCGCGCAGGGACTGCCCCCGCAGAGCGTCATCCGCGTCACCGGTATGTACCGCGCACCGTGGATCGAGCGCGCCGACGAGCGCGGTGTCCTGGTCCGCCACCCCATGTTCACCCGCATCGAGCCCGACGGGGTGCGGATGCCCGACGGGCGACTCGAACCCGCGGACGTCATCCTCTGGGCGACCGGGTTCCGGCCCGCGATCGCCCACCTCGCGCCCCTGGGGTTGCGTACCCCGGAGGGCGGCATCCGGGTGGCCGAGGGGCGGGCGATCGACGAACCGCGGTTGTTCCTCATCGGCTACGGCCCGTCCCAGTCGACCGTGGGGGCCAACCGGGCGGGCCGTGACGCCGTCCGGGCGATCGTCGCCGAGCTCGGGACGGCACCGCCCCCTAGAGGGTCCGCGAGATCAGCTCCTTCATGATCTCGTTGGTGCCGCCGTAGATCTTCTGCACGCGGGCCGAGGCGTACATGCGGGCGATCGGGTACTCCGTCATGAAGCCGTAGCCGCCGAAGACCTGCAGGCAGCGGTCGATGATCTCGCACTGCTTGTCGGTGCAGTAGTACTTGGCCATAGACGCCGTCGACGGGTCCAGTTCACCCTTGAGATGCAGGCCGATGCAGTGGTCCAGCAGGGTGCGCGAGGCGAGCGCCTCGGTCTTGCACTCGGCCAGCTCGAAACGCAGGTTCTGGAACTTGAGGATGGGCTTGCCGAACGCCTCGCGCTCCTTGGCGTAGTCCGTCGCCAACCGCACGGCGGTCTCGGCGGCGGCGACCGCGGTCACCGCGATGATGAGGCGCTCCTGGGGCAGCTGCTGCATGAGCTGGATGAACCCCTGGCCCACGCCCTCCTCGCCACCCAGTGCGTTCCCGGCGGGCACGCGCATGTCGTCGAAGAACAGCTCCATCGTGTCCTGGTACTTCAGGCCGATCTTGTCGAGCTTGCGGCCGCGGTCGAAGCCGGGCAGGTCGGTGGTCTCCGCGACCAGCAGGGACAGGCCCTGCGCGCCCTCGCCGCCCGTGCGGGCGACGATGATGAGCAGGTCGCAGTGCATGCCGTTGGAGATGAAGGTCTTGGCGCCGTTGACCACGAAGTCGTCACCGTCACGCACCGCCGAGGTGCGTAGTGCCTGCAGATCCGACCCGGCGCCCGGCTCGGTCATCGCGATGGCACCCACCATTTCACCGGTTGCCAGCTTCGGCAGCCAGCGCTGCTTCTGCTCCTCCGTGCCGTACTGGAGGATGTAGTGCGCCACGATCGTGCTGTGCACCGAATTGCCCCAGCCGTCGTCGAGGGCTCGGGTCTGCTCCTCGGCGATCACGGCCTCGTGGGCGAACGTGCCACCCCCGCCGCCGTACTCCTCCGGGATCGAGATGCACAGCAGGCCCGCGTCGCCGGCCTTGTTCCAGAATTCGCGGTCCACGGCGCCCTGTTCGGCCCAGCGCTCGAGGTTCGGGGCGGTCTCCTTCTCGAGGAACGCGCGCGTGTGGGCGCGCAGCGCGTCCAGATCGTCGGTCATCCACGGGGAACGGAACGGGGCGGTCTCTAGCACGGGGGACTCCAGCGATGAGGTGAGGGCCGGTGGCGGCCATGACGACCCCACCATACAGCTGCATAGTGTGGCATGCATGTGTATGGTCGACGTTCCGGCGGTGCCCTCGGGCGTCGCGCGTCGCGGCGAGACGAGGTGGGGCGAGTGAGCGGAACGGAACCCGGGACGGTGGACGGCGCCCCACGGTCCGCCGACGGTGACCTCACCGCCCGCGCGCGGATCCGCTACGCGGCGCTGGAGTTGTACTCCGACCACGGAGAGGACCGGGTCTCGATGCGGCGGGTCGCCGCCGAGGTCGGCGTCACGATCGGGTTGATCCAGCACCACTTCGGGACCAAGGAGGGCCTGCGGCGCGCCGTCGACGAACTCGTCGTGGAGCAGGTGGTCGCGGCGCTGGCGACCGTCGAGCACACCGGATCGGCGGCCGAGGTCGTGGCGGCCCGCGACGCCGCGGTGCGGGAGATGCTCGAACGCAACCCGATGCTGGTGAAGTACATCAACCGGGCGCTCCTCGAACCCGATGGCCGGGGCGCCCCGCTGCTCGAGTCGATCGTCGAGCTCACCACCAGGGAGGTCGACAGCCTACGGCGCGGCGGCCACGCCTCGACGCGGGTCTCGGACAAGGTCCAGGTCGTGCGCACACTCATGGGCCAGGTGGGGGAATTGTTCCTGGAACCCGTCGTGGCCGCCGTCTGGGCGCAGATCGGCGGCGACCCGGACGAGCGACCCTCCATCCGCATCACGGTCGAGGGGCGCTGACCGGATCCGGGCTGACGGGTCGAGTGCCACAGGGGCGGTGAGGATTCACCGAACCCGGGCGTAGTGCGCGAGTCGCTGATCGCCGCTACGCTGCGAGGGCGTATACCCGGGCATTCCGCCCGGGATGGGAAGGACACGTACATGAGGTTCACCCGTCTGGCGAAGCTCGCCGCGACGGCCGTGATGGCCGGTGCCGCCACACTGATGGTGCCCGCAGCCGCCCAGGCCGCCGTGCCGGTCGGAGGCGCGACCCCCGTCATGGTCGGGGGAGTGGCCGGATGCACCATCACCGCCGCGGGGTACGACGCCGCGGGAGCGCCGGTCGCGTTCACCGCCGCCCACTGCAGTGACCGGATCAACGCCCCGGTCTACCTCCGGGACAATCCGAGAGCCGGTGCCATCGGCACCATCGCCACCCGGAACGAGATCCTCGACTACTCCGTGATCCGACTGGATCCGGGCGTCGCCGTCCCCGTCCGGCAGGCGGGCGTCGTGGGCCGCGCGCCCGCGCCCGAGTTCGGCGACGTCGTCTGCAAGGACGGCTTGTCCACCGGGCACACCTGCGGCATCACCTGGCAGCGCGAGGGTGACCGGTTCTGGAGCCACGCGTGCGCCGGTTACGGCGACTCCGGCGGGCCCATCACGCGGGACGGCCGCCTGGTCGGACTGATCTCCGGTGGGCACATGCCGCCGGCCGCCGGATCCGCCGGCAGCCTCGGCCCCGTCCTGCCCTCGTGCATCCACGCGGCGCAGTCGCCGTTCTTCCTCCCCGCGCTGGGGTACTCCTTCGACGCGATCGTCGCCGACGCCACCGCGCGCAACTGGCCCGGTCGCGGATTCCAGATGGCCTGATCGACTAGCCGCGCCTCCCGCGGGCGAGGGGGCCGACGAGGGGCCCGGTACCGGAACAGTCGGTACCGGGCCCCTCGCCCGTGTCGGCACTAGTATGTGCCGACGCGGGTGTCCGTGGAGGCGGGAGCTGTCCGACCCCGTCGCTACCGTCCGCTCCATGCTCTGGACCGAGGACGCGCCCACCCACTGTCCCTACGGGCACGAACTCGGCCCCGACCGCGTCCTCGTCGGATGGGACGCCGGCCGCAGCGGCAGCCTCGACCACGGTCACCGCGTCCATATCTGCAGACAGTGCGGGACCATCATGGCGTGGACGCCGAACAGTCGTCTGGAATGAGCGGGGTGCGACGAGCAGCGCCCCCGCGGAACGGGTGTCCGCGGGGGCGCTGTGGCTGGTGCTCCGGTCAGCTCACTTGAGCTCGGCGCTGGACAGGTCCAGGATCCGGCGCGCGATGACCAGCTGCTGGATCTGCTGGGTGCCCTCGAAGATGTCGAGGATCTTGGAGTCGCGTGACCACTTCTCCAGGAAGCTGCGCTCGGAGTAGCCGTAGCTGCCCGCCAGCTCGACCGCACCCAGGGTCACGGCGGAACCGGTGCGCCCGGCCTTGGCCTTGCACATCGATGCCTCCTTGGTGTTGGGCATCTTGTTGTCCGCCATCCACGCCGCGCGCAGTGTGAGCAGGTAGGACGCCTCCCAGTCGGCCTCGAGCTCGAGGTACTTGGCCACGGCGGCGGGCTGGCTGGTGGCGGGCCGGTCGTAGTCGATCTCCAATCCGGCCTCCTCGAGGAGGGTGCGGATCTCCTCTAGCGCGGCCCGCGCCACGCCCACGGCCATGCCGGCGACCAGCGGGCGGGTGTTGTCGAAGGTCTGCATGGCACCGGCGAAGCCCTTGTCCACGCGGATCTCCGGGTCTCCCAGGAGGTTCTCCTTCGGCACGCGGCAGTCGGTGAAGCTGATCTGCGCGGTGTCGGAGGCACGGATGCCCAGCTTGTGTTCGAGCCGGTCCACGGACACACCGGGGTGGTCCCGCGGCACGACGAAGGACTTGATCGCGGCGCGGCCCTTGCTCTTGTCCAGGGTCGCCCACACCACGATGTGGTCCGCGCGCTCGCCGGAGGTGACGAAGATCTTGGTGCCGTTGAGGACGTACTCGTCACCGTCGAGCCGCGCGGTGGCCGAGACGGCCGCCGAGTCGGATCCGAAGTCGGGCTCGGTGATGGCCATCGAGGCCCACACCCGGCCGAACTTCTCCATCTGCTCGTCGTTCGCCACGGCGGCGATCGCGGAGTTGCCCAGCCCCTGGCGGGGGATCGAGAGCGTGAGGCCGACGTCACCCCAGCAGGTCTCGATGATGTTGAGCAACGACTTCATGTTGCCGCCGTTGGCCACGCCCTCGCGCCGGGGTGCGCCACCGGATCCCATGGTGGCGCCGGAGGCGGCCTGGCCGGCGTCCTCCATGGCCTCCATCATGGCCTTGAGGGTGTCCAGCTCGACGGGGTACTCGTGCTCGGCGAGGTCGTACTTACGGGAGACGGGTCGGAAGATCTGCGTGGCCACCTGGCGGGCCTGGTTCGCACCCGCCTGCAGCTTCTTGGGGAGTTCGAGGTTGATCATCGCTTCAGGTCCTTGGTCCGGTTCGGGAGGGTGGCGGAGCGGGCGTGGGTCACAGGACCACCACGCCCTCCGCCACTCCCACGGCACGCAGGTCGCGGTACCACCGCTCGACCGGGTGTTCCTTGGTGAACCCGTGGCCACCGAGGAGCTGGACACCGTCGAGGCCGATCCTCATGCCCTTGTCCGCGGCGATCTTGCGGGCCAGGGCGGCCTCGCGGGCGAAGGACAGGCCCTGTTCGGCGCGGGCGGCGCCGCGCCAGGTGACCAGGCGCATGCCGTCGAGTTCGGTGGCCATGTCGGCCACGGCGAACGCGACCGCCTGGCGGTGGGCGATGGGCTCGCCGAAGGCGTGACGCTCCTTGACGTACGGGGTCACGTAGTCCAGGACGGCGTGGGAGGTGCCCACGGCGAGGGAGGCCCAGCCCAGGCGCGACAGGCGGATGACGTCGGCGTAGGCCGAGGACCGGTCGTCCGGCGAGGCGTCGGGACCGCCGAGGATCGCGTCGGCGGGCAGGGAGACGTCGGTGAGGACGAGTCGGCCGAGGCCGGCGGCGCGCAGACCCATGGACGGATCGGCCTCCACCACGAGTCCGTCGGTGTCCGACTCCACCACGAAGAAGGTCGGCGCGCCGTCGAGCGAGGCGGCGACGACGAAGAGTTCCGCGCTGCCGGCCGTGGGCACCATCGACTTGACGCCGCTCAGCGTGAATCCGCCGGCGGTGCGGGTGGCGGTGGTCTCGAGGGTGAACGGGTCGAAGAGCGGCCGCGGCTCGGCCACCACGACGGCGGCGGCGGGGACCTGTTCGGAGGCGAACGCCGGCAGGTACGACTTCTGCTGGGTGTCCGAGCCGAACTGCGTCAGGGTCGTGGCCACGCCGGACGGGGCCAGGATGGGCAGGGCCAGGCCCATGTCGCCGTAGGCCAGGGCCTCGGCGACCAGCGAGTTGGTGACCACGCCGCGCTCGGCGGCGATGCCCTCGAACTCCTCGGGCACGTTGAGCATGGTGGCGCCGATCTCGGCCGAGCGCGCGAGCAGCGACGCGGGTGCCTGGGCGGCGGCGTCGGCGTCGTGCGCTGCCGGCCGGATGACCTCGGCGGCGAACTCGCGCACGGTCTGCGAGATCATCTGCTGGTCCTCGTCCAGCGTGAGGTCGAACAGGTCGGGTCGTGCCTCGGCGTCGGCGTCGGGCAGTCGCTTGGGTGCGCCGCCGCCGGAGACCTTCTTGAACGACTTGGTCGCGGCACCGAGGGTCTTGAAGCCGGTCTTGGTGGCCTCGTAGGTGACCCGGTCGACCTTCTGGCGTAGGCCGAAACGCTCGGCGAACTCCGACCCGGTAATGGTGGTCAGCGCGCGCATGGCCGCGCCGATGGCGTCGATCCGCGCGGGGTTCTTGCCCGGTGTCGAGGTCTCCGCGCGTCCGGTCGTGGACGGGGCTGTGGGGTTCTTACTCATCATCACCAGCTGTTCTCGTGACGGACGGTGGACGGTGCTGTCCCCGCCACCTTACTTCGGAGTAAGTTCCGAGCGCCAGACCTTTCCCGAACATGTTCTCGTCACCGGGCGGGCGCGTGTCAGCCGCGCAGGAGGTCGACCGCCTGCTCGACCGCGCCGGGGCGGCCGGCCACGAACCAGTCGTAGCCGTTCACCTCGACGGTCGCGCACACCCCGCCCGCCCCCTCGACGAGCGCGCGGCCGGGGAGCCAGTCCCATTCGGGGCAGGAGTGCTGGCACCAGACCGTGTGGATCCCACACGCGACGGACGCCAGGTCCACGGATCCGGACCCGAGCATCCGGATGGTCGCAGCGCCACGACTGACCCGGTGGAAGGGCTCGGCCAGATGTGGGTCGTCGAAGAAGGGGGGGTGGAGGTAGGTGGCGAGGCTGCCGGCCGCCAGGTCCCCGGGGGTCAACCGGGCGACGGGGACCCCGTTGCGGCGCGTGGGCACGTCCGATCCGCCGACGAAGGTCTCCCCGGTGACGGGTCGGTGGACCGCCCCGAGCAGGTGATCGTCGCCGTCGGTGACCGCGACCGCCGAGCACCAGTAGTCGGAGCCGGAGATGAAGTTGAAGGTGCCGTCGACGGGGTCCACGACCCATCGCCGCTCGGAATCGCCGGAGACGAGGGTGCCCTCCTCGCCCAGGATGCCGTCGGCCGGGCGGTGGGCGGCCAGGAGCGCGGTGATGTGTCGCTCCGCGGCGTCGTCGGCCTCGGTGACGACATCGGAGATCGAGGTCTTGCGCCGGACGTCGAGGCCGTCCTCGCGTAGGCGTCGGGCCAGGGTCCCGGCGTCGACGACGAGGCGGGCGGCGAGATCGACGTCGGTCATCTCCGCGATGGGCTTCTCGAGCGGGTGACCAGGGTGGCGGGTGTCCATGGACGTTCACTTCCTCCACGTGGGCGTCGCGGCCCGCTGACCACGGGGCGGTGGCGGGTCCGCGGCATCCGACGCTACCCCGGCGCGCGACGGCCGGAGGTGCGCCAGGCCACGTGTGGGGGACGGGTGGGCGAACGGTGGGAGGCGGGCGGGCCGCGTAGAGTTGGATACCGTGCACCCTGACGTTTCCGCCGACATCTCAGCCCTCGACGCGACCATGACCACGGTCGAGAAGGTCCTCGACATCGAGGAGCTCGCCCGCCGCGTCGACGAGCTCGAGCAGATGGCCGCCGACCCGGACCTGTGGAACGACCAGGACCGGGCGCAGCAGGTCACCAGCGAGCTGTCCTACATCCAGGCCGACCTGCGCCGCTGCCGCGAACTGCGGCAGCGTATCGAGGACCTGCCACTGATGTACGAGCTGGCGGAGGAGGAGGGCGACGGCGCCGTGGAGGAGGCGGACACCGAGCGCGCCAGCCTCCGTGAGGACGTCGAGGCCATCGAGGTCAAGACGATGCTCAGCGGCGAGTACGACCAGCGTGACGCCGTGGTCAACATCCGCGCCGGCGCCGGTGGCGTCGATGCCGCGGATTTCGCCGAGATGCTCATGCGTATGTACATCCGGTGGGCCGAGAAGGCCGGCCACAAGGTCGAGGTGTACGACACCTCGTACGCGGAGGAAGCCGGAATCAAGTCCGCCACCTTCGTAGTCAAGGACCCGTACATGTACGGGACCCTGTCCGTCGAGCAGGGCGCGCACCGGCTGGTACGGATCTCCCCGTTCGACAACCAGGGGCGCCGTCAGACCTCGTTCGCGGAGGTCGAGGTCCTGCCCGTCGTGGAGACCGTCGACTCCATCGAGGTGCCGGAGAACGAGGTCCGGGTGGACGTCTACCGCTCCTCCGGCCCGGGTGGTCAGTCCGTCAACACCACGGACTCCGCCGTCCGCCTCACCCACGTCCCGACCGGGATCGTGGTGACGTGTCAGAACGAGAAGTCCCAGCTGCAGAACAAGGTCGCGGCCATGAAGGTGCTGCAGGCCAAGCTACTCGAGCGCAAGCGGCAGGAGGAGCGGGCCGCCATGGACGCCCTCGGTGCCGGCGGCAACGCCTCGTGGGGCAACCAGATGCGCTCCTACGTCCTGCACCCGTACCAGATGGTCAAGGACCTGCGCACCGAGTACGAGGTGAACAACCCGTCGGCGGTCCTCGACGGTGACATCGACGGGTTCATCGAAGCCGGCATCCGGTGGCGGATGCGGGAGGGGGCACACGCCGAGTGACACTTGCGACCAACTTCGACGGGATACTGACCTGGCTGCGAAACGACGGCCTGGAGGTCCTGCTCCTCGTCCTGGGCGCCGCCCTGTTGACCCGGATGATCGGCAAGGTCGCCCGGATGTGGACCGGTCGGATCGACGCGCGGAACGCCGACAAGGAACTGTGGTCCGAGGAGTCCAAGCACCTCCACTCACTGGTCCAGGTCATCTCCTACGTCGCGGTGGGAATGCTGTACATCCTGTTCGGCATCCAGGTCCTGCTGCGTTTCGGCGTCAACCTCGTCACGCTGGTGGCGCCGGCGACCGTGCTGGGTGCGGCGCTGGGCTTCGGTGCCCAGAAGATCGTCCAGGACTTCCTCGCCGGTTTCTTCGTGCTGGCCGAGCGGCAGTACGGCTACGGCGACATCGTCGAACTCACCACCGCGACCGGCGTCGCGGCCGGGACGATCGAGGACGTCACGCTCCGCGTCACCCGGCTTCGCACCCTGGACGGGGAGGCGGTCATCGTCCCCAACGGCCAGATCGTCACCGCCATCAACCAGTCCCAGGACTGGGCCCGGGCGATCATCGACGTCCCCGTACCCAACAACGCCGACATGGACAAGGCGCACGAGGTGCTCGCCGAGGTCTGTCGCGACATCGTCCACGACGATCGGGTGGGTGAGTACGTGCTCGACGAGCCGTCGGTCATGGGTGTGCAGTCGATCAAGCTCGAGCAGACCGTGATCCGGCTGCTCGCCCGCACCCAGCCGGGGATGCAGTGGGAGGTGGGGCGCCGGATGCGCGCCGTGATCCTGCGCCGCTTCCGGCAGGAGGGCATCGTCCTCGAGCCCGAGGCGCTGGCCGCGATCCGCGCGGGGATGCTGCGCCCCCAGACCGGAGAGGGGAGCGTCTGATGGCCCGACACAGGGAGGACGACACCACCGGGGCCGGCGCCACACCCGCGGGGGCCCCGGTGATCCGCGACGACGACCCGACCAGCGACCTGCCCGATCCGCTCGGCCTGGGGGGGACGCCCCCGCCGGATGCGCCCTCGCGGCGCCCGAAGCCGAGGTTCCTCGCGCTGCTCGGGGAGTTCTTCAGGATGTCGCGGACCACCGCGATCCTTCTGGGGGCGTTCGTCCTGGCGGGGGCGCTGTATCTCCTCGTCCGCGATGAGCCCGTGGTCGCCTTCGGCCCACCCGCCCCACCGCCGACCAGCGCGCCGGCAGTGCCCGACGAGCAGACGTCCGCCCCCACCGAGTCGGCCACCGAGACCACCGATCCGACCCCCACGTCGGCGACCGAACCCTCGGAAACGGACTCGCTCACCACGGGGACGTCCGTTCCGGAGGGAACCGCCACGTCGAGCCCGGGGTCCGACGGGCGGTTCGGTGGCACAGTCCGGCAGACCCCACAGCAGCAGCCCGCGCCGCAGCAGACGCCGCAGACCCGGTTGCCGCAGCAGGAGCCCGACCAGCAGTCGCAGCCGCAGGGGCGACAGGAGGCTCCGGCGGCCGGAGAGACCGCGGTGCCCGACGGGGGCGCACTCGAGGGGTAGTCCTGCGGACGGGTTCGATCGCCGTCCGACCCGCGGAGTGACCGCGCCCGCCCTCATGGTTCCCGTGTGGCGCTAGGCTACTACTGTGATCAGTGCTACTCGTGTGACGAAGTCATACCCGTCCTCGACGCGTCCGGCGCTGGCCGACGTGAGCGTGGAGATCGGTGACGGCGAGTTCGCGTTCCTCATCGGGGCGTCCGGATCGGGCAAGTCGACGTTTCTCCGGCTCGTCCTCCGTGAAGACCGGCCGGATTCGGGCGATCTCACGGTGGCAGGACACGATCTCACACGAATGAAGGGCTCCGACGTCCCCGCGCTGCGGCGCACCCTCGGGTGCGTGTTCCAGGACTTCCGGCTGTTGGAGAACAAGACGGTCGCGGAGAACGTCGCCTTCGCCCTGCAGGTGATCGGCAAGTCGCGGCGCACGATCGACAAGGTCGTGCCGGAGACGCTCGACATGGTCGGGCTGGGCGGTAAGGCCGATCGCCGGCCGCACGAACTCTCCGGCGGGGAGCAGCAGCGGGTCGCGATCGCGCGGGCGTTCGTCAACCGTCCGGTGCTGCTGCTCGCGGACGAGCCCACGGGCAACCTCGACCCCGAGACCAGCGAGGACATCATGCTCCTGCTCGACCGGATCAACAGGACGGGGACGACGGTGCTCATGGCCACCCACGACCGGCACATCGTGGACCGCTCACGGCGCCGCGTCGTGGAGTTGGTGGACGGCGCGGTCGTGCGAGACGACGCCCGCGGGACCTACGGGGTGGACCGCTGATGGCTGCTCCGTTCATCGCGTCCGAGGTCGCGCAGGGACTGCGCCGCAACCTGTCCATGACGCTGGCGATGATCATCACCACCGCGGTGGCACTGGGCATGCTGGGGGCGGGACTGCTCGTGGCCATGACCGCGTCCGCGAGCCAGGCCAAGTACGACTACCTCAACGAGTTCCGCGTCTACGTGGACCGTTCCATCTCGACGTCGGATCCCGACTGCACGGGGGAGTGCGGTGAGATCCGCGAGCAGCTCGAGGCGACGCCGGGCGTGGCATCGGTGGAGTACAAGAACCCCCGGGAGACATACGCCGAGTTCGTCGAGCTCTTCGCGTCGACCGACCCGGTGTTGGTGGAGTCCACCTCGCCGGATGCCCTCGGCTCACGGTTCACCCTCACGCTGACCGATCCCACCCGGGCCGAGGTGGTGGCGCAGGACCTGGCCGAGGTGGCGGGGATCGAGATCGTCCAGGGGCAGGGCGAACTGGTCGAGCGGGTCTTCTCGGTCCTCGACGGGGTCCGCAACGCGGCCTTCGCGATAGCGGTCGTCCAGTTGCTGGCCACCGTCCTGCTCATCGCCAACATGACCCAGATCGCGGCGTTCACCCGGCGGACTGCCCTGGGGATCATGCGACTGGTCGGAGCGAGTCGCTGGTACACGGAACTGCCGTTCGTGCTGGAGGCGGTGATCGCGGCGGTGACGGGCGCCCTCCTGGCGGTGGGCGGGCTCCTGGTGGCCAAGAACGTCTTCCTCGACAGGGTGTTGGTCGAGGCCTACCGAGCGAACCTGGTCGAGCGGATCACCACCTCGGACATCCTCCTGCTCGCGCCCGGGCTCGTCGTGGCCGGCGCGGTGGTCTCCGCGCTGACAGCCTGGATCACCCTGAGGCTCACGGTTCGGCACTGAACGCCCCGTCCATCTACACTCTGGGGGCTGTAGAACGGCGGCACGGGCACGATGACGAGGAGGTGAACCGACGTGGCCAAGAAGAACAAGAAGAAGGGTGCGTCGTCCCTCGGTTCCGACGGGAGCATCGTCGCGAGCAACCGCAAGGCCCGGCACGACTATCAGATCCTGGACACCCACGAGGCCGGCATCGCGCTGGTGGGCACCGAGATCAAGAGCATGCGCGAGGGCAAGACCTCGCTGGTCGACGCGTTCGCGACGGTCGACGACGGCGAGGTGTGGCTCCGCGGGCTCCACATCCCCGAGTACTCGCACGGGAGCTGGACCAACCACGCCCCGAAGCGCGCCCGGAAACTCCTGCTGCACCGCCGCGAGATCGACTCGCTCATGGGCAAGGTACGTGACGGCAACGCCACCCTCGTCCCGTTGTCGCTCTACTTCGTGAACGGCCGCGTGAAGGTCGAGCTGGCCGTCGCCCGCGGCAAGCAGGCCCACGACAAACGCCAGGACCTCGCCCGCCGGACGGCCGAGCGCGAGGCCGTGCGTGAACTCGGCAGGAAGATCAAGGGCATGCGGGCATGATGCCGGTCGCGCTGGCGTCGACATCGGCGGTGGCGTACGGCATCAGCGACTACCTCGGCGGCGTGGCCTCCCGCCGCGCCCGGGTGCTGCGCGTGGTCAGCGTCTCCTACCCGCTGTCGATCCTCATGGTGGGAGGGGCGGCCCTCCTCGCCGGTGGCTCGCCGACACCTGTCGGTCTCGGATGGGGTCTGGCCTCCGGGGTGGCCTCGGGCATCGCGGTGTGGACGTTCTACCTGGCCCTGTCCCGTGGGCCGATGAGCGTGATCTCGCCGATCACGGCGGTCCTGGCGGCGGCCATACCGCTGACGTTCGGGCTGGCCGCGGGGGAGCGGCCCGGGGCCGGGGCGACGGCCGGCATGGCGCTCGCCCTCGTGGCGACCGTGTTGGTGTCGATGGAGGGCCGGGACGGCTCGTCCGCACAGCACGGTCGGCTCACCCGGCGGTTGCTCGCGCTCACGGTCTTCTCGGGGCTGGCGTTCGCCGCGTTCTTCGTACTCTTGGCGCAGGTTCCGGCCGGTCAGGGCCTGTGGCCGGTCGCGGCCTCGCGCATCGGGGCGACGGCGATGCTGCTCACCGCCGCCGTCGCGGCCCGCGAGTCATTCCGGTTCCCTCGTCGTCTGCTCGCCATCGGCGTGGTGATCGCCGTCTTCGACGCCGTGGCCAACGGGGCGTTCTACTTCGCCTCCCAGGCGGGGATGCTCTCCCTGGTCAGCGTTATCGCCGCCCTGTACCCCGCCTGCACGGTGGCGCTGGCGATCACGCACGGCGGCGAGAGGATGCGGACGGTGCAGACGGCCGGTCTCGCCCTGGCCGGGGCGGCGATCGTCCTGCTCGCGCTCGGCTGAGCTACGGAGAGCGGGATCACCCTGGCGGGCGGTGTGCCGCCGGGGTAGTGTGGGGAGTCCGTCGACGGAAGTCGGCGGTCCTGACGGGGCTGACTTGGTTTCGACTACGTGAGTTGACGCAGGGGAAGCGTGCCGGTGCAGGCCAGAGACCACCGTAAGCGTCGTGGCAACCAATTACGCGCCGATACCAATCAGCGCGACTACGCCCTCGCTGCCTGATAGCGAGCCCGTAGTCTGTCGGCCCGGGGTCGCTCTCGCCCCGGTCACCGGCATCATCTAGAGAGATCACCGGCTCACCCGGTCACGGGGTGGGTCGGGACATCACACAGTGACTGGGATCGTCATCGCCGACATGTCCGCATGAGGGCGAGATCCGAGTAGAGGCCAACGCGGACTGCGCACGGAGAAGCCCTGCCGATGCTGCGGAGGACCCGGGTTCAATTCCCGGCAGCTCCACCATTCGGGCCACACCCCCGGTCGACACCGACCGGGGGTGTGGTGCATTTGCGACGACCGCTAGAACCCAAGCCGCTAGAACCCGAGCGGTGCGCACGCGGGGTCTCCTCCGCAGCTTCGGTACCCTCTGGCGTAGTGCCGGTCACCCGCGAGAGGTCGACGGTCTCCCAGTAGAGAAAGGCCCGCGTACACGTGAACGCCAAGCCCAACAAGAACACCAAGGTGCTCCAGACCAAATCCAACAACGGGATGATCATCACCGTCGTCGCGCTCATCGCGATCGCCGTCGTGGTCCTCGGCGGGGTCGTCTGGATGGCGCAGCGGGGTGGCGAGGCCAACCCCATCACGTTCGGCGAGACCAGCGACGAGCTGATCGACATCACCGAGACCGGCGTCGTCGTCGTCGGCCCAGAGGACGCGCCCACCGTGCAGATCTGGGAGGACTACATGTGTCCCGCGTGCGGCTCGTTCGAGGCGCAGTACGGCGAGTCGATCTCCGAGGCCGTGGAGGCCGGGGACCTGCGGGTCGAGTTCCACACGCTGAACTTCCTCAACGGCCAGTCCGGTTCCGGGGAGTACTCCACGCGCGCCCTGGCGGCCGTCCAGTGTGTCGCGGCCAAGGACTCCCTGCCCGTGTTCTTCGACGTCAAGAACGCGTTCTTCGCCGAGCAGCCGGGTGAGGGCGGCGGCGACCGCTCGGCCCGCGAGCTCGCGAGCACCGCCGAGGCGGCCGGTGCGAACGCGGACACGGTCGAGTGCATCGGCAACGTCGAGTCCAACGGTGGCATGGACAAGGCCTCGGACAGTGCGGACAACGCCCAGAAGACCATCCGCGAGATCACCGATCGGGTGTCCACCCCGACGGTCGCGTACGAGGGCGAGGTCGTCGAGATCGGCAACGCCGCGTGGCTCCAGGACATCATCGCGTAGTCCGTCCCAGAGGTGCCCGGCCGTCGTGCCGGTGCGGACTCCCGGCCCCGGCCCCGCCCTTCACGGCGGGGCCGGGGCCGATTTGGATGCCCGAACAGTGGTGGTGTAACTTAGGTCGGGCCGGTGACCGAGAGGTGAGCGGCGGACAAATGGATACGGGGCTATGGCGCAGCTGGTAGCGCACCACACTGGCAGTGTGGGGGTCAGGGGTTCGAGTCCCCTTAGCTCCACCGAGGACGAGATCCCGGGATATCGGAAACGATGTCCCGGGATCTCGCCATTTGGCGTCTTCCGCCATGCACTCCCCGACCGTAGTGTCAGTGCATGGCGCGATCGATGGAGCTGTCCCGCGCGGTCGACGTACTCGACGCACTCGTCGACGACGGTCGGCTGGGCGGGTACGTCTGTGGCGTCCGGGAGGGCGGGAGTGCGCGGATCGTGGCCGGTGGTACCCGCCACGTGGGCGGCCCGGCCCTGGCGGAGGACGCGGTGTTCCCACTGTCGTCCAACACCAAGCCGATCGGTGGGCTCCTGGCGATGCGACTGGTCGAACGCGGAGTGCTGACACTCGACGACGCGGTCGACACCCACCTGCCCGAACTGGCCGCGCCGCGTGTGCTGACCGAGCCGGACGGCCCGCTGGGCGAGACGGTCCCGGCCGAGCGGCCCGTCACCCTGCGGCATCTGCTCACCATGACCGCGGGCGTCGGATGGGCGGGGGAGAACCCCGCGCTGTCGGAGGCCATGTCCGCCCGTGGGGTCGGCCCGGGCCCCTACGCGCCGACCGTCGGTCCGGACGAGTACCTCCGGCGCCTCACGGAACTGCCCTTCGCGGGGCAGCCGGGTCGCGGGTGGTGGTACCACACCAGCAGTGACATCCTCGGGGTCCTCCTGGCCCGCGCGACCGGGTCGACGGTGGGCGCCCTGCTGGCCGAGCACGTCACGGGCCCCCTGGGATTGACCGATACGGGGTTCACGGCCGACCTCTCCCGCCTGCCCACCTCGTACGGGCTCCGCCCCGACGGCCGGCTGCAGCCCCTGGACACCGCGGCCAGGTTCGCCGCCCCGCCCGTCTTCGAGTCACTCGCCTGCGGACTCGCCGCGACGGTGGGCGACTATCTGGAGTTGCTGGGCGTGCTCGTCGACGGCGGACCGGTGCTCGACGCGGAGAGCGCGCGGCTGATGACCACCGATCACCTGACGGAGCCGCAGCGGGCGAGCGGTGAGGGCTTCCTCGGGCCCGGCTGCGGCTACGGGTTCCAGGTCGAGGTCCGTCCCGGCGGCGTGGTCGGTTGGGCCGGGGGGCTGGGGACCAGCGGCTACGTCGACCGCGTCAGTGGGCGGGCGGCGGCGGTGTTCACCACCCAGTCCTATGACGTCCCCGGCACCGCCGAGGCGCTCGAGACGGTCTGGCCGCTACTGCACTGAGGGGCCGCCCCCGGTGGTCGGGTCACCGCCACCACGTGTCCAGCGGGGTCGCGGGCACGGTGCGCTTGTGTCGCGAGCCCAGGAACAGTCGCTCGATGCGGTCGGACGCCTCGGGTGGGACGCCGTCGCGCCCCTCCAGGTAGTCGTCGATCTGGGCGTAGGTCACGCCCAGCGCGACCTCGTCGGGCAGTCCCGGCCGGTCGTCCTCGAGGTCGGCGGTGGGGACCTTGCGCCAGGTCGAGTCCGGCGCGCCGAGGTGGCGCAGCAGTGCCGCGCCCTGGCGTTTGGTGAGACCGGTCAGGGGGGTCAGGTCGACCCCGCCGTCGCCGTACTTGGTGAAGAAGCCGGTGACCGCCTCGGCGGCGTGGTCGGTGCCGACGACGAGGAGGTTCAGCTGCCCGGCCACGGCGTACTGGGCGATCATCCGCTCACGCGCCTTGACGTTGCCGCGGACGAGGTCACGGAGCGACCCCGCCTCGCCGGGGAGGGTCGCGAGGGCGGCGGAAGCGGCAGCAGAGGCGGCGTCGGAGGCGGCGCGGACGTCCACCGTGAGGGAGTGGTCCGGGCGGATGAACTCGAGGGCCGCCTGCGCGTCCGCCTCGTCGGCCTGTTCGCCGTACGGCAGGCGCATCGCCACGAACGCGGCCTGCGTCATCCCCTCGTCCCGGAGGCGCTCCGCGGCGAGCTGGCACAGTCGGCCGGCGAGGGTGGAGTCCTGGCCGCCGCTGATTCCGAGGACGAAGCCCGTGGCGGGGGTCGAGCGGAGGTACTCCGCCAGGAACGCGACCCGCGCCTCGACCTCGTCCGCGGGATCGATGTCGGGACGGACGCCGAGTTCGGCGATGATCGTGGTGCGCAGCGCGGCGTGGTCGGTGGGGGTCTCGGTCATGTCGCCAGCATAGGAACCGCGTGTGACGTCCACGTGACATCCCGATGGGTGTGCCCGGGCGGGAGCCCGAGGGCCGGAGTTCGCTCGATTCATCCCGGGGGCGCCGATCCACGCCGTTCCGTCGTCCGGCGCCGGTTGGAGTTCTGGCCGGACCGTCCGTTACGATGGACCAGTTGTGTGTCGTGCATCCGACCTCCGGGACGGACGTGTCGCACAGTGATTCCCAGTCGTGTCGGCGGCCACAGCGGTCGCCCCGAGAGCCTAAGGAGCGCCAGATGAAGGTCCGCAAGTCCCTTCGGTCGCTGAAGAACAAGCCGGGCGCCCAGGTTGTCCGTCGTCGCGGCAAGGTCTACGTGATCAACCGCAAGGACCCCCGTTTCAAGGCCCGCCAGGGCTGACGCGTCCGCGTGAGTTCTCACGCACCCACGAGGGCCCGCCTCCGGTTCGCCGGCGGCGGGCCCTCGTCGTCGTCGTACCCCTACCTCGGCGCCCACGGGCCGGCGGTGACTCTCGCCACCCCGCGGTGACCTTCCGCACCCCGCGGTGACCTTCCCCACCGCACGGTGACCTCCCTCCGACCACGACGCTCCCCGGCGGCTCCGGACGCTCCACGTCCACGTCCTTGTGGAGGGGGTGGGGACAAGCTGTGGGGCTTCTGGGGAGGTCCTGTGGGATGCCGACCCGCCTCTCCGGGACGGTCGTCGGCGTGCGACCGTGGGTGTGCACTGCCCCGGATCGACGGTCGGAGAGCGGGGTTCCCACCGGGGGTCCGCAGTGTCCACAAGGCGGGATCGCGACCTGGGAATACCACCCATGTAAGACCAAAATGTTGTGGTCGATTGACTCGTCGGCCACTAGGGGTAGTGTCTAGAGGTGTTGCGGGACCAAGGAATGCCACACGTGGGATCCGGTCCGTGACCCCCGACAGACACCGCGGTCATCCACAGGCCGGGCGAGAGCCCGGCTCCGGGAAGCCGTAACGAGAAGAGCCCCTCGCGCCGACCGGGCGCCGTGCCGAAAGAGGTCCTGAGACTCATGGTCACCGTCTACACCAAGCCCGCCTGCGTCCAGTGCAACGCCACCTACAAGGCGCTCGACAAGCAGGGCATCGAGTACGAGATCATCGACATCTCGATGGACGACGAGGCTCGGGAGTACGTCATGGCCCTCGGATACCTCCAGGCGCCCGTCGTGGTCGCGGGTTCCGATCACTGGTCCGGCTTCCGCCCGGACCGCATCAAGGCGCTCGCCACCGTGGCTGCCTGACAGCGCGGTCACTCCAGAGTTCCTTCGACAAGGGGGCGGCGATGGCGGCTCCGATGCCGGCCGAGATGCCGGTGAGGATCGTCTACTTCTCCAACATCTCCGAGAACACCAAACGATTCGTCGACCGGCTCGGTCTCCCAGCACTGCGCATACCGGTGCGGAGGACCGAGCTCGTCCCCGTGGTGTCGGACCCGTATGTTCTGATCGTTCCGACCTACGGGGGAAGCCTCGAGATCACAGGCAAGAACGGGGCCGCGGTCCCGAGGCAGGTGGTCGCGTTTCTCAACAACGCGCACAACAGAAGTCTCTGCCGGGGAGTCATCGCCGGCGGTAACACCAACTTCGGACGGGATTTCGGTCGCTCCGGCGACGTGATCGCAAAGAAGCTGGGGGTCCCGTACCTCTACCGCTTCGAGTTGATGGGCACACACGAGGACGTCATCCGCGTCCGAGAGGGATTGGAAGAGTTTTGGCAGCACCAACCGTGAACCCCGAGATCATCGCCGCGGGAGAGGCGGGCGAGGGTCAGCGCCTCGACTACCACGCCCTCAACGCGATGCTCAACCTCTACGACGCGGACGGGAAGATCCAGTTCGACGCGGACCGCCGTGCGGCGCGGGAGTACTTCCTCCAGCACGTCAACCAGAACACCGTCTTCTTCCACAACCTCGACGAGAAGCTCGACTACCTGGTCGAGAAGGACTACTACGAGCGTGACGTGCTGGACCAGTACGCGCGCAACTTCGTGCGCGAACTGTTCGACCACGCGTACGCCAAGAAGTTCCGCTTCCCGACGTTCCTCGGTGCGTTCAAGTACTACACGTCGTACACGCTCAAGACCTTCGACGGTAAGCGCTACCTCGAACGCTACGAGGACCGCGTGTGCATGGTGGCGCTCACCCTCGCCGCCGGTGACCAGGTGCTGGCCCGCCGGCTGGTGGATGAGATCATCGACGGCCGGTTCCAGCCGGCCACGCCGACGTTCCTCAACTCGGGCAAGAAGCAGCGTGGCGAGCCCGTCTCGTGCTTCCTGCTGCGCATCGAGGACAACATGGAGTCCATCGGCCGCAGCATCAACTCCGCGCTGCAGCTGTCCAAGCGGGGCGGCGGCGTGGCACTGCTGCTGTCGAACCTCCGTGAGCACGGCGCGCCCATCAAGCACATCGAGAACCAGTCCTCCGGCGTCATCCCCGTGATGAAGCTGCTGGAGGACTCGTTCTCCTACGCCAACCAGCTCGGAGCCCGCCAGGGTGCCGGCGCCGTGTACCTGCACGCCCACCACCCGGACATCTTCAAGTTCCTCGACACCAAGCGCGAGAACGCCGACGAGAAGATCCGTATCAAGACGCTGTCGCTGGGCGTGGTGATCCCGGACATCACCTTCGAGCTCGCCAAGCGCAACGACGACATGTACCTTTTCTCGCCGTACGACGTCGAGCGGATCTACGGCAAGCCCTTCGCCGATGTCGACATCTCGGAGCATTACCACGAGATGGTCGAGGACAGCCGGATCAAGAAGACCAAGATCAACGCCCGGCATTTCTTCCAGACCGTCGCCGAGCTGCAGTTCGAGTCCGGTTACCCGTACATCATGTACGAGGACACCGTGAACCGGGCCAACCCGATCGCCGGCAAGATCACGCACTCCAACCTGTGCTCCGAGATCCTGCAGGTCTCCACGGCGTCGGAGTTCAACGAGGACCTGAGCTACTCGGAGGTGGGCAAGGACATCTCCTGCAACCTGGGCTCGCTCAACATCGCCAAGGCCATGGACTCCCCGGACTTCGGTCAGACCATCGAGACGGCGATCCGGGGACTGACCGCGGTCTCCGACCAGACCCACATCAACTCGGTGCCGTCGATCGAGCGGGGCAACTCGGAGTCGCACGCGATCGGCCTGGGGCAGATGAACCTCCACGGCTACCTCGCGCGCGAGCGGATCCACTACGGATCCGAGGAGGGCATCGACTTCACGAACATCTACTTCTACACGGTGCTCTACCACGCACTCCGGTCGTCGAACGCGATCGCACGCGAGCGCGGGACCTGGTTCGCCGGGTTCCCGGAGTCGAAGTACGCCTCGGGTGAGTTCTTCGACAAGTACACCGATCAGGTGTGGGAGCCGGCGACCGACCGGGTCCGCCAGCTCTTCTCCGAGGCCGAGGTGACCATCCCCACGCAGGAGGACTGGCACGCGCTGAAGGCCGACGTGCAGAAGTACGGCATCTACAACCAGAACCTGCAGGCGGTGCCGCCGACGGGATCGATCAGCTACATCAACAACTCCACGTCGTCGATCCACCCGGTGGCCTCGAAGATCGAGATCCGCAAGGAGGGCAAGATCGGGCGCGTCTACTACCCGGCGCCCTACCTGACCAACGACAACCTGGACTACTACCAGGACGCGTACGAGATCGGCTACGAGAAGATCATCGACACCTACGCGGCGGCCACCCAGCACGTCGACCAGGGATTGTCGCTGACCCTGTTCTTCAAGGACACGGCCACCACCCGTGAGGTCAACCGCGCCCAGATCTACGCGTGGCGCAAGGGCATCAAGACCCTGTACTACATCCGCGTGCGTCAGCTCGCGCTCGAGGGCACCGAGGTCGAGGGCTGCGTCTCGTGCATGCTCTGACCGCCCGGCCGCAGGCCTGCGCCCCGAACCCCACACGCCACCAGGAGGAGATCCGATGACCGCCGAGCTGCACGCTCCGGGATCCCACAGTCCCGCCGCCGGCATCCAGCCCAAGCTCGTCGACCGGGTGTCGGCCATCAACTGGAACCGCATCCCCGACGAGGTCGACGATCAGGTCTGGGGCCGCCTCACCACCAACTTCTGGCTTCCGGAGAAGGTGCCGGTCTCCAACGACATCCCGTCGTGGCAGACCCTGACCGAGTACGAGCAGCAGCTGACCACCCGCGTCTTCACGGGCCTGACCCTGCTGGACACCCTCCAGGGCACCGTCGGCGCGGTCAGCATGATCCCCGATGCGTCGACACCGCACGAGGAGGCGGTGCTCACCAACATCGCGTTCATGGAGTCGGTGCACGCCAAGAGCTACTCGACGATCTTCTCCACCCTGTGCTCGACCCCGCAGGTGGACGATGCGTTCCGCTGGGCGGAGGAGAACCCCTTCCTCCAGAAGAAGGCCAAGATCGTGCTCGGGTACTACTCGGGGGACGATCCGCTCAAGCGCAAGATCGCTTCGGTGATGCTCGAGTCGTTCATGTTCTATTCGGGCTTCTACCTCCCCATGCGGTGGTCCTCGCGGGCCAAGCTCACCAACACCGCCGACGTCATCCGGCTCATCATCCGCGATGAGGCGGTGCACGGCTACTACATCGGGTACAAGTACCAGCGCGCCCTCGAGCACGTCACCCAGGCCGAGCGGGACGAGCTCAAGGACTACACCTTCGAGCTGCTGTTCGAGCTGTACGACAACGAGGCGGACTACACCGAGGATCTCTACGATCCGGTGGGCTGGACCGAGGACGTCAAGAAGTTCCTGCGCTACAACGCCAACAAGGCGTTGATGAACATGGGCTACGAGGGGATGTTCCCCAAGGACGAGACCGACGTCGACCCGGCCATCCTGTCGGCACTGAGCCCCAACGCCGACGAGAACCACGACTTCTTCTCCGGCTCCGGCAGCTCCTACGTCATGGGCAAGGCCGAGGCCACCGAGGACGAGGACTGGGACTTCTGACCCGCCGGTTCTGACCCGAGACGCCCCTGCGACCGAACCGGTCGCAGGGGCGTCGTCGTAGTCGGGGGCGGTGTGTGCGACTAGCCGTCGGGGGCGATCCCGTTGATCGAACTCCGGATGTCGTCCAACACCGCCCGCGCAGCCACCGGACCGGCACCCTCCCACACCGCCCGGTCCATCACGAACACACGGCGGGACCCCACGGCGTCCAGCTCCGTCCACCGGTCCGACGAGAAGACCTCGCGGGCCGCGTCCTCGGAGCCGGGCTCGCCTCCGACGACAGCGAAGATCACGTCACCGTCGAGCTCGTCGCCCAGCAGGGGAGACTCGGGCAGTGGCGGGACACGCTCGCCGTCCCGGGTGCGCTGAGCGGGAGGTCGCCCGGCGCCCACGGCTTCCAACATCAGGGAGCCCAGCGTGTCCGGTCTCTGCACAACCACACCATCGCCGTCACCACCGGTCACCGAGAGCAGGGAGACCTGGGTGTCCGACGGCGTGGCCGCGTCTGCTGCGCGCCGCGCTCGGTCGATCACGTCCAACAGGAGATCCCCACCGGCGCGCGGTCGGCCGTAGGCGTCGGCGATCGCCTCGGTGGCATCAGCCCACGCGAGGATGTCGGCGTCGTAGACGACGGTGGGGGCCACGCCCGTCAGGGCGTCGACCACACCCGGCTCCAGGTCGTCCGATCCCGCGAGGACGATGAGGTCCGGTCGCAGCTCCCGCGCGGCCCGCGCGACCTCGTCGGCATCCGCGCCGGATTCGAGCCCCACCGTCGGCAGTCCGACCAGGGAGGCCGGCAGGTAGACGTCCGCGTCACGGGGCAGCCCGGAGGTGCCGACGACGAGGTCCTGAAGTCCGAGCGCACAGGCGGTGTCCACCGCGCCCGCACCGAGCGCGAGGACCCGTTCCGGTGCCCGCGGGACCGACACCGTGCTCGTGCCCGGGCCCTCGGTGGGGACCCTCCGGTCGCCGGTCCCCGCGAACTCCGCAGGGACCGGGGTGGGGGCGCACGACTCCTCCGGCTCGGCCGAGCGTTGGAGCTCCTCGCCGGCCATCCGCGACGGCGTGGTCGTCATCGGGCTCTCCACCATGTCGACGGGGGAGGGGCCGCAGGCTACGAGAGCAAGACCTGCCGCCAGCGGAACCGCGGCCCACGAGGCGCGCCGCGCATACCCCCGCGCGGGGTCACGGCGGGGCACGGTCACGGAATCGGTCATGGGTCAACAGCCTAGGAGATCGGCCCCGAGGGGTCGCTCCCGCGGAGGTCGTGGGTGGGTGATGCACGCCTGTCCGGGCGGGCCGGACCGCCGCGCGATTATCGGGGGTGACCACCGGTGACGAGTTCGGCGGGGTGGGTGGGCCTTCCTCTCAGGCGGGGGTTAGGATTGCGGTCACGCACTATTCCTATGCGTTCGACGTGGGGTCGGTGGTTCGACCCACGACGTCGGGTGAGGCGTTCAGGAGGACCCTTATGACCGCAGTGGCCCCCAAGCCGGTCCACGAACTCGACCACCCGCCGGGTGAACCCACGGGTAATGCCCGGCCGGGCTCGTTCGTGTGGAAGATGCTGACGACGACTGACCACAAGATGCTCGGCATCATGTACATCGTCTCCTGCTTCATCTTCTTCTTCATCGGCGGCCTCATGGCGCTGCTCATCCGGGCGGAGCTCTTCTTCCCGGGCATGCAGTTCCTGTCGAATGAGCAGTTCAACCAGCTGTTCACCATGCACGGCACGGTGATGCTGCTGCTCTACGGAACCCCGATCGTGGTCGGGTTCGCGAACTACATCATGCCGCTGCAGATCGGTGCCCCCGATGTGGCGTTCCCGCGGCTCAACGCGTTCGGCTTCTGGCTGTTCACCGCCGGCGGCGTCATCATGCTGTCGGGCTTCCTGACCCCCGGTGGCGCGGCGTCCTTCGGCTGGACCATGTACATGCCGCTGGCGGACAAGATCCACTCGCCGAACGTGGGCGCGGACCTCTGGATCCTCGGCGTCGGCATCGGCGGCATCGGCACCATCCTCGGTGCCGTCAACTTCGTCACCACCATCATCTGCCTTCGCGCACCGGGTATGACCATGTTCCGGATGCCGATCTTCACGTGGAACATCCTCGTGGCGTCGGTGCTCATCCTGCTGATCTTCCCGCTGCTCACCGCCGCCGCGCTCGGCGTCTTCTACGACCGCACCTTCGGTGGCCGTATCTACGATCCGGGCAACGGTGGCGCCATCCTGTGGCAGCACCTGTTCTGGTTCTTCGGACACCCTGAGGTGTACGTCCTCGCGCTGCCGTTCTTCGGCATCGTCTCCGAGGTCTTCCCGGTCTTCTCCCGGAAGCCGCTGTTCGGCTATGCCGGCCTGGTCTTCGCGACCCTGGCCATCGCCGCACTGTCCATGGCCGTCTGGGCGCACCACATGTACGTCACCGGTGCGGTGCTGCTGCCGTTCTTCTCCTTCATGACGTTCCTCATCGCCGTTCCCACCGGCGTGAAGTTCTTCAACTGGATCGGCACGATGTGGCGCGGCAAGATGACTTTCGAGACGCCGATGATGTTCGCCCTCGGCTTCATCGTCACCTTCCTCTTCGGTGGTCTGACGGGCGTCATGATGGCCTCGGCGCCGATCGACTTCCACATCTCCGACACGTACTTCATCGTGGCGCACTTCCACTACACGCTCTTCGGCACCATCGTGTTCGCTACGTTCGCCGGCGTGTACTTCTGGTTCCCCAAGATGACGGGTCGGATGTACGACGAGCGACTCGGGAAGCTGCACTTCTGGCTGATCTTCATCGGCTTCCACACCACGTTCCTCGTCCAGCACTGGCTGGGTAACCAGGGCATGCCCCGCCGGTACGCCGACTACCTGGATTCGGACAACTTCACCGTCCTCAACCAGATCTCCACGGTCGGTTCGTTCATCCTCGGCATCGCGATGCTCCCGTTCATCTGGAACATCATCAAGAGCTGGCGCTACGGCGAGATCGTCACGGTCGACGACCCGTGGGGCGCGGGCAACTCCCTCGAGTGGGCCACGTCCTGCCCGCCGCCGCGCCACAACTTCGTGACGCTGCCCCGCATCCGCTCCGAGCGCCCCGCGTTCGAGCTGCACTACCCGCACATGAGCGAGCGGATGCGCAGCGAGGCACACGTCGGTGGCCGGACCAAGGCGCAGGACCCGGACTCGGCCAAGGACGTCGCCGACCGGGGACCGTCTCCGCAGAAGGGCTGACCGCCCGCCCGTACTCACCCACGGGCGTAGGTCCCGGGAACCCCGTCGGCTGGCTCGTCCACCGGCGGGGTTTCCGCTTGTCGGGCCCCGCAACCACAGCAGCGCCTTTTCCGATTCCCCTGTCAGGAGTACATGTGAGCACCACCGGCACCCCGGCTCTCCTCACCGTCACCGGACCCGACCGCCCGGGCGTGACCGCGCGCGTCATGTCCGTTCTCGCATCCCACCACGCGGACCTCGTCGACGTGGAGCAGGTCGTCGTCAACGGACACCTGTCCCTGGGCCTCATGGTCAGGGTGGACGACGGTGCCGATGTCGTCACGGTCGTCCGGGAGCTCACCGAACAGGTCCACGACCTCGGGATGCAACTGGAGGTCCAGTTCGACGACATCGCCCCCGCGGCCCCGCCCTCCACGCACGCGGTCGTGATCCTCGGCAGTCCGGTCCCGGCGTCCGCGTTCTCCGCCGTCGCCGGTTCGCTGGCCTCCATCGGCGCGAACATCGACACCATCCGTGGCATCGCCGACTACCCGGTCACGGGTATCGAGTTGCACGTGTCGACGGCCGGCCGGGACTCGGCCGACGATTCGCGTCTGCGCGAGACCCTCGCCCCGCTCTCGGACGCCCACGGCGTCGACATCTCGGTGGACCGGGCCGGTCTCGGCCGCCGGTCGAAGCGACTCGTGGTCTTCGACGTGGACTCCACCCTCGTCCAGGGCGAGGTCATCGAGATGCTCGCCGCGCACGCGGGCAAGGAGGACGAGGTCCGGGCCGTGACGGAACGGGCCATGCGTGGCGAGCTCGACTTCGCGCAGTCCCTTCACGAGCGTGTCGCGACCCTGGCCGGGCTGCCGGCCACAGTGTTGGACGAGGTCGCGTCGAACATCGTGCTCACGCCCGGCGCCCGCACGACGATCCGCACGCTCAAGCGGCTGGGGATCCGCTGCGGTGTGGTCTCCGGAGGCTTCATCCAGGTGATCTCGGGCCTCGCAGAGGAGCTGGGACTCGACTTCGCCCGTGCCAACACTCTCGAGATCGTGGACGGCACACTCACCGGCCGGGTGGTCGGGGAGGTGGTCGACAGGGAAGCCAAGGCGGCCTATCTCCGCGAGTTCGCCGAGGAACTCGGGATCTCGCTGAGCCAGACCGTCGCGGTCGGCGACGGCGCCAACGACATCGACATGCTCACCACGGCCGGTCTGGGGATCGCGTTCTGCGCCAAGCCCGCCCTGCGCGAGGTGGCGGATGCGTCGCTGTCCAAGCCGTTCCTCGACACCGTGCTGTTCGTACTGGGGATCACGCGCGACGAGATCGAGGCCGCGGACACCGCCGCCGGTACGTACCGTCGCGTCCCACTGACGTGACCGGGGCGCCCGGACCGGACGGGTCCGAGTCGGATGCCCCGGGGCCGGGCGCGTCCGGGACCGATGCGCCCATCAGTGGTGGTCCGGCGTCCGGCGCGGCGCTCGACTGGTGCCACGCCAGACTGCGCGCGGGGTCGGCTGGTGCCGAGGACCCCGACGATCGCGCGACGGTGCGATCGATGCCGATCGTGCTGCACCTGCCCAAGACGGACCCGCCGGACCGGACGCCACTCCTGGAGTCGGTGGCCGGCGCGGTCGCTGCCCTCTGCCTGGACGAGCGGGTGGCGCCGGGAGGGCAGTGGCACGAGGCGTACTCGGCGTGGCTGGACGCCCGGATGCGCAAGATCGCCCGTCGTGCCCGCGGCGCGCAGTGGAGGGCCTCGCTGGAGGTTCCCGGGGTCACGTGGGAGATCGGCGGGGCGAGCGCCCGGGCGTTCGTCCCCGGCCCGGTGGACGAGGTGGACCCGCGGTTGGCCCGACTGCAGATCGGCGGCACCGACCTCGCCCGCGACGAGCCCGGCACACCGCCCGTGGGGAGACCTGTCGTGTGGATCGACGGGGCGCTGGAGATGTCGACGGGCAAGGCCGCGGCCCAGGTGGGCCACGGGGTGATGCTGCTCATCGCCGAGATGGGGCGCGATCGCCTCGACCAGTGGCTGGCGGACGGGATGCCGCTCGCCGTCCGGGAAGCCGATCCCGCGCGGTGGCGGGAGCTCTCGGACGCGGTGGCCTCGCGGACCCCGGGAGTTGCCGCGGTCGTGGACGCCGGGTACACCGAGGTGGCACCGGGGTCGCTCACGGTCATTGCGGTCGACGGCCACTGACAGACGACCACTGACCGACGGCCCCTGACAGACGACCACCGGCCCGAGTCGTTCAGGCGTCGCGCAGGCGCTCCAGAGCGCCGATCACGACGTCCTTGTCGGTGGTCTGCCAGAAGGGCGGCAGGGAGGCGCGGAGGTATCCGCCGTACCGGGCGGTGACCAGGCGGGAGTCGAGCACCGCCACCACGCCACGGTCCTCGGTGCGCCGCAGGAGTCGGCCCACGCCCTGGGCGAGCAGGAGGGCGGCGTGGTTACCGGCGACGGCGAGGAATCCGTTCCCCCCGCGGGCCGCCACCGCACGCTGACGCGCCGAGAGCAGCGGGTCGTCCGGACGGGGGAACGGGATGCGGTCGATCACGACCAGTGACAGGGTCCGCCCGGGGACGTCGACGCCCTGCCACAGCGAGAGGGTGCCGACCAGCGTCGTCTCCTCGTCCTCGGCGAACTTCGCGACGAGGTTGGCCGTCGAGTCCTCTCCCTGGCAGAGGACGGGGGTGTCGAGTGCGTCGCGGAGGAGTTCGGCCGCGGCCTTCGCGGCCCGCATCGACGAGAACAACCCGAGCGTGCGGCCCCCGGCTGCGGTGATGAGGTCGACCAGTTCCTCCTCCGCCGCGGGTGACGGGCCCTCCCGGCCCGGCGCGGGCAGGTGCGATGCCACGTAGAGGATGCCGTTGCGGCGGTAGTCGAACGGAGATCCCGCGTCGAGGCCCGTCCAGCGCAACGAGCCGGCGTCGTCGTCGGAGGGGGGCTCGAGCGCCACCGCGCTCGCGGTGTCCGGGCGCGCCGACGAGGCGGGCGGCAGTCCCCACGTCGCGGCGAGGCCGTCGAATGTCCCGCCCGTGGTGAGGGTCGCGGAGGTGAGGATCACCGTGGACTCGGCGAACAGTCGGGCTCGGAGGAGTCCGGCGACCGACAGGGGAGCGACGCGCAGGATCCGTCCCCGCCGTTCCTCCACGCTCATCCACACGATCTCCAGCCGTTCGGTGACCGGCCTCTCGAAGGACGAGAGGATGCGGTCCGCGGCGTCGGCGATCTCGTCCAACGCCGCGAGGGTCTTCTGGCGGTCGGACGCACCCTGTGGGTCTCCGGCGGCCTCGCCCGGTTTCGGGCCGGGCACCGCGCTGCGACAGTTCTCGGCGGTGTGGCGGACGGCGGCCAGTGCGAGGTCGGCACCCTCGGGCATGAGGTCCCACCGTGCCTCGGGGCAGATCTCCAGCAGCGTCGCGAGGCCTTCCCCGGCAGCGACCATACGGTCCGCCGTCTGCTGGTCGACGAGCTTGGCGGCCCGGCGCGCGGCCTGGATAACCGCGGCGCCGGTCAGCTCTGCGGTGGTCACGCCGGTGACCCGGTCGGAGAGCTCGTGGGCCTCGTCGATCACCACCGCGTCGTGCTCGGGCAGGACGGAGACGTCCGTCATCGCGTCGATCGCGAGCAGGGCGTGGTTGGTCACCACCACGTCGGCGCGGCCGGCCTCCTGGCGTGCCAGTTCAGCGAAGCACTCGGAGAACTCGGGGCAGACCTGCCCCAGGCATTCCCGGCTCGTCACCGACACCTGCCGCCACGCCGCGTCGGAGACGCCACGGGGCAGGTCGTCACGGTCGCCCGTGTCGGTCTCCTGTGCCCAGTCGTGCAGTCGTGCGATCTCACGACCCAGCCATGAGCTCGGACCGGTGTCCCGGGGCGAGGTCTCGCGCGGGGTGCGCGCAGCCGTGGACTCACCTCCGAGGGGGAGGTCGAACAGTTCCTCGGTCTCGATCTCCTCGGGATCGGCCTCGTCGACCGGTCCGGTGCTCACCCGGTGCAGGCACAGGTAGTTGCCCCGGCCCTTGAGGATCGCGTGGGAGGGGCTGACACCGAGTTCCGGGCGGAGCGCCTTGGACAACCGCGGCAGGTCGCGGTCGACCAGTTGGTTCTGCAGTGCGATGGTGGCCGTGGAGACCACCACGGTATTGCCGGTGGCCACGGCGTGGCGTAGTGCCGGGACCAGGTAGGCCAGGGACTTGCCGGTACCCGTGCCGGCTTGGACGGCGAGGTGTTCACCGGTGGCGAGCGCATTGCCGACGGCCTCGGCCATCGTCACCTGGCCCGTGCGTTCGCTGCCGCCCAGGCTCTCCACCGCGGTGGAGAGCAGCTCGGAGACGGGGGGAAGCGAGTCGGTCACGCGGATACCCTAGCGGCCCGGCCGGACATTGCGCCCGGCCGGACAGTGCGCCCGACCGGACAGTGCGCCCGACCGGACAGTGCGCCCGGCCGGACACTGCGCCCGGCCGCTCAGCGGGCGGCCGGGGGGATGACCCTCACGGGGATGGCCGGGTCGCCCTCACTCAGCGCGAGCCCCTCCCACGGCAAGGACACCATCACGGTGGCGTGGTGGGCGCGTGACTGCTCGAGGGTGGGCAGCCCGGGGACGGGCTCGCCGCCCCGGATGAGCGGGACCACGAGGTCGCGCTTCTCGAGGCCCGGCTCGTCGGGAGCGCTACCGGACCACGGCATCAGCACCTCCTCGACAGCGGTGCCGGTGCGGCGGTGCAGGCGGACCGCCCGCTTGGCGCCGGGCAGGGACTCCTTCTGCGCGGAGCGCTTGGCCACCGGTATCCCGTCGACCTCCACGAGTTTGTAGACCATGCCGGCGGTCGGGGCGCCGGATCCGGTCACGAGCCGTGTCCCGACGCCGTACACGTCGACCGGCTCCGCGCGCAGCGCGGCGATCGCGTACTCGTCGAGGTCACCCGAGACCACGATCCGGGTGTTGCGGGCGCCCAGGGCGTCCAGTTGCCCCCGGACCTGCCGGGCGAGCACGCCGAGGTCTCCGGAGTCGATTCGGACGCCGCCGAGTCCGGGCCCGGCGACCTCGATCGCCGTCGCCACGCCCTTCGCGATGTCGTAGGTGTCCACCAGGAGGGTGGTGTCCACACCGAGGGTCTTCACCTGCGAACGGAACGCCGCCGCCTCGTCCGGGCCCTCCGGGCCGGTGTGCAGCAGAGTGAAGGAGTGGGCGGACGTCCCGGCGGACGGCACCCCGTGCCGGCGCGTCGCCTCCACGTTGGAGGTGGAGTCGAACCCGGTGAGATACGCGGCGCGTGCGGCGGCGACCGCCGCCTCCTCGTGCGTGCGACGGGAGCCCATCTCGATGATCGGGCGGCCGCCGGAGGCCGAGGTCATCCGTGCGGCGGCGGAGGCGATCGCACTGTCGTGGTTGAGGACGGACAGGACGAGGGTCTCGAGCACCACGCACTCGGCGAACCCGCCCCGGATACTCAGCACGGGCGAGCCCGGGAAGAACAACTCTCCCTCGAGGTAGCCGTCGACGTCACCGGTGAATCGGAAGTCTCGGAGCCAGTCGGTGGTGTGCTCGTCGAGCGAGTCCGCGAGCGCCTCGATCTCCTCGTCGCCGAACCGGAAGTCCGCCAGGCGCTCGAGGAGTCGTCCGGTGCCGCCGACCACCCCGTACCTCCGGCCCGAGGGCAGGCGTCGGGCGAAGACCTCGAATACACAGGGCCGGTCGGCGGTGCCGTCCGCGAGGGCCGCCCGGATCATGGTGAGCTCGTACTTGTCCGTGAGCAGGGCGGTGGACGGCCGCCCCGCGGGGGGCGTGACGTGGGAGGGTGTCGGCGGGGTCACCGGGCAGACTCTACGGCGTGGCCGACCCGGCCGGAATCCGTATCCTGGGTTCCATGCACCCTGTGAGGACACCGCTTGCGGCCGTCCGGAGCACCGCCCCGGTGATGGCGATGCCGTCGGCCGCGCCCGTGGAGTCCGCGGACGCGGACCTCGACGGCGGGGTGGACAACCCCTGGCTCACCGTGGTCTGGGACGACCCGGTCAACCTGATGAGCTACGTGACGTACGTGTTCCAGCGGGTGTTCGGCTACAGCAGGGAGAAGGCGCATGACCTGATGCTCAAGGTCCATAACGACGGTCGGGCCGTGGTGTCGTCCGGTAGCCGCGACAAGGTGGAGAGCGACGTCCGCAAGCTGCAGGAGGCCGGACTGTGGGCCACGATGCAGCGGGAGGCGTGAGGCGGTGAAGGCCTGGCAGCGCAAGTCGTCCCTGGGCGGGGCCCGCATCAAGTCGGTCATGGAGAACCACGAGGTGCAGATTCTGCACGCCCTGGTCTCCAACGTGGTGGACATGTTGGAGCAGCGCAGGGATTCCGCGCCCCGCGACGAGCTGGCCGAGATCACCGGGATGCGCAGCGGTCACTCGCAGGTCCCCGCCGAGGCGCCGCTGGCGCGGTTGTTGCCGGACTTCCACCGCCCCGAGGAGGCCGACCGGGTGGACGGCTCCGACGCGGACCGGGCAGCCGTGGCGCGGGCGCACAACTCGGGCATGCGGATGATCCACGAGCCGGCGATCATCGACGCCAAGCTCGACTGCGCGGGCGTGGTGCTGCGCTCGTTGCCGTCGCGGGGCGGGACCGTGTCGCTGACCCTCGAGCAGGCGAACTCCTGGATGCGCTGCCTCAACGACGTGCGACTGGGACTGGGCGCTGTCCTGCTGGAGGCGGGCTCATCCGACGGGACCGCCGCCACCGACATCCCCGAATACGTTCCTGACGACGATCCCCGGTCCGCCCAGCTGGATGTGTACCACTGGCTGACCTTCATGCAGGACTCCCTCTGCACGGCTCTGGACGGGTGATGGACCGGGCAGTGGGACAAGGGGCAGAGGGGCGACGGGCAGTGAGACGACGGGCAGTGAGACGACGGGCAGTGAGGAGAACACCGTGAACCGAGACCCCCGTTCCCCGTGGCCGGGCGCCGACTCGACCCGGCCGGCCGCCCCGGGACCGCGGCGGTGGCCCGCTCTGGTCCTGCTGTGGTCGTTCGTCGCCCTGATGTGGGTGGTCGAGGCGGCGGACCAGGTGCTCATCGCGGCGGTCGGACCCCAGCAGACCCTCGACGGGTACGGAGTCCAGCCGCTGGCGACGGACGGGCTGCTCGGCATCGTGTTCCAGCCGTTGCTGCACGGGGACTGGGCGCACCTGATCGGCAACTCGATCGCGCTGCTCGTCCTGGGCTCGATCATCGCGCTGTCCGGGATCCGACCGCTGGTGAGCGTCACGCTCGTCTCGTGGCTGATCTCGGGGGTGGTGTCCTGGCTCCTCGGCGGCGCCGGGACCGTCCACATCGGGGCCTCCGGAATCGTGTTCGGCTACATCTTCTACGTCATCGTCCGGGGCTTCTTCTCCCGGCGCATCCTGCACCTGGTGATCGGCCTAATTATCGGTTTCTACTACGGGCTCGAGGCGCTGGCGGGCCTGTCGCCCATGCTGGACGGCGTGTCCTGGCAGGGGCATCTCGGTGGCGCGATCGGTGGCGTGGCGTCGGCGTACGGGCTCAAGCGCGACCGGAGGCCGCAGCCGCAACCCGCCGCGCAGCCGCGGTGGTCCGCCGGGCCGAGGAGGTGACGCACCGCGACCCGCAGGCTCCCATCGGGGTGTTCGACTCGGGCGCCGGTGGCCTGACGGTGGCCCGGGCGATCGTCGACCAACTGCCCGACGAGTCGGTCGTCTACGTCGGTGACACCGCCAACGGACCGTACGGCCCGCAGCCGTTGGCTCAGGTCCGCGCCCATGCCCTGGCGGTGGCGGACCAGCTCGTCGACCGCGGGGTGAAGGCGTTGGTGATCGCGTGTAACACCGCGTCGGCGGCAATGCTCCGGGACGCCCGCGAGCGCTACCCGGTGCCGGTGGTGGAGGTCATCCAGCCCGCCGCCCGACGCGCGGTGGCCACCACCAGGTCGGGCCGGATCGGGGTCATCGCCACGCGCGCGACGGTCGCGTCCCGGGCGTATGACGACGCGGTGGCCGCGGCCGCCGGGATCGAGCTCACCTCGGTGGCGTGCCCGAAGTTCGTGGAGTTCGTCGAGCGCGGCATCACCAGTGGCCGTCAGGTACTCGGGTTGGCGGAGGCGTACCTCGCCCCGATACGCGACGCCGACGTCGACACCCTGGTGCTGGGCTGCACCCATTACCCGTTGCTGTCCGGGGTGGTGCAGCTGGCGGCGGGGGATCACGTCACGTTGGTCTCGAGCGCGGAGGAGACCGCCAAGGACGTGCTGCGCGTCCTCACCGCGGAGGACCTGCTGCGGCCCCACGACCCGGCGGACCCGGCGACCCACGAATACCTCGTCACCGGCGATCCCGACGCCTTCCGGCGGGTGGCGTCCCGGTTCCTGGGACCCGGCATGGTGTCCGTCGGGCGGGCGGGAACGTCGTGATGGGCGGTGACGCGCGTCGCGCGCAGGGGCACGAACCCCACGACACGCGGTGCGGCGTGGCACGATGGTGCCCATGTTTCTGACTGTCCTCGGGTGCTCGGGAAGTATCGGTGGGCCCACCTCGCCGGCGTCCGGGTATCTGGTGGAGGTCGACGGTCTGGCCCCCGTGGTGATCGACATGGGTCCCGGTGTCCTCGGAGCGCTGCAGCGGCACGTGGCCCCCGAGGACGCGACGGTCCTGCTGTCCCATCTCCACGCCGACCACTGCCTGGATGTCCCGAGCCTGTTGGTGCTGCGGCGCTTCGGCCCCGGGGCGAAGGGCGCGGGCAGGGTGCCGCTGGTCGGGCCGTCCGGGACGGCCTACCGGATCGGGGTGGCGTCGGCGGAGGAGCCGGGGACGGTCGACGACCTGTCGGACACGTTCGACGTGGCCACGTGGGACGTCGCGCCCGAGGTGGAGATGAGGGGCGACGACGACGAGGTGGCCCTGAGCGTGCGGGCCGACCGGGTGGAGCATCCTCCGGAGTCGTACGGAATGCGCCTGACCTCCCGTAGCGGCCGGGTCCTGGCGTATAGCGGGGACACCGCCTATTGCGACGCCCTGGTCGAGCTGGCGGTCGGCGCGGACGTCCTGCTCTGCGAGGCGTCCTGGACGCACGAGGAGGGACGCCCGCCCGGCATCCACATGTCGGGGGCGGAGGCGGGCCTGACCGCTCACCGCGCCGGCGTGGGTCGTCTCGTGCTGACCCACATCCCGCCGTGGGTGGACCGCGAGGCGGTCCGCGCGGAGGCGGCCGCCGAGTTCGGCGGGGAGATCCTGCTGGCGGAGCCGGATCTGCGGATCACCGTCTAGAAGGCGCCCCGGCCACCGGCATGGCCCCGCCCCGACCCCGGCCTCAATTGGCCTGTGCTGGGGGAATGTACGCAGTCGCCGGGGTTGAGCTGCGCGAATGGACCACAGAGAGCGCATAAGTCAGTCCGGCAGCGTGAGCGGCGGCGGCAGCGGCAGCGTGAGCGGCGGCGTCGTGCCGGCGGCACCTCAGCAGGATGCGTCCGCCGGCCCCACCCACGCCGCCTGCCCCTCCGGGGCCGGCGTCCGGCGGCTAGGATCGGCGGTCGTGACCTCATCGAACAGCAGCAGAGCAGACGGACGCGGCGACGCCGACCTGCGGGACGTGACCATCACGCGGGGATTCACCTCGCACCCGGCGGGGTCGGTCCTCGTCACCTTCGGGCAGACCCGCGTCATGTGTACGGCCAGCGTCACCGAGGGCGTGCCGCGGTGGCGCAAGGGTTCGGGCCTGGGATGGCTGACGGCGGAGTACGCGATGCTGCCGGCCGCGACCCACGAGCGTTCGGGCCGGGAGTCGGTCCGCGGCAAAGTGGGCGGACGCACCCACGAGATCAGCCGGTTGGTGGGCCGCTCGCTGCGCGCCTGCATCGACCTGTCCGCGCTGGGGGAGAACACGATCGCCCTGGACTGCGACGTGCTGCAGGCCGACGGCGGGACACGGACCGCGGCGATCACCGGCGCGTACGTGGCGCTGGCGGACGCGGTCACGTGGCTTCAGTCCAAGGGCGCGGTCACCGGTAACCCGCTCACCGGGGCCGTCGCCGCGGTGAGCGTCGGCGTGGTCGACGGCCGGGTGCTGTGCGACCTGCCGTACGAGGAGGACTCGCGGGCCGAGGTGGACATGAACGTGGTGTGCACCGACGGCGGCAAGCTCATCGAGGTCCAGGGCACCGCCGAGGGGGCGGCGTTCGGCCGTGACGTGCTGGACGCGATGCTCGACTCGGCGCAGGCCGGCTGCGAGCGACTGTTCGAGATGCAGCGTGAGGCCCTCGCGGCGCCGTACCCGGGCGAGTTGCCCTCGCCGCCGGCCGCGCGGAACCGGGGTCGGTAGTCGTGACCGTCCGTCTGTTGGTCGCGAGCCGCAACGCCAAGAAGCTGGCCGAGCTGCGCCGGGTGCTGGAATCGGCGGGGATCGTCGGCATCGAGCCGGTGGGGCTGGATGAGGTGCCGGATTTCCCGGAGGAGCCCGAGGACGGCGCCACCTTTGCGGACAACGCACTGGTCAAGGCCCGCTCCGGCGCCCGGGCCACAGGCCTGCCGTGCCTGGCGGACGACTCCGGCCTTGCGGTGGATGCGCTGGGCGGGATGCCCGGGGTGCTCTCTGCGCGCTGGTCGGGGCGCCACGGCGACGACGCCGCCAACAACGCTCTCCTGCTCGCGCAGCTGTCCGACGTCCCGGACGAGCGCCGGGGAGCGGCGTTCGTCTCGGCGTGCGCCCTGGTCGGTCCGGGCCTGCCCGGCGAGGTCGTCGAGGAGGGCCGCTGGCCGGGCCGCGTGCTGCGGGAGCCGAGAGGGGAGGGCGGGTTCGGGTACGACCCCTTGTTCCTGCCCGAGGGGTCCGACCGCGCGGCCGCCGAGCTCAGCCCGCAGGAGAAGGACGCGGACTCGCACCGCGGCCGCGCCCTGCGTGCACTGGTCCCGGCACTGCGCGTGCTCGCCGAGCGCGGCTGACGTTCCGCGCCGCTGGCCGTCGCGCGTCGGTCAGAGTTCGCTGCGCCCGCGCACGGCCTCGAGAGCCCGCTCGGTCTCGAGTACCCGCAGATGTGGGACCGGGTCGGTGCCCGAGCGCAGGACGTATTCGGTGAGCTGGCGGCGCACCAGGGCCCGCAGGTCGTCGGGGTCCCACGGTTTGGCGACGTAGTAGTCCAGGCCGCCCTCGTTGACCGCGCGAATGGTGTCGGCGTGGTCAGCCTGGCCGGTGACCAGCACGGTCCGCACATGTGGGTGTCGGCCCGACGCCATGAGTTCGACGAGGAAGTCGGTCCCGGACCGCCCGGGTAGCCGGTGGTCGGCCAGGACCAGTGCGAGCACGTCGCCGTCGCCCGCGACCTCGTCCAGGACGGCGTGGGCGTCGGGCACGTCCTCGGCGGGCTCCACGCGGGCGACATCGGCGAACGGGGCGAGATCGGCCTCGAGCGCCTCGCGCACCTCGGGTTCGTCCTCGAGGACCAGGATGACGAGTCGCCGGTCGGGGACGGCTCGGCCGGATCGGGCGTGCGTCACGTCAGGGGCTCCTCGCTGTGGTCGGCGCCGGGCAGGGTCACCCGGAACTCGGTGCGTCCCGGCCGGGAGTCGAGCTCGATCACGCCGTCGTGGTCGAGCACGATCCGGTGGCTGATCCCCAGCCCCAGGCCCAGCCCGAAGCGTATGCGTCCGGACTTGGTCGTGAACCGGGGCTCGAAGATCTTGTCGCGGATCCCGTCGGGGACGCCGGGGCCGTTGTCGGTGACGGTGACGATCACCTCACCGCCGGCGGACGGCGCGGCACCGATCCGGACCTCGGGGTCGGGCGGGGCCTGCGGGCCGGTGAGGACGTCGGCGGCGTTGGTGAGCAGGTTGATCCACACCTGGGTCAGCTGGCCGGGGTGGGCCGTGACGTTCGGCAGGTCCTCGGCGATGTCGCGGACCACCCGCACCCCGGGCAGACGGTGGGCGGTGATGCGCAGTGCGTCGTCGATGGTGGTGGCCACGTCGGTGGGGACGAAGTCGGCGTCGAGCGGGCGCATGGACGAGCGCAGCGAGGACACGAGGTCGGCGATGTGATCCACCGCGAGGTCGAGGTTGCGGGCCGCCGAGCCGATCGCCGCCGCCGTGACGACGGCCTCGCGCGTACCGGGTGACGACGACGAGAGGGCCCGGAGCGTCTCGTCGTCGTCCAATCCGGCGGCAACCACCCTGCGGGTGGTCTCGGCATCGGGCAACACGTCCCGGACCCGCCTGCGCGCGCTGCGCAGTTCGGCCGTGGGGCGCGCCTTCGCGGTCCTGGCGCGGCGGAGCGCCCTGGTCACCAGCTCGGCGTCCCCGCCCCGGGCGACGAGGGTCTCGAGGTCGGCCAGCAGGTGGTCGCGGGCACCCTCGAGAGCGGCCAGCGGGTTGTTGAGCTCGTGGAACAGCCCGGCCGCCATCTGGCCGATCGCGGCGGCGGAGGCCTGGCTCATGAGCTCGACGCGGGCCTCGGCCAGGGCGTCCAGTGCGTCGGCGAGCCGTTCGCGCTCCTCGTGGAGTCGGACCGCGAGTTCGGTCTCGGTGAGGCGTTGCGATTCGGCGTGGCGGAGGCGGTCGTCGAGTCCGTGGACGGCGGCCACGCCCAGTGCGGTCCCGACGCGGGGGCTGCGGGTCAGGGCGGTGACGAGCTGCTCCTCGGACAGGTGCACGAGCTCGCAGTCGGTGAGGGTGCGGGTGGTGTGCAGGGCGGTACGGTCGCCGACGAAGCCGGGCAGGCCGATCAGCGGGCCGCCGCGGTAGGGGTTCTGCCCGTCGGGATGGGGGCGGCCCGGGATGAGCACCTCGACCTCGCCGCGCAGCAGGACGTAGAGCCCCTCGAGGCGGGCATCGCGGCGGGACAGGACGACACCGGGTGGGAGTTCGACCCGCGGGCGCGGGCCGAGGGCCTCCTCGAGCGCGTCGACCAGTTCGGCGACTGCGGTTCGCCGCGAGCCACGCAGTGACGGCATGAGCCCGGCCGCCCGCGGGTGCACGCCCGGCATCTCGGCAGGGGGGCGGCGCAGGGCGGCGTGTTCGGGCTCGCCCTCCTCGTCCCGGCGGCGCCCGGCGTCCAGCCTGGCCCACCAGGCGAGGATGCGGGGCCCCAACGCACCGGGCGCCCACGGCACCGCGACGACACCGTCGAGCAGGCCCGCGTCGACCGTCCGCTCGATCCCGGTGACCGTGGCACCGGCGGTCACCACGAGCAGACGCGGGGGCGGGTCCTCCGGCCCGGAGGCGGAGACCACCGCCCCGAGCACGTCGTCGGGATGGTGTTCGTCCCCGACCGCGATCACCACCTCCGGGCCGGCGGCAGTGCCCACGAGTCCGGCGACGAGTCGGGAGGCGGACGCGGGATCGTCGGCGCGGTGGACGATCACCCCGGCCCCGGCCGAGTCCGGGGCCGGGGCCGAGGCGGCGATCTCACGGGCCACGGCGGCGGCGACCGGGCCGTGGCCCACCACCAGGATCGGACGGTGGGGCCACCCCGTGTGATCGACGCCCGGAGGGGGAGGGGCCGTGTCGTCCGTGGTCATGTCAGGCCTATCAGGGACCACCAGGCGGGCATGACGAAGGCCACCAGCAGCAGCCCGACCACGCCCACGACGATGCCGATCACCGCCATGTCCTTGGTGCGGATCTCGCCGGTGGCGTAGGCGATCGCGTTGGGAGGGGTGGAGACCGGCAGGGCCATTCCGAGACCGCAGACGACGGCCAGGGAGACGGCCAGGACGACGGAGTCGGAGCCGACGGTCACCGCCAGGCCCGGCACCAGCGGGATGAGCAGGTTGGCCGTGGCCGAGTTGGAGATGAGAGTGCCCAGCAGCAGGGCCAGGGTGAGCAGCCCAAGGGTGACCGCGAGGACCGACAGGGTGGCCCAGTCGACAAGCCCGATCATCCACTCGTCGAGCCCGGTGGCGGCGACGCCGCTCCCCAGCGCGATCCCGCCGGCGACCAGCCACAGCACCGGCCACTGCAGGCGTCGCAGGTCCTCGCCCGTCATCACCGAGGTGGCCAGCAGCACGGTGACGGGCAGGAACGCCACCGTCGCCGCTGGGATACCGTGCGCCGCCTCGGAGAGCCACAAGACCACGGTGAGTCCGGCGACCACGTAGAACAGGACGGCGCGGGGGCGCGTGTCGAGGTCGACCCGCACGTCGAGGTCCACGGCCACACCGCGATCGAGGTAGCGCACCGACAACACGGCCCACGCCACGACCAGCAGCACCAGCACCAGCGGGCCGGTCGCCAGCAGCCAGTCGACGAAGGTGATGAGGGTGCCCTGGTCCGCGAGCGTGCCCACCGCGATCGCGTTGGGCGGCGAACTGACCGGGGTGAGCAGGCCGCCCACCGTGGCGGCGACGGGGATGCTCAGGGCCAACCCGGCGCGGGCGGCGGGGGAGGGGGAGACCGCCAGGACGGGGATGAGGACCGCGAGCATGGTGGCGGTGGTGGCGGTATTGGACATGAACGCCGAGAGCACGGCGGTGATGACCATCAGCCCGAACACCGTGAGCCGGAGGCTGCCGCGGAACGGCCGCAGCATCACCGCGGTGAGATTGCGGTCGAGCCGATACTTGGCGGCGCCGTCGGCCAGGAGGAACCCGCCCAGGAACAGGATGATGACCGGGTGCGCCAGCGTCGCGTAGATCGACTCCGCCGTGGGAGCCTCGAACGCGGTGTCGCCGAAACCGACCAGCGCCTCGTCGGAGATGAGCAGGACCTGCAGGAAGATCACCAGGACAGCCGTGGCCACCAGGGGGATCGCCTCGGTGACCCACAGGATCACCGCCACCGAGAACACCGCCAGCATGCGCTGGGCGGGCGGCTCGAGACCCGGGAGGTCGACGAGTAACACCGCGACCGGCACCAGGACGGCGAGGACCAGGCCGACGCGCTGCAGCGTCGTTCCCGGGAGACGCCTGGCCGCGGCGAGCACTGTCATGTCAGATCAACACCGTCATGTCAGGTCACGGCCGCGGCGGGTCGGCATCTCGTCAGCTCACGGGCGGATCAGACCGCGTACTCGGCGTGGACGTCGCGGGTGCGCTTGTGCTCGAACCAGAACGACAGGAACGGGATCGTCCCCGCCAGAGCGGTGAGCAGGGTCCGAACCGCGGGCCAGCGGGCCTTGATCGCCAGGTCGAGCGTCATGAACAGGTACAGGATGTAGAACACGCCGTGCGCCTGGCCGATGTAGGTGAACCACTCCGGGGCGTCCGACGAGCTGTCCAGGATGAGGTACTTGTAGATCATCTCCACCGTGAGCACCAGCAGCCATACACCGGTGATCCAGGCGAGCACGCGGTAGCGCTTGAGGGCGCCCGCGATCTTCCCGCCCGGGTCCGGCTTGCGGTTGTCGGTCGGCGTGGTGGTCGAGGCGGTCATGAAGCAGGCTTCTCCTGGTGGGTACCGTCGGCCCGGTCCTTCCGGGCGAGCTCGGCGAGATAGGTGTTGTAGGCGTCCAGGCCCTCGTCCCGGGCCCCCTCGTCGCGGGCGGGCCGACGCGTCGGGAGCAGGTCTGCGGGGATCTCCGTCATGACACCGAAGCGGTCCCGGCCCGTTCGGTCCTTCCCGGCGGCCGGCAGGTCGGCCGCGCGGTGGTCGACCTCGTCGTCGTCCTCGTCGTCGGAACCCGGTCCGTTTGCGGCACCCGCCGACGCGGAGGCCCAGTCGTCCTCACGGGCCTCCATCCGCACGTACTTCAGGTAGGCGTAGACGAGGAAGCCGGCGAGGAACGGCCACATGAACGTGTAGCCGAGATTCTGGACGGTGCCGCTGGCCTCCTGGTAGCGGGCGAGCTGCCACAGACCCATCCCCATGCAGAAGATCGCGCCCAGGACCACGAACGCGATCCACGCCGGGCGGTGCCTGACCTTGGTCGGCGCCGGATCCACGGAAGCGGCTGCACTTCCGGTCGCGTGGGAACCCAGGGTGTCGGACACGCCTCCACGGTACCGCTGACCACCGGGTAAACTCATCTCGCCCGGTACCCCCGGGTGACGCGCCCGTGGCGGAATTGGCAGACGCGCTGGATTTAGGTTCCAGTGTCTACGGACGTGGGAGTTCAAGTCTCCCCGGGCGCACCACGGCGTTTCCGGAGCGCAGCCAGGCACTCCTCGGCGATCTCGGCGGCGGGCAGGGAGATCGGGCAGACGATCCCGTTCTCGTCGGGCTCGAGCGGTTCCAGGTCGTCCAGCTGGGACGCCAGGATCCGGCGGGAGGCGAAATGCCCGCGGCGGGCGGCGAGGCGGGCCGCGATGAGCTCCGGATCGGCGCCGAGTTCGACGAAGAACACCGGACGGCCGACATCCCGCAGCACATCCCGATAGGTACGGCGCAGCGCCGAACACGCGACGACGAGCCCGGAGCCGCGATCCGCCGGATGGTCGCGATCCCGCATGCGGTCGCGGACCGCGGCCAGCCAGGGCGCGCGGTCATCGTCGCCGAGTGGTTCGCCGGCGCCCAGTTTCCGACGGTTCGTGGGCGGATGCAGATCGTCGGCGTCGAGGAACGGCGAACCCGCGCGTTCGGCGATAGCACGGGCGACGGTCGTCTTCCCGGCACCGGAGACGCCCATGACCACGATGTGCGGTGAGGGCAAGGGAGACCGCCGGTCAGATGGTGAAGGCCAACGACCCGAGTATCGCGCGGCCCAGGGTCTCGTCGCCGCTGATCTCCACACCGCTGCCCGGTTCGGCGGTGATCCGGCCGGTCGTCGCGCGGACGAAGGTCGGGGTGTCGAAGACCAGCTCGACGGTGGGCTGCACCGTGTCGTCGACGTCGACGAGGGCCGCGCGTCCGTCCACGACGACGTCGGTGGCCAGTGGCAGATCGTTCCCGCCGTCGCCCGTGACGCGGAACCGGACGCGGGCGCCGTCCGGCGCGCCGGCCTTCTTGCCGACGATCCGGGGGAGGGCCCGCAGGATCTCCCCGACCGCGAACCGACCCGTGTCGCCGCCGAGGCCGTGCTGCATTCCGATGGCCTGCCGGATGTCGTCCTCGTGGATCCAGCAGTCGAAGACCCGCACTCCCATGAAGCGCCGGTACGGTACGCGGCCGACGGGAGAGTCGGTGTCGGCCTCGAGGTCTGCGGCGGTCATCTCGGAGAGCTGCTCCGTACGCTCGGCGACGACGTCGCGGAAGTCCTCGAAGGCGTCCTCGATCGCCAGCGGCCGGGCCTCCTGCACGAACTTCTCGTTGAGTTCCCCGATGGGATTGCGGACGTACCCGCTCGTCGACGCGGGCAGCTCGACGTCGGGGACTGACTCACCGGCGAGCATGTGTTCGGTGCCCGCCACGTGCGCCACCACGTCGCGGACCGTCCACCCCGGGAGAGCGGTCGGCGCGGTCCAGTCGCCCCTCTTCAGCCCGGCGAGCAGCTCGTCGAGACGATTCCACTGCTGGATGAGGTGACGGATCTCCTCGGGAGCCTGTCCGGCGGGGTCGGCTGCGGGGGAGTCGGTCGCGGTGGCGGGGTTGTCGGTGTCCATGGCCACACGCTACTGCCGTGGTGTCCGGAACGGCGCCGACCCCGGATCCTCGGTAGAGGACCGGGGTCGGCAGCGGGGGCGCGGGGCCGTCAGAGTTCGCGCGGTGGGTGTCTCACACCCGTCTCGCGGACGTCGTCCGGGTTCCTGACGAAGTGCCCGATGCTCACGGCGAGCCCTCCCCAGATCACGAGAAGGAACAGCACCATCATGATGATCGCTGGAGTATCCACGTCTCAGCCCTCCTGGCGGGTGTTGTCGGTGGTGGAACGGACCGAGGGGCCCGTGTCGGAACCGCGGGTGAGCTCGTCCTCGTAGAAGAGGTCGCTCGGATCGTCGTCCGTGGCCGGGGGGCCGTCAAGGTGACGGGCACCGCGCCAGGGCAGCAGCGACAGGATCACCGACAGGACCAGGATCGCGGCGATCATGCCCCAGCCCCACACGCCCAGCACTGCGGCGTCGTATCCCTCGTACGGTTCCGAGATGAGGGCGCGGACCTCACCGAACAGCGCGTAGGCCAGGACGAGCGGGGTGATGACCGCCATGCACACGATCCAGATGGTGCCGACCTTGAACGACGAGACCGAGTTGAGGTGGTCGCGCAGGGTCGGGCCCAGGCGCATCGCGAACATCACGACGATGAGCGCGATCAGGGCGATGCCGACGATGCCGATGCTGTTGGCGAACTTGTCGAGGATGTCGAGGTTCTGCAGACCCGTCTCGGTGGGCATGAGCAGGATCGACACGGCGGCCATGGGGATTCCGACGCCCAGCGCGGCGGTGATGCGGGAGACGCCGACCTTGTCCTGGAAAGAGGAGATGACCACCTCGACGATGGAGATCATCGACGTCAGTCCGGCCAGGATGAGGCAGGTGAAGAACACGACGCCCCAGATGGGCCCTCCGGGCATTTGCGAGACGAGGGCGGGGAAGGCGATGAACGCCAGGCCCGGGCCGCCGCCGACGTCGTCCCACCCGGCCCCGGCGGCAGAGGAGACGAGGAACCCGAGGGTGGCGAAGACGCCGATCCCGGCGAGGACCTCGAATGCGGAGTTGGAGAAGCCCACCACCAGCCCGGAGCTTGTCAGGTTGGACTTGCGCTTGAGGTAGGAGGAGTAGGTCAGCATGATGCCGAAGCCGACCGAGAGGGAGAAGAAGATCTGGCCGTAGGCCGCGATCCAGACCCCGGGATCGGTCAACACACCCCAGTTGGGCGTGAAGAAGGTGTTGAGGCCGTCCATCGCGCCGTCGAGGAACAGGGACCGGATGACCAGGGCCAGGAACAGGACCACGAGCAGGGGGATGAAGAGCAGGGCGGTACCGCCGATGCCCTTCTGTACGCCGGCGATGAGGATGCCGAGGGTGACGACCCACACGACCACCAGGATGACGGTGATCATGGGAACGAAGTCGAGCCCGAACCCGGAGCCGACCCGCAGGAAGTCCTCGGTGAAGAACGTCGCGGTCTCCTCGTAGGTCTCGCCCCACCGTTCGTCGACGGAGAACCACGCGTAGCTCGCGGCCCAGGCGAGGATCACCGCGTAGTAGACGGCGATGACGAAGGAGACCAGGACCTGGATCCAGCCGATGGGCTCGGCGAACCGGTTCATCCGGCGGAAGCTCAGGGGAGCGGATCCGCGGAACCGGTGGCCGATCGCGTAGTCGAAGAACAGGAGCGGGATGCCGGCGGTGAGGAGCGCGACGAGATAGGGGATGAGGAAGGCGCCGCCTCCGTTGTCGTAAGCGACAAAGGGGAAGCGCCAGATGTTGCCCAGCCCGACGGCGGAGCCTATGGCGGCGAACACGAAGACCGAACGACCCGAGAACGACTCGCGTGTCTTCGTACCGCCCTTGACGGCGGGTGTGGACATGAATTCCTCCTAGTCGGGGCACGGCGCGCCGTGGTGTTGACCCAACTTCTAGTCGGACGGTTGCCGTTTGGTGATCATTTCGACGCAAGCCGGGTATCACCATCACGTTGCTGGTGGGATTAGGGTAAACCCATGAGGCGTGAAATAGGAGGCCGGACGGCGAATCGATCGCTGCTCGCCGCCGCACTGGCGACGATCACCGTCGGCGCGACGGCAATCGTTGCCTCGGCCACCGATCCCGGGCCCGGCGTCGGCGAGGTCCCCGCCTCGGTGACGCACATCCGCCCGGTGGCGCTCCAGTCTGGGCCCGCGATGGCTCCGGCGGTCCTCTCGCCCGCGGACGTCGTGCGGGAGACCGGGTCGTGGTTCGCGCACGGTTACACCCTCGACCTGCGGCCGGACGGTACCGGCACCTTCGCCGTATGGATCGGTGCGTTCGACGGGAACCGGGTCCACCTGCGGCTCATCCCCGCGCCGGGCGAGGCTACGGTCGCCGAGGTGGTGGCGGTGGAGACCGTGGGCGCAGGTGCGCTGGCCCCGGACGAGCTTCCCGCGACGGGCGGCCTGGTGACGATCGGGGTCGGGCAGGAGGTCCGCACCGCGCATGTCGAGTGGTCGTCGGGTCCGCGCCGGCTGTCGGTCGATCTCTGCCCCGCCGAGGGGTTGGACGCCGCGGCGATGGCGGCCCTGCGCTGCGGCGCCTGACGCGATCGGGCCCGGCCCGCTACCCGCCGCTCGGGGTGCCCGCGACACGCCGCGACGGGGCCGGAGAGCCCTGAGAGCAGCGTAACGATTCGATAACGGACGATTTCTAAAACCTGAGGGTGTCCTCACCTGTAGATATGAGGCTCGCGTCATGTCCTCCTGTGGGGTGGATCACTCGGGGCAGGGTGGCCGAGCCCCCCGTTTCGGTCGGGTGTACCCCGTCAATCTGAGGAACCCCTCAAGTTCGTGTGGCAATCTGTGGCCTGCGCCGAGACCGCTGGCCGGTTGACGCGATGCCCCTGACGCAGTGCCCAAGGAGTTCCACACGTGACGATCGACGACCGCGACCTCACCCCCCGTCCGCTCGAGACCGGTTTCGCCGCCCGCCGCGGCGCCCGCGCCCTCGCGGACGAGCTCCGTGAGGGGACGGCCTACGCTCTCGCCTTCGGTGGACAGGGGATCGCCTGGCGGGACGCGCTGAGCGACCTCATCGACGGCACCGGCATCGGCCCGGAGCTCCAGGACCTCGTGGACGCCTCCGTCGCGTTGACCGAGCCCGTCCACGATGAGATCGCCGTGGTCCGCACGCACGGCTTCCGGCCTATCGAATGGGCCAACACCACCACCGGCGAGGACGAGGACGGCGCGGACCTGCCCGACGACGCCTCGCTCTCCGCCGCGGCCGTGTCGCTGCCCGCGGTGCTGCTCACCCAGATGGGCGCCCTGCGCGCCCTCGCCGCCGAGGGATTCGACGTCAACGACACGGCCCCTGCGGCCGTGGTCGGCCACTCCCAGGGCATCCTCGCCGTCGAGTCGGTGGAGACCTTCGGGTCCATCGACGACCGGCTGCTGGCCGTCGCCGAGCTCATCGGTGCCGCCGCAACCCTGATCGGGCGGCGCGTCGGCCTGTTCCGCCGCGGTGAGGCGAGCCCCATGGTGGGCGTCTCGGGGATCGACGGCGAGGACCTGCGCACGCTGGTCGACGAGCTGTTCGCCGGCGTCGACGCCTCGATCCGTCCCGTCGTCTCCATCCGCAACGCGCAGCGTCGCCACGTCGTGGTCGGCCGACCCGACGATCTCGAGGAGCTGCGTCGCCACTGCGCCGACCTCGAGGCCGAATCGCGTCGTCGGCGCGAGGCCAAGCTCACCGGTGGCGAGATCTTCGCCCCCGTCTTCGACCCGCTCGAGGTGGAGGTCGGGTTCCACCACCCGGCGATGGCCCCGGCCATCGACGTCGTCTCCCGCTGGGCGGAGCGCTGTGGCCTGGACGCCGATCGCGCCGCCCACCTCGCCCGCCAGGTCTTCGCCGAGCCGGTCGACTGGGTCGAGGAGATGGCCGAGACCCTGCACGCAGGTGCGCAGTGGGTCCTCGACATGGGCCCCGGCGAGGCGCTGACCCGCCTCAACCGGTCGGTCATCCGCGGCCAGGGCGTCGGTGTGGTCGCCGCCGCCACCCGCGGCGGACTGCGCAACCTGTTCACCCCGGGTGCGACCCCGCCGATCGAGCGGCCGTGGACCGCGTTCCAGCCGCAGCTGGTCACCCTGCCCGACGGCAGCGTCCACGTCGAGACCTCCTTCACCCGCCTCACCGGCTGCTCGCCGATCCTCCTGGCCGGCATGACGCCGACCACGGTCGATCCCGCGATCGTCGCCGCCGCGGCCAACGCCGGCCACTGGGCCGAGCTCGCCGGCGGCGGGCAGGTCACCGAGGCGATCTTCGCCGAGAACACCCAGCGCCTGGCCGAGCTCCTGGAGCCCGGCCGCAGCGCCCAGTTCAACTCACTGTTCCTCGACCCGTACCTGTGGAAGCTGCAGGTCGGCGGCAAGCGTCTCGTGCAGCGCGCCCGCGCCGCCGGCGTGCCGTTCGACGGCGTGATCGTCACCGCCGGCATCCCCGAACTCGACGAGTCGGTGGCCCTCATCGAGGAGCTGACCGAGGCCGGCCTGCGGCACGTGAGCTTCAAGCCCGGCACCGTCGCCCAGATCCGCCAGGTCGTGCGCATCGCCGCCGAGGTCCCGCACATGCCGGTGATCGTCCAGGTCGAGGGCGGCCGCGCCGGCGGCCACCACTCGTGGGAGGACCTCGACGCCCTCCTACTGGCCACCTACGCCATGCTCCGTGACCGGCCCAACGTCGTCCTGTGCGTCGGCGGCGGCATCGGCACGCCCGAGCGTGCGGCCGACTATCTCACCGGCTCCTGGGCCAACGCCCACGGCTACCCGGCCATGCCCGTCGACGGCATCCTCGTCGGCACCGCCGCGATGGCCACCCTCGAGGCCACCACCAGCCCCCAGGTCAAGCAGATGCTCGTCGACACCGTGGGCGTCGACGCCTGGGTCGGTGCCGGCCAGGCCGACGGCGGCATGGCATCCGGCCGCAGCCAGCTCGGCGCGGACATCCACGAGATCGACAACACCGCCGCGCGCACCGGGCGCCTCCTCGACGAGGTCGCCGGTGACGCCGAGGCCGTGGCCGCCCGACGCGACGAGATCATCGCGGCGATCAACGGCACCGCGAAGCCCTACTTCGGCGACCTCGACTCCATGACCTACGAGCAGTGGTTGCGCCGTTTCGTCGAGCTCTCGCTCGCCTCCGGTGCGTCCGTCGACGGGTCGGTCACCCACATCTCGGGCGACTTCGACCTGGGCGCCGACTTCGGTGGCGACGTGGCCGACTGCACCCGCTCGGTGTGGCTCGACCCCACCATCCGCGAGCGCTTCCACCGCATGGTGCAGCGCACCGAGGCCCGCCTCGATGCCGTCGACACCGGCCGGATCGTCTCGGCGTTCCCGCGCGAGGAGGCCATGGAGCGCCCGGCCGAGGTGATCGCCACCCTCGCCGCCCGGTACCCCGGGCTCGCCGACGCCGTGCTGCACCCCGCCGACGCCGCCGAGTTCCTCGACATCTGCCGCATGCCCGGCAAGCCCGTGCCGTTCGTGCCCGTCATCGACGGTGACGTGCGCCGCTGGTGGCGCTCGGACTCGCTGTGGCAGGCCCACGACCCGCGCTACGACGCCGACGCCGTGTGCATCATCCCCGGCACGACCGCCGTCGCGGGCATCACCCGCGTCGACGAGCCGGTGGGCGACCTCCTCGACCGCTTCGAGGCCGCGACCGCCGACCGGGTGTCCGGCTACCTGCCCTCCACCGAGGCCGTGAGCAGCCGCCGCCGCGGGATCGTCACCACCGCCAGCGGGCCCGTCGCCGACGTGCTCAACAGCCCCGACGTCACCTGGGCCGGTCGTCTCGTCATCAGCCCCGTCCACCGCCTCGGTGTGCTCCACGCCTGGGAGATCGACGCCGACGGCGTCGGGCGCCACCCGGTCTCCGGCGCCGTGCTCACCCCGGCCGCCGACGGCCGGACCGTCGACCTGACGCTGCCCGTCGGCCCGACCGAGATGACCATCACCATCACCATCACCCTCGGCGACGCCGTGGCCACCGGCGCCGCGCCGGTCGTCACAGACGCCGCCGCCGAGGCGGCCATGCGTACCCTGCTCGCCACCGCCGCCGGCGTCGGCCGCGGCGGTGCGGGGGGTGCCACGATCGACGCCCTCCCCGAGGTCGACGGCAACGTCGCCACGGCCCGCTTCACCTTCGAGCCCACCCTCGCCGTCGACCACACGGGCGTCACCGCGGGCAGCCTGCCCACCTCGCTCGTGCCGTCCGCCGGCGTCCCGGACGCCCTCGTGGGCGCCGCGTGGCCGGCCGTGTTCGCCGTGCTCGGCGAGACGCGCCGCCCGCGCGGCACCGGCACGGTCGTCGAGGGGCTGCTCGATCTGGTCCACCTGGACCACGGTGTCCGCATGCACGCGGCGCTGCCCCAGCAGGAGACCGACCTCGTCGTCGTCGCCCGGTCCGGCGGTGTCCGCGACACCGACCTCGGCCGCGTGGTCGAGGTGTCGGTCGAGGTGGCCACGGAGGACTCCGACGGCGCCCGCACCCCGCTGTGCACCCTGTCCGAGCGGTTCGCGATCCGCGGCCGCACCGGTCGCGCCGAGGTGGGCGACCCCCGCCCCGCCGGCGGCGCCCTGGTCACCCCGTCCGGTGGCGTCGCGGAGCCCGCCGAGACCTCCCGCCAGCTGCGCGTGTCCACCACGCTCACGGCACCGCACGACATGACCGCGTTCGCGCTGGTCTCCGGCGACCACAACCCGATCCACGTCTCCGACACCGCGGCCGAGCTGGCCGGACTGGGCGGAGTGATCGTCCACGGCATGTGGCTCTCGGCCGCCGCGCAGCACGCGGTGCAGGCCTCCGACGGCAAGACCCCCGCCCTCCGGCTCGCCGGCTGGACCGCCCGTATGCTCGCCCCGGTCCGCCCGGGCGACCACATCAGGGTCCGCGCCGTGCAGACCGGCCGCCACGCCGGCGGCCAGGTCCTCGAGGTCACGTGCACGGTCGACGGCGCCACCGTCATGGCCGCCACCGCGCTGACCGAGGCCCCGCGCACCGTCTACGCCTTCCCCGGCCAGGGCATCCAGGCCAAGGGGATGGGCATGGAGGGCCGCACCCGCTGCCCCGCGGCCCGCGAGATCTGGGACCGCGCCGACAAGCACACCCGCTCCGCGCTCGGCTTCTCGATCCTGGCGCTCGTCCGCGAGAACCCCACCGAGGTCACCGTCCGCGGTGAGGTCCACCGGCATCCGGACGGCGTGCTCTACCTGACGCAGTTCACCCAGGTCGCCATGGCCTGCCTGGCGGTGGCGCAGCGCGCCGAGCTCGAGGCCGACGGCCTGCTCATCGAGGACGCGTACTTCGCCGGTCACTCGATTGGCGAGTACGACGCCCTGGCCGCCATCTCCGGCGTGCTCGCGCTCGAGCCGCTGCTGGAGATCGTCTTCCAGCGCGGGTCGACCATGCACCAGCTGGTGCCACGCGACGCCCACGGCCGTTCGGACTACCGCATGGCCGCGATCCGTCCGTCCCAGATGGGGATCTCGGACGACGAGGTCGCCGACTGGGTGGCCGGCGTCGCCCGCGAGTCCGGCGAGTTCATCGAGATCGTCAACTACAACCTGGCGGGCTCGCAGTACGCGCTCGCCGGCACCGTCGCCGGATGCAAGGCACTGGAGAAGGCCGTCGAGCGCGAGCTCGAGCGGTCGGGTGGCAAGAACGCCTTCATCCTGGTGCCCGGCATCGACGTGCCGTTCCACTCCACCGTCCTGCGTGGCGGGGTCCCGGACTTCCGGGCCACCCTCGACGCGCTGATCCCGCACGACATCGACATCTCGGTGCTCGTCGGCCGGTACGTGCCGAACCTCGTGCCGCGCCTGTTCAGTCTCGAGCGCGACTTCGTGCAGGAGATCGCCGACCTCGTGCCGGCCGAGTCCCTGGCCGAGGTCCTCGCGAACTGGGACGAGTGGGCCGCCACCCCCACGCGACTGGGTCGCCTGCTGCTCGTGGAGTTGCTGGCTTGGCAGTTCGCCAGCCCGGTCCGCTGGATCGAGACCCAGGAGCTGTTCTTCACGCCCGTAGAGCGTGGCGGACTCGGTATCGAGCAGTTCATCGAGGTCGGTGTCTCCAACGCCCCGACCGTCGCGAACCTCGCCTCCAAGACCCTCGACCTGCCCACGCACCGCGGCCCCCGGGCCCAGGTGATCAACGTCGAGCGCGACTCGGCGACGTTGTACGGCACCCTGCCGCCCAGCGTGGAGGTCGACGACGACGAGCTGGACGCCGGCGACGGCTCCGCCTCCACCGGATCGACCACCACTGGTTCGACCAACACCGCGGCCGCCGACCAGGCGGCCCCCACAGACCCCGCACCGGCCGTCAACACCCCCGGCACGGCCGGTGCGGACCGATCAGACGCGGCTCCGGCCGCGACCGCCGCCCCCGGTGCACCCCGCCCGGACGACCTCGAGTTCGGCGCGCCCGCCGCCACCCGCATGCTGGTGGCGCTGCGCACCAAGGTCCGTCCCGAGCAGATCGCGTCCGGCGACTCCATCGAGACGCTGTGCGACGGCGTGTCCTCGCGCCGCAACCAGCTGCTGCTGGACCTGGGTACCGAGCTGAGCCTGGGCGCCATCGACGGCGCCGCCGAGGCGGACTTCCCGACCCTGGCCGACCAGGTCTCACGACTGGCGCGCGGGTACGCCCCGTTCGGCCCCGTCCTGTCCGACGCGGTCGGCGAAGGGCTGCGCGCGGTCCTCGGCCGCACCGGAAAGCGGGCCGCCTACATCACCGAGCGCGTGACCGGCCCGTGGGAGCTCGGCTCCGGCTGGGCGCAGCACGTGATCGCCGAGATCGCGCTGGGCACCCGTGACGGCGCCTCGATCCGCGGTGGCGACCTGGCCACGCTCGATGCCTCGGGAGTCAAGGACGTGGCCGGACTGGACTCGCTCATCGACGCGGCCGTGTCGGCCGTCGGTGCCGCACACGGCGTGGCCGTGGCGATGCCGTCGTCCGGAGCCGGAGGCGGGGGAGTCGTCGACTCCGCCGCGCTGACCGAGTTCGCCGACGAGATCACTGGCGCCGACGGTGTCCTGGCCCGCGCCGCCCGCGGCGTGCTCACCCGCCTCGGACACCTCGAGCCCGAGACCGTCGATCTGCTCGCCGAGGCCGACCCGGACTCCGAGCTGGCCGATCTCGTGGCCGCCGAGCTCGGCGCCGACTGGCGCCGCGTGGTGGCCCCGGCCTTCGACGCCGGCCGCGCCGTGCTGATGGACGACCGCTGGGCCTCGGCCCGCGAGGACCTGGCCCGCCTGTGGACCCGGTCCGACGTCCCCGCCGACGTGGCGGAGGCCTTCCGCGGCGCGGGTGAGATCGTCGCCGAGCAGGCCCGCTGGTGGGCGGCCCGGGCGACCGATGCCCGCCGCGACGCCCTGGCCACGGCCTACCGGGAGATCTCCGAGGTCGCCGTCGAGGAGTTCGTCGGCGAGTACGCGAACGACGTCGCCGTCGTCACCGGTGCCGGCAAGGGCTCCATCGCCGCCGCCGTCACCGGACGCCTCCTGGCGGGCGGGGCCACCGTGGTGGCCACCACCTCCAACCTGGACCAGTCCAAGCTGGCCTTCTTCAAGGACCTCTACCGCACCAACGCCCGCGGTGGCGCGGCGCTGTGGGTCCTGCCGGCCAACCTGACCTCCTACTCGGACGTCGACGCGCTGGTCGAGTGGGTCGGAACCGAGCACGCCGAGTCGGCCGGTGGCCAGACCACCGTGCTCAAGGCGCCGCTCACCCCGACGCTGCTGTTCCCGTTCGCGGCCCCCCGCGTCCAGGGCTCGATGGCCGACGCCGGCCCCCGCGCCGAGACCGAGATGCGCGTCCTGCTGTGGGGCGTGGAGAAGCTTGTCGCCGGTCTCGGAGCGATCGGCGCCGACACCGACGTCGACTCCCGCCTGCACGTGGTCCTGCCGGGCTCGCCCAACCGGGGCATGTTCGGCGGCGACGGCGCCTACGGCGAGGCGAAGGCCGCGCTCGACGCGATGATCGCCAAGTGGGGCTCGGAGAAGTCCTGGTCCGAGCGCGTGACGTTCGTCCACGCGATCATCGGCTGGGTCCGCGGCACCGGGCTCATGGGCCACAACGACCCGCTCGTCGAGGCCGTCGAGGCCGCGGGCGTGTCCACCTGGTCGACGGCCGAGATGGCCGCCGAGCTGATGCGCTGGTGCACCCCGGACTTCCGCTCCGCGGCCGGTGACGCCCCCGTCACCGTCGACCTCACCGGCGGACTCGGCACGGCCGACCTGGACATGTCCGCCCTCGCGGCGGACCGCCCGGCCGCCACCACCGAGACCTCGACAGAGGACGCCGCGGGCACGATCGCCGCGCTGCCCTCGCTGCCGACGGTCATCGCCGACGAGCGCCCCGAGTGGGGCGAGGTCACCCAGCAGCTCGAGGACATGGTCGTGATGGTGGGCGCCGGCGAGGTCGGCCCCTACGGCAGCGCCCGCACCCGCTTCGAGGTGGAGACCACCGGCGACCTCACCGCCGCCGGCGTGGTCGAGCTGGCCTGGTCGACCGGGCTCATCACCTGGGAGGACTCGCCGCGCGCCGGCTGGACCGTCACCGAGTCCGGTGACCCGATCGACGAGGCCGACATCGCCGAGCGCTTCCACGACGAGGTCCTCGCCCGGGTGGGCGTGCGCACCTACGCCGACGATTCGCGCGCGGAGATGTTCGCGGGCACCTCCCCGCAGCTCACCTCGGTGTTCCTGCCGGAGGACCTGTCCTTCGTGGTGGACGACGAGGCGCAGGCCCGCGCCTACCAGTCCGATGACCCGGAGAACACCGTCGTCACCCGCAGCGAGGACGGCGAGTGGACGGTCACCCGCAAGGCCGGCACCGAGATCCGGGTGCCGCGCCGCGCGACCCTCACCCGCGTGGTCGGTGGGCAGATCCCCACCGGTTTCGATCCCACGGCGTGGGGCATCCCCGCCGACATGGTCTCCGGTATCGACCGGGTGGCGGCGTGGAACCTCGTGGCCACCGTGGACGCCTTCATCTCCTCGGGCTTCACCCCGGCGGAGCTGCTGGCCCACGTCCACCCCGCCGATGTCGCCAACACCCAGGGCACCGGCATGGGCGGCATGACGAGCATGCGCTCGCTGTACATCGACGGCATCCTCGGCCGCAGCCGCGCCAACGACACGCTGCAGGAGGCGCTGCCGAACGTCGTGGCCGCGCACGTCATGCAGTCCTACGTCGGCGGCTACGGCTCGATGGTCCACCCGGTGGCGGCCTGTGCCACCACCGCGGTGAGCGTCGAGGAGGGCTTCGACAAGATCCGCGCCGGCAAGGCCGAGTTCGTGGTGGCCGGCGGGTTCGACGACCTGTCCACCGAGGGCATCCAGGGCTTCGCCGACATGTCGGCCACCGCTGACTCCGCGGCCATGGCGGCCAAGGGGATCGACGAGCGGCACTACAGCCGGGCCAACGACCGGCGGCGCGGCGGGTTCGTCGAGTCGCAGGGCGGCGGCACGATCCTGCTGGCGCGCGGCGACGTCGCGGCCCGCATGGGCCTGCCGGTCACCGGTGTCGTGGCCTGGGCCGGGTCGTACGCGGACGGCGCGCACACCTCCATCCCGGCCCCCGGCCTGGGTGCGCTGGGTGCCGGTCGCGGCGGGCGGCGCTCGCCGCTGGCCCGCGGGCTGGCGCAGCTCGGCCTGACCGCCGACGACGTGGCCGTGGTGAGCAAGCACGACACCTCGACCAAGGCCAACGACCCCAACGAGTCCGACCTGCACGAGCGGCTCGCCGCCGCGATCGGTCGGTCGGAGGGCAACCCGCTGTTCGTGGTGTCGCAGAAGTCGCTCACCGGGCACGCCAAGGGTGGCGCCGCGGCGTTCCAACTCATCGGGCTGACCCAGATGCTGCGGTCGGGCACCCTGCCGCCGAACCGGGCGCTGGACTGTGTCGACGACGTGCTCGACCGGCACCGGCACCTGGTGTGGCTGCGGGAGACCCTGCAGCTGGGCGGTGACCTGCCGCTCAAGGCCGGTCTGCTCACCTCGCTGGGCTTCGGACACGTCTCGGGCCTCATCGCCGTCGCCCACCCGGAGGCCTTCCACCGGGCGGTCGCCGCGGAGTACGGCGACGACGAGGCCGAGCGCATCCGCGAAGCCGGACTGCAGCGCGAGCGTGCGGGCGCCCGTCGCCTGACCGACGCCATCTACGGTGGCGAGGCGCTCTACGCCCGTCCCGAGGCGCGTCGACTGGGCGAGGGCTCGGCCGACGAGGTCAAGGAGCGCGAGGCCGCGGTCCTGCTCGACCCGGCCGCGCGACTCGACGCAGACGGCATCCTCGCGGCTGCCGGGTACCCGGACCACGTGAGCGCTGACGCCCGGACCGCGGAGATCATCGCGAAGTGACGACAGGGGTGAGAGGCGTCGGGGTCGACATCGTCGACCTCGGCGCCTTCGCCGCGTCTCTGGCAGAGCCGGGGACGCGGCTCACCCGGGCGTTCTCCCCCCTCGAGCGGAGGCAGTGTCGCGAACGCGCCGAGGCCCGGGGCGCAGTGCAGGGCGAGGCCGCGGTGTCGTCGTCATCAGGTGCGTCGGGGACCTCGGCGCCTGGGACCTCGGGGCTTGGGACCTCGGGACCTGGGAGCTCGGGGCCGGCGCCCGCCCGCCGGGAGGACCCGATGGCGCGTCACCTCGCTGCCCGCTGGGCGGCGAAGGAAGCCGTGGTCAAGGCATGGTCGGCCGCGCTGTACGGTGCACCTCCGCCCATCCCGCCGGACCTGCTGCGGTGGTCGGAGATCGAGACCGTGTGCGACAACTGGGGTCGGCCTTCGGTGCGACTCGGGGGAGAGGTGGCCCGGCAGGTGGCCGCGACCGTCGGCGAGGGCGCGCGCTGGAACGTCTCGCTCAGCCACGATGGCGGATCGGCGATCGCGTTCGTGGTGCTCGAGGGCCCGGGCGGGCTGTAGCGCGGTCGCCAGCCGCCCAGTCGCCCAGTCGCCCAGCCGCCCGTCCGCGCCTGGCCACCGCTGGGCCCAGCCACCGCTGGGCCCACCACCGGCGCACTGCCTGCGCTCGGTCACCGACCCGCCGCCCTGCGGCCCTGCCGCCCGATCCGCCCTTCGGAATCTCATACGCCCGCGGGAAGCGTCGCTCAGAGGGCCCGTGACCCGATCCGCCCCTCGGGATCTCATACGCCCGCGGGGGCCGGAGCGCGGATCGAACTCTGAGGGGTGCCTCGTTCCGGTGGCCCAGACGGACCGGATTCCTCCGCACGCCCGATCTACCGGGTGCGAGACGTTCTCAATGTGAATCGGGGCCGCCGCCGGACACATCCCGCTTCGCTCGTCGACCTCACCGGCTCGAGCCGAGGTCGGTGGGAGGCGCGCTGTTGTCCACAGGGCTCGGCGCGTCCACAGCGGGCCGGCTCCGCATACGCGATCCGGCGGACCCGGCGGTGTCGCGCGAGAGTATCGCTGCATGATCAGCATCGATGAACTACGTTCCCGACTCCTGACCGCCGAAGGGTTGATCGCCGCCGGGCACAGCACCCAATCGCTCGCCCGGGCGGTGGCGACAAGAGAGCTCGTGCGGCTGCGGCCGGGCTTCTACGTAGAGGGCAGCGCCCGCGAACTCGACAGGGGAGCACGTCATCTGCTGTCGGTTCTCGCCACGGACGCTGCACTGCACGGCCCAGTGTTCACTCACTGGTCGGCCGCCATGGTCCACTCGCTGCCGAATTGGGGGCTCCCACTTCGCAAAGTCGCGGTCTCCCGGCACGGACATGCGCAGCGGTCCAGGACCACCAGACTCCTGCGGCACGACCTGTGCCCGGTCGCCCCGGACGAGATCGTGAATATCGAAGGCATCTCCGTCACGTCTGCGGACCGGACGATCATCGACATCGCCAGGGTCTGTGATCCGGTTCCGGGCGTCGCGGTGGCTGACGCCGGACTGCAGCGGGAACTCGTCACGGAGGTCTCCTTGCGGGAGGCGCTGGACCGCGCCTCGGGACGGGCCGGTGTGGGGAGGGCTCGTACTGCGATCGGGATGACCGACCGGAGAAGTGAGAGCATCGCTGAGACGCGGAGTCGTCTCTACTTCGCCGAGTACGGGCTGCCGGAGCCCGAGACACAGGTCGAGATCTACGACGACGACGGCCGCTTCATCGGTCGGGTGGACTTCCTGTGGCGGGAGCTCGGGGTCGTAGGAGAATGTGACGGGTTCGGGAAGTACTTCGACGGCGCCGACGAGATGGAGACCCGCCGCAGGCTCGGAGTGGAGAAGGACCGCGATGCGATCCTGACTGCCCTCGGGTACCGGGTGGTCCATTGGCGATGGGCCGACTTCGAGCGACCCTGGTTACTTGTTCAGAGGATCCGGGCCGTCCTGCTGGCGGCAGAAGCTGCCTGAACTGGTCGCCGTCCACAACCGGGGGCGGGTCTCGGGTCAGTCGCTCTGGGCTGCTTCCTTCTCCGCCAGCCAGAGGTAGGCGGTGAGCATCCGCTTGAGTTCGGTGACGGTGGCGTCGTGAATGTCCTCGCCGCCCGCCGAGGCGCTGCTCCCGCCGGGGGAGACGCCGCCGCTGTCGCCGGTGCCGGTGCCGGTGCCGGAGGCGGCGCCGGGGGTCACGTGGCCGGCGCTGACCGAGAAGTTGAGCATCGAGTACGCCACGTGCACCAGTACCTCGGCCATGAACGCGCGACGCTCACGTTCGGTGGCGGGCATGAGCGGGGCCAGCACGCTGGCGATCATCCGGGCGATCTCGCGTTCGTTCACCGCCGCCGTGGCCCGGGTGGCGGGGGTGGCCTGCGTTGCCAGCCAGACCGCCCTACGGGAGGGGTCGCGCAGCCACAGGTCGGCGAGGTGGTCCAGGAAGTCGTTGAGCAGCTCGGGCCAGTCCAGCGCGGGTATCTTCTGGGCGAACCGCTCGACCTCCTCGATCACCCCGTGGGCGTCCTGGCGGTCGAGCTCGCAGACCAACACGTACTTGTTGGCGAAGAACTGGTAGAGGGTTCCGATCGGCACGCCCGCGCGCGAGGCGACCTCCTCGCAGGTGAACGAGTCGAAACCCACCTCGACCAACACTTCCCGGGCCGACGACAGCAGTGCCTGGAACTTCTTGCGGCTACGTTCCTGAATGGGCCGGCGGCGGGGGACGAGGATGTTCGGCTCGTCCTGGACGGCCTCGTCGGCGGAGTCCCGCGTCGGCTCCTGTGGACGTTCGGACGAGTCGGTGGTCATGGGTGGGTCAGCCCTCCGCGGGTTCGGACTCGGGCAGCTCGATCTCGAGCAGCTTGGCGACCATCGCCACGTGACCCTTTGCCCGGACGTTGTACCGGGCCATCGACACGGTGCCGTCGGACTCCACGACGAAGGTGGAGCGGATCACTCCCATCACGGTCTTGCCGTAGTTCTTCTTCTCGCCGTAGGCGCCCCACTCAGTGAGCATGGACTTGTCCGGGTCTGACAGGAGCGGAAAAGTGATGCCGTATTTGTCGCGGAACCGCGCCAGCTTCTCGGGCGCGTCGGGGGAGACGCCGACGACCCCGAGGCCGGCGTCCTTCAGCTGCTGCAGGGCGTTCTCGAAATCCACCGTCTCCGTGGTGCAGCCCGGCGTCATGGCGGCCGGGTAGACGTACACGAGGACCTTCCCGTGCTCGGCGAGGAGTTCCCGGAGCGACGTGGGTGCGCCGTCGGCGTCGGGGAGGGTGAAGGCGGGGGCCGTCTGGCCCACCTCGAGCCGTGGTGCGGTCACCGGTGCTCCTGGGGGTCGAGTCGGGGCGTCGGACCATCCCAACCTATCCGATGCTCTGGCGGACGGGCGCGGATCCACGCCGGGTGCAGTAGCGTGGGCGGGGTCAAGAACCCGCGGGGCGCCCTCGCGGACGAGCGATCGACGGAGGTCTCGTGTCCAGGAGTTACGACAGCATCGAAGGCGACATCGCCAAGGCGCGTGACGATCTCGCGACGACCCTGGACGAGATCATCGACCGGGTCAACCCGAAGAACCTCGCGACCGAGGGCAAGGAGCGCGCCACCGCGGCGCTCAAGGACCCGCGCGTTCTGGCGGTGCTCGGCGGTATCGCGACGCTGGTCGTGGGCGGGATCACCGTGTCAATGGTGAACAAGCGCAAGGAGCGTCAGCGCATCGAGGCATACCTGGCGGCCCGTCGGGCCCTCTGAGGCGACCGGTCCGTCCCCGGCGGCTCCCTGTCGCGGCGGGAACCGTCCGGAGACGCCGTCGCCTGGCGTCTGAGAGCGTTCCGCGCACCCCCGAGACCGGGGCGTGAGCGGGACGCTCTCGTCATTTCCAGTGTGTCCACCGGGTCGTCCCGGGGCGGTTGTCCACCCGGACGCTCGTCCACCCGGGCGCACCAAAAAGCCCCGCGTCGTGGACCCGGGGCTTTCTGTGTTGTGCGCCATCAGGGACTCGAACCCCGAACCCGCTGATTAAGAGTCAGCTGCTCTGCCAATTGAGCTAATGGCGCTTGCTTGGTGCGAGAGAAACAGTAACAGCAGCCGAGTCGGATCACGAAATCGCCTGTTCAGAAGGGGTGAACCGGGGTTGAGGTCACTGTCTCCCCCGGCGTTTCGATATGGAGGGAGGGCATGTGACCAGGCATACTGGGGGAGACGTCCTCCCGGCCGTGGCCACGTCCGGGAGGAAGCGGCAGTCGGAAGGGGCCATCAGTGAACGTGAGCACGAGGGATCGGACGGGGCGGCGAGCGACCGGGATCCGGTCGAAGGCCCGACTCGGCCTGGCCGCGGTGCTCACCGGAGCCCTCGTCCTCACCGGCTGCACCATCGGTGACGGGGGCGCCCAGAACGCCCAGGTCGCGGAGGAGCCGGCCGGCCCCTCGGCCGCGATCGACGTGTCGGTGGCGGACGGCTCCACGGATGCCAACCCGGTCGAGCCCATCGTGCTCACCGCCGCGGACGGTCGATTCGATTCGGTCGTGGTCCGCAACCCGGAGGGGCAGCAGGTCCGGGGCGAGTTCAACACCGAGCTCACCGAGTGGCGTACCACCGAGGAGCTCGGCTACGGGCGGCAGTACACGGTGGAATCGACCGCCACGGACGAGGCCGGCCTGGTCACCCGCAAGAACACCACCTTCACCACGTTGACGCCGAACATCATGACGGCCGCCTATCTGACGACGGGCGAGGGGTCCGTGGTGGGGATCGGGCAACCGGTCGCGGTGATGTTCGACGAGCCGATCGCGGATCGTCGCGCGGCGCAGGACAACATCCACATCAAGACCGAGCCCGCGGTCGAGGGCGCGTTCTACTGGGTCTCCGACCAGGAGGTCCGCTGGCGGCCGGCGGAGTACTGGGCCCCCGGCACCAAGATCGACGTCCACGTCGACATCTACGGCAAGGACCTCGGCGGCGGGATGTACGGCCAGCAGGACTCCCAGAGCAGCTTCGAGATCGGCGATGCCGTGATCTCCCGCGTCGACGACTCCACTAAGCAGATCGTGATCGAGCGCAATGGCGAGGTGGTCAAGACAATGCCCACCTCGATGGGCAAGGCCGCCACCCCGACCCCCAACGGGGTCTACGTCATCGGTGAGAAGCACGCCTCGATGATCATGGATTCCTCGACCTACGGAGTGGCCGTGGACTCCGCCGAGGGCTACCGCACCCCGGTGCAGTACGCGACCCGGATGTCCTACAGCGGGATCTTCGTCCACGCGGCCCCGTGGTCGGTCTGGGCGCAGGGCAGTCAGAACACCAGCCACGGCTGCCTCAACGTCACCACCGCGGACGCGAAGTGGTTCTACGACAACGCCAAGCGGGGCGACATCTTCGAGGTCACCGGCACGGTGGGCGACACGCTCCCGGGCTGGGACGGCCTGGGCGACTGGAACGTCCCGTGGGAGACCTGGAAGGCCGGCAACGCCGATCAGGGCGCGGCCTGAGCCGATGGATTCCTCCCGTCTGGGGCTCTGGATCGGGATCGGTATGGGGATCGGCGTGGCGTTCGGTGCCGCGCTGGACAACATCGGGTTGGGCGTGGCCCTGGGCCCGTCGGTCGGCGTCATGATCTGGGCCGTGGAGGCCGCCCATCGCGAATCGCGCGGCCCCGGTGGTGACGAGCTCGACGCGGGGACCGACGACGGTCGGGACCTCGACTAGGACCCCGGGGCGAGGGTGAGTACCCCCGGGGACGGTGCTCAGGTCGGTGACGGCGACGACGACGAGGTGCGCGACTGCGGGTCGCGTTCTGCGGCCGCCCGGTACAGTGCGCGTCCGGGTGCTGCGGTGAGGCCGTGCGCGACGGTACTGGCCACGACGATCAGCGTGCCCGCTCCGAGAAGTACCGGGTCCGCACTCGCGCGGGAGGCCTCCTCCGTCAGGTAGAACACGGCCGCGACGCCGACGGGCCCGAACCAGCCGAGGTAGGCGGCGCCCCGCATCTTGAGACCCAGCGGTCTCGTCGCTGCGAGGATCAACGGCGGCCTGCGCAACAGCAGCACCGCGACTGAGAGCCACACCGCGCCCCAGCCGAGCTCGCCCCACGCCTCCCACGGGATCATCGCGCCGAGGGCGACGAAGAAGGGGATCACCGCGAACTGGTTGACCGCCTCGTCGATCTCGACCTCGGTCCGCCGTTCGCTGCCGGAGCTGGTGACGTTGAACGCCAGGCCGGCGACGAATGCGCCGAAGACGCCGTTGACCCCGGTGATGCCCGAAACTCCCAGGACGAGCAGCGCCAGGAGGAGCGTGTACAGCAGCATCGGCCCGGTCTCGGTGTCGTGGTGTCGTTCCGAGAAGTGCAGCGCCTTGGCGGCCGTCACGCCCGCGACGATCCCCACGACGAGGGCGCCCGCGATCTGCCAGGCGGCCTCTCCGGCAGCCTGCCCGGCGGTGAGCGGGGTGGCGACCGCCAGGGCGACCAGGACGAGGGGAAGGGCGAGCCCGTCATTGGCGCCCGATTCGAGCGACAGGAGCTCGCGGTCGTACTCCGGCAGGTCCTCTTCGGCCTCCAGTCCGGTGACCACACTCGACGCGAGGACGGGGTCGGTGGGGCAGATGGCGGTTCCGAACAACAGCGCCAGGGCAAAGGGGATGCCGAGGGCCCACATCGCCAACCCGGTCGAGATGAGCGCCATCCCGGGCAGGACGAGCACCAGCAGCAGCGCCAGCCGCCGCCAGTGGGTCCTGATCGTCGAGAAGGGGTAGCGCAGGGCCACGCCCATCACCGAGATCGCCAGGAGGATCTCCGCACCGTGGTGGAGGGTCGAATGCTCGGCGACGATGTCGGGCACATCGAACACCCCGAGGACCGCCGGCCCCAGGACGATCCCGGCGGCGAGAGCGAGGAGCGGCTCCGTCACGGGCCAGTGACGCAGTCGCGCGGAGAAGGCCACGATCACCACCCCGAGCGCCCCGACGATCGCCAGCAACACATCGAGCGTGGACAACGGTTCCTCCCCGGGTCAGTCGGATCACCCGCACCATAGGAGAGCCCGGGCGCTCCCGCATCCGTGCCCTCCGCCCGCCGCGGCCCCTCGCCCGCCGCGGCGTAGGCACCTGCAAGAGTGATCCCATGACCGAGCGCGAGATCACCCGGCCCGTCGACCTGGCCCACGGCCGCCGACTGAACCCGGAGGCGGTCGGCTGGTCCCGTTCGCCCGTGCACCGCACACGGATCGCTGGCTGGGGTCGAACCAAGCGCTGGGAGTACTGGGGGATCGTCACCGACCGGTTCGTAGTGGGACTGACGGTGGCGGGTCTGGACTACCTGGCCAACTGCGCGGTCTACGTCCTGGACCGCCGGACGGGCCAGGAGACGACCCGAGGCGGCATCCGGCCCCTGCACCGGCCCCGCTTCGGCGACGACCCCGGTGACGGGACCCTCCACGCGTCGGCCGGCGTGGGTGCGGGGCGCGTGGGGATCGGGATCGACGACGACGAGGGCCGCACCTCCATCAGTGTGCAGGCGCGGGGACTGCAGGTGAGCCTGGACGTCTCCCGGCCGGGGCATGACGGCCTCGCGGTGGTGGTGCCGTGGAGTGAGCGCCGGTTCCAGTACACGCTCAAGGATCTCGCCAATCCCGTCACCGGCACGGTGACTTTGGACGGCACGACACACGACCTCGGCACGGGGTGGGCGGTGCTGGATCGTGGGCGGGGCCGCTGGCGCTACGCCACCACGTGGAACTGGGGCGCCGGCAGCGGCGTCGTGGACGGGTCGACCCGCGCGATCCAGGTCGGCGGGAAGTGGACCGACGGCACCGGCTCGACCGAGAACGGGATCCTGGTCGACGGCCGGATGCACAAACTCGGTGAGGACCTGCGGTGGACTTACGACCTGTCCGAGCCGGGGGGACCGTGGCGGGTGCGGGGTGAGCGCCTCGACGCCACGCTCACGCCGTTCCATCTGCGCCGCGACGTCACCGAGCTCGGTGTGCTGGCGGTAAAGACGCACCAGGCCTTCGGGCTGTGGCACGGGACCGGGGTGCTGGACGACGGGTCGGAGGTCTCGCTCGACGGACTGGTCGGCTGGGCGGAGCAGTCCCGCAACCGCTGGTAGCCGGCGGCGGGGCGATGCTCGCGAGAACTCGAGGCGAATCGGGAGAAAGGGGCAGGGCCCGGACGGTGAGGTCCGGGCCCTGCGCTCGGGGTGGCTGACGGGGCTCGAACCCGCGACATCCAGAATCACAATCTGGTGCTCTACCAGCTGAACTACAGCCACCACCGCCGTCCTCGCGGACAGCGCTGACGACTTTACCCCGTGGCCCCCGCCCCCGAGAAATCCGCAGGTGGGGCCGGTCGAAGGGCCCGGGTGGTGGTCAGTCGACCGCGGGCAGGTCCGCGGCGGCCTGCTTGACCTCGTCGCTGGTCGGTCCGGGCTGCGGCACGAACGCGGTGGCCCGGTAGTACGCCAGCTCGCGGATGGATTCCTTGATGTCCGCCAGGGCCCGGTGCGACATGCCCTTCTCCGGCTGGCCGAAGTAGATGCGGGGGTACCAACGACGGCACAGTTCCTTGATGGAGCTGACGTCGATCATCCGGTAGTGCAGGTAGGAGTTGAGCTCGGGCATGTCCCGGGCGAGGAAGCCGCGGTCGGTGCCGATCGAGTTGCCCGCCAGGGGAGCGGATCCGGCCACGGGGACCCATTCGCGGATGTAGGCGAGGACCTGCTCCTCGGCCTCGGCGACTGTCACGGTGGACCGGCGGATCTCCTCGGTCAGTCCGGAGGAGGCGTGCATGTCGCGCACGACCGGCACCATCGCGTCGAGCTTGGCGTCGGGGGCGTGGATGACGATGTCGATCCCCTCGCCGAGGACGTTGAGTTCAGAGTCGGTCACTAGGGCGGCGATCTCCACGAGCGCATCCGACGAGGTGTCGAGGCCGGTCATCTCGCAGTCGATCCAGACGATTCGGTCGTTCTTGGACTCCTGGTGCGGCGTCCGTGAGGACGCTGGGGAAGGGGTCTCGGCGGAGGTCGGCTCTGACATTGTTCGACTATATCGCCGGTGGTCCCCCGCGCCCGCCCCGGCCGATCAGGCCCCGCCCTGCTGCCCCTCGCCGAGCTTGGCGTAGAACTTTCCGACGATCGGCGCCATGATGCCGCGCGGGGTGTAGTTCCCGGCCACGGACATCGCCTGGCTCAGCGGCCCGGGCACGATCCGCATCTTGTTGCGGGCGAGCGCGTCCAGCGACACACGGGCGGTGTACTCGGTGTCCACCCAGAGGCGGTCGGGGACGAGCCGGTCGACGAAGGTCTTCTCCTCCTCGGCGATCTCCTCGGTGCGCACCGGACCGGGGGCCAGCAGCGTGACGTTGACGCCGGAGCCCTTGAGCTCGCCCCGCAGCGACTCGGAGAAGGTGTTGAGGAACGCCTTGGACGCGGCGTAGGTGGCGTTGTTGGGGATCGGCATGTTGCCGGCCGCGGAGCCGACGTTGAGGATCGCCCCCGAGCGCCGCTCGACCATCCCGGGCAACACCGCCAGGACCAGGTCGTGACACGCCACCGCGTTGACCTGCACCTGGTGCTTCTCGTACTGCGGGTCCAGCGTGGCGACCGGGCCGAACGTGGCGATGCCGGCGTTGTTGCACAGGACCGAGATCTCGCGCCCTGCCAGCTCGTCCAGCAGCGGCTGCCGCGCGGCGGGGTCGGCGAGGTCACACGCGCGGACCTCCACGGTCACGCCGAACCCGGCCTCGAGCCGGGCCCGCAGCTCCTCCAACACGGACTCACGCCGGGCCACCACGATCAGCGAGTGCCCACGCTGGGCGAGTTCGGTGGCCAGGGCCATGCCGATCCCCGAGGAGGCGCCGGTGACGACTGCTCGGTTCGACGCGGTGGGCGTGGGCAGGGACATGGGGCTCCTCGGTTCTTCCACTCGGTTCGCCCGCGTACGGCGGGTGTGGCAGCGCTGACCTTACCCGCGTGCCGCCTTCCGGAGCGTGGTGGAGGTCCTAGCCTGATCGGCGTGAGCAGCATCGGAACACCGCACCCGTCAGGGTCCACCATGTCGGCGACCACCTCGTCGTCACCATCGCGTCGTGGCGTCGCCCGCGGTCAGGTCCTCGCGTGGGGGATGTGGGACTGGGGGTCGGCGGCGTTCAACGCGGTGATCGTCACCTTCGTCTTCTCCGTCTACCTGACCGACTCGGTGGGCGCGGACCTCGACGGGCCGTTCTCGGCGGCCACGTGGCTGTCGATCTCCATCGCCGTGGCCGGGCTGGTCATCGCGCTCACCGCGCCGGTGATGGGCCAACGCGCCGACCGCGGGGGCCGGCGCCGCCGCGCGCTGGGCCTCTGGACATATGCGACGGTCCTGCTCACGGCGCTGATGTTCCTCGTCGACTCCGACGCGCCCTACCCGTGGTTCTTCGTCGGCCTGGTGCTGCTGGCGGTCGGGTCGATCACGTTCGAATTCGCCGAGGTCGCCTACTTCGCGATGCTGCGCCAGGTCTCCACGCCGTCCACCGTCGGCCGCGTTTCCGGGTTCGGGTGGGCGATGGGCTACTTCGGCGGGATCTTCCTGCTGCTCGCGGCGTTCGTCGGCTTCATCTACGGCGACGGCCCCGTGCGCGGGGTGTTCGGCATCACCACCGACGGTGGCCTCAACGTGCGGCTGGTCTGCCTCGTCGCCGCCGTGTGGTTCGCGCTCTTCGCGCTGCCGGTGCTGCGGGCGGTACCCGAGCACCGCCCGGGGGAGGGGAGGAGCGACGACGACGACGAGCCAGGCTTCCTCCAGTCGTATCGCATCCTCTGGCGTGACCTCAAGGCCCTCTGGCGGCGGGATCCGCGGACGGTGAGGTTCCTCCTCGCGAGCGCGATCTTCCGGGACGGGCTGGCCGGCGTGTTCACCTTCGGGGCGATTTTGGCCGTGACGGTCTACGGGCTCGCGCCGGGGGACGTCCTGATCTTCGGTGTGGCGGCCAACGTCGTCGCGGCTCTCGGGGCGGCGGTCGCGGGACTGGTCGACGACACGGTGGGTCCCAAGGCGGTGATCGTCGGGTCGCTGGTGGCGATGATCGCGACGATGACCGTCCTGCTGTTCGTGGACGGTACCGGCATGTTCTGGGTCTTCGGGCTGCTGATGTGCCTGTTCGTCGGACCCGCGCAGTCCGCGTCCCGGTCGTTCCTGGCGCGGCTGGCCCCGCCCGGCGGCGACGGCCAGATGTTCGGGCTCTACGCCACCACCGGGCGCGCGGTCTCGTTCCTCGCGCCGGCACTGTTCGGGCTGTTCACCTGGGCGTTCGCCGCCGACCGTGCGGGCATCGCGGGCATCGGCCTGGTGCTGCTGATCGGCCTGGCGCTGTTGTTGCCGGTGCGCACGCCGAGCCGCGCCGAGGCGGAGAGCACCTGGGAGGACGCGGAGCCCGCCGTCTGACCGCGTGGCGGGCACTCCCCGGTATGCCCGCCCGGAATGCACGTTTCGGGTAGGGGTGCGAGCCCCGAATGGTCCGTCGAGGGCACGTAACCGGGGAACGGCGAGGGGCCGGCAGGCGCCTGGGCCGGGAGACGTGGTGCGCAGCAGTGGGGAGCGCGTGGCGGGGCCCGGCAGGTCAGAGCGTGCCCGAGGTCAGCAGCTCCAGCACCGCGGCGGCGTCGTCGACGATCTGCGAGAATCCGGCGTCTCGGAGCTCCGAATCGCCGATTCCGCCGGTGCGTACCGCCACGGAGCGGACGCCCAGCTTGGTCGCGGCGATGGCGTCCCAGGTGGCGTCGCCGACCATGACGGCATCCGCGGCGTCGACACCGGAGCGCTCGAGGGCGATCTCGACGATCGTGGGATCGGGCTTGGCCCGGTCGACGTCCTCACCGGTGGTCGCGGCGTCCACGTGGTCGTCGATGTCGAGCAACTTGCGGGCCTCGGCGAACTCCGACGGCGGCGCGGACGTGGCCAGCACCGTGATCCACCCCTGCTCCTTGGCGCCGCGCACGAGGTCGCGGGCTCCGGGGAGCACCCGCAGGGACCCGGCCTGTTCGGCGTAGTACTCACCGTGCAGGTCCTTGGCCCGGCCCGCGATGCTCTCGCGCTCCTCGTCGTCGTCGACTCCCGCTATATCGAGTAACTCCTCCACGATCGTCGAGCCGTCCTTGCCGATCCGGCGGTGCACCTCCACGAACGGCACCGGCGCTCCCGCCTCCGCGAGAGCGCGGACCCAGGTCCAGACATGGACGTAGGTCGAATCCACGAGGGTGCCGTCGACGTCGAGGAGGAGAGCGCGCTGGGTGGTCATGCCCTCGACGGTGCCGCGCCCCGCGCCGGGCGGCAACCGATTGCCGGTGTGGCGTCGCGGCCCGGCCGCGCGCACGATCGGTAGGCATGACGCGCTTCGGATACACCCTCATGACCGAACAGTCCGGACCCAAGGAGCTCGTGCGCTACGCCGCCAAGGCCGAACAGGCGGGCTTCGACTTCGAGGTGGCCTCGGACCATTATTTCCCATGGCTGAGTTCGCAGGGGCACGCTCCGTACGTGTGGAGCGTGCTCGGGGCGGTCGCGCACGTCACCGAACGGGTCGACCTGTGCACCTATGTCACCTGCCCGATCCTGCGGTACCACCCGGCGGTGGTGGCGCAGAAGGCCGCGACGATGCAGATCATGTCCGACGGTCGGTTCATGCTCGGCATCGGCGCGGGGGAGAACCTCAACGAACACGTGGTGGGGCAGCGCTGGCCGTCGGTCGACGAGCGCCACGAGATGACCGTCGAGGCGCTCGAGATCATCCGCGACCTGTTCGACGGCGGGCTCGTCACCTACTCCGGCGAACACTTCCGCGTGGACTCCGCCCGCCTGTGGGACCTGCCCGAGAAGCGCGTCCCGATCGGCGTGGCCGCCGGCGGCGAGAAGGCCCTGGCGCACCTGGGGCCGCTGGGCGACCACCTCATCGCCACCGAGCCCGAGAGCAGCTACATCGAGGAGTGGAACGGCCTCGAGGGGCAGACCCGGATCGGTGACGGCGCCCGCGCGATCGCGCAGATCCCCATCAGCTGGGACCCCGACTCGGAGTCGGCCGCCGTCGAACGCGCGCACGACCAGTTCCGGTGGTTCGCCGGCGGGTGGGCCATGAACTCCGACCTGCCCACCACCGCCGGGTTCGCCGCCGCCACCCAGTTCGTCCGGACCGAGGACGTGGGGGAGCAGTTGGCGTGCGGGCCCGATCTCGACGCGATCGTGGAAAAGGTCCGGCCCTACTGGGAGGCCGGGTACACCGACATCGCGCTGATCCAGATCGGCGACTCCACCCTCGACCGGTTCCTCGAGGAGGCCGCCGAGCCGCTGCTGGCGCGGCTGCGCGAAGCCGCGGGCTGACCGCGCTGCGGCGCCCCCGAGAGGATTCGAACCCCTGACCAGCCGGGTAGAAACCGGATGCTCTATCCACTGAGCTACGGAGGCCTGCGACGCCCGCGTGCGGCGTCGCCGGGAGAATGGTAGCCGATCCGGGGGGTGCGTCCGACAGTGGCGAATCGGCCCGGGGGCGTCGGAGTTCCTACGATGGAGCCCATGACGTCGTCGAAGACCGCCCCCGCCACCGCCGGGCGGTTCGGAGCCCGCAACATCGTGGCCCTGGTGCTACTCCTCGCGGCGGTCGCGGCCGCGGTGGTCATCCCGCTCTCGGCCATGTCCGCCGATGTCGCGCTCGAGCTGGTGGGTGTGCCCGACCCCGGCGCGCTCACCACGTCCGGCCTGCCGGCGCTCCGGTCGATCGGCGAACTCCTCGCCTCCGTCGCGGTGGGTGCAGCGCTGTTCGCGGCGTTCTTCACCCCGCCGCAGAAGGACAAGACCCTCGACGTCGACGGCTACCGGATGCAGCAGATCTCATCGTGGGCGAATATCGCCTGGGCGGTCGCCGCGGCGTTGCTCATCCCGCTGACCCTGTCGGACGTCTCCGGTCGCACCTTCTTCCAGACCCTGCCGCCGGACCAGTGGCTGGTCGCGATCAACCAGATCGACGTCGCGTCCTCGTGGCGCTGGGCCGCGGTCATCGCCCTGGTCGCCGGCATCGGGCAGCGGCTGACACTGAGCTGGCGCTGGTCTGTCATCTGGCTGGCAGTCTCGGTGATGTCGCTGCTGCCGGTGGCGGCCACGGGCCACGCGTCGGGGAACACGGCCCATGACATCGCCACCAACTCGCTGATCATCCATCTGTTCGGTGCGGCGTTCTACGTGGGCGGACTCGTCGCGCTCATCGTCCACACCTGGCGAGGCGGCTCCCGAGTCGCACTGGCCCTGCGTCGCTACTCGGTGGTGGCGACGGTCGCGATCGTCGCGCTCGGCCTCACGGGCGTGATCAACGCGCTGGTCCGCCTGCACCCGGGCGACCTGCTCACCTCGACCTACGGGCTGCTGGTGGTGTCCAAGGCGCTCGTACTGTGCCTGCTGGCGATGTTCGGCCTGGCGATCCGCCGTCGGATCATCGCCACGATCGAGTCGACGGGGGCCAACGCTCCGGTCGACCGGCCCACGCTGCTGCGGATCATCGTGGTGGAAGCCGTGGTCATGGCCGGCACGCTGGGCCTGTCGGTCTCGCTCGGCCGCACCCCGCCGCCCGCGCCCCTGTACGTCCCCACGCGGCAGGAGGCGCTGCTGGGCTTCGAGTTGCCCGGCCCGTTCTCGTTCGGCACGGTGTTCGGGACCTGGCGGTTCGACCTGGTCCTCGGCCTGGCCGCGGTGGTCCTCCTGGGCCTGTACGTCTGGGGCATCCTGCGCCTGCTCCGCCGCGGCGATTCGTGGCCCGCGAGCCGTACCGCCTTCTGGGTGTCGGGTTGCGTGATCCTGTTCTTCACCACCAGCTCCGGCATGGGGATGTACATGATGGCCGACTTCGCGAGCCACATGGTGGGCCACATGCTCATCTCGATGTTGGTGCCCGTCCTGTTGGCCCTCGGCGGCCCGTTCACTCTGGCGCTGCGCGCGCTCCCGGCCGCCGGCCGCGGCAACCCGCCCGGTCCACGCGAGTGGCTGGTCGAGTTCATCAACAACCCGCTCTCGCACTTCCTCACCCACCCGATCGTGGCGTCGGTCCAGTTCGTTGCAGGTTTCTACCTCATCTACTTCGGCGGCTTCTATCAGATGTTGGCCTCGGAGCACCTGGGCCACATGTTCATGAACGTGCACTTCCTCATCAGTGGCTACCTCTTCTACTGGGTGATCATCGGCGTGGACGCGTCACCGCGGCACTTCTCGCCGATGTACAAGCTCATGGTGCTGTTGAGTTCGCTGCCCTTCCACGCGTTCTTCGGCATCCTCCTGATGAACACCAAGACCGTGCTGGCGGAGTCGTGGTACTCGGGCATCGGCCTGCCGTGGATCCCGGATCTGCTGCAGAGTCAGCAGGTCGGCGGCGGTGTCGCGTGGGCGGCGGGGGAGATCCCCCTGGTGATCGTCATGCTGGCCCTGGCATGGCAGTGGTACCAGAGCGACATGCGCGAGGCGCGGCGCGGGGAACGGCAGGCCGACCGCGACGACGACGCCGAGCTCAAGGCCTACAACGAGATGCTCCGGGAGATGTCCCGCACCGACCGCCGGCACTGAGACCGCGAACCTCGTCGTCGTCACGACCGACCGTTCTCCACACCCCGTTCCCCCTCCACAGGGCCGCCGCCGCGGGCGGTGGGAACACGGGGCGACGACGACGAGGTGGGGCACGCTGAGGGTCACGAGGCCGATGCACGGTCGGCCGAACGTGACAGGAGTCCAGCCCATGAACGAGACCCACACGACAGTCCGCGGCACGGTGATCACCGACCCCACCACTCGACGGGTGGGCGACGACCAGGTGTTCACCTTCCGGGTGGCGAGCAACAGCCGCTACCAGGACCGGCTCACGGGGGAGTGGAAGACCGGCGGCACACTGTACTTCTCGGCCAACTGCTGGGGCAGGCTGGGGCAACGGGCGTCCGGTGCGCTCTGCAAGGGCGACGGCGTGATCCTCCACGGCCGGCTGCTCACCAACGAGTACGAGCGTGACGGCCGCATCATGCGTGACCTGGAGATGCGGGTCAGCGCGGTGGGGCCCGATCTGTCCCGGATGGACGTCACCGTGCGCCGCGCCAGGACGGACGCGCCCGTCGACGGCACTGGCGCCGGCGCCGACGGCGACGAGGGCGAACCGCAGGGCGTGGCCGAGGACCCGGACGCCATGGCGATCGGGTCGCTGGACCCGGGCGCGCCGGAGCCCGACCCGAGCGGGGCGGACGAGTTCGTGGGGGCGGCCGGCGCCTGAAGCGGCAGGGGGTGGGGCCGGCGTCCGCTGCGGACGCCGGGGCCGCGGGTGGACACGTAACATGGGGGTCGTGCCCGCGGCCCACCCGCGGCGATGTGAACTATTTGCGCAGGTGAGAGGGTAGAATGGCCGAGTTTATCTACACGATGAAGAAGGTACGCAAGGCGCACGGGGACAAGGTGATCCTCGACGACGTCACGATGTCCTTCTACCCCGGTGCGAAGATCGGCGTCGTGGGCCCCAACGGCGCCGGCAAGTCCTCCATCCTCAAGATCATGGCCGGGATCGACCAGCCCTCCAACGGCGAGGCGTTCCTCGACCCCGAGGCCAGCGTCGGCATCCTGTTGCAGGAGCCGGAGCTCGATCAGTCCAAGACCGTCAAGGAGAACGTCGAGGACGGTCTCGGCGAGACGATGGTGCAGCTGCGTCGGTACAACGAGGTCGCCGAGGAGATGGCGACCAACTACACCGACGAGCTCATGGAGGAGATGGGTCAGCTGCAGGAGCAGCTCGACGCCGTCGACGCCTGGGACGTGGACTCCCAGATCGAGCAGGCCATGGACGCACTGCGCTGCCCGCCGGGCGATTCGCCGGTGACCAACCTGTCCGGTGGCGAGATGCGCCGCGTGGCGCTGTGCAAGCTGCTGCTGAGCAAGCCCGACCTGCTGCTGCTCGACGAGCCCACCAACCACCTGGACGCCGAGTCCGTCCTCTGGCTGGAGCAGCACCTGGCCGCCTACCCCGGCGCCGTCCTGGCCGTCACACACGACCGGTACTTCCTCGACCACGTCGCACAGTGGATCTGTGAGGTCGACCGCGGCCAGCTGCACCCCTACGAGGGCAACTACTCCACCTACCTGGAGAAGAAGGCGGAGCGGCTCGAGGTCCAGGGCAAGAAGGACCAGAAGCTGCAGAAGCGGCTCAAGGCGGAACTCGAGTGGGTCCGCTCCGGCGCCAAGGCCCGGCAGACCAAGTCGAAGGCTCGTCTGGCGAAGTACGAGGAGATGGCAGCGGAGGCCGAGAAGCACCGCAAGCTCGACTTCGAGGAGATCCAGATCCCGACGCCGCCGCGCCTCGGCAACGTGGTGGTGGAGGTCGACGGCCTGCACAAGGGCTTCGACGACCGGATCCTCATCAAGGACCTCAGCTTCACCCTGCCCCGCAACGGCATCGTCGGTGTGATCGGCCCCAACGGTGTCGGTAAGACGACCCTGTTCAAGACCATCGTCGGGCTCGAGGAGCCGGACTCCGGCACCGTCAAGGTCGGCGACACCGTCAAGTTGAGCTACGTCGACCAGAACCGCGCCAATATCGACCCGGAGAAGTCGGTGTGGGAGGTCGTCTCCGAGGGCAACGACTTCATCGAGGTCGGCCAGAACGAGATGCCGTCGCGGGCCTACGTCAGCGCCTTCGGTTTCAAGGGACCGGACCAGCAGAAGAAGTCCGGTGTCCTGTCCGGTGGTGAGCGCAACCGCCTCAACCTGGCCCTGACCCTCAAGGTCGGCGGCAACCTGATCCTCCTGGATGAGCCCACCAACGACCTCGACACCGAGACGCTGGGCAGCCTGGAGAACGCGCTCGAGGACTTCCCGGGTTGCGCCGTGGTCATCTCGCACGACCGCTGGTTCCTGGACCGGACCTGTACCCACATCCTCGCCTGGGAGGGCAACGTCGCCGAGGGGCAGTGGTACTGGTTCGAGGGCAACTTCGAGGGCTACGAGAAGAACAAGGTCGAGCGTCTCGGACCCGACGCGGCGCGCCCGCACCGGGTCACCCACCGCAAGCTCACCAGGGACTGACCGCACATGGCCACACCGACCACCCAGAGCGCGGGCACCCCGGCCGCGGGCGCCACGACCGTCACCGAGTCGGCGGGAGCCGTGCACCGGGTGCGGATCCCGCTGCGGATCTCCGACTTCGTGGGCATGCACGTCAACAACGTGCGGTTCCAGGAGTTCTCCCAGGACGCCCGGCTGATGTGGTTCCGCGAGAAGTTCGGGGTGCCGGGCTCGCGGGTGCCGATCGCACTGGCGCGGTGGATGGAGATCGACTTCCGCCGCACCATTGCCATGGGTGTGGCCGAGGTGTGGGTGGACGTGCAGGTCCTGCGGGTGGGTCGTACCTCGTTCACCATGCGGACCTCGATCGGCTCCGAGTCGACCGGCGCCGAACCGTGCGCGGTGGTCGACACGGTGATGGTCGTGACGGCGGATGACGAGACCACGACACTGGAGATCACCCCCGAGGAGCGGGCCGCGCTGCTGGGGGACCGGGAGGAGGCGGGATGAGTTCACTTCACGACGCGACGGACGCCGACACGTTCCGTTGCACTCTGCAGGTGCGGTGGGCGGACTTCGACCAGTACGGGCACGTCAACAACGTCAAGTACATCGAATACGCCCAGGAGGCGCGGATCCTGTTCATCCGCAGCCGCTTCGGCCCGTTCGGACTGGGTAACCTGCCGCAGGTGGTGCGGCGGGTGGAGATCGACCATCTGCGGCCGGTCCTGCGTGACTCGACCACCGTCGAGGTCGAGATCGAGGTCGAGCACGTCGGTACGACGTCGTACCAGATCCGCCAGACCATCCTGGATGCGGCGGGCGAGATCTGCTGCGCGCTGCGGGTGGTCATGGTGGCCTACGACACCTCCACCTCGACGGCTGTGGAGATCCCGTCCGGGGTGCGCCACGTACTCGAGGCGGCGCAGCAGCGGGCGGCCATCACCGACCAGGGGCCCGCCACGTGACCGAACAGCTCGTCCTGGAGGCCGGGGGGCCGCTCGGGGTGTCGGGGGAGCCGGGTCGTCGGGTGTTCACCTCGGCGATGCCGGTCCGGTGGTCGGACCAGGACCTCTACCACCACGTCAACCACGCCCGGATGATCACGCTCATCGAGGAGGCGCGGATCCCGTGGCTCTTCTCCGAGGGCACGCCCACCGCGACGCTCACCGCCGGAGCGGTGATGACCGACCTCTCGGTGAAGTACCGCGGCCAGGTCAAGCACGCCGACGGTCCCGTCCGCATTCGGATGTGGTGCGAGAAGGTGGGTGGCGCGATGTTCGTGGCCCGCCACGAGGTCCGCGGCCGCACCACCCCGGACTCGGCGCCGCCGGCCGTGGACTGCGCGGCCACCATCGCCGCGTTCGACCTGACCACCCAACGCCCCCGGCGCTTCTCCCGCGCCGAGCGCGACTACCTGCTGGAGTTCCGGCACGAGGACCCGGCGTGATCGGACCGGGGTCTGATACCGGGATGATCCGTGTGCCCGACCCCGCCGACCGCGACGACCTGCGCACCCTGCTCCGCCGCATTCTCCGCCTGGACGAGGCCGCCGTCGTGCGGTTGACCTCCGGGGGAGACGGCCGGGTGCGCGTCTGGGCCCGAACCCCCTTCGGGGCGCTGGTCGTCCGCGTGCTCGGGGGAACGTGCCCCGGTGGCGACGTCGTGGCCGGGGCGGACCACCTCCTCACCGAGCTCGACGTCCTGCCGCGCGGGGACGGCGAGGGGCTGATCGACCCCGGGATGCCGCTCCTGTCCGCCTGGCAGGGACTGCTGCCGCCCACCGACGGGTTCCAGCGCGTCGAGGACGTACCGGCGCAGGTCCTGCTCGACCTCACGCGGTCGGGACGGGAGGCCGCGCGGGAGAACGCCGGCCCCGCGGGTCTGCCACCGTCCCTGCTCGACCAGGTCGCGCTCACGGTCCGGGCGGACACGTCCCACCCCGTCGGGGTGGACATGCGCACGGTGTTCTCGGTGGTGATGTGCGGTTTCGTGCCGGAGAAGGCCGGCCGCGCCCCGGAGGGTGAGCCGGTCCGGGTGAGCGAACGCGGCGCCTGGATCCGACTGGACGCCCGCTACGGCACGGTGTTCCGCCGGACCGATTCCCTGACCCTCGAACCGCTGCGGTGACCTCTCCCGACTTCTCGATCTCCTGGCCCGGGCGGGGTGGCGCCGGGTCCTCGGGCGCGGACGGGCCGGTTCCCCGGGTCGCCGCACTGTTCGCGCGCCGCGCGGACGTCGCCCACGAGCCCGATCGAACCGTCGTTCCCGGCGGAGCAGGCGGCACGAACCCCGTCGACGGGGCCGTGCTGGTCGGCGACGGCGCACGCATCGCCGACGCCCACGACGCCCTCGCGGAACACGGCCTCGCACCGTCCGGCACCGCGCAGCTGGTCTATCTCGACCCGCCGTACAACCGCGGGGGCCGGTTCGACGGGTATCACGACAACATGCCGCGTCACGAGTGGCTCGACTACATCGAGACCCGGCTCGCCGTGGCCCGTGACCTGCTCGCGGAGACGGGAACCGTGTGGGTGCACCTCGACGACGCCGAAGCCCACCGCGTGCGCTGCCTGCTCGACGAGATCTTCGGCGCCGAGGCGTTCATCGCGGACCTCACGGTGGAGAGCAATCCCAAGGGGCGACAGCTGGACCGCTTCTTCGCGGGCTCCCACGACCGCCTGATGGTGTACGCCCGCGACCCCGAGCAGGTGCGGTTGGCCGGGGGGGTCGCCTCGGCGGTCGACCCGGCGGACTTCCCGCACCGCGGCATGGACGGTGTCAGCTTCCGGCTCCTGCCCCTGCGTAACACCAACAAGCGCTTCAACCCGCGGACCACACCCACCATGACGTATCCGCTCTACGGCGACCCGGACACCGGCGAGGTGTCGGTGGACGCGATGCCCGGTCTGCAGGAGATCTTCCCGGTGTTCGGCGATCTCACCCCGGCGGTGTGGCGGTGGTCGCGCGAGAGGGCGAGGGAGCGCGTCGGCGACCTGGTGTGCCGCACGGTGAAGGGCCGTTCGGGTCCCCGGGTGGACATCTACCAGCGGGACCGGTTCGAGGCCGGGCGGATCAAGAAGCTCAAGACGATCTGGCTGTCCCAGGAGGTCGGGTCGACCGACACCGCTCGCGCCGAACTGCGGGCGGCCGGGGTCGACGGATTCCGCACCCCCAAACCGGAGGCCCTGATGCGGCGGATCGTCGAGCTGGCCACCGAGCCCGGCGAGCTGGTCGTGGACCTGTTCGCCGGGTCCGGGACCACGGCGGTCGCGGCCGGTGCGCTGGGCCGGCGCTGGGTGGTGGTCGAACGCAACCCCGAGACGGTCCGCGACGTGCTGGTGCCGAGGTTGCGTGTCGGCTCCGGCGACGGTTAGCGGAGCATGAGCCCGCCGCCGTCGACCATCATCGTCTGCCCGGTCATGTAGGACGCGTCGTCACTGGCGAGGAAGACCGCGACCCGGCCGATGTCCGACTCCGGGTCGCCGAAGCGGCGCATCGGGGTGCCGGCCAGCAATTTCTTCTCGATCCCCGGGTTCGCTTCGATGTAGGCCTCCACGCCCTCGGTGAGCGCGAGGGGGGAGATGACGTTGACGTTGATCCCGTCGCGCGCCCACTCGTTGGCGGCCACCCGGCTGATGGCTCGGATCGCCTCCTTCGCCGCGGCGTAGGACGCCTGGGTGGGGCTGCCGTCGATACCGGCGCCGGAGGCGAAGTTGATGACCGATCCGTCCCGCTCCGCCAGACGGGGGTGAGCGGCCTTCATCAGCCAGAAGGTGGGGTAGAAGCCGGTGCCGAAGGACAGGTTCATCATGTCGCCGGTGGTCTCGAGCAGCGGGGCCTGGCGGGAAGCGTGGGCGTTGTTGACCAGGATGTCCAGGTGCCCGAACGCCTCGACGGCGGCCGCGACGATCATGGCGGCGTTGGCCTCGACCGAGATGTCGCAGTGGAGGTAGCGCACCTTCCCGCCGAGTTCGGCCGCCAGCGCGTCCCCGGCCTCGTCGTTGATGTCCACCACGAGGACGTTGGCGCCCTCCTTGACGAACGCACGGGTGATGCCGCGGCCGATCCCGCCGGCGCCGCCGGTGATGATCGAGGTCTTGTCGTTCAGTCGCACGTCGAAGCCCTTCAGGAGTCCTGCAGCCACACGGAGGTGTCCGGTGGCAGATCCCTCCCGTCGAGCGGGCCGGAGGCGAGAAGGACCTCGCCGTGAGGCAGAGGCACCGACCGAGGGGATGTGTTGATCATGCACAGGACCCCGCCGCCCTCGCGCCGAAACGCCTGACACCCGTCAAGTTCGCTCTCCCAGACGATCGCCGTCGTGTCCGCGGACGGCCATGAACGCCTCATCCCGATCGCCGCCCGGTACAGCGACAACACGGAGTCGGGGTCCTCCTGCTGGGCGGCGACCGTGAGGTGGGGCCACCCCTCCGGCATCGGAAGCCAGGGGTCGGCTGCCGTCGAGAACCCGTACGGAGGGCGGTCGCCCTCCCATGGAATGGGCACCCGGCAGTGGTCACGGCCCACCTCGGCGTGGCCGGTGCGTTCCCAGGTGGGGTCGGTGAGCCGGTCGTGGGGGATCGCGAAGTCGCTGGGCAGTCCGAGCTCGGCACCGTTGTAGACGAACGCGATCCCCGGCAGCGCGAGGGTCACCAGGAGCATGGCGCGGGCGCGGGAGGTGCCGACGGCACCGTTGCCGTAGCGGGTCACCTCGCGGACGACGTCGTGGTTGGACAGCGCCCACGTGGGCGCCGCGCCCGAGACCCGCGCGGCCTCGAGCGTGGAGTCGATGGCCTCGCGGATCGCCGCAGCGTCGAAGGGGGCGCCGGTGAGGGCGAAGTGGAATGCGAAGTGCAGCTCGTCGGGTCGGAGGTAGCGGGCGAACCGCTCGATCGGCCCCACCCACACCTCGCCGAAGGTGGCCGCGCCCGGGTAGTCGTCGAGGACTCGCCGGATCCGTCGGTGGATGTCGTGGACGCCGGGCCGGTCCCAGCGTGCATCGCGGGGGTCGACGACGAGCTGGGCGATCTCCACATCGTCGGGCAGGTCGGCGAGGTCGTCGGGTTTGGCGAGTCCGTGGGCCACATCGATCCGGAAGCCGTCCACTCCCAGGTCGAGCCAGAACCGCAGGGTCCGCTCGAGATCGTCGGCGACCTCGGGATTCGTCCAGTCCAGGTCCGGCTGTTCGGGGGCGAACAGGTGGAGGTACCACTGGCCGGGCGTGCCGTCGGGCTCGGTGACCCGGGTCCAGGCGGGACCGCCGAACACCGACGGCCAGTTGTTCGGAGGTTCGGAACCGTCGTCGCCTCGGCCGTCCCGGAACAGGTAGCGCGCGCGTTCCGGGCTGCCCGGCCCGGCGGCGACCGCGGCGGGGAACCAGGGGTGCTCGACGCTGGTGTGGTTGGGCACCAGGTCCATGATGAGCACCTTGCCGACGGCGTGGAGCCGCTCGAGAAGCTCGCGCAGGGTGTCGACGTCGCCGAAGAGCGGGTCGACATCCCGCGGGTCGGACACGTCGTACCCGTGGTCGGCGCCGGGCGAGCGCATGATCGGGGAGAACCACACCCCGTCGACGCCCAGGTTGTCCAGATGGCCGAGGCGGTCGATCACGCCACGCAGGTCACCGACGCCGTCGCCGTCGGAGTCGGCGAACGACCGCGGGTAGATCTGGTAGAGGATCATGTCCTCCCACGGGCGCGCCGCGTCGGAGGGAGGTCTCACCCGATCTCCGCGGTGTTGACCATCATCGCGGCGGCGCGGGTGAGGTAGTCGATCAAGGCCGCCCGGTGCTCGTCGTCCAGGGTCTCGCCGTCGATCGTGTCGACCGCGGCCAGCATGTGGGTGAGCCAGGCGTCGTGGGCGGCGCGGTCGACGACGTACGGGTTGTGCCGCATCCGCAGCCGCGGGTGCCCGCGCTGCTCGGAGTACGTGGTGGGCCCTCCCCAGTACTGCTCGAGGAACATCCGCAGGCGGTCCTCGGCCGGCCCCAGGTCCGCCTCCGGGTACATCGGGCGCAGCACGGGGTCGTCCGCCACCCGGCGGTAGAACTCGTGGACGATCTTCCGGAACGTCTCCGCTCCACCGATCTCGTCATAGAAGGTGCTGCTGCTCATGCCTTCCATCATGCCTGTGCGGGTGCCTGCGGAGTCCCCGGGTAGGAGGTGCCGCCAACCCCGACTGTTCCGTCGCCTTGGTTGCCTGCGTTCCTCCGCAGCCGCGCGCTCCAGAGTCATACGGACGCGATATCTCCCGGTCGGATGACTCTGGAGCGCGCGGATGGATCGGCGGCGGGACCCCGGATCCGCCCGCCTGCCCGGCCGAATCGGCCGGGTTGGGTACCTTCTGCTATGCGTTAGCCGCACGAAGTGTTCATCGAAGGTGCATCATCGTGGCAGGCGAGGTTCACGACGAGCCCGGACGCGGCTGATGCACTGGGCTCGGGGCAGACGAGCGGAGACCGACCATGGGCGCTGCAGTGCGCGAGAACACGGAGTACCGACAACGGGGTTCACGAGCCCCCTCCCGGCTGGAGCCGGTCCCGGACCGGCATGTCCCGCTCGCGTCGGCCCCACGCGTCCTGCTGCTCAACGCCAGTTACGAGGCACTCACGGCGCTGCCCGCCCGTCGCGCGGTGGTGATGTTGATCGGCGGTAAGGCCGACGTGGTCCACGACCACCCGGTGGAGGTCCTCGTCCGCTCGGTGGGCACCGCGATTCGCGTGCCGTCGGTGATCCGACTTCGCGAGTACGTCCGGATCCCGTACCGCTCGCAGGTCCCGATGACGCGCGCCGCGCTCATGCACCGCGACGGCCACCGGTGCGGATACTGCAGCGCCAGGGCCACGACCGTGGACCACGTCATCCCGCGCAGTCGCGGGGGAGCGCACGGTTGGGAGAACTGCGTGGCCTCCTGTGCGCCGTGTAACCACCGCAAGGCCGACAAGCTGCTCTCGGAGCTGGGGTGGGAGCTGCGGGTTCCCCTCGCCGCCCCGCGAGGAAGGACGTGGCGGCTCGTCTCCCAACTGCGCGAGATCGGCCCGCACTGGGAGGACTACCTCTACCTCGACGCCGCCTGAGGCGATCGGGTGCCCGCCTGACCGACCGTCCGGGCGCCCGCCGCCGGGGTCAGCCGAGCGTCAGGCTGTAGACCCCGTCGGAGTCCGTGTCGGCGAAGTACAGGGTGCGCCCGTCCTCGGACACCGCCAGCCCGGTGACACCGGCCATGCCGGTCTCGATGACCCGGCCGGGGGAACCGTCCCAGGCGAACTCGAGGATCCGGCCGGTGGCATTGTCGGCGACGAACCACGAGTCGGTGCCTGCCGCCAGCCCCGACGGTCGCTCCGCGGTGGGCGGGCCCGCGTCCTCGACGGTGGCGTCCCACACGTAGGAGTACTCGGCGAGGGTCTCGCGCGGCATGATCCAGCGGTCCCCGGCGGCGTCGATGGCGTCGCGATCTCCGTGCTCGTCCACCCACGTCCGGACGGTGTCCGGGTCGTCACCGTCGCCGGGGCCGTCGGGGAGGTGGCTCCAGTCGATCACGCCGGGACCGTGTTCGCCGTGGCCGGCGGGGGAGCCGTTCCAGTTGGAGACCATGACCTCGGTGCGCCCGCTGTCCGGCTGGAAACGGCGGACCACGCCCGCGCCGGTGTCGGCGTAGTAGATCCAGCCGTCGTGGGCCATCATCCCGCTCGGGACGCCGTCGACGCGCTCGTAGGGCAGGTCGATGTAGCGCCGGGTGGTGCCGTCCCCGTGGAAACCGTTGCCCTCCTGGTGGTCGCGGTTGAAGTCGACGCGGGCCACGTGCCCCGGCCCGCTGCACCGCCCCTCGGTGTCACCGACCCCGCAGCCGTCGAGGACGTAGTACGCGTTGACGGCGTCGTGGAGGATCCCGGTGCTCAGCGGGTTGCCGTGCAGCATGTCCAGGTGGCTGCCCTGGCGGGGCCACACGCACCGCGCGATGGTGTCCGACCAGTACTCGGCCGGGCACTGGTGCTCGGGGATGTCGTCCGGCGGGTCGTGACTCAGGCCCGGCTGCGGCCAGTCGGCGAGGTAGGGCTTGTTCTGGCCCGCGAGGGCGAAGGTCTCCGGCGAGAAGAGCGAGGGCCCCATGAAGTTGTTGTTGCGGAAATGTGCATCGCGCTCGGGGTTGAGCACGAACTCCATGTCCCTGACCTCGTTGGTGGAGTCGTTGGACACGGCGAAGAACGACCCGTCCTCGTTGAAGGCGATTCCCGAGGGCCTGGCCGTGAAGTGCTCCCCGTACCCGTCCCGCAGCGTGCGGGCCGAGGAGGGGTCGGCCGGGTCCACCACGGTCAGCGAGTCGTCACCGGCGTTGGTGATCCACAGTTCCGCCGTGCCGGGCCGCACGGCGATCGAACTCGGATCGGCGAGCAGTCCGCCCACCAGCACCGGCTCGGGACCCGGTGCCCCGCGGCCCCCGGCGCCGTCGGCGGGCTCGGCGTAGGCGGAGCATCCGCTCACCAGCAGGACGAGCGCGGCGGCGGCGGCCACCGCCGCGCCGGGGCCCCGGCGGGTGCGCCACGCAGGTCGGTTGTCGGTCACAGGCCATCCCGTCACTTCGGGCCCGCACCGCTGCGCCGACCATCAGGCCTGGGATTCTGCCACGAGCGGGATGTGAGTCCGCTTATCGGGGCAGTTGGAACCCGCCTTTCGTCCCGACCCCGACGGTCAGTCCGACTCGGCGGTGTCGACGGCGCGGGCGTCCAGCGCCCGGATCATGTCAGCGGTCTGCTCGGCGATGATCCGGCGCAGAGCCGCTGGTCGCGACTCGTCGGAGAGGACCTGCTCGAAGCGCTCCACGGTCTCGCGGTCCACCGCCCACGACGGGAAGGTGCCCTCGGCGACGGTCTGGGCAAGGTCACCGGGGCGTGCGGTCCACAGGGCCGTGACATTGTCCAGATAGCGCTCACACAGGCCGGTGAGCAGGTGCTCCTGGCCGGGGAGGTCGAGACCGAGGAGCGTGGCGCGCACGATCGCGTTGCTCGGGGCATCGGCCCCGGTCGCGAGCAACAGCTGCTCCGCCTCGTCCTTGGCCCCGACGAAGGGGCGGGCGGCACGCGCGGTGGCGGCCCTACGGGCGCCGCCGGCGGTGTCGTCGACCGCGAGTTCGGCGTCGATGCGGTCGGTGTCCGCGGCGCCGGCGGCGACCAGTGCGGTGAGGACGGTCCACCTCAGGTCAGTGTCGACGACGAGCCCGGGCAGCCCCGCCTCGTCCGCACCCGCGTCGAGGAGAGTGCCGAGCACCCGCCCCTGGTCGAAGCCGATCGGGCAGGCGCAGAGCGCGGTGAGGAAGGCCAGCTGGTGGTCCGACCCCGGCTCGGCCTCCCGCGCCGCGGTGAGCATCGCACCGGAGAACGTCCTCCACCCGGTGGCGGCGGCCCAGTCCGGGTCGGCGTAGCGGGCCAGCGCGGTCTGCGCCTGGGTGAGCACCCGCTGCACCACGCCGATGTGGGCCTCGCGCGGCGCCGCCCGGGAGACGACCTCCACGAACCTGCGGGCGGGCAGCCTCGCCTCCCGCGTCATCTCCCACAGCGCGGACCAGCACAACGTGCGCGCCAGCGGATCCGCGACGTCCTCGAGCGAGTCCAGGACGGTGGTCAGTGACCGCTCGTCGAGCCGGACCGAGCAGTAGGTCAGGTCCTCGTCGTTGGGCAGGACCAGATCGGGCACGGGGCGGCCGGCCAGTTCGGCCACCGCCGTCCGTTCGCCGGAGATGTCCAGCTCGGCCCGTTCGGTGCGCACGATGGCCCCGGAGGCGTCGCGGCTGTACAGGCCCACCCCGAGCCGGTGCGTGCGCAGCTCGCCGGCCCCCGGGGCGGCCGGGCCCTGGACGACGGTCAGCTCCGAGATCGTGCGGGAGTCGCCGCCGGTCGTGATGTCGACGGTGATCGGGTTGATGCCGGTCGTGCGCAGCCACTGGTCGGCCCAGCCCGACAGGTCGCGACCCGACGACTTCTCGAGCGCCGACAGCAGGTCGTCGAACTGGGCGTTGCCGAAGGCGTGCTCGGCGAAGTAGGCGCGCAGCCCGGCCAGGAACGGCTCGCGCCCGACGTAGGCCACGAGCTGCTTGAGCACCGAGGCGCCCTTGGCGTAGGTGATCCCGTCGAAGTTCGCCTCCACCGTCTCGAGGTCGGTCATGTCCGCGGCGACCGGATGGGTGGACGGCAGCTGGTCCTGGCGGTACGCCCACGCCTTCTCGACGATCGCGAAGGTGGTCCACGCGTCGGTGTACTGCGTCGCGTCCACCTGGGCCAGCACCGAGGCGAAGGTGGCGAACGACTCGTTGAGCCACAGATCGTCCCACCAGCGCATGGTCACCAGGTCGCCGAACCACATGTGGGCCATCTCGTGCAGGATCGTCTCGTTGCGCCGCTCGTAGCGGTAGCCGGTGGCCCGGGAGCGGAAGACATAGTCCTCGAGGAACGTCACGGCCCCGGCGTTCTCCATGGCCCCGGCGTTGAACTCGGGGACGAAGATCTGGTCGTACTTGCCGAACGCGTACGGCAGGCCGAACTCCCGGTGGTAGAAGCCGAAACCCTCCTTGGTCTCGGCGAACAGGCGGTCGGCGTCGAGGAACTCGGCCAGCGATGCCCGGCACAGCAGACGTAGAGGGATCGTGCCGTGCTCGTCGGTGTAGATGTCCTCCACGACGTGGTACGGCCCCGCGATAAGGGCGACGAGGTAGGTCGACATGATCTCGGTCGGCGCGAAGTGGTGCACCACGCCGCCCCCATCAGCCGGGGACTCCTCGGCCGGAGTGTTGGCCACCACCACCCAGTTCTCGGGAGCGGTCACCGTCAGGGTGTAGCTCGCCTTGAGGTCGGGCTGGTCGAAACAGGCGAAGACCCGTTTGGCGTCCGCGGTCTCGAACTGCGAATAGAGATAGACCTCCCCGTCGGCGGGGTCGACCATCCGGTGCAGGCCCTCACCGGTGGTGGTGTACGCGAGATCGGCGTCCACGATCAGCTCGTTGGTCGCCTGCAGGTCGGTCAGGGTGATGCCGTCCTCGTCGTCGTACCGCCCTTCTCCGGCGGCCGGGAACAGCTCCCGGCCGTTCAGGGTCGCGGACCGGATCACCGCGGCGCGGAGGTCGATGAACGTCTCCGCGCCCGGGCGCGTACAGGAGAAGCGCACCACGGTGCGTGAACGGAACGTGTCGGTCCCGGGCCCACCGCGGCCGTCGGTGAGATCGATCTCCACGTCGTACGACTCGACGGTGAGCAGTTCCGACCGGGCGGCGGCGTCGGCGCGGGTGAGATTGAGCGAGCGCATCGGTGAGGACCTCGGTTCGGTGGGTGTCGGATACCGCACCAGTCCTACCACCCGGCGGGCACCGAGTCGGCCACAGTGGCGGCAGCCGCCGCGGGAAGGGAGTATGGGGTCATGACATCGAATGCCCGGTCCGCCACCCGTTCCGTCGACTTCTGGTTCGACCCGCTGTGCCCGTTCGCGTGGGTCACCAGCCGGTGGATCCTCGAGGTCGAGAAGGTCCGCGACATCTCCGTGACGTGGAACGTCATGAGCCTGTCCGTGCTCAACGAGGGTCGTGACCTGCCCGAGGACTACACGGCGCTCATGCAGCGCGGCTGGGGTCCGGTGCGCGTGGCCATCGCCGCCGCGCAGCGCCACGGCCAGGAGGTCCTCGGCGCGCTCTACACCGAGCTGGGGACCCGGATCCACGACCAGGGGCGCGGTATCGAGGACCCCACCGTCATCACCGAGGCGCTCGAGGCGGCCGGTCTGGACGTCGGCCTCGCGGCCGCCGCGGGGACCGATGAGTACGACGACGAGCTGCGCGCCTCGCACCACCGTGGCATGGACCCGGTGGGCGACGAGGTCGGGACCCCGGTCCTCCACGTCGACGGCACCGCGTTCTTCGGGCCGGTCCTGACCCGCATCCCGCGTGGTGAGGACGCCGGCAAGGTCTTCGACGGTGCCGCGCTGCTGGCCGACTACCCGTACTTCTTCGAGCTCAAGCGCAGCCGCACCGAGGCGCCGCAGTTCGACTGACGCCGCTCCCGGCAGCAGCGGTCACGATCCCCTTCGCAGCCGCGCGCGATCGCAGCAGCCGCGTACGGAATTCCGTGCGCGGCTGCTCACATTGCGCGCGGCTGTCGTCGGGGGGATGGCTCTGGCCTGGCCTCGCCTGCCGTGGGGATCCGTGGAGGCGCGTGGCAGAATCTCCGGCATGCGCATCTACCTGGGGGCGGACCACGCCGGCTTCGAGACCAAGAACGCCATCGCCGAGCACCTGAAGGCCTCCGGGCACGAGGTGGTCGACTGCGGCGCCCACACCTACGACGCCGAGGACGACTACCCGGCCTTCTGCATTGACGCGGCCGCCAGGGTCGTCGCCGATCCGGGCAGTCTCGGGATCGTCCTGGGCGGCTCCGGCAACGGCGAACAGATCGCCGCGAACAAGGTGCCCGGCGCGCGCTGCGCCCTGGCGTGGAGCGTCGAGACCGCGCGGCTGGCGCGTGAGCACAACAACGCCCAGCTCATCGGCATCGGCGGTCGGATGCATTCGCGCGAGGAGGCGCTCGCGATCGTCGACGCGTTCCTCGATCAGGAGTGGTCGGAAGCCGAGCGGCACCAGCGGCGCATCGACATCCTCGCCGAGTACGAGCGCACCGGCGAGGCCCCCGCCGTCCCCGGGGCCTGACGACACCTGAGTCCGACGACACCCGGAGCCTGAGTACCCGTGCCCGAGGGGCACACCCTCCACCGGCTGGCCCGCTTGCACACCGAGTATTTCGCAGGCGGGCCCGTCCGTGTGTCCAGTCCCCAGGGGAGGTTCGCCGACCAGGCCACCGCCGTCGACGGCCGGTACTTCGACCGCGCCACGGCGGTGGGCAAGCACCTCTTCCACCACTACGAGGGCGGCCTCGCCGTTCACGTCCACCTGGGCCTGTACGGCTTCTTCGACACCCACCTGGTCCCCGAGGGGCAGGACCCGCCCACCCCGGTCGGGCAGGTCCGGATGCGGGTGGGCGCCGCGACGGGGGACCGGGTGGCGGGGGACGGGTCCGCCCACTACGTCGACCTGCGGGGCCCGACCCGCTGCGAGGTGATCGCCGACGAGGCGGTCGCCGGAGTGCGCGACCGCCTGGGCCCCGACCCGCTGGACCCCGACGCCGACCCCGCCCGGGCGTGGGCACGGATCAGTCGCAGTGCGCGGACGATCGGTGCCCTGCTGATGGACCAGAAGGTCCTGGCCGGCGTCGGCAACGTCTACCGCGCCGAAGTGCTCTTCCGGCACGGGATCACCCCGTTCCTCCCCGGGGTGGAGCTGCGTGAGCAGGAGTTCCGAGCCCTCTGGGACGACCTCGTGGAGATGATGGAGATCGGCGTGGAGACCGGCGCCATCCATACGATCCGCCCCGAGCACGACCACGGCGACGTGCCCCGCCGGGGGGCCGATCGCCCTCGCAACTACGTCTACCAACGCGACGGCTGGGAGTGCCGGGTGTGCGGCGACGAGATCGCCCTGCAGACGATGGAGGCCCGGACCCTCTTCTGGTGTCCGACGTGCCAGGCGGGCCGGCGGCGACGCTGAGCCGTCCTCCGCGGCGGTGAACCTCGACCGACCCCGCGGGCTCTGTCGCGAATGAGCAGCGGGGCGTCTCGTCGATCGAGGCGCCCCGCTGGTCGTGGCCCGTGTCCGGGCTGTGGAGCGGGTGACGGGAATCGAACCCGCGTAGCCTGCTTGGAAGGCAGGGGCTTTACCATTAAGCTACACCCGCATCGAAGCGCTGACCTGGGCTTTTCCGCCGGGTCACGCTCACGCCCGGATAACACTACCGGACCGTGCCGGTGCTCCCAACTCCCGGCCCGAGAACGCGGAATCGGCGCCCCGATGGGCCTGTCGTACACTGGGCGAGTTGGTTTGGCGGCCCGGCAGATGTCCCGTGCTCGATCGCGGGATGGTCGGCCGCGCGACTCACCGGGATGTGGCGCAGCTTGGTAGCGCATCCGCTTTGGGAGCGGAGGGTCGCAGGTTCGAATCCTGTCATCCCGACCAGCGGAGCCGAAAGACACGAACCCCGAGAAACTTCCTAGGAGAACATCACCGTGAAGAGCACTGTCGAGCAGCTCAACCCGACCCGGGTCAAGATCACCGTGGAGGTGCCGTTCGCGGAGCTCGAGCCGGATTTCGCCAAGGCCTACAAGTCGCTCGCCGGCCAGGTCAACATCCCGGGCTTCCGCCCGGGTAAGGCTCCGGCCAAGCTCCTCGAGTCGCGGATCGGCCGGCCGGCCGTCCTCGAGCAGGTCATCAACGACATGATCCCGTCGCGCTACAGCCAGGCCGTCGACGAGCACGAGCTCGTGGTGCTGGCGCAGCCCGAGATCGAGGTGACCAAGCTCGAGGACAACGACGTCGTCGAGTTCACCGCCGAAGTCGACGTCCGTCCGGAGATCACCCTCCCGACCTACGAGGACCTCGAGGTCACCGTGGAGGCCCCGGAGACCGACGAGGCGGCGGTCGACGCCGAGCTCGACAACCTGCGTGCCCGCTTCGGCACGCTCAAGGGCGTCGAGCGTGGCGCCACCAAGGGTGACTTCCTGTCGGTGGACCTCGCTGCGACCGTCGACGGTGAGCCCGTCGATGAGGCCTCCACCGAGGGCCTGTCCTACGAGCTCGGCTCCGGAACCCTCGTCGAGGGCCTGGACGACGCGGCGGAGGGTCTGAAGGCCGGCGAGTCCAAGGAGTTCACCTCCTCGCTCGTCGCCGGCGACCACGCCGGCAAGGACGCGGTCATCACCGTCACCGTGCAGTCCGTCAAGGAGCGCGAGCTCCCCGAGGCCGACGACGAGTTCGCGCAGATGGCCAGCGAGTTCGACACCCTGGACGAGCTCAAGGCCGACCTGTCGGAGAAGGTCGCGCAGCAGGCCAGGGCCGGCCTCGCGGGCGAGATCCGCGACAAGGTCCTCGACGCCCTGATGGAGGCAACCGACGTGCCGACGCCGGAGGCGGTCGTCGAGTCCGAGGCCCACGCCCAGATGCACCAGCTCATCGACCAGTTCGGTGGCGACGCGTCGATCCTGGACCAGGCGCTGGCCGCCGAGGGCACCGACCGCGAGACGTTCGAGGCCGAGACCCGCGAGGGCGCCGCCCGCGCCATCCGCAGCCAGCTCCTGCTGGACGCCGTCGCCGAGCAGAACTCGACCGACGTCTCGCAGGAGGAGCTCACGCAGCACATCCTGTTCCAGGCCCAGCGCTACGGCATGGACCCCAACCAGTTCGTGCAGCAGATCCAGCAGGCCGGCCAGCTCGGCTCGCTGTTCTCCGACGTCCGCCGGTCCAAGGCCCTGGCCGACGTGATCCAGAAGGTCACCGTCAAGGACACCGAGGGCAACGTGGTCGACACCAGCGAGTTCTTCGGCACCGTTGAGGCCGCCGACGCCGACGCCGCCGAGTCGACCGCGTCCGACACCGCCGTTGAGGCGACCGCGGACGAGAAGGACGCCGACGCCTGACAGTCAGCTCAGACCCCTGACAGGGCCGGGACCGCGTCACGTGGTCCCGGCCCTGTCGTTCCGGTCCCCGGGGACGGCGCTGGTGGCCCGACGCTGAGAGCGAACACCCGCCCCGGCGGGACGGTTCCGTCGTCGGTGTTGGTTAGTGTTTGACGTAACGGTTCCCCGGCCACCGGTCGGCCGGGCGCCGCACTAGCGGTGAAGACGATGAGCGAAGGTAGGTTCCCCGTGGCCCAGAACGGTTCAGCGGCTCAGCCCGGTTCGACGCAGCCCGCACTCAGCTCGCCGGGGTCGCACGGACTCACCCTCGGCGACTCGGTGTACGAGCGCCTCCTGCAGGAGCGGATCATCTTCCTGGGTTCCCAGGTGGACGACGACATCTCCAACCGCCTCTGCGCGCAGATCCTCCTGCTCGCGGCAGAGGACCCCACCCGCGACATCGCGCTGTACATCAACTCGCCCGGTGGTTCGGTGACCGCCGGCATGGCGATCTACGACACGATGCAGTTCGTCGAGTGCGACGTGGCGACCTACGGTATGGGCCTGGCAGCCTCGATGGGCCAGTTCCTGCTGACCGCGGGCACCAAGGGCAAGCGCTACGCCCTCCCGCACGCCAAGATCATGATGCACCAGCCGTCGGCCGGCGTCGGTGGTTCCGCCGCCGACATCGCAATCCAGGCCGAGCAGTATGCCGCCACCAAGCGTGAGATGGCCGAGCTGATCGCCTTCCACACGGGCCAGACATTCGAGCAGGTCACCGAGGACTCCGACCGTGACCGCTGGTTCTCGGCGGAGGAGGCCAAGGAATACGGGTTCGTCGACCACGTGATCTCGCGTGCGTCCCAGACCGGCGGTACCTCGCCGTCGTGATCCAGTCCTCCGCCCACGGGAGCGCTCCCGCAGCCCACCCAGCCTCGACCACCACCACGGAGTCACCGATGACCTCACTGCCTTCCTCCCGGTACATTCTGCCGTCCTTCGTCGAGCACTCCAGCTACGGCGTCAAGGAGTCCAACCCCTACAACAAGCTCTTCGAGGAGCGCATCATCTTCCTGGGCACCCAGGTCGACGACGCCTCGGCGAACGACATCATGGCCCAGCTGCTGGTCCTGGAGGGTCAGGACCCGGACCGTGACATCACCATGTACATCAACTCGCCGGGTGGCTCGTTCACCTCGCTGATGGCGATCTACGACACCATGCAGTACGTCCGGCCGGACGTCGTGACGGTCTGCCTCGGTCAGGCCGCGTCGGCCGCCGCCGTGCTGCTCGCGGCGGGCACCAAGGGCAAGCGGGCGGCGCTGCCCAATGCTCGCGTCCTCATCCACCAGCCCGCCACGGGTGGCATCCAGGGCCAGGTCTCGGACCTCGAGATCCAGGCCGCGGAGATCGAGCGGATGCGTCGCCTCATGGAGACCACGCTGGCCCAGCACACCGGTCGCTCTGCCGAGCAGGTCCGCAAGGACACCGACCGCGACAAGATCCTCACCGCCGCGGAGGCCCAGGAATACGGGATCATCGACACCGTGTTCGACTACCGCAAGCTGTCGACGGGCAACTGAGGCGCCGGCGGCGCGCCGCTCAGGGGAGCGGCGCGCTGTCGGGTGCAATGAACTGATCACGCGGGGGTCGGCTTTACGGCCGCCACCGCGTACCGTCGACTACGGGGCGTGACATCGGCGCCCCCGGAATGCGAGGACGTAGAACTCATGGCGCGTGTAGGTGAGAGCGGCGACCTGTTGAAGTGTTCCTTCTGTGGGAAGAGCCAGAAGCAGGTCAAGAAGCTGATCGCCGGTCCCGGGGTCTACATCTGTGACGAGTGCATCGAGCTGTGCAACGAGATCATCGAGTCCGAGGTCGACGACTCGCAGGAGAAGGGCCTGGACGAGCTGCCCAAGCCGTCGGAGATCCACGCGTTCCTCGACGAGTACGTGGTGGGTCAGGACGCAGCCAAGCGGAACCTGGCGGTGGCCGTCTACAACCACTACAAGCGCATCCGGGTGGGTGCCTCGCTCGGCCGCGGTGACGGGGTCGAGCTGGCCAAGTCGAACATCCTCATGCTCGGCCCCACCGGCTGCGGCAAGACCTACCTAGCCCAGACCCTCGCGAAGATGCTCAACGTGCCGTTCGCGATCGCGGACGCCACAGCACTGACCGAGGCCGGGTACGTGGGCGAGGACGTGGAGAACATCCTCCTCAAGCTCATCCAGGCCGCGGACTTCGACACCAAGCGCGCCGAGATGGGCATCATCTACATCGACGAGGTCGACAAGATCGCCCGCAAGGCCGAGAACCCCTCGATCACCCGCGACGTCTCCGGCGAGGGTGTCCAGCAGGCGCTGCTGAAGATCCTCGAGGGCACCCAGGCGTCGGTGCCGCCGCAGGGTGGTCGCAAGCATCCGCACCAGGAATTCATCCAGATCGACACGTCCAACGTGTTGTTCATCGTGGCCGGCGCCTTCCAGGGCTTGGAGAAGATCGTCGGCGACCGCGTGGGTCGCAAGGGAATGGGTTTCGGATCCGAGGTCGCGAGCAAGAAGGACCTCGACACCACCGAGAACTTCAGCGAGGTCATGCCCGAGGACCTGGTGAAGTACGGTCTCATCCCCGAGTTCATCGGCCGCCTGCCGGTCGTGGCCACCGTGACGAGCCTGGACCGCGAGGCCCTGGTCAACATCCTCGCCGAGCCGAAGAACGCACTGGTCAAGCAGTACGCCAAGCTGTTCGAGATGGACGGTGTCGAGCTCGAGTTCACCGACGACGCCCTCGAGGCCGTCGCCGACCAGGCGATCCTGCGTGGAACCGGCGCCCGTGGCCTGCGCGCCATCATGGAGGAGGTCCTCCTGCCGGTCATGTACGACATCCCGGGACGTGATGACGTCGCCCGCGTGGTGGTCACCGGGGAGACGGTGCGCGACAACGTCCTGCCGACGATCGTCCCGTTCTCGGACGAAGAGCCCCGCGAGCGCTCCGCCTGACCCCGGACCCGGATGACCCGGGTCCGTCCACTCCAGGGACCGACAGCAGAAGGCCCCCGCCCACGGCGGGGGCCTTCTCCTATCGGCGAGAGGGGCGGACCTCGCCGCGGGCCCGCGTCCGGACCGGTGTCGCGTGCCGGCCGCCACGGCCCGGTGCCGCGTTTCAGGCCGCGAGCCGGCGCTCGAGCAGGGCCGACACGGCCATGCCCAGAACGATGCCCCAGAACGGCGCGGAGATGCCGAGCAGCGAGACGTCCGCGACGGTGACGAGCAGGCACACGAGCGGGCCGAGTGCCCTGTCTGTCCGGAACGCCGTGACGAACGCCGATTGGAGGGGCGCGAGCATCGCCAGCCCGCCCAGCGCCGCGATGAACGCCGCGGGGGTGCCGAGGATGAGGCCCACGAAGGCGGGGGAGAAGATGCCGACGACCAGGGCCAGCGCGCCGTTGCCGATCGCGGCGGCGTAGTGACGATCGCGCTCACCGGAGGAGACGAGCAGAGCATTGGTCGGCCCGGTCAGGCACGTCGAGACGGCGCCGACCGCCGAGACCAGCAGGGACCAGATGCCGCACGCGACCGCGCACGCCGACACCGGCGGATGGTGCCCCTTCGCCCGCAGCACCGCGATGCCCTGACCGTTCTGCACCACCAGGACGGTGATCGCCAGCGGCACGACGAGTTCGGCCATCGCCCGGAGCGTGAACTCCGGGGCCTGCATCATCGGGGCCGCGATGAGCCCGTCGTCGAGGACCCCCCGCGACAACCCGCCGGTCAGGACCACGGCGACGATCCCGACGATCATTGCGGCGAGGATGGGCGGTACGACCCGGGCCAGGCGGGGGACGGCGCCGACGACGAGGAACGCGATCGCCATCGGCAACGCCACCGCGGCGGAGGCCCACACGGCCTCGACCAACCCCAACCCGAACCGGAGGAACACCCCGGCGACCATCGCCATGATGATCGGCATGGGGATCCAGTCCATGAGTCGGCGGGCCAGGCCGGACAGACCGACGAGCAGGATCACTACGCCGGTGACGACGTAGGCGCCCAGGACCTCCGACCACCGCAGGTGACCGAGCGAGTTCCCGACGATCACGGTGCCCGGGATGGTCCAGAAGAACGCGAGCGGCGTCCGGTAGGCCCAGCTCATGATGATGGTGAGCAGCCCGTTGGCGAAGAACACGCCGAAGATCCACGAGGACAGCTGGGCGGGGGACAGGTCCCCCTGCCCGCCGGCGGCGAGGATGACGGCGACGGGGCCGGTGGCCGAGAACACCAGGGCGATCAGCGCGTTGGCGAACTCGCGGGGGCCGAGGTCGGTGAGGACCCGGCGGGGTGAGGGTCGCCCGGCCGGGGCAGGAGCGGGTGGGTGGCCGGTCGTGGGCGGGCCGGCCGAGCGGACGGCGGCGGGGTTCGGGGGTCCGGTGGTCACAGGTCTCCCGTCGGGTCGGGGTCGGTACGCGGTGAGTCGATACGGGGTGAGTCGGTACGGAAGGGGTCGGTGCGGAAGGGTTCGCTGCCGCGGGAGACGTGGGCGGCCAACTCCGTGCGGCCACTGACCCCGAGCTTCGAGTAGATGCGGGTCAGGTGGTACTGGACGGTCTTGATGGACAGGAACAACTCCTCGGCCGCCTGGGCGTTGGTGCGGCCCGCGGCGACGAGGGTCGCGACCGCGGTCTCCTGGGGTGTGAGGGTGCTGTTGCCCCCGGTTCGGGTCACGTCCACACCGCCTGCACGGCGTTCGCGGTCGCACCGCTCCACGTAGGCCCGGGCGCCCAGCTGCTCGTAGATGTCACGAGCGGTGCCCAGCGCGAGGTGCGCCTCACGGCGCCGGCCGGCCCGGCGCAGCGTCTGCCCGTAGCCGAAGTGCATGCGTGCCGAGTAATAGGGCATGGCCAGTCCGTCGAGGTGGTCGAGACTGCGGCGGAAGATCCGGTTGCACTCGTCGACGTCCCCGCGCACGGCCGCGATGCGGGCCCGGACCGCCCCGAGGCGGGCCAGGGTGGAACGGTGGCCCTGGCGTTCGGCCCGGGCCTCGGCGGGGCCGATGAGCTCTTCCGCCTCGTCGATCCGGCCCGCGAGGACGAGGGCGTGGGAGTACAGGTCGTGCCACGGCCAGTAGCCGGGCTGGTCGATGTCGATCTCGCGGGAGAGGGCGACGACGGGCTCCGCGGCCAGGCGCACGGAGGTGTAGTCGCCGGAGGAGGCCGCCACCTGCATCCGGGCCATGGCGGAGGGGATGACCTGGATCGGGTAGGCATCGGCGCTGGTGGTGAGGTTGCGCAGATGCGCGGCGGCACCGAGGTGGTCCCCGCGCATCGACCGGATGACGGCGCCGGGCCAGTGGACGACCGGGGCGAGCAGGTCCAGTTCGAGGTCGTCCACCCGGCGGGCCGCGGTGTCCACCACGCGCAACGCGTCGTCCCAGTCGCCGCGCAGCAGGAGGGTGCGGGCGAGCCACGCCTGGGCCCAGATGGAGATCCGCGCGGAGCCGGAGACGTCCGCGGTGGGGACCGCGGACCCCAGGTGGCGGCGGGCGGTCTCCAGGTCGTCGTGGGCGAGGGCGATCCATCCCGACGCCATCTCGAAACGTTGCGCCACGGCCGGCGCGAGGCCGGGGAGTCGGTCCTCGACGGGAGGGGCCGCGTCGGGGCCTCCCTCGATCGCGCGCCCCAGCATCTCGATCGCCCGGGCCTCCTCGACCTCGGGCTGATCCGGGCGTCCGCTGCTGGTGACCACCCGCGCCCAGTGTCGGATGCGGGCCGGCCGCCACTCGCACAGGGAGTGGACGACGAACTTCTGGGCCAGGGCGACCGGGTCCGCGGCGGGTGATCCCGGTACGCCGTCCTCGCGCGCGGCGAGCGCGCGATCGAGCAGGACCCGGGCCTCCCCGGCGTGCCCGAGGTGGACGGCGAGGGACCCGAGCACCGCGTCCCGGCGGGGATCGGACCGCACCCGCTCCAGCCCCTGCGCGAGCGATCGGGCCTCGCTGATCCGACCGGCGTTGATCAGACCGTCGACCCCGTCGATGTGGAGATCGCGGGCGCGGTCGGTGTCCGGGGTGAGGGCCGCCGCGGTGAGGTAGGCGTGCCCGGCCGCACTCCAGCGGCCGGCGCGGGCGTGGACGAGGGCGCGGGCCCGCAGGGTCTCGGACAGGTCGGCGTCGGGACCGGTGGACGCCGACGCTCGGTGATCGAGTGCGGCGTCGAGGTCGTCGGAGGCCTCGGCGACGAGGCCGGCCAGTGAGTGCAGGTGCAGCAGTTCGCTGGGTGGTATCCCGCGCAGGACCGCCGTCCGCAGCAGGGGGGAGCGGAATCGGAGGGTCGCGGCGCCGGGGGAGAGGTCCACCTGCGCCAGGTCCGCGGCATGGGCGGCGTCCAGGGCGGCGGTCACGAGCGCCGTGCCGGGCGTGGCCCCGCTGCGCGCGGAGATGAGCGCCGTGAGTGATTCGAGCGTGACCGGGGGCGTCAGGACGGCGGCGGCCTCGATGACCTCGCGTTGCTCGGGATCCATCGCCGCCAGCCGCGCCGCCGTCTCCCGTTCGACGGACGCGGGCAGCGGAGGGACGGAGAAGGGGGCGATCCACCACGAGTCGGGCGCCTGGTCGGCCACTGTCGCCACCGCCCCCGCCTCGCCGCCCGTGTAGTCCAGCAGCCGTCGGGCCGCCGCGGCCGACGGCTCGCGCCCGGTCCGGGTCGCCACGAGGGTCCGGATCTCGGACTGGTCGAGGGAGCCCAGCCGCACCGTCTCGCGGGCGAGCTCCGCGCACAGATCGGCGGAGGGTCCGTGGGCGGGGCTGCCGAGGGTGAGCACGAGCAGGACGGAGGCCCGGCCCGCGGCCTCCACCGCGGAGGCGAGGACCCGCAGGGAGTCGGGGTCCGAGTACTCCGCGTCGTCGACGACCACCACGGCGCCGGGGCCGGCGGTGACGAACGCCGGGGCCAGTGCGTCGACGAGGACCGCGTCGCCGACCGGTTCGGTCGACGCTGCGCCCACCGGCTCCGCGGCCCCGGCGCGACGGGGGGGCTCGGTGTCGGGCCGGGGCAGCCGCTCGAGGACCCTGGCGGCCACCACCCACCTCGTGTCCTTCTCCCACGGCAGGGCGCGGACGAGAACCGAGGTGACCCCGGTGAGTTCGGCGACCACGGAATCGACGAGGTGGCTCTTGCCCCCACCGTCGGCGGCGGTGACCAGCACGATCGTCGATCGCTTGCCCGCCACCGCGCCGTGGATCGCGTGGAGGCGATCCGCGGCGCGGTGGTGACCGTAACGGGGGACGGGGTGGGCGAAAGTCATGCGGTCAGCGTAGATCCGACCCGGCGTGCCCGACCGGTTCCGCGGTGACGGGCGTCGCGGTCCCCGCGGTGGCCTGTGGTTCGAAGTCCAGCGGAGCGATCTCCTCCGGCACGTCAGTGGGCTCCTCCCGCGCGGGCGACCGCGGCACGGCCAGCGTCAGTGCGGCGCCGACCAGGGCGATTCCCCCGAACACCAGGAAGGACGTGTCCGCCTCCAGCCCGGCCGCCACGAGGAGGCCGCCGATCACCGGCCCGAGGATGCCGCCCAGGCGTCCGAAGCCCGCGCACCACGCCACGCCCGCGGCCCTGGCGCCCGTCTCGTAGTAGTTGGACACGAAGCCGTACAGCAGGACCTGTGTGCCGATCGTCCCCATGCCGGCGGCGGCGACCAGCGCCACGACCAGGACGAACGGCGGGGAGACGGTGATCGCGACCAGCGCCAGCGTGGCCAGCACGAACGAGCAGGCGACGATCACGCGCGGCCCGTGTCGGTCGGCGAGCCAGGAGGCCGCGAGTCCACCCACGATCGCTCCACCGTTGAGGACGAGCAGGAAGCCGAGGGAGCTCTTGGCGTCGATGCCGTAGTTCTCCATGATCGTGGGCAGCCAGGTGTTGAGTCCGTAGGTGAGCAGCAGGCCCGCGAAGCTCATGAACCCCAGGAGCAGTGTGCCGAGGCGGTATCCGGGGGACAGCAGGGCGGCGAAGCCGGTGCGGGCGACCACCTTGTCGTCGTCGTGGTCGTCGTCACCGCGTCGGGGCGTCGTGTCGGCGGTGAGGGGCGCGCCCGGCGCGCCGGCCATCTCGAGCGGCAGGCCCCTGGTCGCGCAGACCTCGGCGGCCCGCCCGGTCCGGCCGCGGGAGGCCAGCCACCGCGGGGACTCGGGGAGGGCGAACCAGGCGTACGGCAGGACCAGTACCAGCGGGACGGCGCCGATGAGGAACAGGCCGCGCCAGCCGATGTGATCCCGCAGGACCATCGCCAACGCGGAGGCCAGGACGCCGCCGGCGGGGATGCCGCTGTAGACGATGGCGTTGAACAGGTTGCGTCGGCCGGCGGGGGCGAACTCGGCGATGATCGCCCCCGCCGTGGCGACGATGGCGCCGATCCCCAGTCCGGTGAGCAGGCGGAGGACACCGAACGTGGTGATGTCGCGGGCGAATGCGGTGGCGGCCATGCCGATCGAGAACCAGGCGATGGCACCGAGCATGATCCGGCGGCGGCCGATGCGGTCGCCGACTGCCCCCGCGCTGAGGGCACCGATCATCACGCCGACGAGGGCGTAGGAACCGAGCGCACCGGCCTGGGCCGCGCCGAGGGCGCCGATCTGGCCGGGATCGGCCATGAGGGTGGGCAGGACGGCGCCGTAGACGACGAGGTCGTAGCCGTCGAAGAGGATGGCGGCGGCGACGACGGCGAGGACTCCGTAGACGGTGCGGCGGTGGGCGGGGGACTCCCAGACGTCGGCGGCGGGGCCGGACGTCCCGGGAGGGCTGGAGGGGACGGGTCGGCTGGAGGGCACGGGAGTGCTCGGGGACACGGAAGGGCTCCGTTCGGTGGGGGTGGGGAGGAACCGGGCCGGCCTGACCTGGTCGACAGGCCGGCCTGCCCTGGTCGACGGGCCGGTCAGCCCTGATCGCCGCCGGCGACGGGGAGGACCGAACCGGTGATGTAGGAGGCCTCGTCGGAGGCGAGGAAGCAGATCGGGGCGGCCTGCTCGTGGAGCGTGCCGTAGCGGCCCATCACGGTGGAGTCGACGGTCTGCTCGACGATCTGCGAGTACCAGGTCTTCTCCTGGTCCGTGCGGGCGTCGCCGCCACGGGAGATCCGCCGCTCGGGGGCGAGGGTGCCACCGGGGGCGGTGGCCACCACCCGGACTCCGTGCGGGGCGGCCTCCAGCGCGAGCGCCGAGGTGAGGCCGTTGACCCCGCCCTTGGACGCGGCGTAGGGGACGCGATTGACCCCGCGGGTCGCCACGGAGGAGACGTTGACGATCGTGCCCGCGCCCGCCGCGACCATGGACGGCAGGACAGCCCGGCACATCCACAGCGTCGGGAACAGGGACCGGCGGACCTCGGCCTCGATCTGGTCGGCGGAGTACTCGTGGTACGGCCGGGCCCAGATGGTGCCGCCGACGTTGTTGATGAGCACGTCGATCCGGCCGTGGGCGTCGAGAGCCGCACGGGCCGAGGCCTCGGCCCCCTCGAACGTCTCCAGGTCCGCCTCGACGGGCACGACCCGGTGACCGTCCGGGGACACCGCGGTCAGCTCGTCGGCGACCGTGGTGATGAGGTCGGCCCGGTCCACCACCGTGACCAGCCCGCCCTCGCGGACCACCCGGTCGGCTACGGCGCGGCCGATCCCCTGCACGGCGCCGGTGATGAGTACCGACCGGCCGGCGAAGCGGCCGGGGGAGACGACGGGCGGGACGGCGTCGTACTCGCCGACGGGCGCGCTCACGACGCGGCCTCCACGGCGTTCTGGTCCAGCGCGGTGCGCATGGTGGCCTTGGCGTGCTCGCTGTGCCGACGGATGAGGTATCGCGCGGCGTCGCGGTCACCGGTCTCGAAGGCCGCGACGATCTCAAGGTGCTCGGGGACGATGTCCTCGGACACCCAGCGGGCGTCGGGCAGGACGCGGTTCATCACCTGGGTCACCTCCAGCATGCGGTAGGCCTGCAGCAGCGAGTCATTGCCGGTGCAGCGGAACAGGAACTCGTGGAACTGCGCGTTCGCGGCGGTGAACCGCTCGGGATCGAGGAACCTGTCGCGCTCGATGTACTGGTTGGCCGACTCGGCGAGCAACCGGAACTCGGCGAGCCGGGCGTCGTCGAGGCGTCCCATGGTCAGCTCGATCACGCCGAGCTCGAGCGCCATGCGGGCGTCGAACTGGGCGTCGGAGTGCCGGATCGCCGGGTGCACCTCGCCGCTGACGACGCCGGGGGCCGAGGTGATGGTCTCGGAACGGCCTCCGCCGGCCAGGGACACCGTGGTCGTGGTCCCCGCGGTGGGCGCGGTCGACGCCCGCGTCAGGGTGACCTGCGGCGGGACGTAACCGACCGGGCGCGCGGCGATGGGCGCGGGAGATTCGGTCGCGGGGACGCCTGGTGCGGCGTGTCCGCCCGGGGCCGGCGGGGTGTACCCGACCGGGCGCGCGGCGATGTTCGCCACCGGTTCGGCGGTCCGGGTGACGGGCGCCGTGTGGCCACCGGGGGCGGGCGGGGTGTAGCCGACCGGTCGGGCCTCGATGGCCGGCACGGGGTCCCCGGGGCGGCGCGAGAGAATCCGGGCCGGCCCGTGTGGTGCGGCCGGGGCCGTGGTGGCCGCGGCGGGTGCCACCGGCTCGGCGACGGGAATGTCCGCTGCCGCTGCCGCTGCCGCTGCCGTCGTCGACGTTTCCGTCTCCGGGGTGGAGGGGGACGGGTCGACGACGAGGGCGGCCTCCTCAGTCGGCTCCGCCGATTCCGTGGCGGGCTCGGCGGACTGGTCGGGCACCGCGGTCGCGGGGGTGAACTTCTCGTAGTAGAAGTGCGTCACTTGCAGGCCCTCGTCGTCGAGGAATCCGCGCACCGCCTCGACCATCGGTGGTGGCCCGCACAGGTAGATGTCGGTCGTCCCGTCGTGGAGGTGCTCCGGCCGGATCAGACCGGTGACGTATCCGCTGTTCGGGTGGGTCGTCGCCGGGTCGGAGACGACCAGATCCCAGGTCATGCCCGGGATCCGGGTGGTGAACTCGTCGAGCAGGTCCGTGTAGACCACGTCGGTGTCGAACGAGGTGCCGTAGATGAGGTGGACCGGGCGGTCGGAGGTGCCCGCGGCGGCGAGGGTCTCGAGGATGGACAGCACGGGCGCCAGGCCGGTACCGCCCGCCAGCAGCAGCAGTGGACGGGTGGACTCGCGGAGGAAGAAGCTGCCCATCGGGCCGGTCAGCTCGAGGCGGTCGCCCACGGCGCAGCGCTGGGCCAGGTACTCCGACATCGCGCCGCCGGCGGCGTACTTGATGAGGAATGACAGGGTCCGGGAGTCCGCGCCGGTGGAGAACGAGTACGACCGTGTCTGGTCGGTGCCCGGGACCGAGATGTTGACGTACTGGCCGGGCAGGAACGCCAGCGCGTCGCGGTCGTCCAGTTCGACGGACAACGCGAACGCGCCCTCGGCCAGCCGCTCGACGGCCGTGACCGTCGCGGGGTGCGCCGCGGCGGCCGTCTTGGCCACATCGGAGGTGGTGGGGATCTGCACGACCAGGTCGGACCGCGGGACCATCTGGCACGGCAGGCAGTAGCCGGCCGCGGCCTCGTCCTCGGTGAGGGCGTCGTCGATGTAGTCGCCGCCGTCGAACTCGCCGGACTCGCACAGGGACTTGCACGTCCCGCACGCTCCGTCACGGCAGTCGAGGGGGATGTTGATCCGGGCCTTGTACGAGGCGTCGGCGACGGTCTCCGTCGGACCGCAGTTGACGAAGCGCGTCACGCCGTCCTCGAAGGCCAGGGCCACTGAATAGCTCATGGGGTCTCACTCCAGGTCGCTGGCGGTGTCGGCCGCGCACGGCGACCGGGGGTGTGCCGGCGCCCTGGTCGGGCGCCGGCCGGGGTGTGGGATCACACCATGTAGACGTCCACGATGTGGTGGATGTAGTCGTTCTTCAGGACCACCTTCTTGTAGGTGATCAGCGGCGACTCGCCGGTGACGTCGAGGGTGTAGAAGGACGTCCCGAAGTACTGGTCGGTGGTGTTGTAACGGAAGTACGAAGACAACCAGTTGAAGCGGATGTCGACCTCGCCGGGACGGCGGTCGAGCACCTCGACGTTGCTGATGAGGTGGTTGGTCCGCGGTTCGGGAAGCGACGTCGAGGAGGAACGCTCGGTCCGGATGCGGAACACCCGGTCCTCGATACCGGCCCGGTTGGGGTAGAAGATCAACGAGATCTCCGAGTACGGATCGGTCGTGAGCTCACCGTCGTCGTCCCAGGCGGGCATCCAGTACATCGCGTCCTCGCGATAGCACTCGATCCACTGCTCGAACTGGCGGTCGTCGAGCAGTCGTGCCTCGCGGAACAGGAAAGCGGAGATCTCGTCGACGGAGATCGACGCCACGGCGGGTGCGGTCATGATCAGGCCTTTCGTGGGGCGGGGATGGGCGTGCGGTCGACTCGGGCCGGGTCAGGCGTCGGCCGCGACGGTCGTGCGATGCACCCGGGCCCCGGCGTCCTCGCGGGCCCGGCGCTCGGCCTCGTCGCGGGCGGCGGACTCGGCCTCGAGGGCACGCTGCATGGTCTCGAGCCAGTAGGCGTGCTGGATCGGGTAGAGGCCCTCGTCCTCGGTCTTGGCGCCGGAGGACAGCACGTTCTCCATCCCCAGGCCACGGGCGGTCTCGTCCGGACCGGTGAGCTGGTGGGTGCTGCCGCGGGTCATGTCGTTCCACGGCGCGGCGTCGGCGAGGTACGTCTTCTGGCAGGAGCGGAACTCCTCGAGGTCGTCCGGGGTCGCCATGCCGGTGGCGTTGAAGAAGTCCTCGTACTGGCGGATCCGCGCCGCGCGGTTCTCGGCGCTCTCACCCTTGGGTGCGATGCAGTAGATCGTCACCTCGGTCTTGTCGACCGAGATGGGCTTGAAGTGCCGGATCTGGCTGGAGAACTGGTCCATCAGGTAGACGTTCGGGTAGAGGCACAGGTTGCGCGAGGCGCCCACCATGAACTCGGCCTTCTTAGTGCCGATCTGGTCGGCGAGCTCCTGGCGACGGTCCCACAGCGGCCGGTCCTCGGGGTTGCCCCACCACATCCACAGCAGCAGGTGCCCGTGCTCGAACGACCAGTAACCGCCGCCCTGCTTGCCCCAGGTACCGGCGTCCATGGCCTTGGTCTCGTTCTTGGACTCGCCGGACGAGCGGCGTGCGGTGGTGGCCGCGTAGTTCCAGTGGGTGGCCGACACGTGATATCCGTCGGCGCCGTTCTCGGCCTGGAGCTTCCAGTTGCCGTCGAACGTGTAGGTCGACGAGCCGCGCAGGACCTCGAGTCCCTCGGGGGACTGGTCGACCAGCATGTCGATGACGGTCCGGCTGTCGCCCAGGTGCTCCTCCAGCGGGAGGACGTCCGGGTTGAGGCTGCCGAACAGGAAACCGCGGTAGCTCTCGAAGCGGGCCACGCGTCGCAGGTCGTGGGAGCCGTCGGTGTTGAACTGCTCGGGGTAGCCGGCGTCACGCGGGTCCTTGACCTTGAGCAGCTCGCCCGAGTTGGAGAACGTCCAGCCGTGGAACGGGCACGTCAGGGTGGTGCGGTTGTCGGTCTTGCGCCGGCACAGCATCGCGCCGCGGTGCGAGCAGGCGTTGATGAGGCAGTTGAGCTGCCCGTCCTTGCCGCGGGTGATCACGACGGGCTGGCGACCGATGTCGGTGGTGAAGTAGTCGCCGACCTCGGGGACCTGGCTCTCGTGCGCCAGGTAGACCCAGTTGCCCTCGAAGATGTGCTTCATCTCGAGTTCGAAGATCTCCTCGTCGGTGAAGATGCGGCGGTTGGCGCGGATGATGCCGTCCTCGGGCCGGTCCTCGAGTGCGGTCTCGAGGGTGGCCTGGACGTGGTCGAGTCGATCTGACATCGAGGGCTCCTAGCGTGGTTCGGTTCCGGCCGCGACGATGCGGCCTGCTGCCGGTGTGCCTCCACGGTGCCCTAGTGTGCGTCCGATCACACTAGGGCACCTCCTAGTCATACCTAGGTGTCCGGCGTTCGCATGGCGAACAGATTCGTGCCTCGGGCGGCGGGACCTGCGCCGATAGGGGGTTGGTGTTCGCTCCGCGGACGATTTGGCCTCTACGACTGTAGTGCACGGTGATTGACGACACAGCGAATCCCGCGCACAGTGGGGACATCGACCGGCCCCACCGGTCCGATCCACCCCCATCCCGACCCCACCTGAGGGAGCGTCATGACCAGCACCGCAGTGCCCACCGCCGCCGGCTCCGGCTCCGCCGCGACGGACAAGTTCAAGGGCAGCCGCTTCACGGCCGACACGAGCACCGAGCGCGCCGCCGCCATCTACAAGGACGTGCTCACCAAGCTGTCCGAGGTGATCTTCGAGCACGAGGTCACCTACGACGAGTACCGCGTCCTCAAGCAGTGGCTCATCGAGGTCGGCGAGGGCGGCGAGTGGCCGCTGTGGCTCGACGTGTTCCTGGAGCACTTCATCGAGGACTCCAACAGCCGCATCTTCAACGGCACCAAGGGCTCCATCGAGGGCCCCTACTACGTGCCGAACGCCCCGGACCTCGGCGCCAAGGGCGTCATGCCCATGCGTGAGGACGAGAAGGGCACACAGTTCGTGTTCAAGGGCCAGGTCCGCGACCTCGACGGCACGGGCATCGAGGGCGCGTCCGTCGAGCTGTGGCACGCCGACGCCGACGGCTACTACTCGCAGTTCGACGACGGCCTGGGCATCCCCGAGTGGAACCTGCGCGGCACCTTCACCACGGACTCGGAGGGCAACTTCCACATCACCACGGTCCAGCCGGCCCCGTACCAGATCCCGCACGACGGCCCGACCGGTGAGTTCATCGCCAGCTACGGTGGCCACCCGTGGCGTCCGGCGCACCTGCACCTGAAGGTCACCGCCCCCGGCAAGCGCCTCATCACCACCCAGCTGTACTTCCAGGGTGGCAAGTGGGTCGAGGACGACGTGGCCGGTGCCGTCAAGCCCGAGCTGATCCTGGACCCGAAGCCCAATAGCGATGGGATCGACGAGGTCGTCTACGACTTCGTCCTGGACCCCGTCTCCGAGAAGCGTTTCGTGGCCTGACCGGCGACGAACCCATCTGGAATCCCCGCCCGCCCCGGCCGCCACGAGCGGCCGGGGCGTCGGCGATCGACCCGGCCGGACCACCAACACGAAGGGCTGAAAGATGTCTGACCTGACCATCCGTTCCGTGGAGACACGGATCCTCGACGTGCCGCTCATCAGACCGCACAAGTTCGCCACGACCACCGCCACCGCCCAGTCGATCCTGCTCGTCTCGGTCACCACCGAGTCCGGGGTCATCGGCTACGGGGAGGGCGTGACCCCGGGCGGACCGTGGTGGGGCGGTGAATCCGCCGAGACCATGCAGGTCCTGGTGGAGAAGTACCTCGCCCCGGTCGCCATCGGCCGGCGCGTCGACGAGATCCCCGCCGTCCTCGAGGCGATGGAGGGCGTCGTGGCCCGCGGCCGCTTCGCCAAGGCCTCCCTCGAGATCGCCATGTTCGACGCGTGGGCCCGGTCGCTGGACGTGCCGGTGCGTTCGCTGCTCGGCGGCGCGGTCCGGGATTCGATCGAGTGCACCTGGGCCCTCGGTGCCATGCCGCTCGAGGAGATGGTCGACGAGATCGACGAGCTGCTGGCGGCGGACCGTCACCGTACGTTCAAGCTGAAGATGGGCGCCCTGGACCCGGCCGAGGACGTCGCCCGCATCGCCGCGCTGGCCGAGCGCCTCGACGGGCGGGCCGGCCTGCGGGTGGACATCAACGCCCGCTGGGACCGGTTCACCGCGAACGTCCACCTCCCGGCGCTCGTGGACGCCGGCATCGAGCTGATCGAGCAGCCGACCCCCACGGAGCAGATCGAGGTGTTGGCCGAGCTCAACCGCTCGCTGCCGGTGCAGTTCATGGCCGACGAGTCGGTCCAGTCCCCGCATGACGCCCTCGAGGTGGCGCGTCGGGACGCGGCCGGGGTGATCGCGGTGAAGACCACCAAGCTCGGCGGCCTGACCCGTGGCAAGGAGGTCGTGGCGATCGCCCGCGCGGCCGGGATCGCGTGCCACGCCGCCACGTCTCTCGAGGGGCCGATCGGGACGGTCGCCTCGCTGCACCTCGCGTGCGCGGAGCCCGGTTTCAACTACGGCTCGGAGCTGTTCGGCCCGCTGCTGTTGGCCGAGACCTACGTGACCACCCCGATCCGCTACGAGGCCGGCCGGGTTCACCTGCCGGCCGGGCCGGGCCTGGGCGTCGAGATCGACCACGACGCCGTCGAGAAGTTCACGCGCCGCTGACCGCGGCACCACCATCCCAGAAGGAGAGTCAGACGATGGCACTGTTCCACGTCCGCATGGACGTCCACATCCCGCACGACCTGGACCCCGAGGTCCGCGCCGACACCCTGGCCCGCGAGAAGGCCTACAGCCAGGACCTGCAGCGGTCGGGCAAGTGGCGTGAGCTCTGGCGGATCGTCGGCCAGTACTCGAACATCAGCATCTTCGACGTCGAGTCGGCTGACGAGCTGCACGAGATCCTCCAGGGTCTGCCGCTGTTCCCGTACATGGACATGCAGGTCATGGCCCTTACCCGGCACCCCTCGCGCGTCGACTGACGCCCCCACGCGTGGAAAGGGGCCGAGCCGGAGATCGGCTCGGCCCCTTTCTGCGTCGGGAGCGGAGTGGGTCAGACCCGCTCGAACACCGCGGCCAGGCCCTGACCGCCGCCGATGCACATGGTCTCCAGTCCCCACTGCACGTCTCGACGCACCATCTCGCGGGACAGCGTCGCCAGCATGCGGGCACCGGTCGCCCCGACGGGATGGCCCAGGGAGATGCCGGAGCCGTGGGGGTTGAGGTGCTCGGAGGACGGATCGATGTCCCATTCGCGCATGACGGACAGCGCCTGCGCGGCGAACGCCTCGTTGAGTTCGATGACGCCCATGTCCGACAGCGTCAGCCCGAGCCGGCCGAGGGCCTTGGCCGCGGCGGGGACCGGCCCGATGCCCATCGTCTCGGGGGCCACCCCCGCGACGGCCCACGAGGCGAGGCGGACGAGCGGGGTGAGGCCGAGGGCGGAGGCCTTGTCCGCGGTGGTGACGATGCACATCGCGGCGCCGTCGTTTTGGCCGGAGGCGTTGCCGGCGGTGACGGTGGCCTCGGGGTCGGTGCGGCCCATGATGGGTCGCAGGCGCGCCAGCGCCTCCACGGAGCTGTCGGCCCGGGGGTGCTCGTCGGTGTCGACGACGAGGTCCTCACCCTTACGCTGTGGGACGGTCACCGGGACGATCTCCTCGGCGAACACCCCGGACTCCTGCGCGGCCACGGCGCGCTGGTGGGACTGCACGGCCAGCCGGTCCTGCTCGTCCCGCCCGATGCCGTACTCGCGCCGGAGGTTCTCGGCGGTCTCGATCATCCCGCCGTCGATGACGTGCGAGCGACCGCCGACCGTGGTGCGGGCCCGTCCGAGGCGGTCGACCAGCGAGATCCCGTCCCCGCGGATGCCCCAGCGGGGGCTGGGTGAGGCGTAGAACTCCACCTGGCTCATCGACTCGACGCCGCCGGCCACGACGAGGTCCATACCGCCGGAGGCCACCTGGAGCGCGCCGGTGATGACCGCCTGGAGGCCGGAGCCGCAACGCCGGTCGAGCTGCATGCCCGGTACGTCGATCCCGAGCGGGGAGTCGAGTGCGGCGATGCGGCCGATGGCCGGTCCCTCACCGCTCGGCGAGCCCTGCCCCAGCACGACGTCGTCGACGTCGGCTCCGGTCAGGCCGGTCCGCTCGACGAGGGCGGCGAGCAGGTCGGTGGCGAGGGTGTTCGCGTCCAGGTCGCGGAACACCCCGCCGAATCGCCCGACCGGGGTGCGGAGGGGTTGGCAGATGACGACGTCACGCATGGGGTTCCTTCGTTCGGGTTCAGCGGTTGACGATGGCGAGGTCGGCCGACAGCGCGCGGGTGGTGGCCAGCAGCTCGGGGATGACCTCGTCGTGGAGCTGGTCGGGGGAGTAGCGGGCGGCGTGGGTGGAGACGTTGAGGGCTGCGCGGACCGCGCCGTGGCGGTCGTGGACCGGGGCGGCCACGGAACGCAGGCCCGGTTCGAGTTCCTGGTCGACCACGCACCAGCCGCGCTCGGCCACCCGCGACAACTCCGCGCGGAGCGCGGCCTCGTCGGCCAGTCCGTGTGGGGTGAGGGCCCGCAGGTCGGTCGCGGCGAGGTAGGCGTCGAGGTCCTCCGCCGGCAGCGACGCCAGCAGGACCCGACCCATCGACGTGGCGTAGGCGGGGAACCTGGTGCCGATGGTGATGCCGATCGTCATGATGCGACGCACCTGGACGCGACCCACGTAGACGATGTCGGAACCGTCGAGCACCGCCACCGAGGACGACTCGCCGAGCCGCGAGCTGAGCTTCTCCAGGTGCGGCTGGGCGAGGTCGGTCAGCGGCAGGGAGGACAGGTAGCTGTACCCGAGGTCCAGGACGCGGGGGGTGAGCCAGAAGACCGAGTCCGCCGTGTCCACGTACCCCAGTTCGACGAGGGTGTGGAGGAAGCGGCGGGCGGTCGCCCGGGTCAGGCCGGTGTTGCGCGCGACGTCACTGAGGGTCTGGCGCGGCTGGCGGGCGTCGAACGCCCGGATGACCGACAGTCCGCGTGCGAGTGACTGGACGAAGTCGGGGGAGGCGGAGCGGTCCCCGCCGTCGCCCCCGGGGCGCGCCGGGGTCGACACCACGTCGGGGCGGGTCATGCCGCGCCCGTGTTCCGGGCGGTCTCGAGGTGGCGGCGGAGGATCTCGTTGATGCGCTCCGGGATCTCGACGGTGGGGACGTGGGCGGCGGGGGTGACGACGACGAAGTCGGACCCGGGTACACCGTCTGCGATCTCCCGGACCACATCCGGGGGCGTGGACGGGTCCTCGTCCCCGGCGAGCACGAGGGTGGGACAGGAGATCCGACCCAGCTCGGCCCGGTTGTCCCACCCGGCCAGTGCGTCACAACAGGAGGCGTATCCCTCGGCCGGGGTGGCCAGGACCATCTCGCGCAGGCCCGCGACGAGGTCGGGCTCGGCCTCGGCTCGTGCGGCGGTGATCCACCGTGCGACGACGGCGTCGGCGACAGCGGCGGTCCCGCCCTCGCGGACCGCGGCGGCGCGATCGGCCCACCCGGCCGGTTCGCCGAACCTCGCGGCGGTGCACAGCAGGGCGACGGAGAGGACACGGGCGGGCTCGTGGACGGCGAGCCACTGGGCCACCGCGCCGCCGAGCGACAGCCCGGCGATGTGGAACCGATCGATCTCCAGTGAGTCGAGCAGGGCCACCACGTCCGCGGACAGGTCGGCGATCGTGCACGGACCGGGGATGACCTCGGACGTGCCGTGCCCCCGGTGGTCCACGGCGACCACGGTGTGATCGCGGGACAGATCGCGGACCTGGGCGTCCCACATGGAGCGGTCGGACCCGAGCGATCCGAGGAGGACGAGGACGGGGGTGTCGGCGGACCGGGGTCCACTGACCTCGTGGGACAGGGTGGCGGGCATGGTGTCGGTCCTTCCGTGTGTCTGGTCGCGGGGTGTCTGGTCGCGGGCGGGGCGCGGCGTGGTGTGCGGTCCACGATACGCGGGAATCGTGCGAAGGGCGAACAGTTGTACAAGATGCGAACAAGGGATATGGTGCGTGACATGACCAACAAGATCTTCTCCTCGGCTGCCGACGCGGTCGCGGACATCCCGGACGGCGCCTCCCTCGCCGTGGGGGGTTTCGGTCTGGTCGGCATCCCCGCCGTCCTCATCGACGCGCTCCTCGACCAGGGGGCCACCGATCTGCAGACGGTGAGCAACAACTGCGGGACCGACGGCTTCGGCCTGGGCAAACTGCTCGAGGCCCGCCGCATCACGCGGACCACCGCCTCGTACGTGGGCGCCAACAAGGAGTTCGCCCGTCAGTACCTCTCGGGCGAGCTCGAGGTGGAACTCACCCCGCAGGGCACGCTCGCCGAGCGCATGCGGGCCGGTGGCGCGGGCATCCCCGCGTTCTACACCCCCGCGGGCGTCGGCACGATGGTCGCCGAGGGCGGCCTGCCGCTGCGCTACGACGGTGACGGCGGGGTCGCCCTGGCCTCCGAGCCCAAGGAGGTCCGCGAGTTCGACGGGATCCCGTACGTCCTGGAGCGCTCGATCGTCACGGACTACGCCCTCGTCCACGCCCACCGTGCGGATACTGCGGGCAACCTGCAGTTCTACGGAACGGCCCGCAACTTCAACCCCGATGCGGCGATGTCGGGCCGGGTGACGATCGTGCAGGCCGAGGAGATCGTCGCCGCCGGCGAGATCGACCCCGCCGACGTCCACGTGCCCGGGATCTTCGTCCAGCGCCTGGTCGAGGTCGGACGCCAGGAGACCGGAGTGGAGATCGAGAAGCTCAGCAGCAAGGGAGGGGATCGGTCATGAGCTGGACCCATGAGCAGATGGCGGCCCGCATCGCCGCCGACTTCGTCGACGGACAGTACGTGAACCTGGGTATCGGCATGCCGACCCTGATCCCCGACTATCTCCCGGCCGGGGTGCACGTCACGCTCCACTCGGAGAACGGGATCCTGGGCGTGGGCCCGTACCCCACGCGCGAGCAGCTGGACCCGGAGATGATCAACGCCGGCAAGGAGACGATCACCGCAGCTCCGGGGGCCGCGTACTTCTCGTCCTCGGAGTCCTTCGCGATGATCCGCGGTGGGAACGTCGACGTGGCGGTCCTGGGTGCGATGCAGGTCTCCCAGGCCGGAGACCTGTCCAACTGGATGATCCCCGGCGCCATGGTCAAGGGCATGGGCGGTGCGATGGACCTCGTCCACGGTGCCGGCAGGGTGATCGTGATGATGGACCACATCACGCGCAAGGGGGACCTCAAGCTCCTCGCGGAGAACTCCCTGCCCTACACGGGCCGCGGCTGCGTCCAGCGCGTCGTCACCGACCTGTGCGTCCTCGACATCGCACCGGAGGGCTTCCGTCTGGTCGAACTGGCACCGGGCGTCACGATCGACGAGGTCCGGCTCAAGACCGGGGCCGAGATCCACGCCTGAGGCGGCGCCCGGGCGAACGTCAGGTGTACTCCGCCCGCGGACGCGGGTTGCGGGGTCGGATTCTCACTACTGTGGGAACCGACCCCGTCGTCGTCCCGGAAGGTCCGCCTCCATGAGCACCTCCACCCCGGTCACCGTGACCGTCACCGGCGCCGCCGGAAAGATCGCCTACTCATTGTTGTTCCGTCTCGCCTCCGGGCTGGTCTTCGGCCCCGGGACCCCGGTCCGCCTGCGGCTGCTCGACATCCCGTCGGCCGTGGTCGCGGCGGAGGGCGTGGCCATGGAGATCGAGGACTGCGCGCTCCCGCTGGTGGACTCCATCGAGATCACCGATGACGTGGACTCGGCGTTCGAGGGCGCCAACGCGGCGTTCCTCGTGGGTGCCAGGCCGCGCGGGAAGGGGATGGAGCGTGCCGACCTGCTCACCGCCAACGGGGCGATCTTCCGCGAGCAGGGGCGGGCCATCAACGCCCACGCCGCCGACGACGTGCGGGTGGTCGTGGTGGGCAATCCCGCCAACACCAACGCCTACATCGCCCACCGGCATGCGCCCGACGTCCCCGCCGAGCGGTTCACCGCCCTGATGCGTCTCGACCACAACCGTGCGTTGAGCCAGCTCGCCACCCGACTGGGCGCACCGGTCGCGGACCTGGACGGCGTCGTCGTCTGGGGCAATCACTCGGCCACCCAGTTTCCCGACGTGTCCTATCTGACGCTGCGGGGTGAACCGGTCACCGCCGGACTCGACGAGGCGTGGCTGGCCGACACGTTCATTCCGCGGGTCGCCGGTCGGGGAGCCGAGATCATCGCGGTTCGCGGATCCTCGTCGGCGGCGTCCGCCGCCGGCGCGGCGGTCGACCAGATGCGCGACTGGGTGCACGGTACGCCGGGTGAGAGCTGGACGACGGTCGCGTTGCCCTCCGAGGGGCAGTACGGCACCGAGCCGGGCGTGGTGACGGGGCTGCCCTGCCGCAGCCGGGGCGCCGGCTGGGAGGTCGTCGAGGGCCTGGAGATCGGCGATTTCCAACGCTCCCGCATCGACGCGTCGGTGGCGGAGCTGGTCTCGGAGCGTGACGCCGTTCACGGGCTCGGCCTGGCCGACTGACCTCGGGTGTGCCGGGGTCGACGGCGTGTGCCGGACCCCGGCGCCCACGGCCTAGGATGGTCGGGTGACGACTCCAGCCGCTGCCTCCCCGAACACCGACCGTGCGGACGCCCTGCCCGCTTCCTGGAATCCAGGTGAGGTGGAGAACGGGCTGTATGAGCGCTGGGTGGAGGCCGGGTATTTCGAGGCCGACCCGTCGAGCGACAAGCCCGCCTACTCGGTGGTGCTGCCGCCCCCGAACGTGACCGGCAGCCTGCACATGGGGCACGCGCTCGACCACACGCTCATGGACGTGCTCACGCGGCGCAAGCGCATGCAGGGGTACGAGGTGCTGTGGCTGCCCGGCATGGACCACGCCGGCATCGCCACACAGACCCTGGTGGACCGCAGACTCCGCGACGAGGGGATCGACCGCCACGAGATCGGCCGCGAGGCGTTCATCGAGAAGGTCTGGGAGTGGAAGCGTGAGTCCGGCGGCACCATCGGCGATCAGATGCGTCGCCTCGGCGACGGCGTCGACTGGTCGCGCGAGCGGTTCACCCTCGACGACGGACTCTCGCGAGCGGTCCAGACCATCTTCAAGAAGCTCTACGACCACGGACTGATCTACCGCGCCGAGCGGCTGGTCAACTGGTCGCCCACCCTTCAGACCGCCATCTCCGACATCGAGGTCAAGTACGCCGACGTCGAGGGCGAGCTGGTCAGTTTCCGCTACGGGTCGATGGACGACTCCGAGCCGCACCTGGTGGTGGCCACGACCCGCCTCGAGACGATGCTCGGAGACACCGCGATCGCCGTCCATCCCTCCGACGAGCGGTACGCCCATCTGGTGGGTACCGAGATCCCGCATCCGTTCCGCGAGGGGTGGACCATGCGCGTGGTGGCGGACGACTACGTCGACCCCGAGTTCGGGACCGGCGCGGTCAAGGTCACGCCCGCGCACGACCCCAACGACTTCGCGATCGGCCAGCGTCACGGGCTCGAGATGCCCACGATCATGGACGCCACCGGCCACATCGCCGGCACCGGGACCCGCTACGACGGGATGGACCGGTTCGAGGCACGGAGGGCCGTGCGCGAGGACCTCGCCGAGCAGGGGCGCATCGTCAAGGAGGTGCGTCCGTACCTGCACTCGGTGGGCCACTCCGAGCGCTCCGGCGAGCCGATCGAGCCGCGCCTGTCACTGCAGTGGTGGGTCAGGGTCGAGGAGTTGGCCGCGATGGCGGGGGACGCCGTCCGCGACGGCGACACCGTCATCCACCCCAAGAGCCAGGAGCCCCGCTGGTTCGACTGGGTCGACGACATGCACGACTGGTGCATCTCGCGCCAGCTGTGGTGGGGTCACCGGATCCCGATCTGGTACGGGCCCGACGGAGAGGTCGTCTGTGTGGGCCCCGACGAGGAGCCGCCAGCCGGATACACCCAGGACACCGACGTCCTCGACACGTGGTTCTCGTCCGGCCTGTGGCCGTTCTCGACCATGGGCTGGCCCGATCGCACCGTCGACCTCGAACGCTTCTACCCCACGTCCGTGCTGGTCACCGGGTACGACATCCTGTTCTTCTGGGTGGCCCGCATGATGATGTTCGGCACCTTCGTGGGCCGCACCCTCACCGGCGACGAGGCCGCACCGGGCAAGGTCCCCTTCACCGACGTGTTCCTCCACGGCCTCGTGCGTGACGAGCACGGCCAGAAGATGTCCAAGTCCAAGGGCAACGGGATCGATCCCCTGGACTGGGTCGACCGCTTCGGTGCCGATGCACTGCGCTTCACCCTGGCCCGCGGAGCCAACCCGGGCGGCGACCTCTCCGTCGGGGACGACGCCGCCCAGGCGTCCCGCAACTTCGCCACCAAGTTGTTCAACGCCACCCGCTTCGCCCTGATGAACGGCGCGAAGGTGGGCCGGCTCCCCGACGCGTCCGAACTCTCCGACGCCGACAGGTGGATCCTTCACCGTCTCGGTGAGGTGCGGGTGTCCGTCGACGACGCGCTGGACCGCTACGAGTTCTCCAAGGCGTGCGAGGCGCTCTACCACTTCGCGTGGGACGAGGTGTGCGACTGGTACCTCGAGCTCGCCAAGGTCCAGTTCGGAGGTGACGACGCCGCCCGCGCCTCCGAGCGCGCCGAGAACACCCGACTCGTACTCGGCCACGTGCTGGACGTGCTGCTCCGGATGCTGCACCCGGTGATCCCGTTCGTCACCGAGACGCTGTGGACCGCGCTGACCGGTCGAGAGTCCGTGGTGGTCGCGGACTGGCCGTCCGACGTGGTGCCGGCCGGTGACGCCGCGGACCCGGTCCGCCGGGTGGCCGACGCCCAGACCCTCGTCACCGAGATCCGGCGCTTCCGCTCCGACCAGGGGCTCAAGCCCGGCCAGCGGGTACCCGCGCGGATCTCCGGCGTGGACGCCGCGGACCTGCCCGAGGACCTGCTCGCCCAGGTGTCCGCGCTGGCCCGGTTGACCCCGGCAGCCGAGGACTTCACCGCCACGGCCTCGCTCGAGGTCCGGCTCGGGTTGTCGACGGTGGACGTGGAGATCGACACCTCCGGGACGATCGACCTCGCCGCCGAACGACGCCGGCTGGAGAAGGACCTCGCCGCCGCCCGCAAGGAGCTCGAGACGACCGGCGCCAAGCTCGGCAACGAGGCGTTCCTCGGCAAGGCGCCCGACCACGTCGTCGACAAGATCCGCGCCCGCCGTGACCTCGCCGAGGCCGAGGTCACCCGGATCACCACCCGCCTCGAGGCGATGCCCGCGGGGAGTGATCCCGCGTGAGCGGCCGCGAGTGGCTCCCGCCGCACGACCCGGCCGAGGGGTGGGACACCCCCACGGAGGAGGACGTCGCCGAGATGCTCGGCGAGGACGGCCTCGTCTCGGGCGTCCCGCTCGGCGGACCTATCCCGGGTGACGAGGAGAGCGACGGTGACGACCACCTGCCGCCCCGCCCGATCCCGGAGGTGGGCAGCCCCGAGTGGCAGGCCGACACGGCAGATCTGGCGGCGGTCGAGGAGGAGTTGGCCACCCGCTGGCCGGAGTCCCGGCTCGAGCCGAGTCTGGACCGCATCGCGGAGCTGATGTCGGTGTTGGGGGACCCTCAGCACGCCTACCCCGTGGTCCACGTGGCGGGCACCAACGGCAAGACCTCGGTCACCCGGATGATCGACGCGCTGCTGCGCGCGCTGCACCAGCGCACCGGGCGCAACACCAGCCCCCATCTGCAGAGTGTCACCGAACGCATCGCACTCGACGGTGAGCCGATCACCGCGCGCGCCTTCGTGGACACCTACCGCGAACTACAGCCCTACCTCGAGCTCGTCGACCAGCGGTCCGAGGAGACCGGCGGCCCGCGCATGAGTTACTTCGAGGTGCTCACCGCGATGGCCTTCGCCGCGTTCGCCGACGCACCGGTCGAGGTGGCCGTCGTGGAGACGGGGATGGGCGGCACCTGGGACGCCACCAACGTGGTCCGGCCCGCCGTCGCCGTGATCACCCCCGTCGGCCTGGACCACACCGACTACCTGGGTGAGGACCTCGCGACGATCGCGGGGGAGAAGGCCGGGATCATCCAACCCGGTCCGGAGGACGACCTGCTCCCGCGCGACCCGATCGCCGTGATCGGTCGCCAGGAGCCCGAGGCCATGGACGTCCTGCTGAGACGTGCCGTGGAGGTGGGCGCGGTCGTCGCCCGCCTCGGCTCGGAGTTCGATGTGGTCGAGCGGCGCGTCGCCGTCGGCGGCCAGCAGCTCACCCTGAGGGGACTCGGTGGCGAGTACCCGGAGGTGTTCCTCCCGCTCTTCGGTGAGCATCAGGCCGAGAACGCGGCGACCGCACTCGCCGCCGTGGAGGCCTTCTTCGGCGCCGGTCCGGACAGGGGCCTGGACCCGGAACTCATCCGCGCGGGTTTCGCCGCGGTGGACAACCCCGGGCGTCTGGAGCGGCTCAGTTCGAGCCCCACCGTTCTGGTGGACGCCGCCCACAACGGGCACGGGGGGCGCGCGCTCGCCGAAGCCGTCACCTCCGAGTTCGACTTCAGACGACTGGTGGCCGTGGTCGCGATGCTCGACGGTAAGGACGCCGACGCGTTCCTCGCCGCACTCGAACCCGTCGTGGAGGAGGTCGTCGTGACCCGGGCCGCCTCGCCGCGCGCGATGGACCCGGGTGACCTCGCCCGCATCGCCGAGGAGCGGTTCACCGCCCAGCGGGTCCACGTGGTGGACACCCTTCCCGACGCGGTCAGCGCCGCCCTCGACCTGGTCGGGGTCCCGGATCCGACCGCGGACGACGACGTGTCGGGCGTGGGCGTTCTCGTCACGGGCTCCGTGGTCACCGCCGGAGCCGCCCGCAGCCTGTTCGGAAAGGACGCGACGTGACCGTACCGACCCCCGGTCCCCGGGAAGCCGCACACGCCCCCTCGGTGGACCCGTGGAAGGGGCTGCGGGGCATCATGGCCGGCACCCTGGTCCTCGAGGCGATCGTGATCGGCCTGGTGCTCACGGTGATCGCCCGGCTCGACGACGGTGCCCACTTCCAGTCGTGGAAGGTGTGGTTCGTCAGCCTGCTCGCGATCGCGATGCTGGTGGCCAGTGGACTCCAACGCAAGCCCTGGGCGATCCCGCTGAACCTCTCGCTCGCGGGACTGGCCGTCGCCGGGTGGGCCGTGCACTGGTCGATGGGGGTGTGCGGACTGATGTTCGCCGCGGTCTGGGCGTACATCCTGTACCTACGCCGCGACCTGTCGCGCCGGATGGCCGGTGGATACCTGCCCAGCCAGCACGACTGAGCGCGACGCTCCGCGCGACCGGGGTGGACATCGGGCTTGTAGGATCGCCGTCGTGACCGAGAGAACCTTCTTCCTCATCAAGCCCGACGGCGTCGAGCGCGGCCTGACCGGCACCATCCTCGCCCGCATCGAGGCCAAGGGCCTCAGGATCGTCGCCATGGACATGCGCCGGGTGCCGCAGGAGACCGCAGCCGAGCACTACGCCGAGCACGCGGAGCGTCCGTTCTACGGCTCCCTGCTCGAGTTCATCACCTCCGGTCCGGTCGTCACGGGCGTCCTCGAGGGGCCGCGGGCCATCGCCGCCTGGCGTCAGCTCGCCGGCGGGACCGACCCCGTGGAGAAGGCCGCCCCCGGTTCCATCCGCGGGGACTTCGGCCTCGAGACCCAGTTCAACCTCGTCCACGGCTCGGACTCCGAGGAGTCCGCGGCCCGGGAGATCGCGCTCTGGTTCCCCGGCCTGTAGACCACCACTCGTCCCGCAGCGATCGCGCTGCACGCGCGCCCGTCGGCCCCTGCCCGGCGGGCGCGTTCGCATTGGTGGCGCCGGGCGACGACGTTTCGGTGACGGATGTGGGAGAATGGCGGGAGCTCATCCTGGCGAGTGGATCACCAGTCCGCCCCGGAACGGGCGCCCGCCACCCGTGGCCCGGTTCGTCCCGGTCCCGCGGACCACAAGACGTAGCCCCACCCCGGTGGGGCCCAGACAGAGAAGACGCCCGACCCCGTGCGGCGGCGTGGGTCACCGATAACCGGTGACGTGATCGCGCCCGGAGTCCGGCCGGAGGAGACACGTGTCGGATCCGAACCTGACCATCGACGACATCACCGCGCTTCCCGAGAGGATGCGCGCGCACGCGGCCGCGAGAGCCGTGGGCATGAGCAGCAAGGAGTTCCTGGTCGCCATGGCCGGGATCGGCGTGGAGATCAAGAGCGCCCAGTCCGGGGTGACCCGCGACGTGCTGCTGACCTGGTTCACCTCGCGGGGACAGGACGCCGGGACGGCGACGGATGCCGCCGTGGCCGGAGGCTCCGACGTGCAGACGCCGGCGGCCGAGGCCCCCGTGCGGAAGGCCCCCGTGCGGAAGGCTCCCGCCAAGAAGGCCGCCAAGACCCCCGCGGAGAAGGCCCCCGCAGATAAGACCCCCGCAGAGAAGGCCCCGGCAGAGAAGATCTCCGCCGGGAAGGCCCCCGCCGAGGGCGCATCCGCGGAGGCGCCCGCCGGCGAGGCCGCGTCGACCGACGCCCTTCCCGCGAAGAAGGCGCCGGCCAGGAAGAGCCCGGCGCGCAAGACCACTGCGGAGAAGACCGCGGAGAAGGCCACGGCCGACGAGAAGTCCGCCTCCGGGGCAGCGGAGAAGTCCGGCTCGAGGACCGCCGGGAAGACCGCCCGCGGGACTTCGGACGATTCGGCCGCAACCGGGCGTGGCACCACGGGAGGCCGTAATCGTCCGGCGCTGCCGGAGATCGCTATCGTCACCGGCGAGGTGGGTTCGGAGGAGTCGGGCAACCGGCGACGCCGGTCCACCGCGACCCCGACGTTCTCACCCCTGTTCCTCTCTCCCGACGACACTCCTGCGCAGCCGCCGGCGGAATCCCGCTCGGGAGACGAGCCGCGCGGCCGCCGGGGCCAGGACCGGGCCCGCGCGGAGGTGGCCGCCGGGGCTGCCCGCGCGCCCGAGGGTGAGCAGGCCGACCAGGACACGCAGGACGAGGGTTCCGACGAGGGCCGCGGCCCCGACCAGTCCGACCAGTCGGACTCCGGTGACGGTGGGGCGCGTCGGCGGCGGCGGGGTCGCCGCGGACGTGGTCGCGGGCGGGGCGAGGGCGGCGACGAGCAGAACGGTGAGAACACCGGTACCGCCGACGACGACTCGCGCGCAGATGCCTCCGACGACGCCTCCGGGCGCGACGAGGAGCGCTCCGACGCCCGCTCCGGGTCCGCCGGTGATTCCGGGGACTCCCGCGAGTCGGGTTCCGACGACCGTGGGACCGGCCGCGACGGCTCCGACGACACCGACGGCCGCACGGCGGATGACTCCGACGGGCAGGCCGACTCCGGTGACGCCGACGGTGACGATTCGGACGATTCCGGGAACGCCCCGTCGGGTTCGAGGCGGCGTCGCCGTCGTCGTCGTCGCAGTGGGGGTTCCGGCTCCGACGAGACCCAGACCACGGGCGACGACCCGGCCGACACCGAGGTCCACGAGCGCGAGGCGCGTCGCCGGTCCGGACGCGGGGGACAGGGCGCCAGCACGTCGTCCGACGAGGTGCAGGGCATCACCGGCTCCACCCGCCTCGAGGCCAAGCGTCAGCGGCGTCGCGACGGTCGCGAGGCCGGACGCCGTCGTCAGCCCATCCTGTCCGAGTCCGAGTTCCTCGCCCGCCGCGAGGCCGTGGACCGCGTCATGGTCGTGCGCGAGAAGCAGCGGGGCGACGGCAAGGGCGTCATGACCCAGGTCGGTGTCCTCGAGGACAAGGTGCTCGTGGAGCACTTCGTCACCACCGAATCCGCCCGGTCGATGGTGGGCAACGTCTACCTCGGCCGCGTGCAGAACGTGCTGCCCAGCATGGAGGCGGCGTTCGTCGACATCGGGCGCGGCCGCAACGGCGTCCTGTACGCCGGCGAGGTGAACTGGGAGGCCGCCGGGCTCGGGGGCAAGGCCCGGCGCATCGAGCAGGCGCTCAAGTCCGGCGACATGGTCCTGGTCCAGGTCACCAAGGACCCCATCGGGCAGAAGGGTGCCCGCCTGTCGACGCAGATCTCGCTGGCCGGGCGCTTCCTCGTGTACGTGCCGGACGGCAACTCCACGGGCATCTCCCGCAAGCTGCCGGACACCGAGCGTCGTCGCCTCAAGGCGATCCTCAAGGACGTCGTCCCCGAGGGGTCCGGCGTGATCATCCGCACCGCCGCCGAGGGGGTCAGCGCCGAGGAGATCGGCCGCGACGTCGAGCGTCTCGCGGGTCAGTGGTCCGACATCTCCGAGGCGGCCGCCAAGCGCACCGACTCCGGAGCCGGCACCCCCGTGGCCCTGTACGAGGAGCCGGACCTGCTGGTGAAGGTCGTCCGCGACCTGTTCAACGAGGACTTCTCCAAGCTCGTTATCCAGGGCGAGACGTCCTGGGACACGGTCCACGACTACGTCTCCCGGGTCGCGCCGGAGATGGTCGAGCGGCTCGAACGCCACGACAACCCCGACGTGGACGTGTTCGCCACGCACCGCGTCGACGAGCAGCTCGCCAAGGCGCTCGACCGCAAGGTGTGGCTGCCGTCCGGCGGCTCCCTGGTGATCGACCGCACCGAGGCGATGACCGTCATCGACGTCAACACCGGCAAGTACACCGGCTCCGGCGGCAACCTCGAGGAGACCGTCACCAAGAACAACCTCGAGGCCGCCGAGGAGATCGTTCGGCAGCTGCGCCTCCGCGATGTCGGCGGCATGGTGATCATCGACTTCATCGACATGGTGCTCGAGTCCAACCGCGACCTGGTCCTGAGGCGGCTCACCGAGGCGCTGGGGCGTGACCGCACCCGTCACCAGGTCTCCGAGGTCACGTCTCTGGGGCTCGTGCAGCTCACCCGCAAGAAGCTCGGTACCGGGCTGGTCGAGGCCTTCTCGACCCCGTGTGAGCACTGCCAGGGCCGTGGGCTGATCGTGCACGCCGACCCGCTGCACACCGAGTCGCACAACGCCGACGAGCCCGGCGCACGGCGTGGGCGGCGCAAGGGCGGCAACGGCAAGGGGGCGGGGGAGTCCGACGCGTCCGTGCCCAAGCAGGCCCCGCGCAAGGACGGCCCGGCGCCGGCCGCGCACCCGGCCGCGCTCGCGATCGCCCACCGGAGCGCCGATTCCGACGGCGAGACGGACACCGACGAGGCCGCCGCCGCCAGCGGCAGCGGCGACCGCGGGGGCCGCGACGCGACGTCCGAGACGACGGCGACCGAGACGGCGGCGAAGGCGGAGACCGTGACGACGGTGGTCGACGCGGCGACCGAGACGCCGGCGAAGGCGGAGACCGTGACGACGGCGGAGACGGACGTGGCCGAGACTGCGGCGCCCGCCATCGACCGCGGGGCAGAGGCGACGCAGGAGAAGGCCGTGGCCGACTCCGCGGACGCCGCAGGGACGTCGCGGCCCGCGCGACGTCGCCGGGCGTCGAGGCGCCCTGCCACCACTGCGCCGGCGCCGACGACCGCCGCCGAGGACCGCGCCGCGGCGGAGGTGGTCGAGACCCCGCGCTCCGAGGCCGAGGTGGTGGCCGAGGCGGAGACCGTCGTGGACGAGGTCGCCGCGGCGGCCCCGGGTACGGCGGGATCGGACTCCGGGTCCACGGGCACGGGCGGTCGTCGCCCCCGTCGGCGGTCCACCCGCCGTGAGGCCGGCGCCGCCGGGGTCGACACCGCGCAGCAGGCCGCGCAGGGCGAAACCGTGGCGAAGGTCGAGGCCGCAGCCCTGGCGGAGGCTCCGACCGCCGTGGTCGCCGAGCCGCGCAAGCGCCCGGCGAGGCGGCGGGCCACCAGGTCGACGACGGCTCCCGCCGGCGACTGACGCGCCGGGCCGCGGGCCGGCGGCACGGTCGGTTTGACCTGCTGTGCCGCCGGACCGTAACCTTGACAGGTCGCTCGTCGCGGCGCTATGTCGTGGCGCGAGGAGTCGCGCAACGGGACCGTACGCGGTCCCGGGGCCAGCGACCCTCGACCGATGCGAGTCGGCGAGCAAGAGAGAACACCGCACACCAGGTGTGGTCGCCCCAGGCGGCCGCACACCCGAGAAGCAAGGGGAAGCCCTCGATGTACGCGATCGTCAAGACCGGCGGCAAGCAGTACAAGGTCGCCGAAGGGGACCACGTCAAGGTCGAGAAGATCGAGGGCGAGGCCGGAACCTCCGTGTCGCTGTCCCCGATCCTCGTGGTCGACGGTTCTGCCGTCACCTCCGACGCCGACGCCCTGGCCAAGGTCACCGTCTCCGGCGAGATCGTCGAGCAGACCAAGGGACCGAAGATCCGGATCCACAAGTTCAAGAACAAGACCGGGTACCACAAGCGTCAGGGCCACCGTCAGAAGCTGACGGTCGTCAAGATCACCGGTATCAAGTAATCCATCTCCGGCCGATCAGGCCACCAGCTCAGCGCCCTCGGGCGTGCTCCCTGAAGGAGGGACTCGGACATGGCAAGTAAGAAGGGCGCATCCAGCACCCGTAACGGTCGTGACTCCAACGCGCAGCGCCTCGGCGTCAAGCGCTTCGGCGGCCAGGAGGTCAACGCCGGTGAGATCCTGGTGCGCCAGCGCGGCACCAAGTTCCACCCGGGCGTCAACGTCGGCCGTGGTGGCGACGACACCCTGTTCGCCCTCTCCGCCGGTGCGGTGGAGTTCGGCACCAAGCGCGGTCGCAAGACCGTGAACATCGTGCCGGCCGGCGCCGAGGCCTGAGCCTCCCAGCCGACCACTTTTCAGGATTCGCCCTCGGGGGCCGGGCGGGGTCATCACGACTCCACACCCGGCCCCCGAGAGCATTTGTACGACCCCGCCGTCATCGCCCGTCACCAGGAGGAGCCCCCACCATGTCGAGATTCATCGACCGCGTAGTCCTCCACCTCGCGGCCGGGGACGGAGGCCGCGGCTGCACCTCCGTGCACCGCGAGAAGTTCAAGCCGCTCGGCGGCCCCGACGGCGGCAACGGGGGACACGGCGGCGACGTCGTACTCGTCGTTGACCCCCAGGTCCACACCCTGCTCGACTTCCACTTCCGGCCCCACGCCCGCGCAGGCAGGGGCCAGCCCGGCATGGGCGCCAACCGCAACGGCGCCCAGGGTGCCGACCTCGTACTGTCGGTGCCGCCCGGCACCGTCGTCCTGGACGAGGACGGCGAGGTACTCGCCGACCTCACCGGCGTCGGCACCCGTTTCGTCGCAGCCGAGGGCGGCAAGGGTGGACTGGGCAACGCCGCGCTGGCCTCCCGGGCGCGCAAGGCCCCCGGGTTCGCCCTGCTCGGTGAGCCCGGCGAGGTCCGCGACCTCACGCTCGAACTCAAGTCCATGGCCGACGTCGGACTGGTGGGTTTCCCGTCCGCCGGGAAGTCCTCCCTCGTCTCGGTGCTCTCGGCGGCCAAGCCCAAGATCGCCGACTACCCCTTCACGACCCTCGCGCCGAACCTCGGAGTGGTCTCGGTGGGCGACGACACCTTCACCATCGCCGACGTTCCCGGCCTCATCCCCGGCGCGAGCGAGGGCCGCGGACTGGGCCTGGACTTCCTGCGTCACATCGAGCGCACGGCCGTCCTGGCGCACGTGGTGGACTGCGCGAACCTCGAGTCGGACCGGGACCCGATCTCCGACGTGGACGCACTGGAGGCCGAGCTCGCCGCCTACCGGTCCGAGCTCGCCGACGCCGGGATCGGTGACCTGGCCGACCGGCCCCGCGTGGTGGTGCTCAACAAGATCGACGTGCCCGACGCCTCCGACATGGCGGAGATGGTGCGCGAACACTTCGAGGCCAAGGGGTGGCCGGTCTACGCCATCTCCGCGGTCGCCCACAAGGGCCTGGACGAGCTGCGGTACGGCCTCTACGAGCTGATCAAGGCGCACCGCAAGGCCAACCCGCCGGCCGCGCCCGAGCGGATCGTCATCCGCCCCAAGGCCGTGGACGTGGAGGAGTTCCGCGTACGCCCGGACCCGGCCGACCCCGGAGCGTTCATCGTCACCGGTGCCAAGCCCGAGCGGTGGATCCGTCAGACGGAGTTCGACAACGACGAGGCCGTCGGCTTCCTCGCCGACCGCCTGGCCCGGATCGGCGTCGAGGAGGCGCTCATCAAGGCCGGGGCCACGGAGGGTTGCACCGTCACCATCGGTGACGTCTCGTTCGAGTGGGAGCCGCAGACCCCGGCGGGCGTCGACCTCATGCGGACCGGCCGCGGCACGGACATCAGGCTCGAGTCCGACGAGCGGATCGGGGCCACCGAGCGCAAGTACCGCAAGCGCGTGCGTCGCGGTCTGATCGACCCGGACGAGGAGATCCTGGAGTGACCACGGAGCGGGAGCTGCGACGTCGGATCGGCGCGGCCCGCCGCGTGGTGGTCAAGATCGGCTCGTCGGCCATCACCAGTTTCCACGGCGGGATCCGGCGGGCGGAGCTCGACGCCCTCGCCGACGTCTGCCAGTCGCGCATGACCGCCGGGTCCGACGTGTTCGTGGTCTCCTCCGGCGCGATCGGCGCCGGCATGGCGCCCCTGGGGATGACCACCCGGCCCGGGACGCTGTCCGCCAAGCAGGCCGCCGCCAGTGTCGGTCAGCTCGAGCTGGCCCGCGCGTGGGGCGACTCCTTCGCCCGCTTCGACCGGGTGGTGGGCCAGGTGCTGCTCACCGCCGGTGACATCGGCCGCCGCGACAGCGCCGCCAACGCCCAGCGGACCCTCGACCGTCTCCGCACCCTGCACGCCGTGCCGGTGATCAACGAGAACGACACCGTGGCGACCAACGAGATCCGGTTCGGCGACAACGACCGGCTCGCGGCCCTGGTCGCGCACCTCATCAGCGCCGACGCCCTCATCCTGCTCTCGGACGTCGACGCCCTGTACGACTCGGACCCGCGCAAGGGCGGCGCCACCGCGGTGACGATGGTCGCTGGGGAGGACGACCTCGACGGCGTGGTCGCCGGCGCCGGCGGGGCACTGGGGACCGGCGGGATGGCCTCCAAGCTCGCCGCCGCCCGCCTGGCCGCCGACGCGGGTATCCCCGTCCTGCTCACCGCGGCCGAGCTCGCGCCGCAGGCCCTCGCTCCCGACCCGGCCGTGGGCACCGTCTTCGCGGCCCGGCCGGAGCGGATGACCGCCCGGCGCTTCTGGGTCCGCCACGCCGCCGACTCGCGCGGCGCGGTCCTGCTGGACGACGGCGCGGTCCGAGCGGTGACCGGTTCGCGGCGATCACTGCTGCTCGCCGGGGTGACGGGGGTGGACGGCCTGTTCCACTTCGGCGACGTCATCGAGATGCACGACGTCGACGGCCGGGTGGTCGCCCGCGGGATCGCCCAGTACGACTCGATCGAGGTCCGGGCGCGGTTGGCGGAACGCCAGGCGGGCACCGGCGCCGTCGGCCAGGGTCGCCCACTGGTGCACGCCGACGACCTCGTGGCGGTCTGACACCGGCCACGGCCCACCGCCGGGCCCGGTCGGCCCGCGCTCAGCCCTCGGTGACGGTCCCCTCGGTGTGGACCGGGGTGACGGTGCCCTCCTCGAGGTTGTAGATCGCGCCGACGATCGCGGTGCGGCCCTCGGTGATCGCGCGGTCGACGGCAGCCGACTTCTGCCGGATCGCGGTGACGGTGTGGCGGACGTTCTCGACCACCACGTCGTCGTACCCGGCGTCGGGGTCGCGCCGCGCCTCGAACACTGCCGGCGAGATCCGCTCGACCACGTCGCGCAGGTAACCGGACGGGGTGGAGTGCGTGTCGATGGCGGTGATCGTGGCGCCCACCGCGCCGCACGAGGTGTGCCCCAGCACGAGGGTCAGCGGGATGTTCAGGGCCTCGATCCCGAACTCGATCGACCCGAGCACCGACGAGTCCACGATGTGGCCGGCGTTGCGGATCACGAACAGGTCGCCGAGCCCCTGGTCGAAGACGACCTCGGCGGGCACCCGTGAGTCGGCGCAGCCGAAGACCTGCGCGAACGGATTCTGCTGGCCGGCGAGCTCGGTGCGCCGAGAGGGGTCTTTGTGCTCGTTGAGGTTCTCCCCGGCCACGTAGCGGGCGTTGCCGCGGAGTAGTCGGGCCAGTGCGGTCTCCGGTGTCTTTGCGATCTGCATGGCCCTATTTTGCTCCTCGACGCTCACCCGTGGTGCGGCAGGGCCGCCTCTGTCAGCTCGAGGACCTCCACGCAGTCGCCGTCGATCGTCAGGGTGGCCTCGCCGTGCGCGCGGGTGCGGCCGCGGTTGACCACCGCGACGGGCGTGCCGGTGGTCACCGCACGTCGCACGAACCGGTATCCGGAGCGGACGGTGAGAGAGGAGCCGACGACGACGAGGACGTCAGAGGAGTCCACGAGGTCGTTAGCCGCGTGGACACGGGAGGCGGGGACATTCTCGCCGAAGTAGACGATGTCCGGTTTGAGGACTCCCGAGCAGGCCCGACAGTCGGCCATGCGGAAGTCCGAGGTGTCGCCCAGGACGGCATCCGCGTCCGGGGCCACCTCGATCGCGCCCCGGGACGCCACGCGTTCGGTGAAGCCCGGGTTGAGGCGCTCGAGCTCCTCGTGCAGCGCCCACCTGCTCAGCCGCAGGCCGCAGTCCAGGCAGGTGACCACCGCGTAGGTGCCGTGCAGGTCCACGAGGCGGCGGCTGCCCGCCTTGAGGTGCAGCAGGTCCACGTTCTGCGTGATCACCCCGGTGACCAGACCACGCCGCTCCCAGTCGGCGAGCAGGAGGTGCGCGGTGTTGGGACGCGCCGCCTCCATGTGCCGCCAGCCGAGATGGTTGCGGGCCCAGTAGTGCCGGCGGAACGTGGGGTCGCCGACGAACTGTTGGAAGGTCATCGGGGTCCGGCCGGGCGAATCGGGCCCGCGATAGTCGGGGATGCCCGACGGGGTCGAGATCCCGGCGCCGGTGAGCACCACCGCCCGCCGCCCCCGCAGGAGTTCGGCGAGTGCCGCCGCCCGGTCGGGCAGGTCCGGGTCCGCCTCCGTGCGTTCGGCCGGCGTCCAGGCGGTCTCGCGGATCCGGACCATCTAGAGGCCCCCGGGTCCCGAGGGGTCGTGTGCGCACACCACGTCGAGGGTGTCCCGGCGGCGCCGGGCCAGCCCGGCGAGCCTGGCGTGGGTGAGGGAGACGGCACCGGGTTCCAGGGCCAGGGCGCGTTCCAGGACGGGGATCGGCCGGGGTACCCGACCTTTCGGACTGATCTGCCCCCGGTGGTAGAAGGCGTCCCCGGCGTGGAGGAGGTCCTTGTCGTCGTCGTCGTCACCGCCACCGGGCACCAACACCCCGGCGTGCCCCATCGCGTGGCCCGGCAGATCCACCAGGATCATCCCCTCGGCGACGTTGTCCAGGGGATGCGCCCGGAAGCCCTCCCACCGGTCGGTCCCGTAGGCGTACTCGACGAACCGCGGCCCGTGCGACCACTGGGGGCGGCGGTAGCGGCGGCGCTCGACGAACCGCGGCGTGCGCACCGCCCACGTCAGCGCCTGGGCTGCGACGTGCACCTGCGCCTCCGGGAAATCCGCGAGCCCCCCGATGTGGTCGGCGTCCATGTGGGTCAGGACGATGTGCCGAACGTCCCGGGGATCCAGACCCAGCGCCTGGATCCGCCGGACGGCGGTCTCGTCGGTGCGCAGTGCCGGGCGCAGCGCGTGGCGCATCGCGCCGAGGCGGCCTGCTGGGTCGGCGATGTCCTGCACCCCGATCCCGGAGTCCACCAGCACGAGCGCGTCCGGGGTCTCCACGAGCAGGACGCGCGTGGGGACCAGGCCCCCCATCGTGCCGCAGTTGAACTGGTGGATCCGCATGGGAGAAACGGTACCGACCGTCGGTAGGGTGCGTGGCATGACCGCAGGTGGAGTGCTCGATCCGAGGCCGGTGGTGCGCGTCGAGCGGCAACGCGGCGGGGGCGGGGCAGCGGCCGGGGCGCCGCCCGCGTCGTCGGACGCGGGGTGGCCGTACTCCATCCCGGCGGTGGCCCAGCTACTGCGCGACGGGCTCGAGCTCGACGACCTCACCGTGCTCGTGGGAGAGAACGGTACCGGCAAGTCGACGATCGTCGAAGCCGTCGCGATGGCGTACGGGCTCGGCGCGGAGGGCGGGTCGGTCAACGGCCGGGACGTCACCTGGGAGTCGGAGTCCCCGCTGCACGAGTCGGTCACCCTGGTGCGCGGCGGCGGCGCCTCGAAGTGGGGGTACTTCCTGCGTGCCGAGACGATGCACGGGATGTTCACCTACCTGCAGTCCTCCGGCCCGGAGCAGGACTTCCACTCTCGCAGCCACGGCGAGGCGTTCTGGGACCTCGTCAGCACGTCACGGTTCTCGGACGGCGGACTGTTCGTTCTGGACGAGCCCGAGGCGGGCCTGTCCTTCGACGCCCAGCTCCGGCTGGTCGCCCTGCTGCTCGAGTTGGCCGACCGGCGTGGGGCGCAGGTGCTCATGGCGACCCACTCGCCGATCCTGGCGTCCGTGCCCGGGGCCGCGCTGTACGAGCTCTCGGACGCCGGGATGCACCGGACCCGCTGGGAGGATCTCGCGATGGTCGACCACTACCGGCGCTATCTCGACGCGCCCGAACGGTATCTGCGCCACCTGCTGTAGTGACCGGGCACACTGACCCCATGACCAGTTCCGCGTCCCGTTCCCAGCGCACCACCGGCGAGGCCCGGCCGGTACACCCCGTCTACCCGGCCTGGCAGCCGCCGTCGACCTCCCGCGCCGCCAACACCGGCCCGCTGCCGGCGCCCGAACAGGGCTTCACCCCGGACGTGATCGTCGTGGGGCACGGACTCTCCGGACTCGTCGCCACCTACGAGGCCAGCCGCGCCGGCAAGAAGGTGCTCGTGGTGGACCAGGAGAACGAGAAGAACCTCGGCGGTCAGGCCTATTGGTCGCTCGGCGGTCTCTTCCTCGTCGACACCCCCGAGCAACGACGGATCGGGATCTCCGACTCGCTCGAACTCGCCTGGCGGGACTGGCTCGGCTCCGCGGGGTTCGACCGCCCCGAGGACCACTGGCCGCAGAAGTGGGCGCGGGCCTACGTCGAGTTCGCGGCCGGGGAGAAGCGTCGGTACCTGCATGACCTGGGACTGCGGATCGTCCCCACCGTCGGCTGGGCCGAGCGCGGCGGCGGCGACGTGGCCGGCCACGGCAACTCGGTTCCGCGCTTCCACGTGACGTGGGGGACCGGGCCCGAGGTGGTGCGGGTCTTCGAGGAGCCCGTCCTCGATGCGGCCCGCTCCGGGCTCGTCCGGTTCGCCGTACGTCACCGGGTGGACGAGATCGTCGTGGAGGACGGCCGGGCCGTGGGCGTACGCGGCGCCACCCTCACCCCGTGCGACCACGACCGGGGTGTGGCATCCCCACGCGAGGAGACCGGGGAGTTCGAGTTCCGCGCCGGGGCGGTGCTGCTCTCGTCCGGCGGCATCGGCGGCAACCCCGACCTGGTCCGCGAGTACTGGCCCACCGACCGGCTCGGAGCCGCGCCCGAGCACCTGATCGTGGGGGTGCCGGAGCACGTGGACGGCCGGATGCTGGAGATCTCCGCGGTGGCCGGGGCGAATCTCATCAACCGGGACAGGATGTGGCACTACACCGAGGGTGTCGCCCACTACGCGCCCGTGTGGCCCTCGCACGCGATCCGCATCATCCCGGGGCCGTCCACCCTGTGGTTGGACGCGAACGGCGACCGGATGCCGGTGCCGCTGTTCCCGGGGTTCCACACCACCGCGTCCATCGAGGCCATCCGCCGCACCGGCCGGGACTACTCCTGGTTCATCCTCGACTCCGCCATCGCCGGCAAGGAGTTCATCCTCTCGGGCTCCGAACAGAATCCAGAGCTCACGGACAAGAGCATCAAGAAGTTCGCCTCCAAGGCGGGCAGCGGTCTGCCACCGTCGATCTCCGAGTTCACGGAGAAGGGCGTCGACTGGGTTGTGGCCGACACGATCGAGGAGCTCGTCGCCGGGCTGAACGGCACGCTCCGCGAGGGCGAGCCCGAACTGGACGTCGAGAAGGTCCGCGGGATCGTGCTGGCCATGGACGGGCAGATGGACAACCCGTTCGCCAAGGACGCCCAGGTGCAGGCCATCCACAACGCGCGGCGTGTCCTCACCGACAAGCTCACCCGGATGGCCAAGCCACACCGGCTGCTCGAGCACTCGGGACAGGGCAAGGGCTCGGCGGCCGGGTCGGGAGGCCCGCTCATCGGCGTGAAGGTTCACCTCATGACCCGCAAGACGCTCGGCGGCATCGAGACGAACCTCGACTCCCAGTGCCTGACCCCCGGCGGCGAGGTCTTCCCGGGGCTGTACGCGGCGGGCGAGGCGGCCGGGTTCGGAGGGGGCGGCGTGCACGGGTACAACTCGCTCGAGGGCACCTTCCTCGGTGGCTGCATCTTCTCCGGAATGAAGGCCGGCCGCGCGATGGCCCGCGAGGTCTGAGACGTTTACTGAATCCTCGCGGAAAGGGCGAGTGAGTGTCAGGAGGTACGCCGGGCGGCTTCGCGGGCGCGCTCGAGGAACCGGCGCTCGGCAGGTTCGGTCGTGAGCGCGAGCGCGCGGTCGTAGGCGACCAGCGAACTGTCGACCCTGCCGGCGTCCGCGAGCAGCCGGGCGCGGGCGGCGAGCGCCGGTTGGAACCGCTCCGCCCGGGGCCCGATCTCGTCGAGCACGGACAGCCCGGCGTTGGGGCCGTCGCACTCGGCGGTCGCGACGGCCAGGGCCACCGACCCGCCGACGGTCGGGGCGAGTCGCCGGGGGGCGCTGAGGAGGCGCCGGATCGAGTCCCATTCGGTGACCCCGGTGTCCCGCCGGGCGCAGTGCACGGCCTGAACGGCCGCCTGCAATCTGTACGGGCCGGGGGACTCAGCCGTCCCGGCCCGGCGCAGGTGTTCGCGTCCCCGCTCGAGAAGCGGGTCGTCCCATCGGCCGGTGTCCTGCTCGGCGAGCGGGACCAACTCGCCGCGCTCGTCCCGACGTGCGCCCGAGCGGGCGGCCGAGAGACAGAGCAGGGCGGCGAGCCCGTGCGATTCCGCGTCGGCGGGGACGAGCTCAGCGAGCAGTTCGGCGAGGAACAACGCCTCCCCGGCGAGGTCTGATCGTGGCTCGGACGCCGAGAACTCCCATTCGACTGAGTACGCGCCGTAGACGGCGTCGCGGATCGATGTGAGCCGGGCCGGCAACTCGTCCACACCGGGCACCTCGAAGGCGATGTCGCTCTGGCGGATCCGCTTCTTCGCCCGGGTGAGCCGGGCCGCCATCGTCACCCGGGGGACGAGCATCACCGCGCCGATCTGCTGGGCCGTCAAGCCGAGGACGGTGTTGAGCATGAGCGGCGTCCTGGCCGCGGGGTGGATGGCGGGATGGGCGGCCACCGCCATCAGCGCGAGCCGCCGGTCGGGAATCTCGAGAGCACTGCGGTCGACCGCCGCGGCGCCCGGCGAGGGGTGGTCTCCAGGGAATGGATCGAGGCGCCAGGAAGCCCTCCAGCCGTCGCGGCGTCGATTGCGGGCCACAGTGAGGAGCCACGCCTCGGGGCGGTCGGGGACACCGTCGCGGCGCCAGGTCAGAAGCGCCCGTTCGACCGCGTCTGAGACGGCGTCCTCGGCGCCGGCGAGGTCGCCGTCCGGCGCCGCGAGGAAAGCCACGAGGCGCGGCCGTGCGGTGCGGACGACGTCCTCGATCGTCCTTCCGGTCAGGCGGTCATCCATGAGCCGTCGCTGACGTAGACACCCACCGGCCGCACCTCGACGACCCCGTATGTCGCGCCCGGGAACTTTTCAGCCCACGCCAGCGCGGCGTCGGGGCCCGGCACATCCAAGATGAAGACCCCTGCCAGCGCCTCCTTCGCCTCGGCGAACGGGCCGTCCTCGATGACGGTCCCACCACTGCGTCGGGACACGGTGGTCGCGGCCGTGGACGGCTGCAGCATCTCGGCGGAGACGAGCACTCCCGCCGCGTGCAGAGCGGAGACGTAGTCCGTCATGAGCTGCTGCATCTCCGCGATCTGCTCATCCGTGGGCTGCGGACCATCACTGTCGGGTTCGGGCGCGTGGAACATCAGTGCATAGCGCATCGTCTGATCCTTCCTCGAGATCCGGCCGCGTGCCGACCGGTTCGAGTAATGACGTCCCACCGGCGCCCGAATCGACATCATCTGTCGGTCTTGTATGACGAAGCGGGGATCGATTCTCTCGGGCGGGTGGTGCGGTCAGCCCGCGGAGGCGACCGCCAGTGGCAGGACGGCCGGCGCTCCGGCCGCACGCAGGTGACGGGCGGCCTCCGTGGCCGTCCAGCCGGTCCCGAACAAGTCCGTGACCAGCAGGACCGGCCCCTCCGGGGTGGTGGCGGGGCCGGTGAACGTGCCCCACAGCTGGGCCACCCGGTAGGCCGAGTTCTGGGCGGTCACCGGCGGGAGTGCGTCGGCGCGGGTGAGTTCACCGAGATAGTCCATGCGCCCCATCTGCGACAGCGCGCGCGCCAGGCTCTCCACGAGCACCGGGTGATCACCGCTGAGTAGCGCCACGACCCCGGTGGGCCGCTCGTCCCATCCCCACTCGCGCAGTACCGGCACGCAGGCGCGGACCATCCACTCGGGCGCCTCCTGATCTGGTTCCGCCAAGAGGCCACGGAGCTTCTGGCCCAGCCCGAGGTCGGTCACCCGCGCCAGCGCCCGGCCCTCGCCGGGACCGTCGGCGATCTTGCCCTTGAGCGGCACGTCGAGCTTGGTCAGGCCCGTGGGCCACTGCTTCCGCGGCGGGAGCACGACACCGGGCCGCTCCAGGGCCTCACGGGCGCGGGTGAGCGCGCCGGAGTCGACCGAGGTGGTGCGGCGCTCACCGGTGCAGTTGTCGCAGCGCCCGCAGCCGCCGGAGGCGGGTTCGAGCGTCGGGTCGTCGAGCTGGGCGCGCAGGAACTCCATCCGGCACGCACCGGTGCGCTCGTACTCGATCATCGTCTTCTGCTCGGACTGCCGGGCCTGGGCCAGACCCGCGTACCGCTCGGCGTCGTAGTGCCACGGTTGCCCGGTGGAGATCCACCCGCCCCGCACGCGCTGGACCGCGCCGTCCACATCGAGCACCTTGAGCACCATCTCGAGGCGGGTCCGGCCGAGGTCCACGGCCGGCTCGAGTGCCTGCGTGGACTGCGGCCGGCCGGGCTCGAGGGCATCCAGCACCCGCCGGACCACGTCCTCGGGGGGAAAGGCCAGTGAGGCGAAGTGGTTCCAGATCGCCCGGTCTTCGGGCCCCGGAAGCAGGACGACCTCGGCGCGGTCGGCGGCACGGCCGGCGCGACCGATCTGCTGGTAGTAGGAGATGGGGGACGGCGGCGCGCCAAGGTGCACCACGAACCCCAGGTCGGGCTTGTCGAACCCCATCCCCAGCGCGGACGTGGCGACAAGCGCCTTGACCTCGTTGTCCAGCAGCGCCCGCTCGAGTTCCTCCCGCTCGCCCGCGTCGGTGCGCCCGGTGTAGGCGCTGACGCGGTGTCCGGCGGACGTGAGCAGCTCGGCCATGTCCTGCGCCGCGGCGACGGTGAGGGTGTAGATGATCCCGCTGCCCGGCAGGGACTCGAGGTTCTCCACCAGCCATGCCGCGCGCTTCTCTGAGTCGTCGATCGTCACGACCGACAGGCGTAGGGACTCGCGGTCCAGGCCGCCCCGCAGGACGAGGGTGTCCGACTCCACCGATTCGCCCACGCCGAGCTGCTGCGCCACGTCCCGGACCACGCGGTCGTTGGCGGTGGCGGTGGTTGCGAGCACCGGAACACCCTCCGGCAGGTCGGCCAACAGCGTGCGGATGCGCCGGTAGTCGGGGCGGAAGTCGTGGCCCCAGTCCGACACGCAGTGCGCCTCGTCCACCACCACCAGGCCCGCATCCGCGGCCAGGGCGGGCAGGACGGTGTCGCGGAAGTCGGGGTTGTTGAGCCGCTCTGGACTCACCAGCAGCACGTCCACCTCGCCGCCGCGCACCGACTCGCGGACCTCGTCCCACTCGGTCATGTTGGCGGAGTTGATGGTGGCCGCCCGCACCCCGGCCCGGGCCGCGGCCTCGACCTGGTTGCGCATGAGCGCCAGCAGCGGCGAGACGATCACGGTGGGACCGGACCCCAGTTCGCGGAGCAGCCGGGCCGCGATGAAGTACACCGCGGATTTGCCCCAGCCGGTCCGTTGGACGACCAGGGCGCGCCGCCGGTCCGCCACCAACGCCTCGATGGCGACCCACTGGTCCTCGCGCAGGACCGCGCCCGGACCGGCGAGCGCGCTGAGCAGTTCGTCGGCGCGGGCTCGGAGCCCGGCCCGGCCCCCGGTGGCCGGGTCGTCGGAAGTGGGACGGTCCGCTGTCGAGGTCATGGCCCCATGGTGCCCCACCGCTCCGACAGGTCACCGTCGGCGCGGAGTCGATCCGCCGACCTTCCGCCTACCCGGGCCATCGGCCTCCTCCGCGACGCATGTCGCTCCCGGCGGCCATACTGGGCCGCATGGCTCAGACATGGAAGCAGATCGTGGAGGCCGACCCCGAGCACTCCCGTCGGTACGCCCGACGGTGGGACGACATGGTGGCCGAGGGCGTGGACATCGACGGCGAGGCGCGGCTGATCGACGCGATGGCCCCGCGCGGCGCCCGCATCCTCGACGTGGGCTGCGGCCAGGGGCGCACCGGCGCCTACCTGCACTCGCGTGGACACCGCGTCACCGGCGTCGACCTCGACCCCCACCTGATCGAGCGGGCGCGGGAGCTGTGCCCGGATGCCACCTGGGAGGTCTCGGACCTGGCCGACGACGGCTGGGCCCGCGGACCGTTCGACCTCGCCGTCTCGGCGGGCAACGTCCTAGCCTTCGTCGACCCCGCCGACCGCGGCACCGTGCTCACCAACCTCGCCGCGCGGCTCGCCACCGCGGGCGAGGGAACCGAGGGCCGCCCCGGACGGCTGGTCGTGGGCTTCGGGCTCGACCGGGGCTGGACCCGGGAGGAGTTCGACCGCGACGCCGAACTCGCCGGGCTGCGGGTGCAGCAGCGATGGTCGACCTGGGATCTGCTGCCGTTCGAGGACGACAGCGGCTTCATGGTCACGGTCCTCGTGCGCAGCGACGGGGTCGCCTCATGAGCTCCGCGGCGTGGATCGTCGACAACCTGCCCGACCTGACCGGGAAGGCCGTCATGATCACGGGCGGCACCAGCGGCATCGGGAAGGAAGCCGCGCGTGAACTCGCGCACCGGGGCGCCCACGTCGTGCTCCCGTCCATCACCCGCGCCGAGGGTGAGGCGGCGGCCGCGGAGATCGGCGGGTCCACCGAGGTCCACGAGCTGGACCTGAGCGACCTGCACGCCGTGCGGGAGTTCGCGACCTCGAACACGGACCCCGTCGACATCCTGCTGGACAACGCCGGTCTGATGAGCAAGACCCGGCGGGAGACCGCGGACGGCTTCGAACTGCACCTGGGGGTCAACGTCCTCGCGCCGTTCCTGCTCACCGAACTCCTGCTGCCCCGGATCCGGGAGCGGGTGGTGATCACGGCCTCGATGGCCCACGCCAAGGGGCGGATCGACTTCGCCGACCCCCACTTCCGCCGGCGCCCCTACTCGATGGCGGCGGCGTACGCGCAGTCGAAACTCGCGTGCATGCTCTGGGGACTCGACCTGCAGAACCGGCTCACCGCCGCGGGCTCCCCGGTGGACGTACAGCTCGCCCACCCCGGGTTCGCCGCCACCTCGATCCTCGACCCGACCCCGTTCCCGCCGGTCAACGCCGTACTCAACCTGCTCGGCCGGCGGATCGTCCCCACGGCGGCCGACGGGGCCCGCCCACTGCTGTACGCGGCGACGGAGGAACTGCCGCCGGCGTCGTACACCGGTCCGACCGGCTTTCGGCAGATCGCGGGCCCGCCCGGGCCCGGTGAGCGTTCGGGCCCGGCCGGCGACTCCGGGCTCGCCCGCCGGTTCCGGGAGTTCGCCGTGCGCGAGGTCGGAGTCGTCCCGGCGGTCTGACTCGTCGGAGGTGGTCCCACGGGCCGCATCGGTAAGCTGGAACCCATGACAGCCAGCCACCTCGACGCTCCTGAGATCACCGGCCGGACGGACGCCGACGGGCCCGCCGCGGACCCGACCCGCGACGCCGTCCACGACGCCGCCCGCCGCGCCCGGTCCGCCTCGCGTGAGTTGGCCCTGCTCACCGCGGATCGCAAGAACGCACTCCTGCTGGCGGCTGCCGACGCACTGGTGGTCGCTGAGTCGACGATCCTCCAGGCCAACGCCCGGGACATCGCCGAGCAGGCAGAGGCAGGCACGGGTGAGGCCATGCTCGACCGGTTGCGGCTCACCGCGGAGCGCATCGAGGGCATCGCCGGCGGCCTGCGGCAGGTGGCGGGGCTGGCCGACCCCGTCGGGACAGTCACCCGTGGGTCGACCCGGCCCAACGGGCTGCAACTACGGCAGGTCCGCGTGCCGCTGGGCGTCGTCGGAATGATCTACGAGGGGCGCCCCAACGTCACGGTGGACGCGTTCGGTCTGGCGTTCAAGTCCGGCAACGCCGCCCTACTGCGGGGGTCGCGGTCGGCCCGCAACTCCAACGAGGCGCTGGTCGAGGTCCTGCGGGGGGTGCTCGCCGAGCACGGCCTGCCCGTGGACGCGGCCCAGCTCCTGCCCTCCGAGGACCGGTCGTCGGTGACCCACCTGATCCAGGCGCGCGGGTTGGTCGACGTCGTCATCCCCCGAGGTGGTGCGGGCCTGATCCAGACCGTGGTGGAGAACGCCAAGGTCCCGGCCATCGAGACCGGCACCGGGAACTGCCACCTCTACATCCACGGTGACGCGGATCTCGACGAGGCGATCAGCCTGCTGCTCAACGGCAAGACCCGCCGCTGCAGCGTCTGCAACGCCACCGAGACCGTGCTGCTCGACGCCGCACTCGGCGACGCGGCCGTGGACCGCGTCGTGGGTGCGCTGAAGTCCGCCGGCGTCACCGTCCACGGCGACCGCGAGGGCCTCGTCCCCGCCGACGACGTCGACTGGGGCGAGGAGTACCTCAGCATGGACATCGCACTCAAGGTGGTCGACGGGGTGGACGAGGCGATCGAGCACATCGACCGCTGGTCCTCGGGCCACACCGAGGCCATCTCCACCCGCAGCATCGACGTGGCGGATCAGTTCTGCGCCCGCGTCGACGCCGCGGCGGTGATGGTCAACGCCTCCACCGCCTGGACGGACGGCGAGATGTTCGGCTTCGGCGCCGAGATCGGTATCTCCACCCAGAAACTCCACGCCCGCGGCCCGATGGGCCTCGAGGAACTCACCAGTACGAAGTGGATCGCCCACGGCAAGGGGCATGTGCGGCCGTAAGGCAGACGCGCCCGGGCCCCGCCGGCCCGCCACCGACGACCCCGAACCGAAAGGGACCCATCCGATGGACCGAGCCCGCACCGCCCAGCGCCCCGCCTTCGAGAGCATCGACCACGTCATCGAGGCACTCGGCGGTCAGGGCTACCTGGCCGACCGGTCGACCGCGACCGTGGTCTACCTCGCCGACCGGTTGGGCAAGCCGCTGCTCATCGAGGGGCCGGCCGGTGTCGGCAAGACGGAGCTCGCCAAGGCCGTGGCCGCGGCCACCGAGGCCGAGCTCATCCGCCTGCAGTGCTACGAGGGCGTGGACGAGGCCCGTGCTCTCTACGAGTGGAACCACGCCAAGCAGATCCTGCGGATCCAGGCAGGTCAGGGCGAGGGGTGGGACTCCACGCGCGACGACGTGTTCTCCGAGGAGTTCCTCCTGTCGCGGCCGTTGCTCACCGCGATCCGGCGCAGTGAGCCCACCGTGCTGCTGGTCGACGAGGTGGACAAGGCCGACATCGAGATCGAGGGCCTGCTGCTCGAGGTCCTCAGCGACTTCGCGGTCACGATCCCCGAACTCGGGACCATCGAGGCCACCCGCAAACCGTTCGTCGTCCTCACCTCCAACGCTGCGCGCGAGCTCTCCGAGGCCCTCAAGCGCCGGTGCCTGTACCTGCACCTTGATTTCCCGACTCCGGAGCTGGAGCGGAAGATCCTCGCATCGCGGGTGCCCGAGCTGGACGACCAGCTGGCCGAGCAGCTCGTGCGCGTGGTGGGAGTGCTGCGCGCCATGGCGCTGAAGAAGGTGCCGAGTGTGTCCGAGACGATCGACTGGGGCCGCACCCTCGTCGCGCTGGGGCTGGACACGATCGACGACGAGACCGTCCTGCAGACGCTCGGCGTGGTTCTCAAGCACCAGACCGACCAGCTGCGCGCGGCCGCCGAGCTGCGGCTCAACTAGCTGATGGGTGAACAGGAGGTGGGCGCAGTGACCAAGGGGACCCCGGGCGGGATGCCCGGCCACCTCGTGGACTTCGTCGACGCCCTGCGGCGCAAGGGCATCCCCGTCGGCCCGAGCGAGGCGGTGGACGCCGCCGCGGCGATGGTGCTCATCGACCTGCTGGACCGCGCCGCGCTGCGCGAGGCGCTGGCCTCGACGATCCTGCACAAACCCACCCACCGTGGTGTGTTCGACCAGCTCTTCGACCTGTGGTTCCCGGCCGCCATCGGGGCCCACGCCCGGGGCGACGCGGTGATGCTGGAGGTGGAGATCCCGACCGACGACGACGGCAAGGTGGATCCCGAGGCCCTGAACGAGCTCATCGCCTCGCTCCTGCTCGAGGACACCGAGGAGTCGCGGGCCAGGGCCCGGGCGCTGGCGGAACTCCTGGTCGAGCAGCTCGGCTCGTACGACTCGGTGAACGGACCGCGCTACTCCGCCTACCAGGCACTGAGCCCGCTCGACACCAAGGCGATCATGCAGCGGATCCTCGACGGGCTGCTCGGCGCCGACCCCTTCGACCCGGACGGCTCCAAACGACACGCGGAGAAGACCGCCGCGGCCAACTCGGCCGCGGACCTGGTCCGCGGCTTCCTGCGGGAGGTCGCGGACGAGACGCGCCGCCGCACCGCTGAGACGGTCGGTCGCGACCGTGTCGCCCAGTACGCGGTGGGGCCCGCGGCCGAGCAGGTCGACTTCCTGCGCGCCAACGACCAGGACCTGCAGGCGCTGCGCCGCAGGGTGGGACCCCTGGCCAGGCAACTGGGCAGTCGCCTGGCGGCCCGACGGCGTCGCCACCGGCACGGTGCGATCGATATGCGCAAGACCATGCGCCGGTCCATGTCCACGGGCGGTGTGCCGGTGGAGCTGGTCCTGCGCAAGCCGAGGCCGGCGCGACCGGAACTGGTCGTGTTGTGCGACGTGTCGGGTTCGGTGGCCGGGTTCAGCCACTTCACCCTGCAGCTGGTGCACTCGCTCCGGGAGCAGTTCTCCCGCGTGCGGGTGTTCGCCTTTGTCGACACCACCGACGAGGTGACCTCGTTCTTCGAGACAGGGTCGGACCTCGGCTCCGCGATGAGCCGGATGGTCCGCGAGGCCGAGATCGTCACCTACGACGGCCACTCCGACTACGGCCACGCGCTGGAGGGATTCGCCGACAGGTACGCGCACACCCTCACCCGGACGGGGTCGCTGCTCATCCTGGGCGACGGTCGCAACAATTACCGCGATCCGTCCGTCGAGTCACTCGAGTTCGTCAGCGAGCGCGTTGGTCACACCCACTGGCTCAACCCGGAACCCAAGCGGCAGTGGGGGACCGGTGACTCGGCGGCCACGCTCTACTCCCAGTACGTGCCCATGCACGAGTGCCGCAACGTGGAGCAGCTCACGGCGGTCGTCGCGAGCCTGCTCCCCGTGTGAGGGATAGAGGCGGCGGGGCGCGGCAGACGACTGAGCCTCACCCCCGACCGATAGACTCACCGACCATGACCACGACGGGGACCACCGGCGGCGCACGGCGCCGCGTCGGAGTGATGGGCGGGACCTTCGATCCCATCCATCACGGTCACCTCGTCGCGGCCAGTGAGGTGGCACACCGGTTCGATCTCGACGACGTGGTGTTCGTCCCCACCGGCGAGCCGTGGCAGAAGCGGGGCCGCGAGGTGTCCCCGGCCGAGGACCGCTACCTGATGACCGTCATCGCCACGGCCTCCAACCCGCGCTTCTCGGTCAGTCGCGTCGACATCGACCGAGACGGACCGACCTACACGCTCGATACGCTCAAGGACCTGCTGCGCCAGCACCCGGACACCGATCTGTACTTCATCACGGGAGCCGACGCGTTGGAGAAGATCCTCACGTGGCGCGGCTGGGAGGAGATGTTCGACTTCGCCACCTTCGTCGGGGTCTCCCGGCCCGGGTTCGAACTGTCGGACACGCACCTCACCGAGATCAGGGACGGGCGCGTCCACCTGCTCGAGATCCCCGCCCTGGCCATCTCTTCCACGGAGTGCCGACGCCGCGCGGCCGAGGACGCGCCCGTGTGGTACCTCGTGCCGGACGGTGTCGTGCAGTACATAGCGAAACGTAATCTCTACCGGCCCGAGGGCTCCACCCGCCTGGACGGCACCCCCGCAGCGACGGCCCCGGTACACCGGGTGCCCGTCCCCACCGATCCCCACCCCGAGGAGAACCCCAAGTGACCGCAAGCCCCGAGGCCCTTGAGATGGCCGCCATCGCGGCCCGCGCCGCCGACGACAAGCTGGCGACCGACATCGCCGTCATCGACGTCTCCGGCCAGCTCATCATCACCGACTGCTTCGTCCTGGCGTCCGCCGATACGGAGCGGCAGGTCAACTCCGTCGTCGACGAGATCGAGGACAAGCTGCGCGAGGCCGGCCACAAGCCGCTGCGTCGTGAGGGCACGCGCGAGGGACGCTGGGCGCTGCTCGACTACAACGAGCTGGTCGTGCACGTCCAGCATGTCGACGAGCGCGACTACTACTCGCTCGACCGCCTGTGGAAGGACTGCCCGCTCGTCGAGATCGAGGGCGTCGAGACGTCGCGCCGGTCCGATGACGCCGCCGGTCGCGCCGACGATTCGCTCGCGCCGGAGGAGCCCCAGCGGGATCAGGAGCTCTGACCTACTCGGTGACCCGACGTCTCATCCTCCTGCGTCACGGCCAGACGCACTACAACGCGTCCCTGCGGATGCAGGGTCAGCTGGACACCGAGCTCAGTGAGCTGGGGGTGCGGCAGGCGCACGCCGTCGGTCGCGTGTTGGCGTCCCGTCGTCCGTGGACGATCCTGTCCTCGGACCTGCAGCGGGCGCATGAGACGGCGAGGGCGCTGGCCTCCGAGGTGGGCGTGGACGTCCGGACCGACCCGAGGCTGCGCGAGACGCACCTGGGCACCTGGCAGGGGATGAGTCACTCCGAGGTCGACGCGCAGTGGCCTGACGCCCGGGTCCACTGGCGCAGCGACCCCCAGTGGTCACCGCCGGAGGGGGAGAGCCGTCTGGACGTGGCCCGGCGGACCCGTGCGGTCGTCGACGAGCTGGTCGAGTCGTCGCCCGACTGGAGCGAGCATCCCGCCGTGATCGTCGCCCACGGCGGCGCGATCGCGGCCCTGACCGCGTCGCTGCTCGAACTGCCGGTGGAGCAGTACCCGGTGTTCAACGGACTGGGCAACACGTGCTGGGTGCAGCTGTCCGCCCACGTCCGCCCCGAGGGTGGGGCGGGGCGGGTAGCGGAACCCGGGATCGGACCCACCACCGAGGCCGCCCGAGGTGTCCTGTGGCGCCTGGATCAGTGGAACGCCGGGATCACACCTCCGGTGGACGTGTCATGACGATCCGACTGGTCACCGACTCCAGCGCGGACCTGCCGGCCGGGTGGGTCCGCGAGTTCGGCATCACGGTGGTGGGTCTGCACGTCGTGGAGGAGAACGACCGGGCGGTGTCCACGGCCGCGGTCACACCCGACGAACTGGCCGACATCTATACCGAGTTGCTCGCGGAACCCGACTGCACCGGCATCGTCTCGGTACACCTGTCCCGCGGGCTCTCGCGCACCTGGCAGTCGGCCGCCGATGCCGCGACCAGGTTCGGGGGCAGGGTCCTGGTCTCCGATTCCCGCGGAGCCGGCATGGCGTTCGGTGCGGCCGTCGCGCAGTGCGCCTGGGCGGCGCAGAACGGCCTCGGACTGTCCGCGACCTACGAACTCGCCGAGCGGCTCTGCCGGGGCGCCTCGACATACGCCGCCCTGGAGTCACTCGAGAACCTGCGCAGAGGCGGCCGGATCAGTGCGCTCGCCGCGCTCTTCGGTAGCGCCTTGTCCATGCGCCCGGTGATCGTGTTGCGGTCCGGCTCGGTCGACCTGGCAGCCAAGGCCCGCACCACCTCCAAGGCGCACGCGCGACTGCGGACCCTCCTGCGTGACGACGTGGCCCGCGGTGACGTGCTGGTGGTGGTCCACCACCACGAGGCTCGAGAACGGGCCGAGGAGATGGCCACCGAGATCCGCAAGGAGACCCAGTTCCCGGAGCGGGTCATGATCGTCGAGTTCGACGAGGTCCTCGCCTGGCACCTGGGGCCGGGAACAGTGGGGGTCTCGGTGACGGACCTGGTCGACACCGCATTCCCCATCCCTCCCCCCTCTCCACAGGTACCGGACTGACGGGCGCATTCCGGGGCGCCGCGGAGGATGTTCCGGGCTAGCTTCGCGCCATGCGAACCCAGACCCGGGCCCGGTCCGACGGCCCCGTCGACTCCCACCGGGACCCGGCGCGGGCAGCCGCCCTGCATCGGCTGACCAGTGCGCTCTCGACGCAGCGCGCGCACGGCGACCCCCCGGAGGATCGACGACCGGCCCCCGGCGGCGGTCTTCCGTCGGCGGGTGGCGAATCCGACCGGTCGGCGGCCGTGCCCTGGGCTGATCCCGGCCCTGCCGGGGACAGGCCCGAGCGGCTCCCGCCCCGGAGTGTCGATGCGGCCGCCTGGGCCGACCCGCCATGGTGGGGGCGCATCCGGTGGGCGCCCGACCGTCTCGCCGGGGTGGTGCTGGTCGTGCTCGTGCTGGGGCTCGGCGCATTCTCCGTGCACCGGCTGCTCTCGTCGGTCCCGGACGGGCCACCGGTTCCCGACCTGCCGATGGCCACGGTGGGGGAGACGGTCGCCGAGGACGGCACCACCCCCCGGGGCCCGTCGCAGCCCCCGGGGCGCGCTGGTGCGGATCCGGTGTCCGCTGACGAACCCGTCGTCGTCTCCGTCGTCGGACTGGTCGGGCGCAGCGGGCTCGTCACCCTCGCGCCGGGCGCGCGCGTCGCCGACGCGCTCGACAGTGCGGGCGGGGTCCTGGACGGCGGGGATCGCGACGGGCTCAACCTGGCACGCAAGGTCGCCGACGGGGAACAGATCCTCGTCGGGTCGGCCCCCGGGCCGGACGGGCCGAGAGGCCCGCGCAGTGACATCATCGGCCCGGGCCCAGGCGCAGGCCCAGGCCCAGGTCCGGGCCCGGGAGCGCCGGGGGCCGGCGCGCCCGGGGGAGGCGGCTCGGGCCCGGCGCCGGGTGGCGGTCTGGTCGACCTGAACACCGCTGACGCCGCAGCGCTCGAATCGCTGCCGGGAGTGGGGCCGGTGACCGCGTCATCGATCCTCGCGTGGCGAGCCGCGAACGGATCGTTCACCAGCGTGGACCAGCTGGTCGAGGTCGACGGCATCGGCCCGGCGACCCTCGCGCGGCTCCGGCCACTGGTCACGGTGTGACGGACCGGGATGGATCGTCCGAGCGGAGGACCCCGGCGGCGCGGGATCTCAGGCTGGTCATCCCGACCCTGGCGGTGTTCGCGGCGACCTGGGTGGCAGGGGCCGTTCGCCCCGCCGAGGCCGCCGCTGTCGGCGTGGTGCTGGCGGTGGCCGCCGGGGTGGCCGTGCTGTGGTCGGTCGCGATCGGAACCCGCCCCGGCCCCGGTACGCGTGCGCAGCTCGACCGCACCGCGCTGGCCGTGCTGGCGCTGGCGTGTGCGGTGGGCGCGGTTGCAGCGGGGGTCCAGGCGGCACGGGTCCACGCCCTCGCCGCGCACCCTCTGATCGAGTCGGTGGGCGGCCGGACCGGGGTACGGGCGGTGGTGACGGGTTTCGACCGGCCGGTCCGCACGGGAGGCGTGATGGTGCCGGTCCGCGTGGAGGTCACGGGGTCGGGAACCTCCGCCCGGGAAGCACAGCTGGACGTGGTGCTGCTCGCCCGGAACGGGTGGAGCGGGCTCCCGCCGGGCACCCGGGTGCAGGCCTCGGTGGCGGTCCTCGAGCCCCGCTCCGCCGGGGAACCGCCCGCACTCCGGGCGCTGTCGGCTCCCCGGGTGACGGGTCCACCGGGGTGGACCGGCCGGGTTCCGGCGGCGGTGCGGGAGAAGCTCCGGACCGTATCGGACCGGGCGCTCGAGGGAGAGGCCGCGGGCTTGCTGCCCTCGTTCGTCCTCGGCGACGAGGGAGGGGTGTCCACCGAGACCCGGGACGAGTTCCGGGCCTCCGGTCTGGCTCACCTCGCGGCGGTCTCGGGCGCGAACACCACCTACGTCGTGGGGGCGGTATTGCTCGCGGCTGCCGCCCTGGGGGTCGGTCGCCGCGGGCGCATCGTGGCCGCGGGGGTCGGACTGGCCGGGTTCGTGGCCGTGGTCGGTCCGGAGCCGGCTGTTCTCCGCGCCGCCGGAACCGGGGCCATCGGTCTGGCGGCGATGGGTGCGCACCGCACCGGCCGTCCGCTGGCCGCGCTGGGCGCGGTGGTCCTGCTCGTCGCGCTGCTCGACCCTTCCACGGCGACGGGTGCGGGCTTCGTCCTGTCGGTCTCCGCGACCGCTGCGCTGGTGGTCGCGGCCAGGCCCGTGGCGCTGCGGATGCGTCGAGCGTGGATGCCGGACACGGTCGCCGACGTCCTGGCGGTCTGCGTCGTGGCACACCTGGCGACGCTGCCGGTCTTGGCGGCCTCGGGCCTCGGCGCGGGTCCCTGGGCCCTGCCGGCGAACATCGCCGTGGCCCCCGCGGTTCCTCTGGTCACGGTGCTCGGTACGGCGGCCGCTGCACTCGGCCCGGTGTGGGAGAGCGGGGCGGTCCTGCTCGCCGCGGCGTGCGCGCCGGCGCTGTGGTGGCTCGACACGGTCGCCGGCTTCGTGGCCGGACTACCGGGCTCACCGCCGGTCACGCCCGGGTGAGCAGCTCCTGGTCGCGCACGAGGTCGAGCGACAGCGTCCGGTAGCCCTGTTCCTCGAAGAACACGGTGAGTCGGTCGTCCTCGACGCTCATGACGATCCCCGACCCCCACTCACGGTGCACCACGGCGGACTGTAGGGGGAAGTCCGCCGCGTCGTGGGTGAGGTCGACCGCGGTGCCGGCGTCGCAGGTGTCGCAGTTGCCGCACGGGTCCGCGAGCTCGTCACCGAAGTAACCGAGCAGGAACTGGCGGCGGCACCCGTCGGTCTCGGCGTATCCGCGCATCATCTCGATCCGCGACCGGTCGATCCGCTCGAACATCTCCGACGTCACCTCGGCCCGCTCGACCGCCTCCTTGGGCCGCAGGTCGTCTACGAGTTCCAATCCCTTGCGCCCCGACCCCACGACGGCCGCGGCCTCGAGGAGGTTGACCGCGCCCGTGACGCGTTTCGCGCCGACGTCGAGGGACTTCTTCAACTGGCTCAGCCGCACCGGGCCCTCCGCCCGTCGCAGGTGCTTGACGACGGCCCGGATGACCTCCTCGTCCGCGCTGTGGGACGAGAAGAAGCTGCGCAACCCCAGGTCCTCGCTGCGGTAGTGCAGCTCGATCGTCGCCGGCTCGCGGTCGCGGCCCGCCCGGCCGGCCTCCTGGTAGTAGGTGTCGAGCGAATCGGGGATGTCGGCGTGGAGGACGAATCGCACGTCCTCCTTGTCGATTCCCATCCCGAACGCGCTCGTCGCCACCACCACGTCGAGTTCGCCGGCGAGAAAGGCGCCCAGGGTGTCCTCTCGCTCTGCCGACTTCTGACCGGCGTGGTAGGCACGGACCCTCAGCGGGCGATCTGCGTCGGCCGCTCGTGCGGCGATCCGTTCCGCGTACTCCTCGGTGGACCGGCGGGTGGCGGTGTAGACCAACCCGGGGCTGTGGAGTTCGACGGCCCTGTCCACGACCGCGTCCTGCTTGGTCGCGTCCTCGACGTGCCGTCGCACCGCGAGGTGCAGCTCCGGGCGATCGAACCCGCCGGCCAGTACCAGGGCATCGGTCATGGCGAGCCGCTCGACGATCTCCTCCCGCACCGGGGTCGAGGCGGTGGCGGTGAGTGCGATGACGGTGGGCGACCCCATTCGGTGGCGGGCCACGTCGAGTCGCAGGTAGTCGGGTCGGAAGTCATGGCCCCAGGCGGAGACGCAGTGCGCCTCGTCGACCACCAGGAAGCTCGGGCCGGCCTCGAGGATCCGGTCGAGGACCTCCCGTTTGGCCAGCTGCTCGGGGGTGAGGAACACGAAGTGGACGCGCCCGGCGACGACCTCGTCCCAGGCCTCCGCCTGCTGTCGAGCGCCCATCGAGGAGTTGATCGCCAGCGATCGGGTGGGTGCGGAGTCCGCGTACGAGTTCAGCCCCTCGCACTGGTCGGACTGCAGCGCGATGAGGGGCGAGACCACGATGCACGGCCCGCCCGCCATGATCCCGGCGAGCTGGTAGATCGCCGATTTCCCGTACCCGGTCGGAAGCACCGCCACCACGTCACGGGCGCCGACCGCCGCCTGGATGGCCTCGGCCTGCAGTGGGCGCAGATCGTCCCAGCCGAAGACGCGACGCGCCACCTCGTGGGGATCGGTGGCGTCGGCCTGAGTCGTCGTCACGTGTGCGTCCTCTCGATCCACGGTCGGGCGGCCCGCGGTGGGAAGGTCCCGGGTGATCGAGAGTAGGCGCACCCGACCGGGTGATCCCACCGCACGGGCCCCCGGCGGCCCGCGGTGGCGCCGGTCGGTCGATCAGTGACCACGCGGCGGGTCGCCGTCCGATTCCAGGTCGCGGGGATGATCGACATCGCGGGGCGAGCCCGTGTCGTCGCACGGCACCTCGGCGACGAGGTGGGAGTGTTCTCGCAGGTAGTGGCGGGCGCCCGCGTCCCCGACCGCCGAGGCGATGATCCCCGGGTGGTGGGGCGCGCCGAGGAGGACCGGGTGGGCGCGGACCCCGCCGTAGGTGGCGATCGCCAGCGATGCGTCGGCGGCGAGGACCCGACGGATCGACTCCGGGCCCAGCCACGGCATGTCGACGGGCACGACCACCGCGTCCTCACCCCCGACCGCCGTGAGCCCGACACGGAGCGAGGAGCCCATGCCGGTCTCCCAGTCCGGGTTGTGCACCACCTCCGCGTCCGGAACGGCGAGTTCGACGGCGCCACTGACCACCACGACCCGCTCGCACCCGCCCGCGTGGAGGAGCCGCACGGCGCGGTCGATCAACCGGGCGCCGCGGAAGTCGACGAGTGCCTTGGGGCCGCCGAATCGTCGGCCGGCGCCCGCGGCGAGGACCACTCCGGTCATCGTCGGAGCGACACGTCGGGGGCGGCTCCGGACACCACGTTCCCGAGCCGGGGGCGCACGGCGTCGGGTGACAGGTCCACGCGTCCAGTATCCCGCCGGCGGCACCGTATCCCCGCTACGGGGTGGGCATCCCGCCGGTGACCGCGAGCGTCTCGCCGAGAACGTAGCTGGACTCGGGCGAGGCCAGGAACACGTAGGCGGGCGCGAGTTCGGTGGGCTGCCCGGCGCGACCGAGCGGGGTGGACTTGCCGAATTCGGGCAGTTCGTCCTTGGGCTGCCCGTCCGACACCTGTAGAGGAGTCCAGATGGGGCCGGGCGCCACGGCGTTGACGCGGATACCATTGGGGGCGAGCTGTTGGGCCAGCCCCTTGGTGAAGTTGTTGATCGCCGCCTTGGTGGACGCATAGTCCAGCAGGTTCGGCGGCGCCATGTAGGCCACCACCGAGGTGGTGTTGATGATCGTGGACCCTGGCCGGAGATGGCGCAGCGCGGCCCTGGTCACCCTGAACATCCCTACGATGTTGACCTCGAAGGTGTCGGTGAGCTGGTCGTCGGGCAGATCTTCGAGCGCGGGGGCGACTACCTGCTTGCCGGCGTTGTTGACGAGGATGTCGAGGCCGCCGAGCCGCTCGACGGCGGTGTCCGCGAGGCCGTCGCAGAACGCGCGGTCGGTGAGGTCTCCGGGGATGAGCGCGGCGGTGCGGCCCTCGCGTTCGATGATCTCGGCGACCGCCCGGGCGTCGGGTTCCTCGTCGGGCAGATGGTGGATGGCCACGTCGGCGCCCTCGCGCGCGAAGGCGATCGCCACGGCCGCGCCGATCCCGGAGTCGCCGCCGGTGATGAGCGCCTTGCGGCCGGTGAGCCTGCCGGTTCCGCGGTAGGAGTGTTCGCCGAGGTCCGCCTTGGGCTCGAGGTGCGCGTCCAGCCCAGGCTCGTCCTGGTGCTGGACCGGCGGTTCGATGGAGGGATAGCGGGTGACCGGGTTCTGGAACGTCAGTTGGTCCGTCGCCTCGGTGTTGGTGTCCTGATTCTCGCTCTTGACTTCCCTTCGCGTCTGCCGCGACACCGCGTATCGGGGCGGGCTCGAGCGGGTACCGCGGGGTCGGACTGCGTCGTGGCCACGAAGATACGACGCGGGCCGGGTGAGGTCGACCGGTCGCGGGCGCGGTGGTGGTGCGGGCCTGTCGGTGCGACGTGGCACGATGACGGGGACGACGGCGGTGACGCCGACGACGAGAACGACGACGAGAACGACGACGACGAGGAGCGCCCATGGCATCGGGGTCCGCACCGGCTGTGTTGCATCTGGTGTTGGGCGAGGACGAGTTCCTCACCGAACGCGCCACCACGGGCATCGTCTCGACGGTGCGGGCCTCGACCCCCACCGGGCAGGACCCGCCGGTGGTCTCCAGGCTCGGTGGGCCCGAGGTCACCGCTCCGCAGCTGTTCGAGTTGCTCTCGCCGTCCCTGTTCGGTGAGGCCCGCGTCGTGGTGATCACGGGTGCGGCGGAACTGGGCAAGGACGCCCAGTCCGCGGTCCTCGGCGCGGCCCGCGATCTGCCCCCCGAGACGGTCCTGGTCGTCCAGCACACGGGCGGTGGCCGGGCCAAGGCGCTGGTGGCGGACCTGCGCAAGGCGGGGGCCGAGGAGCACGCGGCGGGCAAGCTCACCCGACACATGGACGTGGTCGGGTTCGTCCGCGCAGAGTTCCGGACTCTCGGCGTGCGGGTCGCCCCCGAGGCGTGTGAAGCCCTGGTGGAGGCGGTGGGAACCGACCTGCGGCAATTGGCGTCGGCGTGCGGTCAACTCGTGGCCGACACCGGCGGCAAGGTCGACGTCGAGGCGGTGCGGCGCTACCACTCGGGAGTCGTGGGGGTCAGCGGCTTCACCGTGGCCGAACGCGCGGTCACCGGGGACGTGGCCGGTGCGATCGAGGCGCTTGAGTGGGCCATGCACACCGGGGTCCCGCACGTCGTGCTCGCCGATGCCCTGGCGGACGCGGTGAACTCCGTCGCCCTGGTCGGCACCCAGCGGGGAGTGCCGCCGGCGGATCTGGCCCGACAGGGCCTGCCGCCCTGGAAGGTCAAGAAGGTGACCGCCCAGACCCGGTTCTGGTCGATCGATACTCTCGGCAGCGCGTTGCAGATCGTCGCCCGGCTCAACGGCGAGGTCAAGGGACAGGCGGAGGACACGTCCTACGCGCTCGAGCGGGCCGTCCGCGCGGTCGGGTCACTGGCGTCGGCCGGCTGACCGGGCCCGTCCGTCTACCGCCGGAGGCGGGGACCACGTCGGGCCGCGCGGGCCGCACATACGACGAGGGCCCACCTCGCACGCGGTGCGGGTGGGCCCTCGGAGCCACATCACGTCAGTACGGCGGACGCGGGGCTGGGTACCTCCCGGTCAGGGGAGGAACCGGGGTTCTCAGAGGCTGTTGACGGCCTTGGTGAGCGCCGACTTCTTGTTGGCGGCCTGGTTCGGGTGGATGACACCCTTGCTGGCGGCCTTGTCGAGCTGACGCGAGGTGGCGACGAGCAGGGCGCCGGCCTTTTCCTTGTCGCCGGCCGCGGTGGCCTCACGCAGGTTGCGGATCGCGGAACGCAGGCCCGACTTGGTCGACTGGTTACGGAGGCGGTTGCGCTCGTTGGTGAGGTTCCGCTTGATCTGGGACTTGATGTTGGCCACTCGTCACACCTTTTTGTCGTGTGTCGACGGCTCCACGAGGGGATCCCGCCGATCGGATGTCTTGTCGTCTCGTCCGCGCGGACACGTGCACAACGTGCTCCGGTGGACACCGACGGCCCACTTTACCAGCGGGGGTGTCACCGGCCAAAACGTACGACGACGTTGGTGCTGCTACTGCGACGCGGCCCATTCTGCCACCCGTCGATCACTCTCCGTGTCGGAGAGATCCTCGACCCGGGTCATGACGGACCAGCGCACGCCGAACGGATCGCGGAGAGACGCGTAGCGATCACCGGAGACGAACGTCGTGGTCTCCTCGCGGATCGCCGCGCCGAGCGCGACCGCCCTGGCCACGACGCCGTCGACGTCGCTGCAGTAGAGCCCCAGCGAGTAGCAGTCGTCGTCGCCGTCGGGCATGGGGACGAGACCGTACGCTGCACCGACGCCGCCGAGCTGGAGTCGGCCGTGGCCGAAGTCGAGTTCGGCGTGGACGACGGTCCCGCCCATCTCGGTCACCCCGCAGATCGTCGCCCCGAACGCCTCGGAGTAGAAGCGGAGCGCCCCGGCGGGATCACGCAGTGCCAGGAACGGGGTCAGGCTGGTCCGTCCGTGCGGGACCCCGTCGGTCGTGTACTCGCCGGTCGCGCCGGCCGGTTCGTTCGGTGTGGTCATGGAGCCGACATTAGGAGCGTGAACCCCGTGCCGACTTGTAGATTTGCGACGGACGGTTTACTGACGGATCGGGGCACGGGATGGGTGATCTCGACGACGCGCGGGGCATTCTCTTCCCCGACGCGCTCCCGAGCTTCCATCGCCGGGAGGTGCCGGCGGGGTCGGCGCACCTGGCGCGTTGGTACTGGGTCGCGCGGTGGGACCTGCCGGACGGGATGGTGTCCACGCAGTCGGTCCTGCCGTTCCCGGCCTCGAACCTCGTCGTGGGGCCGGAGGGGATCACTCTGTCCGGGCCGACCACGGCGGCCTCCGCGCGGGAACTGGCGGGCCGGGGATGGGCGTTCGGGGTGCTGCTGCGGTCCGCGGGGCTGGCCGCGCTCGGGTTCGCCCCCGCCGGGATCGTGGACCACGAGGTCGACTTCCCCGACCCCGCCCTGGCGGCAGGGGTCGCCGAGTACATGAACGCGGGCGACAGCGGGGAGGCCGCGCGGGTGATGTCGGACTGGTGGGCCGGGGTCTCGTGTCGTGCGGAGCCGATCGCCGAGGGGGCGGGGCTCACCGACCGGATGATCGAGATCGTCGAATCGACTCCGGGGATCGTCGGGGTGGAGCATCTGGCCCGCGAGATGGGCTTGTCCACCCGGGCGCTGCAGCGGCTGGCGAAGGAGTACATCGGGCTGTCGCCGCTCCGGATCATCAGACGGTACCGACTGCAGGAGGCGGCACTGCGCCTGCGCGAGGACCCCGGGCTGACCGTTGCGCGTGTCGCCGCCGAACTCGGGTACGCCGACCAGTCGCACCTGGCGGCGGACTTCCGGTCCACCCTCGGGCTCTCGGCCCGTGACTATCGGCGCCGGCCCCAGCCCTAGTCCGCTCTGCCGGTGGTCGGCACCGGCTTTGGTCAGCGCCAGCCGTAGTCGGCGCGGAGCCGATCGGCTACCGCGTCGAACTTCGACCGCGGGCAGATCGCGCCCTCGCGTCGGATGCCCTGCTCGGGGACGTCCAGCACGCGGTCGAGGCGTACCCAGCTCGGTCGACCCTCGGAGTCCCAGGGGCCCGATCCGAGCCCGAGCCATCCCTCGTCGTCGTCCCGGGAGTCCTGCGAGGAGAGCTGGAGGCCGAGGAGACGGTCACCGTCGCGTCCCACCACCAGGACCGGCCGGTCCTTGCCGCGGCCGTCGTTCTCCTCGAACTCGACCCAGGTCCACACGATCTCGCCGGGGTCGGCCTGGCCGTCGAGGTCAGGCGTGTAGGCGATCCTGCGGGCCCGGCTCGAGGTGGGAGCCGTGACGGTGGTGGCGGGACGGCCCTCGGTGATCTTCCGGGACAGGGCGGGGGAGGCCCCACCGTCGTCCAGGCGTCGGCGCACCTCGCGCGCGACGGTCGGTCCGTACCTGCGGCCCACCCGCACCGCCGTTCGACCCACCCGGGCCCAGTCGATAGCCATGGGGATCAGGATAACGACGTACCCCCGTCCGGCCGGGATTAAGATCGGTTCTTATGGACATGGTGTGCGCGGTGGTGTGGTCAGAGGGTCCGGACGCGGTCGACGCGGACCCGGCGCGGTTGCGGTCGCGGATCGGCGAGGCCGTCGAGGGGCCGCTGGCCGCGCTCGGGGTGCAGCAGTACGTGGTCAACGTGCGTGACGAGGCGGTGGCGGGAGCCCTCATCAGCGTGCAGGTCACGGAGCGGCCCGTGCTCGCGGTGGTCCGGGCACGCGTACCGGTCGCCTCGGCGACGGCCCTGGCGGACCTGCTGGACGGCCTGCGCGCGATCGGGCCCGTCTCCGCGTGGTCGGTGACCGCGTCCGAGCCGCTGCCCGTCGCGGACCCCACGGAGGGCGAGCGGTGCGAGGGCATGGCCCAGATGGCGTTCCTGCGCCGACCGGACCGGATCGGGCGCGAGCAGTGGCTGCACACCTGGCTCGAGGAGCACACCGAGGTCGCGATCGAGACCCAGTCGACTTCCGGGTACATCCAGCACGTGGTGGTGCGGGCGCTCACCGACGACGCCCCGCAGATCGCCGCGATCGTCGAGGAGGTGTTCCCCGTCGAGGCCGCGACCGATCTCGGGGTGTTCTTCGGCGCTCCCGGTGACGACGCCCGAATGGCAGCCAACATTCAAGCCATGACCGCCTCCACCGCTCGGTTCCTCGACGAGGGCGCCGTGGACGCGATCCCCACGGGCCGGTACGTGATGGGTGTTCGCGCCACGAGCGTGTGACAATGGGGTGATCGCCCGGTCGGACCGTACCCAGCCACGCCCGGGCCCGCCCGAGGAGTGATCGAGATTCCCAACTTCGCAGAGACGACGTTCACCGATCCCGCCAGGATCAGGAACTTCTGCATCATCGCCCACATCGACCACGGCAAGTCGACGCTCGCCGACCGCATGCTGCAGCTCACCGGTGTGGTCGAGGAGCGGCTGATGCGCGCCCAGTACCTCGACCGCATGGACATCGAGCGCGAGCGCGGCATCACCATCAAGGCGCAGAACGTGCGCCTGCCGTGGGTGCCCCGTTCCGGTGCGCACGAGGGCGAGGAGATCGTCCTGCACATGATCGACACCCCGGGCCACGTGGACTTCACCTACGAGGTCTCCCGCGCGCTCGAGGCGTGTGAGGGCGCGATCCTGCTGGTCGATGCCGCGCAGGGGATCGAGGCGCAAACCCTGGCCAACCTCTATCTGGCCATGGAGAACGACCTCGAGATCATCCCCGTGCTCAACAAGATCGACCTGCCGGCCGCCGACCCGGACCGGTTCGCCGAGGAGATCTCCCACATCGTGGGGTGCGAGCCGGACGACGTGCTGCGGGTGTCGGGCAAGACCGGCATGGGCGTCGAGGCGCTGCTGGACAGGGTGTGCGAGAAGGTCCCCGCGCCGGTGGGCGATCCGGACGCCCCGGCGCGCGCGATGATCTTCGACTCGGTGTACGACACCTACCGCGGCGTCGTGACCTACGTGCGCGTGTTCGACGGCACCCTCACCCCGCGTGAGAAGGTCAAGATGATGTCGACCGGCTCGACCCACGAGGCGCTCGAGGTCGGCATCATCTCGCCGGAGCCCAAGGCCACGAAGGGGCTCGGACCGGGCGAGGTCGGCTACCTGATCACCGGCGTCAAGGACGTCCGTCAGTCCAAGGTCGGCGACACGATCACCAGCGCCCGCGGTGGGGCGGAGGAGCCGCTGGCGGGGTACGCCGAACCCAACCCGATGGTCTTCTCCGGCCTGTACCCGATCGACGGGTCCGACTACCCGGTGCTGCGTGACGCGCTCGACAAGCTGCAGCTCAACGACGCGTCGTTGGACTACGAGCCGGAGACCTCCGTCGCGCTGGGCTTCGGCTTCCGGTGCGGCTTCCTCGGACTGCTGCACATGGAGATCACCCGGGACCGGCTGGAGCGCGAGTTCAACCTCGACCTCATCTCCACCGCGCCGAACGTGGTGTACCGCGTGGTCGCGGAGGACGGCTCCGAGCACCAGGTCACCAACCCGTCGTACTGGCCCGAGGGCAAGCACCGCGAGATCTTCGAGCCGATCGTCAAGTGCACCATCATCGTCCCCAGCGAGTACGTGGGCACGGTCATGGAGCTGTGCCAGTCCAAGCGCGGCGAGATGAAGGGCATGGACTACCTGTCCGAGACCCGTGTCGAGCTGCGCTACGTCATGCCGATGGGCGAGATCATCTTCGACTTCTTCGACTCGCTGAAGTCCCGCACCAAGGGCTACGCGTCGATGGACTACGAGGAGGCCGGCGAGCAGGCGGCGGACCTGGTCAAGGTCGACATCCTGCTCCAGGGCGAGGCGGTGGACGCGTTCTCGGCGATCGTGCACCGGGACTACGCGCAGGCCTACGGCAACAAGATGACGGGCAAGCTCAAGGAGCTCATCCCGCGCCAGCAGTACGAGGTCCCGATCCAGGCGGCGATCGGCGCGAAGATCATCTCCCGTGAGAACATCCGCGCGATCCGCAAGGACGTGCTCTCCAAGTGCTACGGCGGCGACATCAGCCGTAAGCGCAAGCTGCTGGAAAAGCAGAAGGAGGGCAAGAAGCGCATGAAGTCCATCGGTCGGGTGGACGTGCCGCAGGAGGCCTTCGTCGCGGCCCTGTCGGCGGATTCGAGCGCGGACAAGAAGTAGGCCCGGCCGCCGCGCGGGTGCGATCCGCCCGGGCGGCGGGGGCTCACGTCCGCGCGCGGTGCCGGCGTACGGCGCAGCGGTTGGTGCACCGCGTCGAGCAGTAGGTCTTGCGCCCGTTTCGGGTGGTGTCGGCGAAGACGGCGTCGCAGTCGTCCGCCGCGCACCGCGCGAGCCGGTCGATCCCCCGCGAGGTCAGGTGCAGGGCGGTGCCCACCGAGAACATGGCGGTGAGCAGGCGGGCGAACGAGACGTCGTCGGCGCGGTAGTGCACGTGCCAGTGCCCGTCGTGGTCGGTGAGACGCGGCGGCGCCGAGTGTTCGGCCAGCAGGGCGTTGAGGGCGTCGGCGCGCCCGTGCGGAGCGGGGGTGTCGACGACGACGAGCCATGCGTCGAGGAAGTCGCCGACCTCCGCCAGGTCCGCGTCCGAGGCGGCCCGATCGATGGTCACCCCCGCCTCACGGCAGCGATCCACCAGTTCGCGGGTGGTGCGGGGGCGGCGATTGGCCAGGTCGGCGGCCAGGGTGACCGGATCGGCCCCGTAAGGGTTGATATACACAAACCGATTACAGCACAGTGATCGCCATGCCTTCGTCATTCGCGGCCGTCGCCGCGTCCCCCGCGGTCGGTGTGTCCGTGTGGGTGCTCGCCGCGCTGGTCCTGGCGGCGTTCGTCGCCGGCTGGGTGGACTCGGTGGTCGGCGGGGGAGGACTCATCCAGTTGCCGGCGCTCGTCATCGCGCTGCCGGCCGACGCCTCGACCCCGGAGATCCTCGGCACCAACAAGCTCTCCTCGGTCGCCGGCACCCTGGTCGCGACGCTGACCTATCTCCGGAGGATCCGCGTGCCGGTGGCGATGGTGCTCCCGCTGGTGGTGGCGGCCTTCGCGGGGTCCGCGGCCGGGTCCTCGGTGGCCCGGTTCATCCCCAAGGAGCTCCTCACGCCGATCGTCCTGGTGGCCGTCGTGGCGGTGGGCGCCTACACCTACGTCAAGCCGACCATGGGGCGGGTCCACGAGGAGCGTCACACCGGCTGGGCGCGGACCTGGCGCTCGGCGCTCATCGGCGGGGTGATCGGCTTCTACGACGGGGTGCTGGGCCCGGGAACGGGGTCGTTCTTCGTCATCGCGATCGTCGCGTTCCTCGGGTTCGGGTTCCTCCAGGGCACCGTGGCGGCCAAGCTCGCCAACCTCACCACGAACATCGCCTCGATCCTGGTGTTCGGCATCCACGGCGAGCTGTTGTGGATCATCGGTGGGTGCATGGCGGTGGCCAACCTGGCCGGGGGGTTCATCGGGGCGCGGATGGCGATGCGTCACGGCAACGAGTTCATCCGGACCGTGTTCCTCGTGGTCATCAGCATCCTGGCGGTCCGGCTGGCGTGGGACACCGCGTCACAGTGGCTGTGACGTCGGGCCGCACCGGCGGGCGTCGGCGCCTCCGAGAGCGGACGTAGACTCCCGGTATGACCCTCCCGAGCCCCGAGACCTCCCCACACCCGCTGCTCGACGAGTCGCCGTTGCCGTACGGCCTGCCGGACTTCGCGGCCGTCCGGGACGAGGATCTGGAGCCGGCCATCCGGACCGCGATCGACGACCACGCGGCCGAGGTCGCCGCGATCGTCGCCAACCCGGAGCCGCCGACGGTGGACAACACCGTGGTCGCTCTCGAGCGCTCGGGACTCGCCCTGAACCGGGTCCTGTCGGTGTTCTACGGGCTGCTCGGCCCGGACGCGACGCCCGCCCGCCTCGACGTCGACCGGGTCGTCTCGCCGCTCCTGGCCGCGCACCACTCGGCCGTGATGACGAACCCCGTCCTGTACAGCCGCGTGGAGGCCCTCCACGCGGCGCTCGAGGCGGGGGAGTTGACCGTCGACGACGAGACGGAGCGACTCGTCCGCCGGCACCACCGCGACCTGCTACGTGCGGGCGCCGCGCTCGACGATGCCGGGCGCGCCCGGCTCACCGCGATCGACACCCGGCTGGCCGAACTGACCACGGAGTTCGGCGAGAACCTGCTGGCCTCCACGACCGAGTTGGCCGTCCCCGTGACCGACGAGGCCGAACTCACGGGTCTGCCGGAGTCGATGCGGTCCACGCTCGCCGCGGCCGCCGCCGCGGCGGGGCGTGAGGGCTGGCTGATCCCGCTGGGGCTGCCCACCGTGCAGCCGATCACCGCGCTGCTGGGCCACGCGGGTCTGCGCCACCGCGTCATGGAGGCCTCCCTCGGCCGGGGCGCGACGCCGGGCCACGACAACACCCCGATCGTGCTGGAGATCGTCCGCCTGCGCGCCGAGCGCGCACGGTTGCTCGGTCTGGGGTGCCACGCGGAGCACGTCCTCGCGGTGGAGACCGCCGGGTCGCCCGAGGCGGCGCGGGGGCTGCTGCTCGACGTGGTCGACGCCGCCGTCACCAACGCCCGGAACGAGGCCAAGGACCTGCTCGGCGGCGACGATCGTGAGCTGAACCCGGCCGACTGGGCGTGGGCGTCCGAGCAGTTGCGGGCCGAGCGGTTCCAGGTGGACGACGCCACCGTCCGTCCCTACTTCGAGCTGGAGCGGGTGCTGCGGGACGGGGTGATGCACGCGGCCTCCGAGCTGTACGGGCTGCGCTTCTCCGAGCGGCCGGACCTGAGTGGGTTCCTTCCGGACGTCCGGGTGATCGAGGTCTTCGACGACGAGCGGGCCGAGCGTGACGCCGGCGTCGGCCTCCTGCTGCTGGACTACTACGCCCGCCCGACCAAGCGCGGCGGGGCGTGGATGAGCTCACTGCGCGACCAGTCCCGTCTCCTGGACTCGCGGCCGGTCGTCGTCAACGTCATGAACCTGGCCCGTCCCGCCGCGGGGCAGCCCACGCTGCTGACGATGGACGAGGTCACCACGATGTTCCACGAGTTCGGCCACGCCCTGCACGGGCTGTTGTCCGACGTGGAGTACCCCGTGTTCTCCGGCACGTCGGTACCCCGCGACTTCGTCGAGTTCCCGTCCCAGGTCAACGAGATGTGGGCGCGTCGACCGGAGATGCTCGCGCACTACGCCCACCACGTGGAGACGGGGGAGCCGATCGCCGGGGACCTCGTCGAGCGGATGCGGGAGGCCGAGCGCTTCGGTGAGGGCCAGGCCACCGTCGAGTACCTCGCCGCCGCCCTGCTGGACCTCGCGTGGCACTCGCTGTCGCCGGAGGAGGCCGAGGCCGTCACCGACGTCGACGCGTTCGAGGCCCGCGTCCTCGCCGACGCGGGGCTCGACGTGCCGGGCATCGAACCGCGCTACCGGTCCCGGTACTTCCAGCACATCTTCGCCGGTGGCTACTCCGCTGCCTACTACTCCTACTTCTGGGCCGAGGTGCTGGACGCCGACGCAGCCGAGTGGTTCGTCGAACGCGGGGGACTGCAGCGGTCCTCGGGCGAGCAGATGCGCCGGGAGGTGCTCTCCAGGGGAGGGGCCATCGACTTCCTCGACGCCTATCGTCGGATGCGGGGGGCGGAACCGAGCTCCGCCGCGCTGCTGCGTCGTCGCGGGCTCGACTCCTCGGTGGTGGGAGGCCGCGGCGCCGCCACCGCCGGGCGGTCGTAGGATCCCCAGGTGACGGCGTTCCTGCAGTTCTGGGACAGGGTCGAGCTGTGGCTCGCCACCCTGCCGTTCCCGTTGCAGGTGGTCATCCTGCTGGCGATGGGGATCCCGCTGTTCCTCGTCGCCGCGGTGGCGGTCGAGAAGGTCGCGGACATACTCGTCCACAGGTTCCGGGCGCTCGTCGCCCCGGGAGCCGCCGAGACCGGGAAGGAGGTCCGTTGATGCCCCGGTCGCGTGTGACACTCGCCCTGGTCCTGCTGATCGCGCTCGTCGTGATCGCGTGGCTCCTCGTCGAGGTGCTCTGACCCCCTTTTTCCGGGCTGTTTCTCCCGCGGTCACCACGGAAGTGCAACGACCTCCGCAGAGTGCTCCCCGGACGTACACTCCTCGGCATGCAGCGCTTGAGTGGGCTCGATGCCAGCTTCCTCTACTTCGAGACCAGGTCCCAGCTCCTGCACGTGTGCGGGTTGATCGTCCTGGACGTGTCCGAGATGGCGGGCGGGTACTCCTACGACGCCCTACGGACCGAGCTGCATCGCCGGATCACGGCGATGCCGCCGTTCCGGCGCAAGCTGCACGACTCGCTTCTCAACGTGGACCATCCGGTGTGGGTCGAGGCCGAGGACTTCGATATCGATCACCACCTCCACCGCATCGGCATCCCGGAGCCCGGCGGGGACCACGAGCTCGCCGAGCTGTGCGCGCATCTGGCCAGCCAGCCGATCGACCGGTCCATGCCGCTGTGGCAGATGTACGTCATCGAGGGACTGCCGGACGGCCGGGTCGCGGTCTTCGCCAAGATGCACCACTCGACCGTCGACGGCGTCACCGGCGCCAACATGCTCTCGCAGCTGTGCACCCTCACCCCGGACGAGCCGGAGCTCGACCAGGAACTGGTCGAGGAGACCGCCGGTGGGTCCGGTGCCCTGGAGCTCGCAGTGGGGGGTGCGTTGTCGCGGCTGGCCACGCCGTGGAGGCTGGCCTCGCTGTTGCCCGGGACGGTCGGGGTGCTGCCGTCCTGGATCAACCGCGCCCGCAAGGGACTGGCGATGCCCGCGCCGTTCACCGCCCCGCGGACCCCGTTCAACCGCACGATCACCGGGCACCGGTCGATCTCCTACGCGAGCGTGGACCTGGCGGACATCAAGCGGGTCAAAAACGCGTTCGGAACCACGGTCAACGACGTGGTGCTCGCCGTCTGCTCGACCGCCCTGCGCAAGTACCTCGACGACCAGGACGCGCTGCCGCGTAAACCGTTGATCGCCATGGTGCCGATGTCCGTACACGCCGCGGAGTCCCGCCCGGGTACGAACCGCGTGTCGGGCATGTTCATGTCGCTGGCCACCGACATCGACGACCCGGTCGGCCGGCTTGAGGCCATCCGCGACGCCAATACCGTCGCCAAGGACCACACCGACGCACTGGACGCCAACCTCCTCACCGACTGGGCGCAGTTCGCGGCGCCGTCGGTGTTCGGCTCCGCGGTCCGGATGTACTCGCGCCTACGGCTCTCCGAGCGCCACCCCGTGGTGCACAATCTCGTCATCTCGAACGTGCCCGGCCCCAACTTCCCGCTGTACTTCCTCGGCGCCAAGATCGAGAAGATGCTGCCCCTGGGCCCGGTCTTCCACGGCGCGGGGCTCAACTGCACCGTGATGTCGTTGGACGGCAGCCTGCACTTCGGGTTCATCGGATGCCGGGACCTCGTCCCGGATCCCTGGCCACTGGCGAACGCGGTCGAGGACGCGCTGGCGGAGTTCGTCGTCGCGGCGGAGGAGCGGGAGAAGAGCGGTATCCCCTCCGCCACGCGGAAGTCGGCGGGGGAGTTGGCGCAGCAGCGCAAGGACCAGCGCAGTGCCGCCCGCCAGGCCTCGAAGGATGCCGCGAAGTCAGGGTCGAAGTCCACGGCGGTGGCCACACGCGAGAACACCTCGACGGAGGTGGTCGCGCAGGACGGTGCCGGCGACGTCGCGGGCGTCGTGCCGCAGCCCGCCGCCGCCACGTCCGGCTCAACGGCCCCGGCGAAGAAATCTCCGGCGAAGAAGGCGGCCGCGACGAAGGCGCCGGCCAAGAAGGCGGCCGCGAAGAAGGCGCCGGCCAAGAAGACAACCGCGACGAAGGCGCCGGCGAAGAAGGCGGCCGCGACGAAGGCGCCGGCCAAGAAGGCGGCCGCGAAGAAGCGGGCGGCGAAGCCGACTGGCTCCACACCCTCGGGCTCCAAGCCCACGGGGTCCGCGCCGGCGGGGTCCACGCCGGCGGGACCGGGTACCCCCGATGACGTCGGCCGGGTGCCCACCTACAGCGCGCCCGCCGCTACAGTCCTTGGCGACGACGAGTTCTCGGCGACGCCGACCCCGCCCGTCGAGACGCTGCCCACCCCGGATCCGACTGGAGATGAGACCGCATCGGACACCCAGACCGGTCAGGTGTGACCACCGCGCCCCACGACCCCGCCACACTGGCGAGCGCGCCCCCGGCCCGGGATCCGCGGGCCCCCTTCGGTATCTACCTCCACGTACCGTTCTGCTCCACGCGGTGCGGCTACTGCGACTTCAACACGTACACCGCCGGTGAACTCGGCTCGGCGACCTCCCCGGTGGACTGGGAGCGGGCCGCGGCCATCGAGATCGACCGCGCCGCGCAGGCCCTCGCCGCGACGGGGACGCCCCCACAGGTCGACACCGTCTTCATCGGTGGCGGCACCCCGTCGCTGGTCGGCGCGGACGTCCTCGTGGGGCTGCTCGGGCGCATCGACTCGACCTTCGGGCTGGCACCCGGGGCGGAGGTGACCACGGAGAGCAATCCGGAGTCCACCTCGCCGGAGTTCTTCGCCCGGCTGCGGGAGGGCGGGTTCACCCGCATCTCCCTCGGAATGCAGTCGACCGCGGCGCACGTCCTGCGCATCCTGGACCGGACCCACACCCCCGGACGTCCGCAGGAAGCGGTGGCCGAGGCCCTGCGGGCCGGGTTCGAGCACGTGAACCTCGACGTCATCTACGGCACGCCCGGCGAGACGGACGACGATCTGGCACGGACACTCGACGCCGTCGTCGACGCCGGGGTGGACCACGTCTCGGCCTACTCGCTGATCGTGGAGGACGGCACCGCGCTGGCCCGCCGGATCCGTCGCGGCGAGATGCCGGGAACGGTCGACGACGTCCTGGCAGACCGCTACGAGCAGGTCGCGGAGCGTCTCGCCCGCGCCGGGTTCCACTGGTACGAGGTCTCCAATTTCGCCACCGCGGAGTCCGGGTACTGCCGCCACAACATGGGGTATTGGCGTGGCGGTGACTGGTGGGGCATCGGACCGGGCGCGCACTCGCACGTGGCCGGCGCGCGGTGGTGGAACGTCAAACACCCCGCCCGCTACGCCGCCGAGTGCGATGCAGGCCGGCTACCCGTGGGCGGCGGAGAACTCCTCACCGGCGAGGACCGACACATCGAGCGCATCATGACCGGACTGCGCCTCGCCGAGGGGCTCGGCGACAGCGCCTTCACCCCCGACGAGCGGTCCCGCGCCGACACCCAGGTGACGGCCGGACTCCTCCGGCGCCGGGCCGCGGGCGATCCCGCGGGTCCCGGGTACGCGCTGACCGACGCGGGCCGGTTGTTGGCCGACGGTGTGGTCCGCGACGTCCTCGTCTGAACCGCGGTCGGCGGGAACTCGCCTAGAATCGAAAGTCACTGACGACGGCGGGGAGGAGCGGACATGTCGAGTACGGCCGATCGTAGGACCGATGTCCTACGCGCGATCGTGTCCGACTACATCGCCTCCCACGAGCCGGTGGGCTCCAAGGCCCTCGTGGATCGCCACTCGCTGGGTGTGTCCAGCGCGACCATCCGCAACGACATGGCCGTGCTCGAGGCCGAGGGGTTCATCGTCCAACCCCACACCAGTTCCGGCCGTGTCCCCACGGAGAAGGGGTACCGGCACTTCGTCGACTCCATCGAGGAGATCACCCCGCTGTCCCGCGCGCAGCGAAGGGCGATCCAGGTCTTCCTCGAGGGCGCCGTCGACCTCGACGACGTCCTCCGGCGGGCCGCGAGGTTGCTGTCCCAGCTCACCCGTCAGGTTGCCGTCGTCCAGTACCCGGTCCTGGGTCGCTCCACGGTGCGCCACCTCGAGGTGGTGAGTCTGAGCCCCACCCGGCTGCTGCTCGTCCTCATCACCGACACCGGTCGCGTCGACCAGCGGACGGTCGAGCTCGCCGCGCCGCTGACCGACGATCACCTCGGTCAGCTGCGGACCCTGCTGTCCGAGGCGGTCGCCGACAAGCGTCTGCCCGACGCCTCCGACGCGCTGGCCGCCACCGGTGAGCGGGCCCGCCCCGAGATCCGCGACGCGGTCGAGCGCTGCGTCACGGTCCTGGTCGACACGCTCGTCGAACACCCCGACGACCGGATCGTCCTGGGCGGGACGGCCAACCTCACCCGTTCGGCAGCCGACTTCGACGGTTCCCTGCGCTCGGTCCTCGAGGCGCTCGAGGAGCAGGTCGTCATCCTGCGCCTGCTCACCGCGGCCCACTCGGTGGGCCGGGGAGGGCCGGGTGGCGTCACCGTCCAGATCGGTGCGGAGACCCAGGCCGCCGAGATCCGCGGCGCCTCGGTGGTCTCCTCCCAGTACGGGGCGGAGGGCCAGACATTCGGCGGGATGGGGGTGCTCGGGCCCACACGGATGGACTACCCGGGAACAATCGCCTCGGTCGCCGCTGTTGCCCACTACGTGGGCGAGCTCATCACCGGGCGCTGACGTCCGTACGCTCCTTGCCGGAGCCAGATCTTCCTCTCTACGAAAGGCCAGACGTGTCACGCGACTACTACGGGACCCTCGGGGTCGATAGGGGTGCCTCGGAATCCGAGATCAAGCGCGCCTACCGCAAGCTCGCCCGGGAGTTCCACCCCGACGTCAACCCGTCGGACGAGGCGCGTGAGAAGTTCACCGAGATCACCGCGATCTACGAGGTCCTCACCGATCCCGAGAAGCGCCGGATCGTCGACATGGGCGGGGACCCGCTGGATTCCTCGCCGGGCGCCGGCTACGGCGGCGGCTTCGGTGGTGGCTTCGGCAGCGGAGGCCTGGGCGACGTGTTCGAGGCGTTCTTCGGCGGCAACGGGGGAGGCGGAGGTGGCCGCGGTCCCCGCAGCCGCGTGCAGCCCGGCTCGGACGCGCTCATCCGCGTGACCCTGGGACTGGACGAGTGCGCCACCGGCGTCACCAAGGAGATCCAGGTGGACACCGCCGTGCTGTGCGAGAAGTGCCACGGCAAGGGCTCGGCCACCGACGCGCCGCCGGCCACCTGTGGCATGTGTCAGGGCCAGGGCGAGATCCAGTCCGTCCAGCGTTCGCTGCTCGGCAACATCATGACCAGCCGCCCGTGCCCCACCTGCGCCGGAACCGGGGAGATCATCACCGACCCGTGCGGCGAGTGCACCGGCCAGGGCCGCGTCCGCAAGCGCCGCACCGTCTCGGCCAAGATCCCGGCCGGTGTCGGCGGCGGCATGCGCATCCGCCTGTCCGGGCAGGGCGAGGTCGGCCCCGGCGGCGGTCCCGCCGGCGACCTGTACATCGAGGTCACCGAGCGCAACCACCCGGTGTTCGTCCGCGACGGCGAGGACCTGCACTGCACCGTCCGCGTGCCCGTGGTCGACGCGATGCTCGGCGGCGAGGTCGAGCTCGAGACCGTCGTGGGCGACCCGCTGACGATCGACATCCCGGCCGGTACCCAGCCCGGCCACACCGTCACGCTGACCGGGCGCGGGATGCCCCGCGTGCGCGGCGGCGGCGCCGGTGACCTCACCGTCCACATGGAGGTCGTGGTCCCGGAGAAGCTCGACCGCAAGCGCCGCGACCTCGTCGAGCAGCTGCGCCGCCTCGACGGGGACTCCGCCGAGGTCGTCAACGAGGACACCGCCCGCCGCGGTGGCCTGTTCTCCCGCCTGCGCGACGCCGTCGCCGGGCACTGAGGGCGGCGTGACCCCGTCGTTGTTCCGGGCCGGGACGGTCCCCGGTGTCGGTGAGACGATCGTGCTCGACGGGCCCGAGGGGCGGCACGCCGGATCCGCGCTGCGGGTCCGGGTGGGGGAGGCCATCCGGGTCGGTGACGGCCGCGGTGCGGTGGCGGACTGTGTGGTGACGACGACGAGCCCCGGCAGGGTCGAGGCGGAGGTCGTCTCCCGGGTCGACGTGCCCCGCCCGACCCCGGAGGTCACCGTCGTCCAGGCCCTGCCCAAGTCCGAACGGTCGGAGCTGGCGGTCGAGTTGGCGACCGAGGCCGGCGCCGATCGGATCGTGCCGTGGCAGGCCGACCGCTGCGTGAGCCGTTGGACCGGCCCCAAGGTCGACAAGGGCCGCACTAAGTGGACCAACGCCGCCCGCGCCGCCGCCAAGCAGTCGCGGCGGGCGTGGGAGCCCCAGATCGGCGACCTCGTCGACTCCACGGCCCTCGCCGCCCTCGTCGCCTCCGAGGTCGACGCGGGTGCCCGCGTACTCGTCCTGCACGAGGACGGCGCCGCCGGTTTCGCGGACGCCGTGGCCGCGGGCCCGCCGGCGGCGCGGGTCCTCGTCGTCGTCGGACCCGAGGGCGGGGTCTCCGACGCCGAGCTCGACGCCCTCACGGCGGCCGGCGCCCGGCCAGTCGTCCTGGGCCCGGAGGTGCTCCGCACCTCCACCGCCGCCACCGTCGCACTCGCCGCGCTCGGCGTTCTCACTCCGAGATGGTCGGCCGCGGGGTCTACACTCGACCCAACCTCACCACGACACGGGAAGTGATCCACGTAAGCACCGCAGGAAACGACATCCGACGGGACTCCGGCGACTCCACCGCCCGCACCGCCGTCCAGCTGGACCCCGACCTGGCGATGGCGGTGCTCGGCGCCGCCGACGCCAACCTCCGCGCGCTCGAGGACCTGCTCCACGCCGACCTGCACGTGCGGGGCGGCACCATGACCATCTCCGGTGATCCCCCCGACGTGGACCGCGCCTCCCGCGTCGTGTCCGACCTCCTGCGCCAGGCGCGCAGGGGAGTGGAGATCACCCCCGCCTCGGTGCGGCGTTCCGTGGAGATCCTCGCCGACTCGGGACCGCTCACGCCCGAGGAGGTGCTCGGCACCGACGTCCTGTCCCGCCGCGGCGGGATGATCCGGCCCAAGACCCTCGGCCAGAAGCGGTACGTCGACGCGATCGACGACCACACGATCGTGTTCGGACTGGGTCCCGCCGGCACCGGCAAGACCTACCTCGCGATGGCCAAGGCCGTCGCCGCGCTGCGCGCCAAGGAGGTCAGCCGCATCATCCTCACCCGGCCCGCGGTCGAGGCCGGCGAACGGCTGGGGTACCTGCCCGGCACCCTGCACGAGAAGATCGACCCGTACCTGCGGCCGCTGTACGACTCGCTGCACGACATGATGGACCCCGAGGCCATCCCCAAGCTCATGGCGGCCGGGGTGATCGAGGTGGCACCGCTTGCGTACATGCGCGGGCGGACCCTCAACGACTCGTTCATCATCCTCGACGAGGCGCAGAACACCACGCCCGAACAGATGAAGATGTTCCTCACCCGCCTCGGCTTCGGCTCGAAGATCGTCGTGACCGGTGACATCACGCAGATCGACCTCCCCGGCGGCCAGCGCTCGGGGCTGAAGGTCGTCCGCGACATCCTCACCGGCGTCGACGACATCCACTTCTCCGAGCTCACCTCGAAGGACGTCATCCGGCACGCACTGGTGGGCCGGATCGTCGACGCCTACGCCAAGCACGAAGCGCGCCTCGAACGGGGCGACCGACCCGCCAGCCACAAGAACAGGGAGCAGCGCCGCCGATGAGCATCGAGGTCGCCAACGAGTCGGGCGTGGAGGTCGACGAGGCAGAACTCATCGACGTGGCCGCGTTCGTCATCGCCCGGATGGACGTCCACCCCGCCGCCGAGCTGTCGATCACGCTCGTCGACAAGGACACGATGGCCGATCTCCACGTGACGTGGATGAACCTGCCCGGCCCCACCGACGTCATGAGCTTCCCCATGGACGAGCTCACCCCCGGTGGGCGGCCCGACCTGCCCGAGCCCGGCCCGGCGATGCTCGGCGACATCGTGCTGTGCCCGGCCTTCGCCGCCGACCAGGCAGCCAGCTCCGGCCATCCGCTCGCGCACGAGCTCGCGTTGCTCACCGTCCACGGGTGCCTGCACCTGCTCGGGTACGACCACGCCGAGCCCGCCGAGGAGCGGGAGATGTTCGGCCTGCAGAACGAGCTGCTGGGTGAGTGGTACGACCACCGCGACGAGGCCCCGAGAGTGGACGCCTGACTCGTGAACGAGACCATCACCGCGGCCGTCGGCGCCGTGCTGCTCATCCTCGTCGCCGGACTGTTCGCCGCCCTCGACGCCGCCCTGAGCACCGTCTCGGTGGCCCGGGTGGAGGAGATGGCCAAGGAGAACCGGTACGGCGCGGCCAGACTGTCGCGGATGCTTGCCACCCGGCCGCGGTACATCAACGTCACCGTCCTGCTGCACCTGCTCAGCCTCGTGGCGGCCGCCGTGCTGTTCACCGTGGTGTTCAACGACGTCATCGACTCCTCGGCCTGGGCGCTCGGCGTCGCCGCCGTGGTGACGACCGTCGCCGCCTACGTCGTTGCCGGCGTCGGTCCCCGCACCCTCGGCCGCCAACACGCCTACTCGATCGCCCTGAGCTCCGCGACCGCGCTCACCGTGGTCGGGTTCGTCCTCGGCCCGGTGGCCTCCCTCCTGGTGGGGGTCGGCAACGCGGTCACCCCGGGGCGGGGTTTCCGCAACGGACCGTTCGCCTCCGAGATCGAGTTGCTCGAGATCGTCGACATGGCGCGCGAGCGCGGCGTGGTGGCCGACGACGAGTCCCGCATGATCCAGTCGGTCTTCGAGCTCGGCGACACCACCGCCCGCGAGGTCATGACCCCGCGCACCGAGATGGTGTGGATCGAGTCGGACAAGACCGTCGGCCAGGCCGCGCGGCTCACCGTCAAGTCCGGGTACTCGCGGATCCCGGTGGTCGACGGGGACAACTCCGACGACGTGGTGGGCGTGGTCTACCTGCGTGACATCGTCGCCCGTCTCGACGACCCCGACGGGCGCGCCGCCCCGGTGGCCGACGTGATGCGCCCCGCGGTGTTCGTGCCCGACGCCAAACGGATCGACGACCTGCTGGCCGAGATGCAGCGCGACCACAACCACCTGGCGATCCTCGTCGACGAATACGGGGGGACCGCCGGGCTGGTCTCCATCGAGGACATCCTCGAGGAGATCGTCGGGGAGATCGTCGACGAGTACGACACCACCGAGGTGCCGCCCGTCGAGGACCTCGGCGACGGGCGCTACCGCCTGTCCGCCCGGCTCGGACTGGACGAGGTGGCCGAGCTGTTCGACGTCGAGTTCGCCGACGAGGTGACCGAGGAGGTCGAGACCCTGGGCGGGCTGCTCGCCCTGGAGCTCGGGCGCGTCCCGCTGCCCGGGGCACACGTCGTGTCCACCGGGCTCGACCTGCGCGCCGAGGGCGGCCACGACCGGCGCGGACGGGTCAAGGTGGTCACGGTGGTGGCGACGCCCGTCGAGACGAACGAGGACGACACCCAGGATCACGACGAGGAGAACAGATGAGCACCCCCGAGGGCTACCGGAGCGGGTTCGTCAGCTTCGTGGGCCGGCCCAACACGGGCAAGTCCACGCTGACCAACGCGCTCGTGGGGGAGAAGATCGCCATCACCTCCTCCCGGCCGCAGACCACCCGGCACGCGATCCGCGGGATCGTGCACCGGCCGGACGCCCAGATCATCCTGGTCGACACCCCCGGACTCCACCGCCCCCGCACCCTGCTCGGCGAGCGTCTCAACGCGCTCGTGGAGGACACCTACTCCGACGTCGACCTCATCGGTCTGTGCATCCCTGCCGGGGAGCGCATCGGCCCCGGTGACCGGTGGATCCTCGAGCAGGTCCGCAAGCTCTGCCCCACCACCCCGGTTCTCGGGTTGGTGACCAAGATCGACACCGTCTCCAAGAAGAGGGTCATGGAGCAGCTCGTGGCGGTGTCGAAGTTCCTCGGACCGGACTCGGAGGTCGTCCCGGTGTCGGCGGCGTCGGGCGAACAGGTCGACGTGGTGGCCGACGTCATCGCGACCCTGCTGCCCGAGGGACCGCAGTTCTACCCCGACGACATCATCACCGAGGAGTCCGACGAGAGCCGGATGGCCGAGCTCATCCGCGAGGCGGCCCTCGAGGGTGTCCGTGACGAGCTGCCCCACTCGATCGCCGTGTCCATCGAGGAGATCCTCCCGCACGAGGGGCGCGACGACATGGTGGACGTCCACGCCACCGTGTACGTGGAACGGCAGAGCCAGAAGTCCATCGTGCTCGGCAAGGGCGGCTCGCGCATGCGCGAGGTCGGTACCACCGCCCGGGCCGGCATCGAGAAACTGCTCGGCACCAGGGTCTACCTCGACCTGCACGTCAAGGTCCTCAAGGAGTGGCAGCGCGACCCCAAGATGCTGGGACGCCTGGGCTTCTAGCCTCTCCCACGGCTTTCGCCCGTGGGACAATGGACACCTGAGTGCGCACGCACCCGCGTGCGCGCCCCGCCCCGGAAGTCGCCCCGGAAGGAGGCCCGGATGCATCCCTTCACCGACACGGGCCTCGTCGTGCGGACCTACGACCTCGGGGAAGCCGACCGGATCGTCACCCTGCTGACCGAGCGGCACGGGCTGGTCCGCGCCGTCGCCCGGGCCGTGCGCCGCACCCGGTCCCGGATGGGCGCGAGCCTCGAGCCGTTCGCGGTGGTGGAGGTACAGATCGCCCCGGGCCGTGGCCGCAGTGGTCTGGGAACGATCCGCCAGGCCAGTAGCCGTGAGTCGCTGGCGCGTCCGCTGGTGGCCGACTACCCCGCCTACACCTCCGGGTGCGTGGTCCTGGAGACCGCCGAGCGTCTCGCGGGCGAGGAGGGGGCGCCCACCCCGCGGTTGCTCGGCCTCGCCGTGAACGCCCTGCGCTCCCTGGCCGAGAACCGTCGCGAGCCGGGCCTGGTCGCCGACGCGTTCCTCCTGCGCGCCATGTCCGCGTCCGGGTGGGAGCCCGTCCTGGACTGCTGCGTGCGCTGCGGCGTGGTGGGCCCGCACCGGGCCTTCCACGTCGCATCCGGGGGGACCGTGTGCGTGCACTGCCGCCCACAGGGATGCGCCATGCTCTCACCCGGCGTGGCCGAACACCTGTCCGCGCTACTGGCGGGGGAGTGGGACGCCGTGGGGATGTCCTCGCCCGCCGTCGTGCGCCAGGCCTCCGGCATCGCCGCCGCCCACCTGCAGTGGCATCTCGAACGAGACCTGCGCAGCCTGCCCCTGGTCGACCGCGGCACGGTCGGCCCCGTCGATCGAGCAGAGGAGTCCCGTGCCCGGACTACCCAGATTTCGTAAGCGTCCCGCCCCGCGGTCGACCACGGTCCGGCCACCCACCCCGCACGCGTCGGGTGCCCGCCCGCCGGCCATCCCGGCAGAGTTCGTGCCCCGCCACGTCGCACTGGTCATGGACGGCAACGGACGCTGGGCGCAGGAGCGCGGCCTGCCCCGCACGGAGGGGCACAAGCGCGGCGAGGCCGTGCTCATGGACGTCGTCCAGGGCTGCATCGAGATGGGTATCCCGTACCTGTCCGCGTACGCCTTCTCCACCGAGAACTGGAAGCGCAGCCCCGAGGAGGTGCGGTTCCTCATGGGCTTCAACCGGGACGTCCTGCGCCGGCGCCGGGATGAGATGCACGCGCTGGGCGTGCGCGTGCGGTGGGCGGGGCAGCGACCCCGGCTGTGGCGGTCGGTCATCTCGGAACTGGAGGAGGCCGAGGAGCTCACCCGCGACAACACGGTCATGACCCTGGCGATGTGCGTGAACTACGGGGGCCGCGCCGAGATCGTCGACGCCGCCCGCGACTTCGCCCGCCGTGTGGCCGCCGGCGAACTCTCGCCCGAGGACCTCACGGAGGACAACTTCTCCCAGTTCCTCGACGAGCCGGATATGCCGGACGTGGACCTGTTCCTGCGGCCGTCCGGGGAGCTGCGCACGTCCAACTTCATGCTGTGGCAGGCCGCCTACGCCGAGTTCGTCTTCCAGGACACCCTGTTCCCGGACTTCGACCGGCGCGACCTGTGGGCGGCGTGCCTCGAGTACGCCGAGCGCGACCGACGCTTCGGGGGCGTCACCAGCTCCTGACCCCCCACGCCGGATCCGCTCCCGCGCCCGGCGTCCCGCGCGCGCGACTGACCACGTCAGGCAGGCGGGTCCGCTGTGCCCCCCGCGCACTCCGCGCACAGCCCGAACAGCTCGACGGTGTGGCTGACGTCGGTGAACCCGTGAGCCCGGCCCGCGCGGTGGGCCCAGACCTCGACCCCCGGCTCCTCCACCTCGACGGTGAACCCGCAGACGCGGCACACCAGATGATGGTGGTGCGAGTCGGAGCACTTCCGGAAGATGAGCTCGCCGGAGTCGGTCCGCAGCACGTCGACCGCCTCAGCGTCGGCCATCGACTGGAGGGTCCGGTACACCGTCGTGAGCCCGATCGTGTCGCCGCGCTCGCGGAGTTCGGCGTGCAGGTCCTGCGCTGAGCGGAATCCCTTGGACTCGTCGAGCAGGGCGGAGATCGCGCTGCGTTGACGCGTCGACCGCACACCGATGGGTTTGTCCGGAGTGGTCATCGCGCTACTGCTCCCCGGCGTGCCCGACGGCCGCCTCGACGATGTTGAGGAGATGTCCGTCCAGCAGTTCGTAGCGCATCTCGCGACCCTGCCGATGGGAGGAGACCACCCCGGACGACTTGAGGACCCGCAGGTGTTGGCTCACCAGGGGCTGGGTGACGCCCAGGGCGTCGACGAGTTCGTGCACGCATCGCGGCCCCTCCCGCAGCTGCAGGACGATCCCGATGCGCAGCGGCGCGGACAGGGCGCGGAGGAGTTCGCCCGCAGCGGACACCACGTGCTCGGGTGGCAGGGGAACGGGAGCGGCCCGGTGGTCGGCGTCGTGGACGTCCGTGACCGGGTCGGATCCGGTCGATCGGGGTCCGCTTGGCATCGTCTCCGCCTTCGGGGCTCGCTGATGGGCTCGGTCGCCGCCGGCGCCGTATCGGGTAGGGGACCCCAGTATCCCAGACCCGGGGCCCCGACCGGATACCCTGGTGAAAGTGCCCGGGCGCCGGCCCGTGCCGAGGTGGTCCACCCGACACCTCCGCCCACCGACTCACCAAAGGGAGAACCCCCGACGTGGCAGCCTCAGCTTCCGTCATCGACACCGTCGTCAACCTCTGCAAGCGCCGAGGACTGGTGTACCAGTGTGGCGAGATCTACGGCGGCACGCGCTCGGCGTGGGACTACGGCCCCCTGGGCGTGGAACTCAAGGACAACATCAAGAAGCAGTGGTGGCGCACCTTCGTGACCGGCCGCGAGGACGTGGTGGGCCTGGACTCCTCGATCATCCTGCCCCGCCAGGTGTGGGAGGCCTCCGGCCACGTCGAGACGTTCACCGACCCGCTCATCGAGTGCCGGTCCTGCCACACCCGGCTGCGTCAGGACCACCTCCAGGAGGCCTACGCTCTCAAGAAGAAGCTGGACCATCCTTCCGAGGCCCCGATGTCGGAGATCGCCTGCCCCAATTGTGGGAACAAGGGGCAGTGGACCGAGCCCCAGCTGTTCTCGGGCCTGATGAAGACCTTCCTGGGCCCGGTGGACAACGAGACCGGCCTGCACTACCTGCGCCCGGAGACCGCGCAGGGGATCTTCGTCAACTACAAGAACGTCATGACCACCGCGCGGCGCAAGCCGCCGTTCGGCATCGGTCAGATCGGCAAGGCGTTCCGCAACGAGATCACCCCCGGCAACTTCATCTTCCGCACCCGCGAGTTCGAGCAGATGGAGATCGAGTACTTCGTCAAGCCCGATGAGGCCGACGAGCACTTCAAGGCGTGGGTCGAGGACTGCTGGGACTGGTTCGTGGACCTGGGCATCGACCCGGGGAATCTGCGTCGGTTCGACGTCCCGGACGACGAGCGCGCGCACTACTCGGCGGGCACCATCGACTTCGAGTACAAGTTCGGGTTCTCCGGCAACGAGTGGGGCGAGCTCATGGGGATCGCCAACCGCACGGACTACGACCTGACGCAGCACCAGACCCATTCCGGGGAGGACCTGCAGTACTTCGACCAGGCATCGGGCGAGAAGTACATCCCGCACGTCATCGAGCCGAGCTTCGGTCTGACCCGCGCGCTCATGGCCTTCCTCGTCGACGCCTACACCGAGGACGAGGCCCCCAACGCCAAGGGCGGGGTGGACACCCGGACCGTGCTCAAGCTCGACCGTCGCCTCGCGCCGATCAAGGCCGCGGTGCTGCCGCTGTCGCGCAACGCCGACCTGTCGCCGAAGGCCCGCGACCTGGCGGCCCAGCTGCGCAAGAACTGGAATGTGGACTTCGACGACGCGCAGGCGATCGGCCGCCGCTACCGCCGCCACGACGAGATCGGCACCCCGTTCTGCATCACGGTCGACTTCGACACTCTCGAGGACCAGGCCGTGACCATCCGTGAGCGCGACACCATGGCGCAGGAGCGCGTGGCGATCGACCAGGTCGAGGGGTACCTCGCGCAGCGCCTGATCGGGTGCTGACGGAGTCCCCTGGCACACTGGTCGGGTGAGTAGATCCCGGTCCCCGCTCCGCGCGGTGTCCAGGGCCGTCGGCTGGCTCCTGGCCATCGCACTGCTGTTGTGCCTGGTCATACCCGGATTCATCTCGTTCCGGGTATGGCACGTCGCGCGGGTTGACGACCGCGCGCCGGCGGACGCGATCGTGGTGCTCGGCGCCGCGCAACACAACGGCAACCCCACCCCGGTGTTCCAGGCGCGGCTCGAGCACGCGGCCCTGCTCTTCGAGGAGGGGGTTGCACCGCAGATCATCACGGTCGGCGGTAACCAGCCGGGGGACCTCTACACCGAGGCCGGCTCCGGACGGGCCTATCTGACCCAGCTCGGTGTGCCCGCCGAGGTGATCCTGGCGGTGGAGACGGGGACCAACACCGAAGGCAGTCTGGAAGCGGTGGCTCAGACCGTGCGCGATCAGGGCGGCCAGTCGGTGGTGCTGGTCAGTGACCCCACGCACTCGTACCGTTCGCGCATGATGGCGCGGGACGCGGGGTTGGAGGCGTGGACCTCGCCGACCAGGCACGGGCCGGCGGTCTGGACCCGGGAGAACCAGATCATGGGCATCGTCCGTGAGACGGGCGCGGTGCTCTGGTACCAGTACCACCGGATCGCCGGGAGCGATGTGGACTTCCCGGACTGAGCCCCGGGACGGGTCGCATGAGCCGGCCCGGCCGCGGCACGGATGACGGGGCGGTGACGCCCGGAGGAGAAGTGGATGACGGGATACGCGTACGACGCCGCGGACGCCGAGCGCCGGGTCGACGAGGGCTCCGGCCGCGCCCGGGAGAAGGCCAGCGAGCGCAGCCCGTTCGACCGTGACCGTGCTCGCGTTCTGCACTCGGCCGCGTTGCGCCGTCTCGCGGACAAGACCCAGGTGGTCGGCCCCGGGGACGGCGACACCCCGCGGACCCGCCTCACCCATTCGCTCGAGGTCGCCCAGATCTCCCGCAGCATCGCGGCCGGACTGGGCTGCGACCCGGACCTGGCGGACCTCGCCGGGCTGAGCCACGACATCGGGCATCCGCCCTACGGTCACAACGGCGAGCGGGCGCTGGACGAGGTCGCGCGCGGGTTCGGCGGTTACGAGGGCAACGCCCAGACCGTCCGGATCCTGTCGCGGCTCGAGCCCAAGGTCGTCGACGCCTCCGGCCGTGGGGTGGGGCTGAACCTCACCCGCGCGGCGCTGGACGCCGCCACCAAGTACCCGTGGCTGCCGCGGGAGGGGACGCGGAAGTTCGGCGCGTACGCCGATGACGCGGACACCCTCGCCTGGATCCGGCAGGGCGCTCCCGGGGACACGCGGTGTCTCGAGGCCCAGATCATGGACTTCTCCGACGACGTGGCGTACTCGGTGCACGACGTCGAGGACGCGATCGTCGCCGGCCGACTCGACCTGCGCTCACTGTCCGACCGCTCGGAGGTCGCGGCGCTGGCCGAACTGGGTGCCGAGGAGTTCCGAGGACCGGACGCCGACCAGCTGGCGCGCGCGGCCGGGCGCCTCGGTTCGCTCGAGGTGGTGCGCGCCGTGCAGCCGTTCGACGAGAGTTTCACCGGGTTCGTCGCGCTCAAGGCCCTGACCAGTGAGCTGGTCGGCCGGTTCGTCATGCCCGCCATCCACGCCACCCGCGAGGTGCACGGCGCGAAGCCGCACGGGCGCTACAGCGCGGACCTCGAGGTGCCGGAGGAGGTCGAGGCCGAGGTGGTGATGCTCAAGACGATGGCCGTGCGCTACGTCATGAGCGACCCCGGCCACCGCCTCCGTCAGGACCGCCAGCGAGACCGGATCCACCGGGTGGCGGAGTTCCTCGCCCAGTCCGCGCCCGCGGGCCTCGACCCGGTCCTGCGGCCCCTGTGGGACTCGGCCCCGGACGACGCCGCTCGGATGCGGGTGATCGTCGACCAGATCGCCCTGTACACGGAGAGCCGGCTCGAGCGGGTCGACCGGGCGAGCGCGGGCATCCAGGCCGCCTGGGGCTGAGCAGCTCGCCCCCGCCCCCGACCCCGCGGCCGCCGGCCGCCGCCCGCGCTCGGGGCCCCCGTCAGCCGACCGCGCGCACGACCGCGCCGACCAGTCGCTCCACGCCCACCGCGTCGAGGCTCGAGCCGGGGGAGAAGCCGGTCCGGACCACCACGAGGTCGGCCGAGGGGACCACCACGACGTACTGCCCGTCGTGCCCGGAGGCCCAGAAGGCGTCCGCCGGCATTTCCGCGAACCGGGGCGGGGAGCCGTCGCCGGCCTCGTTCAGCCACCACTGGGCGCCGTACGGTTCGGGTTCGCCGCCCGCCGGGACCCCGGTCGTGGCGTAGTCCATCCATCCCGCGGGCAGCAGCCGCTGTCCGTCCACCTCGCCGTCGTCGAGCACGAACCGACCGAACCGCGCCCAGTCGCGCGGGCTCGCCCACAGGTACGAACTGCACACCGATCCGCCGGAGGCGTCGGCCTCGAGGACAGCGCTGCGCATCCCCAGCGGGCGGAAGAGCAGTTCCGCGGCCATCTCCGGCCCCAGTCCGGTGCGTTCGTGCAGCAGGTCGCAGAGAATGTTGCTCGTGCCTGACGAGTACTGACGGAACTCACCGGGGGCGTGGGCGGTCGGCTGTGACGCGGCGAACGCGGCCATGTCCGGTTCGAGGAAGAGCATCCGGGTGATGGGTGTGCCCAGGTCGTACTCCTCGTCCCAGTCGAGGCCGGACGTCATGCGCAGCAGGTGGTCCAGCGAGATCCGCGACCGTTCGTCGGTCCACTCGGGGCGCAGGCCGGTGGCGGCGGGGTCGAGGCCGGCGTCGGGGAACTCGACCTGTGCGCGCCCGACGAGCGTGGAGGCCACGCTCTTGGCCATGGACCAGCCGAGCTGGCGGGTGTCCGGGCCGAAACCGTCGGCGTACCGCTCGCCGAGGATCTCGCCGCGATGGACGACGACGAGGCCCCGCGTCCCCTCCTGCGCCGCGGCCTCATCCAGTGCCGACGAGACCTCGTCCGGGGCGTCGGTCGCCTCGGCCAGGCGGACACCCTGTGCGCCGTCCTCGCGCAGTGGCGGGGGCGGCTCACTGCCCTGCGCTCCCGCGGCGCGGTCGCCGAGGGCGCAGCCGTGCTCGGAGACGTGGGCGGTCTGCCGGAAGCCCACCCCCAGCACCGAGGCGGTCGCGGTCCCGGCCTGCTCGTCGACAGACGTCCGCATGACGGGGACGAGCGGGTTGGGCGGGAGGTCGGACCCGTAGTCCTCGCGGCCCGCGAGGTAGTGCAGGGCGCACGCGTTGTGGGCGGCGTACCCGGTGCCGGTGAGCAGCATCGGCCGGTACCAGGCGCCCACCGCGACGACGGCCGCGACGAGGAGGACGATCACCGCGACCACCGCGATGAGGGCTCTGCGCCGACGAGTCATGGGGTCAGAACCGCCCGCCCGCGCCGCCGCCACCGAAGCCGCCGCCACCGAAGCCACCGCCGCCGCCCAGGCCTCCGCCGCCGAAACCGCGGGCGGAGCCGAAGCCGCCCCCGCCGCCGCGGAGCATTCCCTGGATCAGCGCGCCCGCGACCATGCCGCCGACCATCGCACCGGTGCTGGACCCGCCACGGCCGTAGGGTCCGCGCCGTCCGCCGTAGCCTCCGTAACCCCCGGAGTACTGGGGCCGGGAGGCGTCGCTCTGCGCCAGCCGCAGGGCCTCGCGTGCGAGGTTGAGGGCGCGCTCGGCGGCGGGGAACGCGGCCGGCCCGACCGTGCCCTCGGCGGTCGCCAGCGAGCTCTTCGCGGCCGCGAGGCGGGTGCGGGCGGCCTGCCCGATCACGTACGAGCGGCTGCCGATGAAGTCGTCGGCCTCACGGACTGCTCCGGCGGCGCGGGTGATCGCGGCCCGGCGGGCGGCACGGGCGCGGCTGGCCGCCTCGGCCTCGTGCCCGGCGGCCGCAAGGGCCTCGTCGAGGTCGCGGTCCACGTCGATGAGTCGGGAGAACGTCCCCAGAGGGTCGGTCTGCCCGTCACGGCGGGCCTCGTCGACGGCCTCGCGTGCGGCGGCGGCCACCTGCGTGAGGGTCCGGCTGGAGGTGTCGCTGACGTCGGTGGAGGCGAGCAGCCGCGAGGCCATCGTGAGCTCGTCCTCGACCTCCTCGATCAGCGGAGCGAGGTCGCGGCGCGCGGTGGCGATGTCGTCGGCGGCGTGGTCCACCCCGTCGACGAGCTTCTCGGCCCGGGAGAGCTCGCCCTCGGCGGAGGTGATGGCGTCCACGGCCTCGCCCTGCTCGCCGACGGGCCGGGCCAGTGCCGCTCGTGCGCGTGCGGTCTCACCCTCCGCGGCGTCGAGCAGCTCCGCGGCCAGGGAGAGGTTGTCGGAGATGGAGGTGAGCACGCCGGACGGGAACCGCTCGCGCAGGTCCGCCATCGACTTCTCGGCCTCGGGGAGCCGGGCGCGGAGGGTGACCGCGCGGCGGGTGAGCGCGTCGACGGAGGCGGCGCCGTTGATCAGCAGATCGCGCATCTCGGCGAAAGCCGTGGACTGCCCCTCCAGGCCGCGTTCGGCGCGTTCGGCGCGGGCGGCCACCTCGAGCAGCATGGCCTTGCGTTGGTCGGGTGTCTCGGGGATGTCGTCGTCGAGTCGCTGGACGAGCGCGTGGGCGGCGGCGACGTCGGACCTGGCCGAGTCGAGGGCCGCGCGGAACGGCCGGGTCCGCAGCTCGCCGAACTCGCCCGCGGCGGTCTCGAGTGCTTCGGTGGAGGCGCCCACCGACTGATCGGCGTCGGCGAGGCCGGAGCGGGCCCGGGCGTCGAGCACCTCCACCGGCAGGGCGGACATCCTCGCGGTGTCGTCGCCGGGGATCTCGCGGGCGTCCTCGGCCTGCTTGGCGGTCCGGGTGGTGCGGCGCCGGCGGGAGAACAGGACCACTGCCACGACCAGGGCGATGATTACCGCGATGGTGGCCAGCAGGGCGAACGGCGAGATCTCCGAGCCGGAGCCCTGCCGCTCGAGCCCGTCGGCGGCGCCGGTCACCGCGCCCGCCCAGTCGCCTACGGCCAGGCGCGGTTCGATGTCGCGGTCGGCGATCCGCTGATCGGAACGCTGGTCTGCGGACTCGAACCAGTACCTTCCGTCCTCGACGGCCACCGCGAGAAGGACGTCCGAGGACCCCAGGTCGGACAGTTGCGCGGTCTGCCGGGCCCACTGGTCGGGCGGGATCCCGTCGAAGCTGTCGACGAACGTGACCCACAGCTGGATCTGGTCGGTCGAGCGCAGTTCGGCCAGCCGGCTCTCCACCTCGCGGGTGTCGCCGCCCAACACCCCGGCGGAGTCGGTGAGCTGTTGCGCCAGGTTCGACGGGCGCTCGGCGGAGGCGCCGGGGGCGGCCCACACCATCGCGCAGGCGAGGAACGCGACGACCGTCGCGAGGGCTGTCTCCGGGGCCTGGCTGAACCGGGAACGGGGTCGCCGGGCGGCGTCGGGCAGGAGTTGGGCGGCGATCATGGCCCCAGCGTATCGGCCCCGAACAGGGGGCACGCCGGTCCTCGGCGGAGGCGGCTACTCTGGGCGTCATGGCAGGGCGGATTCCGGAGCAGGACATCGCCGCGATCCGCGAACGCACCCGTATCGAGGAGATCGTCGGCGAGTACGTCGCGCTCAAACCAGGTGGCGCGGACTCGCTCAAGGGGCTGTCCCCGTTCAAGGACGAGAAGACCCCCTCGTTCCACGTGCGTCCGCAGCACGGCTACTTCCACTGTTTCTCGACGGGTGAGGGTGGCGACGTCTTCGCGTTCCTCATGAAGATGGAGCACATCAGCTTCGTCGAGGCGGTGGAGCAGCTGGCAGACCGGCTGGGTTACCGCATCTCCTACGAGGGTGGCGGGCAGGTCATCCAGCGCGATCGCGGCACGCGGTCCCGGTTGGCGCAGGCCAACGCGGCCGCGCAGAAGTTCTACGCCGAGCGACTGGCGCAGGATCCGGAGGCGGAGACGGCGCGCACCTTCCTCACCGACCGCGGGTTCGACATGGCCCAGGCCCAGCACTTCGGCTGCGGGTACGCGCCCGCCGGCTGGGACACCATGAGCAAGCACCTCATGCGCCAGGGGTTCGAGCCCAAGGAACTGGAGGCGGCCGGGCTGTCCAAGACGAGCTCGCGCGGCACCCTCATCGACCGTTTCCACCGCCGGTTGCTGTGGCCCATCCGCAACCTCGGCGGTGAGGTGATCGGGTTCGGCGCGCGCAAGCTGTTCGAGGACGACACCCTGGGCAAGTACATGAACACGCCCGAGACGATGCTCTACAAGAAGTCGCAGGTGCTGTTCGGTCTGGACCTGTCCAAGCGGGAGATCGCCTCGCAGCGCCGCGCGGTCGTGGTCGAGGGGTACACCGACGTCATGGCCATGCACGCGGCCGGCGTCACGACGGCGGTGGCCGCGTGTGGCACCGCGTTCGGCGAGGACCACCTGTCCACGCTGCGGCGCCTGATGTTGGACGACAACTACTTCCGCGGCGAGATCATCTACACCTTCGACGGCGACGAGGCCGGCAAGAAGGCCGCGCTCCGGGCGTTCTCGGGTGATCAGCAGTTCTCCGGCCGGACGTTCGTGGCGGTGGCCCCGCCGGGGACGGATCCGTGCGACCTGCGTCAGAACAAGGGTGACGCCGCGGTGCGGGATCTCGTGTCCGCGCGGGTGCCGATGTTCGAGTTCGCGATCCGGTCGATGCTGGAGGATTACGACCTCGACCACGCCGAGGGGCGTGTGGAGGCCCTGCGTCGCACGGTGCCGGTGGTGGCCGACATCCGCGATTCGACGCTGCGTGACGAGTACGCCCGCCAGCTCGCCGGTTGGGTCGGTTGGGACGATCCTGCGACGGTGGTGCGCCGCGTCCGCGAGGAGGCGCGCAAGAAGGGCCGTGCGCGGTCGGCCGGGTCGGGTCCGGGGCTGCGCAAGCGTGCCCCCGGTGGACCCGGCGGGGGAGCCCGACCGGGGTGGGACGCCGCCGAGCGTGGGGGCGGCGCGGGTCGTGGCCGTGGGGGATACGACGACGACGAGGCCGGCGGCCGCGAAGCTCCGCAGACACCGGAGGTGCCGACGGGCGTGCCCATCCCCGCCGCGGCGGACCCGGTGCTGTGGCCCCAGCGGGAGGCCGTGAAGGCGGCCCTACAGTACCCGGGGCTGGCCGGGCCGCTCTTCGACTCCCTACCGGAGGAGTGCTACACCCACCCCGCCTATGCCACGATCGCGCAGGCGCTGTCGAAGGCCGGGGGGTGCGCGGCCGGCAAGAGCGGCGCGAACTGGGTCGCCGAGGTCTCCGAGGGGCTGGGCGACGACGGGCTGCGCCGGTTCGTCGGGAGCCTCGCGGTGGAGACACTGCGCGTGTCCGAGGAGGCGTTGCCCCGCTACATCTCCGGTGTCCTGGCGCGTCTGCAGGAGGTGTGGGTTTCGGGTCAGATCGCGGACCTCAAGTCCAAGGTGCAGCGGATGAGCCCCGCGGAGGATCCCGAGGGCTACTCGGCGTTGTTCGGTGATCTGGTGGCTCTGGAGGAGTACCGGCGCGGCTTGTTGAACCAGGCGGTCGGCGCGACTCCGGACATCGCCTGACCAGCCGATTTGGTTCGTCGGCCCGGGGCGCACTAAGGTAAGTTCTCGGTATCCGGCATCACCGCCGGTCGCCAGCAGTGATCCCCCATAGCTCAATTGGCAGAGCATTCGACTGTTAATCGAAGGGTTATTGGTTCGAGTCCAATTGGGGGAGCTCAGCAACCAGGTCAGTGGCTTCCGAGCCCTGACCTGGTCTGCATTTCAGGGTGGTCAGCCGGGTGGGCCGGTAGATCAGCTCCTGGATCGGGCCGTCGAGGGTACGGCTCTCGAGCAGCTCGAGGTCACCACCCGCGGCACCCTCGAAAATCGGCCGCGTGCCCGTCTGACCGCCGCCTCGCTGCAAAGTCTTGTGGGAAACGCGGTGACTGGACACGTAGGTCCGAGGTGGCGACCGGGGGCGACGACGACGAGGTGGCGCGCGCGAACACCGGGCCCGCGGCGCTCGATACCGGCAGAACCGGTGCCGTCGTCGTCTCCTCCACCGCCGCCGCGCACGGCCTCCGCGAGGACACCACCGGCCCCGCCATCGAGGGTTGGCTCTTCGAGCGCGGTTTCTCGCCGGTCGAGGTGCACGTGGTGGCCGACGCCGACATCGCCACCGCCGTCACCGAGCATGTACGCCGCCCGGGACACTCTCGCCCGGCTCTGCGACGAGGTCGCGGCCGAGCACACCTCGGCGGCCGATTCCGGGCGCACGGTCCGCGTGTCCGCCGTCCACCGCGTGGGCGTGCTGCCGGTGGGCGAGGTCGCGGTGGTGGTGGTCGCTGTGGCTCCGCATCGGGCCGAGGCGTTCGCGGCGTGTTCGGAGCTCATCGAGCGGCTCAAGCACGGGGTGCCCATCTGGAAGCGGCAGCGCTTCACCGACGGCGTCTCCGAATGGGTGGGCGTCGGCGACTGCTGACCCGGTCAGGCCGGCCGTCTGCGTGGACGGTGCCTGTCCTGACCCGGTGGATTGATGAGTGTGCCATCGTCGGCGACGATGCGGTCCGCATAGGCGTTCCACTCGCGTTCCCAGATGGCGTCACGGGCACGGGCCAAAGGGCCCTTGGGTCTGGTGCGGTGTTCGTGTCCGGTGTCGGTGATGATGACGAGTTCACCCAACGGCCCGGACCTGTAGGAATTGGTCCCGAACGTCTTCTCCCGGTGGTGTTTGCGGCACAGGCAGACGAGGTTCCACTCGGTGGTCGGCCCACCGAGCTCAGGGTCCTTCTTGTTGAACGCGATCACATGGTCCACGTCACAGGACTCGGCGGGAACCGAGCACCCCGGGTGTCGGCAGGTGCCGTCGCGCATGCGGATCCGCTCGGCCATCGCCGGAGTGATCACGTAGCGCAGGGCGTGCTCGGGGGAGTCGAGCACGCCGGGGGCGGGGTCGATGAGTTCGAACCGCACGCTCGCAGCGTCGCCCTCGAGCAGTTCCGTGCAGAGCCATTCGAAGCTGCTGTACGTGCCGTGGACGAACTCGACGCGGTTGGGCAGCCCCCTGGACGCGGAGGCGATCACGCTGATGCGGATCGGCTGACCTGCCCGCGCGGCGTTGCCCAGTGTGGGTCGGGGGAGGTCCGCCCCGAGCCTGACGTCGCCGAGTTCGATGCCGTCGTACTCGGACGCAGGGGCCGGGTCGGAGCCGGGGCCGGAGCCGGAGCCGGGGCCGGGGCTGGTCGCGGACGGGCCACCAGCAGGCGGATAGACGGCGAGCGCGGCGAGGGCGTCGGCGCGGAGCTGGTCCAGAGAACCGTCCAGTCCGTCCGCCGAGGCGGCCGACGCGTCGGTCTCGATGCGCCGC